>JBILGM010000085.1:0-5806 GCA_044351045.1 Methylococcaceae bacterium | reverse complement strand
ACAAACTCCGCGGCATTGCCGAGCCCCTTCGTCTTAGCCTGACCTACGATCAGGGTAAGGAAATGGCCTATCACCGGAAACTCACCGAGGCGACCGGCATCGCCGTCTACTTCTGTGATCCGCATAGCCCCTGGCAAAGAGGCTCCAATGAGAACACCAACGGCCTGGTCCGACAGTACCTGCCCAAAGGCACCGACCTCTCCAGCTATACTCAGGAACAGTTGGATGCCATCGCGGATGAAATCAATGGGCGACCCCGAAAAGCACTCGGTGTAAGATCACCGCTATCGGTCTATACCGAATGGCTCGCTCAGAGCCGGCAAGCCCCATCATCCCAACACTAACCCAACGTGTTGCACTTCAGATTTGAATCCGCCTATTGTAATACTGCAGACCGCTGAACTTGTATCATAAACCTGACAGCTAAAATCAGTAGCTAACTGTCCTATCTGCTTTAAGCGTCCACCCCGCTTCGCCGGCCTGCAGCTTGTACTGGATTTGCCGGGTTCCACCGGTCGCTTTGGTATTGGTATCACCGTCCTTGTACACCGGGAAGCGACGAACCAGGGTGTTCTCCACGACGGCAAATTCGTCATGCCCCATGTAACCCTTGGCGGCGGCCTTGTCTTCTTCGAGCGGCGGCAGGTAGATCTCACTCAAAGATTTGCCCTTGTTGGCTGAATAAGCCACGAGGGAGCCATGCGAACCACTGCCCGCAGAGGTCACATATACATACAGTTCGGGGGACCCATCGACATTCAGGTCAGCCACTTCCGCCCCTGTCACCGTACCCTCGATCTGTCGCTCGATCAGCGTGTTATCCGACTTCAGCCCCGACGGCTGGATGCGTAGCGTGTTGATCGAACCGGCATTCGAACTGGTCACATGGAAAGTCACGCCTTGATCGGTCAAGGTTCGGTCAAAGCCCGCTATTTGAGCAGCGACGTCGGATTTGGCTAAATCAGCGGGGGATTTTGAGGCAAGGGCAGGTTTGGCCATAGCAGGCTGGCTGCCGATGGGGATCATGCAGGCCGACAGGGACAGGCTGATGGCGATCGTCAGGAGGCACTTTTTCATGAGGGTATACCTTTGATATTGATCCGGATACAGAAAAGCCGGGCTCACTCGCGCTGGCCTGGCTAGATTCTTCTCTTAACTTTCTACTACTAGACGAGTGCCCATCACGAACAGCATCATCAAGGCCATGATCATGGCACCCCATTGACCGAGGGTGGGGATGGGTTTGGGCGGCGCTGGATTTTGCTCAGTGATGACGGCCAGGGCCGCATCATAGGCATTGTTCTCATAGGCACTGATGACGCCGTCGATTGTTCCGGTGGGACCGGTCGGCGTCCCGCTGATGACGCCTGTGGTCGGGTTCAGCGTCAGTCCGGCGGGCAGGTTGCCATAGAGCAATGCGTAGGTCGGGTTGGTGAAGCCGCTGGTCACCGGAGCCAGGTAGAACGGCTGGCCGATGATCGCGGTCTTTTGCGGATAGCTGAACGTCGTCGTCCGCTCCTTGACCGTCACGGTCACCGGCGAAGAGGATGCCGCGCTATAGACTGGGGTCTCCGCCTGGCTGGCCGTGACAATGCACAGTCCGGCGCTGACGCCCAACAGGGTATTGCCGCTCACCGAACAGGGCCCGCTGACGCTGTAGTTGACGGGTGCGCCGGGAATGCCATCCGTGGTGCTCAACGTGCTAGTGCCGTTAAAGCCGACACTGACCGGACTGGCTGACAGCACCAGTGTAGGCGGAGCAAGACGGTTGATGGTGACGATCACCGGATTCGAGGTCACCGCGCCATAACTGGCTGTCGCCGCCTTGGTGGCGGTGACCTGACATTGACCCACGCCAGTAGCGGTGAGGATGTTGCCCGCCAGGGTACAAGGCCCGCTGTTTAGTGCATAAGTCACTGCACCACTCCCGGTGCCGCCTTGGGTGCTCAGGGTGCTGACGTCGTTAACCGTGATGGTCGCAGGGCTGGCTGTCAGCGACAGGGCGGCTTGTTGGGCAAGGCCGACACTGATGGCGACCGGGTTTGAGGTGACGGCCAGATAGTTGGCATCGGCCGCTTGCGTAGCAGTGGCCGTACACGTGCCGGTCCCTGGTCCGCCGGTCACAAGACTGCTCACTGCGGAGCAGGCGCCATTAACCGTGTAGGTCACCGATCCGCCGGGGATGCCCCCGGTGGCGCTCAGTGTGCTGGTGCCCCCTACGGTAATGCTGACTGAACTGGCACTCAACGTCAGCGGCTGTGGCTGAGCCTTGGCAATGGTAATGCTCTGCGTCGCCTGCGGGGCGGCGGTGTAGTTGGCATTGCCCGCTTGATCGGCGGCGATGGTGCAGGTGCCGGCGCCGAGCATCACGATGGTGCTGCCATGCGCCTCGCAAATGGCCGGCGTCAGGCTGCTGTAGGTGATCGGGAGGCCCGAGGTGGCGCTGGCAAAGACCTGGAAGCCACCGCTGGGCGAGAAGGTCGGGGTAGATGCCGGGCCGAAATTGATGGTCTGGCTGGCGACGCCAATGGTGAGATTCACCGTTGCCGTGGCGCTGCCGCTGCCGCTGCCGGAGCCGGCGGCGCGGATGGTGAAGGCCGTCGTCGTCAAGGCGGCCGACGGCGTGCCGAAAATGGCGCCGGTCGCGTTGTTGAAGGTCAGACCGTCAGGCAGGCCGGGGCTGATGGTGTAGGTCACCGTGCCACCGAAGCCGGTGGGGATCATGGCGGCCGTCTGCGTCAGGGGTGTGCCGACCGTGCCGGTGATGGTCTGGACCGCCGGGCTCAGGCTGACGGGCGGAGTGGCCGGCACGACCGTCAGGGTGATCGCTCCGTTATAGCCGGGGTCCCCCGTGTCCAGATAGTTGATCCGGTAGTGATTCAGGCCCAGCACGAAGGTGCTGCCGTCGAGATGGCCATTGAAGTGGTCGCCAGCTGGCAGGACGCCATAATCGATCAGGGTGAACTTCGTGCCGCCCGGTAGCACCTGGTCGTTGACGAGGGTGAGTTGCAGATCGGCTAATTGGCTGATGTACACCGTGCTGCCCAGGCGAAGCTGGCCGTTATTGCCCGCCGTGGGGTCGAGCGTCAGTTGCAGCGCTGAAAAGTTATTCAGCGTTACGGTGTTGTTGGTCGTCAGGCTATCGATGGCGGCCTGCTGAGTACCCTGATTACCGATCGAGAGCACGCCACCGCTGTCGATATCGATACTGCCTTCGCTGCCCCCCTGGATGACGACCGGTCCCAGCGCGAGGATAGCGCCGTCGGTGCTGACGCCGATCCCGCCATGGTTAGTCACATGGCCGAAATCCGTGCTGCTGGCCATCAAGTCGAGGGTCCCGCCATTCTTGACGTCCATGAATCCATACACATTGTCGCTGGTGCGATTGAGGGTGATGGGGGCGCTGGGCCTGATGATGAAATGAGCTCCAGAATTGACCAGGGTGGCCCTGTCGTTGATGACGATTTGACCGGATGCCGGAAAGGCATACACCAATTCAAAGGTCACGGCCAGACTGCCCTGCCCATTGAGGGTGAGCCTAGCGCCGGGCTCCATGACCATCGCGCCGGTGGTAGCGATGTAATTCCCGGCACCACTATCTTTGCCCAGGGCGAAAATGTTGGTCCCGAAGACATCAAGCGCCTCGGCATCAAGTTTGCTGGAGTCATCGGCATCCACGGTGATGCCGTTGATCGTCATCCCACCGACCGACTTCATCCGGTTGCCGCTGCCCAGATTCAGGCGACTGTTGATAAAGAAAAAGTCACCAGAGTCCAATTGCCCTTTCTCTCCGACGATATCCAACAAGGCATTATTCTGGAAAGTCATTCTTCCGTATTGGCCGGGACCTGGGGGAAGGCCAGCGTTTTTACCGAAGGTCACATAGGCCTGGTCCAATTTCAGCGTGCCGCCATCGATCGTCGCGACATTGCCGAGACTTCTGAAATACCAGGAGTCCGCCGTTGTCGACCCATGCTGATTGCCGAGGCGAAATAAGTTCAGCGTGGCCCCTGAGGTGACGCTGAGCGTGGTCTGGGAATCAATGGTCTTCCTCTCCCACAACGGGCCAATCTGTGAATTTCCGAAGGCGGTGATGGTGAGAGGAGCAAGGCCAACAAAGGAGGGTGGATTCAATCCGGTGAGTGAGCCATTGTTCAACGTCAGCGAAATAGGCTGGGGGGTCAGGTCCGGGAGCGTGAACTGGAGCGAATTATTGTCATAATCAAGATCCACATCCTGGACCGTGAGCTGACGTAGCTTGATGTCGCGCGGATGCGGCAGGTAGATGTCAGGAATCGCGGGGTCCAGGTTCAGCTTCACCCCGGTGATCCTGGCGGGCTTACGCCCCGTGCCGTTGGAGGTCCAGGTGGTCGACTCCCAACAATTGAAGTTGGGATACCAGTAGGTCACATCATCGGTCGCAAGAATCGTATTGCCGTTGTAGGGCGGTGTGCCTTGCGATTGGGTTCGGGTCGCGTTGAGCTGGAGGGCATTATTGGGGGGATTATTGCAATCGAGACCGTTGATATGGCTAAGAGTGCCATAAGCATTAGTGATTTTCGTGCCAGCCTCGGCAATGCCGAGGCCGCCGCAGGTGATCAGCACCGCGAGCCCCAGGCTGAGCCAGGATTTGAGGCCTGATCTCGATTTCATGCGCATGATCTGTCTGTGAGTAAAAAGCTTGGTTGGCCGAGGCCCTGCGGCGGGCGGGTGAATTTAAGGCTATTGCCAGGGAGCTACAGTCCCTGCTCGCGGCGAGTAGCGGCCATGCCGGTATCCGCCTTCTGAATCTGGGTGCTGCTACAGGCCGGGGTCTGCTGGGTGCGGGTTCCTTGCTGGCTGTAATGCACTTCACAGTTATTGCTGCTGAAGCGGGCATTCCACTCGCCGCCCTCGCCTTGGGAAATTGTCGGCACCTCATTGCTGTTAACGGTGCCGAAGGTCCCAGTAGTGTTTTGTCCGTTAGGCAGGACGATACAGCCGGATAGGGTCAGAAAGAGGGCGGAGATGATGAGCTTGGTCTGCATAAATCACGCGGGAATGGTGTGGCCAAAAAAATCCCCCGGATGCCGAGGGATGAATGCAAATGACTTTCTTGAAGCCTTACTTATTGAAGGTGAACTGAGTGATCTTGCCCTTGGCGTTCACATTGCAATAACCGGCACCCTTGCCGGGGACTTCGATATTGAAGGATGCCCCGGATTTCTGCAGGTCCTTCAGGGTCATGCTGCCGTTATCCAAGCTTTCCTTGAGGGTGGCACCGACCTCTACATGAAGGTCAGACATCGGCACCCCTTTGAATTTGGTCATCATCTTGTCTTTGCAGACCTTGCCCAAGCGGCCCAGCGTGGCATCGACTTGAGCGTCGGCAAATGCAGGGCTGACAGAACCGGCGACGAGGGCAGCAGCAAGGCTAAGGGCAAAAGTGCTTTTCATTGAGTGGTGTTCCTGATTGAGTAGGTGAGGTCGTCGTTTCAAGATAGACGGGCAATAAACTGACTCGTTTTCATCTGCCTGCCCTGCAAACCACGGGGTAGATTATCAGACTTAGCCTTGCCCTAGAACGGCAGAAATATGCCACTGTGAAGCTGTTCAGGATGAGTGATGAAGAATGCAGATGATCCGTCGGGCGACCGAGTTTTTCCCCATGGAATCTGCACTGGCTCACATTTGTGATCCGAGGGTGTGCTGAATTTTGTGTAAACGGACAAATGGCGGGAAACTGCCGACTTGTCTGGAGACACACCCATGAGCAAAAAGCAGCATGACGTTACCGAGGAACTCCTCGAGAGTCTGCTCTCCAATT
>JBILGM010000016.1:0-55862 GCA_044351045.1 Methylococcaceae bacterium | reverse complement strand
TTGCCTGGGCGCATTGTATTTGCTCACTGCACCCCACTCGGATCTCTCGGCTCATGGCCTGATACAGGATCCACCCGCCCGCAACTGGTTTTGCGGGGCCCTGACCAAACCGGACCAAGTCATCAACGGCACAGCGCAGTTTCCAGTGTGCGGCAACGCTTACCATGCACCCGGCATGGATCCGAATGCTGGCTACAATTTCATGAGTGTATTGACGCACACACGGGGGTATGGCGCACTGGGTGCTCGAGCCAATGTCTGCGGATATGACTCCGAAACGTGGAAGGGGGGCCCTACCGTTTGGGATCAACCCATCGACTGGCCGACCAATCGGATGTCACCGGGGGCCAAGACATTTACCTGGAACATTTCATGGGGCCCCCACTTCTCCGACACGCAGGAATTTCGTTATTGGATCACCAAGGCCGACTTCAAGTATCAGATTGGCAAGCCTCTCAACTTTGCGGATTTTGAGGACCAGCCATTCTGCTCACTGACTTATAACGACGCCAATCCGACAGCCAATCCGGCGGTAATAGCCAGTCCGGAAAAATCGAGTTTCAGCACTCAGTGCACCCTTCCAAACCGCACCGGCAGACATGTGATTTATGCTGAGTGGGGGCGTAACTTTTACACCTATGAGCGCTTTCATGGTTGTGTGGATGCTCAGTTCGACTTCAACACTCCTCCACAACCGCTGGATGCCAATCTGATCACTACACCCCAGGTGACCGAAATTAACGGCGAAGCCAGCTTGCTTCTCGATGGAAGCCTGTCGCAGGGAGACGCGCGGCATTATCAATGGTCTATCGATGCGGCGGAGCCGGCGTTATACAAACTGGAGAATGCCAGCCAAAAAATCGCGACCCTCCATTATCTCAACCCGACCACCGAGGGGAGACTCAAGGTAACCTTGACTGTTTCCAATGGTGTCAGCACCAATAGCGAAACGCTTACGCTCATTCACAAGCCGGCAATTTCATCTGCCTGGTTGGATTTGGGACAGTTGGCCGCCCTGGCACAACCCCTGCGAATTGGTGACGCGATTGCACTGCGCACCGTCACAGAATCAGGCATCGATACCTACTGGCCCATGCAGCCTGTCATATTACAGGATGCAAACGCATGGACCTTGCAGCTGGCTAAAGCCATCAACGGCCAGCGCGGGCCGGTTCGGATTGGTGCCCTGGACGCACAGGGAAACATCAGTCTGAGCCAGCAGGAGTATTTGAACCGGATTTACGTCTTGCCTGGCAGCGGCATCAAGAGCGCTTTCCTGAAAGTCACTTCTTCGCCAGATGCCGCCACGCTTGCAAGTGTTACTCCGATAGTTGCGAAAAATAGCAGCCCTTGGTATCACGAGTCTCAAATCCGCCTCAGCCACGCTCAGCCAATCACTTCCCTGAAGTTGAGCATCACGTTGCAAAAGACCCAAGGATGGACTCTAAACGGCTTGTACAATACCGTCGGCGGAAAGATTCGGCAGTCTACTCGAGACTCCAAACAGACGCTCGTCTATGAGTTCGAGCTTATACCAAGGCAAACTCTGGAACCCGCGCAATCCCGCATCTTTGCCGCTCAGGCCAACGGAAGCGGCAAAAGTCACCCCACAAGCGGTGACAATTTCCGCATCACCTATACCATGGGCGGAATAACCCGCTCGAGTAGCGGACGGTTTTGAACTAACCCCCAAGGTCTGCTACCGCAACATTTCTCGTGCAAGGCAAGGCTTGACAGCGCATAGGGCCAAGCCAGAGGATTCAGCCTGGCCGATGATAGGGCGGCGATCCATGTTTGCAAATGATGAAGCCCCCCGGCTTTGCCGGGGGCCTCCCCACCAACTCGTACCTGGGAATCAAAGCGACAAGACTGCCTCGATGACAAAATGCCCTCAAAATACTGACCCAGTGGAGGGTGGTCCATGATTAACCTGCGCAGTGTAGACCTGAATCTCCTGACCATATTCGAAGCTGTCTACGAGGAGCAGAGCCAGGTACGCGCCTCCGAGCGCCTGTGCATGACCCAACCCGCGGTGAGCAATTCCCTGGCCCGCCTTCGTTATCTGGTTAATGATCGCTTGTTCGAGGGCCGCACCAAGGGCTTGAAACCAACACCTCGGGCTGATGAGCTCTACATTCAGGTGCATGCTGCCCTGACAATTATTAGGCATGAGCTTTCCGACCAGTCAGCTTTTGACCCTCTCACGTCTTTTCGAACTTTTTCCCTCTCCGCTTCCTTCAGTGGCGGAGTCACTTTTGCACCCCGTCTTTACGCTTGCTTCCAATCCCAAGCACCCAACGCTCAGCTGATTTTTCGCACGATTGACCCCGCAGTACAGATCCCGAATCTGTTGCGAACGCACCAACTTGATCTTGCGATTCACCCCGGCCATTTCGACGACCCGCAACTTGAGCAGGTGGTCCTGATTGAAGATAGTTTGGTCATCATGGTCAGATCAGATCATCCCCGCATTAAAGACGAACCGACGCAGGAAGCCTGCTTGCGGGAAAAATACGTGGCCGCCTACCGACAACTCCAAAACGCACATGATGTCGCCCTGAACACCTTCATGACGGAAATTCGGGAACGCACCGTCATGGAGGTCGCCAATACCCTGGTAGTCGCCAACACTGTGAGACAAACCGACCTGCTGGCTATCACCAATCGCCAGATGGCCTTGGTGTGTCGTGAGGGGTTAGGTATTGACTTTTACCCGCTCCCCGTCGAACAACCCATGTTTCGGCTTTACCTCGTTTGGCACAAATCACAAACCGATGACCTTGGACATTCATGGCTGAGGGAGCAAATGAAACTCCTGGCCGTTGAGAGTCCCTCACCCGCCAAACACCCCATTCCCGATAGGCTATGATCGGTGCCCAAAAGGGTACAGAACCATGACTGAAGATCACCCGCTCAATGATGACCATTTACAGTCAGTCGCCGGGGGGGGGCTCTTGGACAGGCGGTTATTCCTGCGCCAGAGCCTGGCGTTCGGGACGGGTACCGGCCTGCTACTGGCCGGGATGGACGCAACAGGCGCCGAGTTGCCGGCTTGGCAGAAAACACCAGGAGCTCCCTTTAGCAACTACGGCCAGCCCTCGCCCCACGAGAAGGAGGCCATCCGCTGGGTTTCGGCCAACAGCGGCGCGCCCGGGAATGGCATTTCCTGGACACCGCTGCACAAGCTGGAGGGCATGATCACGCCGAACGGGCTGCACTTCGAACGCCATCACAACGGCGTGCCGCAAATCGATCCCGATCGCCACCGGCTGAGCTTGCACGGGCTGTTCCGCAATCCCGTGAGTTTCTCGGTCGAGGATTTGCTGCGCTACCCGCTGGTGTCGCGCATTTGCTTCGTCGAATGCGGCGGCAACAGCAATGCCGGCTGGCACGAGGAGCCGATCCAGACGCCTGTCGGTTATTTCCACGGGCTGGCCTCCTGCTCCGAATGGACCGGCATTCCGCTGTCTACGCTGCTGGACGAGGCCGGTCTGAAATCCGATGCCCGCTGGCTGATCGCCGAAGGGGCCGACGCCGCCGGGATGAATATCAGCATACCGATCGAGAAGGCGCTGGACGACACCTTGGTGGCGCTGTACCAGAACGGCGAGCGCATCCGGCCCGAAAATGGCTATCCGCTGCGGCTGATCCTGCCAGGCTGGGAGGCGGTGCTGAACGTTAAGTGGCTGCAGCGGCTGCAGGCGGCGAGGGAGCCCGTCATGGCCCGCAACGAGACATCGAAGTACACCGAGCTGCAGCCCTCGGGCAAGGCGCGGCAGTTCACCTTCCTGATGGACGCCAAGTCGCTGATCACCCAGCCGTCACCGGGCTACAAGCTGCGCGGTCCCGGGCTGTATCAGATTTCCGGGCTAGCCTGGAGCGGACGCGGCAAGATCCGCAAGGTCGAAGTGTCGGCCGATGGCGGCAAGAGCTGGGCCGAGGCGGCGCTGCAGGAGCCGGTGATGTCAAAGAGCTTCACCCGTTTCCGCCTGCCCTGGCGCTGGGATGGCTCGCCCTTGGTACTGAAAAGCCGGGCCATCGACGAAACCGGCTGTCAGCAACCGGAACGCGCCTCGCTGGTCGCCGAGCGCGGCCGCAACGGCTATTTCCACTACAACGCCATCGTGTCCTGGGCGGTCGCGCCGAACGGGAGCCTGAGCCATGTCTATGCGTGAAACCGCACCACGTCGGCCGACAGCTGTCGCGGCCATGGTGGGCTGGATTGCCCTGACTGCCACGGTCGTCGCCGCGCCGGAAGGCCCCAAACTGGGCAAACCGCTGAACGCGGCGGAGATCGCGGCCATGGACATCAACGTCTTCCCCGACGGCAGCGGCCTGCCGCCCGGCAAAGGTACGGCGGTGGAGGGCAAGGCCATTTACGACGCGCAGTGCGCGGCTTGCCATGGGCCAAAGGGTTCCGGCGGAAGCGCCGGTGAGCTAGCCGGCGGCTCGGCGCTGAACGGGCCGCATCCCGATCAGACCGTCGGTAATTACTGGCCATATGCGACGACAATTTTCGATTTCGTGCGCCGGTCCATGCCGCTCAACGCCCCGCGTAGCCTCAGCGATGAACAGGTCTATGCCATCACCGCCTATCTGCTGCACATCAACGGGCTGATCGGCGAAACCGCCGAGATCAACGCGAAGACGCTCCCAGAGGTACGCATGCCGAACCGGGACGGCTTCGTCGGAATCTGGCCAAACAGCCAATGACCGACATGCAAAGGGCGCACCGGTCAGACCGTTGCGCCCTTTGCGCCATCAGTACCCGGGTCGGTCAAACCAGCCCCAGGCAGAGACCTCAGGTCTTGCTGCTGAAATCGTCCTCGAGCTTGTCGGCCACCTTTTTGGCAGACGCCTGAAGTTGCTCGCCGGCCTTTTCGAGGGTCTCGCTAGCTTCTTCGAGAACAGAACCCGCGGCTGACGCAACCTTTTCCGCCTCGCTCTTGGCCCGCGCAGCCAGAGTTTCTGCGGTTTCCTGCAATTCGCCCACGCTTTCCTTCGCCTCACCCGCCAATTCGTTGGCTCTGGCCGCCAGCTTCTGTCCCACTTCGCCCGCCTCGGCCAGCGCACTGCTTGCCGTTGCAGTAACCCTGTCTACCAATTTTTCGGCGGCCCCTGAAAGGTCCCCCAACTCCTCCCTAGCTTCGGCCACCAGAGAGGACGCCGCATCGCTGGCGTTGTCCGCCACGCCCGCTACGGTCTTGCTGACATCGTCTAATTTCTCACGAACGCCGGCCGTCGCTTCTTCGACGGACTCGCGGACATCCTCGGCCACCTCGCTAAACGTCTCACGTGCCTTGTCCAGCAGTCCGGGCGCGTTCTCCTTGACCTCTTCCACTAGGTCCTCCGCCACGTCGGCGAGCTTGTCGACAACACCGCCCACTTTCTCGCGCGCTTCCCCGACCAACTCTCCGGAAGTCTGGGCGATCTTGTCCACCGCCTCACTCGCGTCTTTGGCTACTTCATTAACCGCTTTTGAGGCCTCGTCTACTACGGGTGCCGCCTTGCCGGACAGCGTATCCAACACATGCTTGACCGTTTTCAGGATCGAACCGAACAAACCCTCGCCGTTGCCATTGGACATCGTTATCTCCTGTTATATTTGATTGTTTGTGGGGCCGCATGGCCACTTTCTAGGAAACCGGCCCCTTTGGGCCAACTATTTCATGTACAACGATACTCCCCATGGCAAGTGCTGTAAAAGTGTGATTTCAGAGAAACCAAACCACCCCAGCTATTGAGTTCTGGAAATCAAGCCGCTCACTGAGTCCACCCAGGTGACTGGACGATGTCTAATCATTGGCGGAAATCGTCCTGAAAGGATGCCATAAAGCCATATATATTCACTTTCATCAAAATAGACACAGGCATCATCACATTGATTGAATCACTCCTCTGGTCCTTTACCCATCGTCCCTATGTCACGCTGTTCATGGTGTTTTTTCTGGCGCTGTCATGGCGGGAACAGGGCTGGCTACGGACCGGACTGTGGGTGACGAGCAGCTATCTGATCGCGCTGGCAGCGGAATGGGGCAGCATCAATCACGGCATTCCGTTTGGTGATTACAACTACCACTACGAGGCACTGAGCCGGGATCTGGTCATACTGGGCGTCCCGTTTTTCGACACACTGTCATTCTCGTTTCTGAGTTATGTCAGTTTTTCCTTCGCGCAGTTCTTCATGTCGCCGCTTTCGGTCCGTGGCTGGGATGTGCAGCGCGTGACCTCCAGCAGAATTAGACACGCTTGGGCGACGCTGCTGCTGGGGTCGTTCTTGATGATGGTGGTGGATTGGATCGTCGATCCGATCGCCAATCTGGGTGAATTCTGGTTTCTGGGCAAGATTTACCACTACCCGAATCCCGGAGTGCATTTCGGCGTGACGTTTGCCAACTACTGCGGCTGGTTTGCAGTGGCGTTGGCCACGTTGCTGGTCAACCGTGCAATTGACCAGGCTCTGATCCGACACGAGGGAGAGAAGCCGGTCCATAGGACCTGGCCCGGGCAAGGGCTGTTCGCGCCGCTATTTTGGGCGGGGATCGTGGGCTTTCAACTGGGTGTGACTTGGTGGGTAGCACTGAGCGGCCAGCCCGGGCTGGAAGGTGAACGAACGCTTTTGCAGGCGGTGACGGGCAGTTACATTCTCTCGCCGATTCTGATCCTGGCTTTCATGCAGCTGCTGAAGCCTTCCAACCGCATCCCGTGAAATGCTGAATCAGGCCTCATAAATAACGGGTCGGGTCAGGCACCCCGGCGGCGGCAAAGCCCGTTGCCCTGAGGCGACAGGCATCGCAGACCCCGCAGGCGCGGCCTGACTCATCGGCGGAATAGCAGGACACCGTCAGCCCGTAATCCACCCCCAGCGCAATGCCCTTACCGATGATCTCGGCCTTGGACAGGGTGATAAGCGGGGTGTGAATCTTGAAATCAGCCCCTTCCACACCGGCCTTCGTGGCGAGATTGGCAAGAGTCTGAAAGGCTTCGACAAACGCCGGGCGGCAATCGGGATAGCCGGAGTAATCCACCGCATTCACCCCGATGAAAATGTCCGTGGCATTCAGCACCTCGGCATAACCCAGGGCAAAGGCCAGAAATACGGTGTTGCGGGCCGGCACATAGGTGACCGGGATGACTCCTTCCTGGAATTGATTGGGCACGGCAATCGCGTCATCGGTCAAGGCCGAGCCGCCAATCGCATCCAAGCCAAGATGAATGCGCTTGCGGTCGATGACGCCAATAGCGTCCGCTACACGCTCGGCGGCGCGTAGTTCGGCGCCGTGACGCTGTCCATAATCGAAGCTGAGCGCATGACAGGCATACCCCTCGGTGCGGGCGATGGCCAGCACGGTGGCGGAGTCCAGCCCGCCGGACAGCAATACGACCGCCGGTTTGTTCATACGCCAGTCCGGTCTCCCCAAAGGTGCTTGTGTAGTTGCATCTGGAAGCGCACATCCAGTCGGTCGGCCAGAATGCGTTCCGCCAGCGCGGTGGGGTCCTGCTCGCCCGCCACGGGAGAGAACAAGACTTCGCAACGCTCGGGGAGGCGATGCTCCTTCAGCTTTTCGCTCGCCCAGCGGTAATCCAACTCATCGCGAATGACAAATTTCACCTGATCGGCTGGCTGCAGATAAGCCAGATTTTCATAACGGTTAGCGGCCTCCTCGCCAGAGCCGGGCGGCTTCAGATCCAGCACCTTGATGACCCGAGGATTCACGGCGGACACATCGAGTGATCCCGAGGTTTCCAGCGAGACGCTATAGCCCGCCTCCACCAAAGCATCCAGCAACACCAGACAACCCGGCTGCGCCAGGGGCTCTCCGCCCGTCACGCAGACGAACCGGGGACGATAGGCCGCAACCTCGGACAGGATATCCGCGACGGTTAGCCGGGTTCCCCCGCTAAAGGCATAGGCCGAATCGCACCAGACACAGCGCAAGGGGCAGCCAGTCAGCCGAATGAAGACGGTCGGCCAGCCCACGGTCCTCGACTCGCCTTGCAGCGAGTAAAAAATCTCCGTGACGCGCAGACTTTCCACGAATCAACGTTTCTCCTGCTTCATGCGCTCCAGACGTTTTTCAGCCATTTTGGCAGCACTGCTGTCGGGATGTCGCTTGACGAGATCATTCAGCATGCTTTTGGCTTTGGCATACTGTTCGTTTTCATACTCGATGTAGGCCAGCTTGAGCTCGGCATCGGCTACCTTGCTGCTCTGGGGATAATCGGACAGCATCTTGCGAAACGATTCCCTCGCGGCCACATAGTCGCGATTCACGTAGTGCGCCTCGCCCAGCCAATACTGGGCGCTGTCACTGAACTCACCAGTGGGATACTTGGCGACAAAGGTCTGGAAATCGGCGATGGCATCGGTATATTTCCCTGCCTTGAGCGTCTCGAAAGCCTGCTCATAGTCGCGTTGGCGAATCTTGGGATCCGGCGGTGGCGGGGGTGGAGGCGGTTCATTGAAGGCAACTTCAAACCCTGGCACAGTCGCAGCAGTGGCCGGATCGGTCAGTGTAACGCCTGTGGCTGCAGTAGCTACTGGGGCGCCTGAGGGTTCTACCCCAACCGGCGGAAGAGGTGGCACAGTTGGATCGGTTGAGGGTGCAGCGGGCATTGGCGGCGTAGCCGTCAGAGCGGCGAGTTTCGCCTCCAGATCTGCGTTTCGCTTTTCAAGGGCAGCATGATGCTCTCTCTCCTGCTTTTTCGCCTTATCGAAGCCGTTCCGCAATTCTTCCACCACGCCACGTAAATTCTTGATCTCCGATCGCAAACTGTCGATCTCGCGGGACATCTCGGTCAGCGGTTGCCCCATTAGCCTTTTCTCGAGTCGGGAAACCCGCGAGTCGAGCGTTGCCGTGGCGTAACCCGCCTCATCCCGCCCTTGCCCGTCATCCCGCGCCTCCGCCGGACACAGCGCCGAGCCTATTAACCCGGCAAACATTAACGCCGCTAAGGTATTCTTGACTTTCATTATTACTTTCAATGACCTGAATAAATGATTTCGACTCGGCGGTTGTGCTGCCATGAGCTTTCCTCATGTCCAGAAACTGCGGGTTTTTCCTCACCATAACTGACGATTTGTAGCTGATTATCACCCGCTCCTTGCAGGCGCATACTCCGCACAACTGATTGGGCTCGGCGCTCGCTAAGCGCAATGTTGTATTCGGATGAGCCACGCTCATCGGCATGCCCTTCAAGGACAACGGTCAGACCGGCATGAGATGCAAAATATTCCGCGTGGGCCGTCAACACGGGTTCGTATTCGGGCAAGACATCGTCACTGTCGTAGGCGAAGTAAATGACCCGCTTGGACAAGGGACCGGTAGCAGAGTCGAGATCACCCAGCCCGGTGGACTGGGCATTGCGGTCCGCACCAGAATAGGCATGCCCCCCCCCACCAGTTTTTACAGCCCCGCGCCGTCCCGCGATTGAGGCACCCGCGTTGTTATCCTCCAATCCGCCCTTTGAACTGCAGCCACTGATTGCAAGCGACAACCACAGGCCGCCCAACGCTAATTTTTTCATCATTAAGGTCCTCGTGAATTCAAGGGCAACAACCATTTCAGGGCGACCAAGCCGCGCCGCGCACCTCGCCGCCACGGATGGGGATGTTGCGCTGCGCTTGCCCATCCACCGCAACCATTGCCAGCTGATCACGACCACCGTCCTTGCGGCTATACATGATGACATGCCCATTGGGCGCGAAGCTGGGTGATTCGTCCAGCCGCCCGCGCGTCAGTATTTTGAGGTTGCGCGACCCCATGTCTATCATGGCAATCCGGTATTCGCCCCCACCGCCATGCACCATGGCAAGACTGCGGCCATCGGGCGAAAAAACACCGCGCGCATTGTAGTCGCCCTCATAGGTCAGCCGTTGTGGCTCCCCACCTGTCGCCGGAACCAGATAGAGCTGGGGCTTGCCGCCCCGATCCGAGGTGATGACCAGGGATCGGCCATCCGGCGACCAGCTGGCTTCCGTATCAATGGCATCGTCCCGCGTAACGCGCCGCAGCGCGCCCGACGCGACATCCAGCGTGTATATTTCCGGATTGCCGTCCTTGGACAGCGTCAGCGCCAGGGTCGAACCATCCGGTGACCATGATGGCGCGCCATTGATGCCGGGTGTGCCGGAAACTTTCCGACGCTCTCCAGTCGACAGATTCTGGACGTATATGGCGGCCACCCTCTCCTCGAAGGAGACATAGGCCATGCGCTTGCCGTCAGGCGACCATACGGGTGACATGAGGGGTTCCGACGAGCTCATGATCTCCCGCGCGCCTTGGCCATCGACATCCGCGATCTGCAGGCGATATTCCCGGGCTTTGCCGGTGCCAGAGGCCGTGACATAGGCAATCCGGGTATTGAAAATGCCACGATCACCCGTCAGTTGCTGGTAGATCAGATCAGCTATGCGATGGGCGGTATGCCGGGCATCGGCGGCTTTTAAGGGAATCCGATCCGAAAGCAACGGGGTTCCGCGAATGGCATCGAACAGTGTAAAGGTCGCCTCATACGGCGCGCCGCCGACGCCGGGAACAACCCGGCCGATAACGATATGCTCCTGGCCGGCCATTTGCCAGGCAGAAAAATTGACGGCTTCCGGCGGTACCGGACGCTCCGGCATCTGCGGTTCGGCCAATAGGGTGAAGCGGCCACTGCCCTCCAGGTCGGCAGCGATGATGCGGGCCAGATTCTCCCCTGCCAGCCCTTCCTGGCCAAACGGGACTATCGCAATCGGCATCGCGCCCTCAGCGCCCTGATTGATATCCACCGTCAATTCGGCCCGCGCCAGTCCGCTCAACCCCAGCGCAAGAAAACCCAGCAACAATAAGAGACGAAGTGGGCTGATCATGACATGACCTCGAATAGACATCAGTTGGGGTTGAATCGAAATGAAACGGGTTGACCCAGCAATTGCTCGGCGACCAGCTCATCCGTGGGCATGGGGAACGGCGCCGCCTTCCACACCGCCGCCTCGGCGGATCGCTCGAAAGCGGCATCACCCGCACAATCCGCATCCACGGAGGAAACACGGCCATCCGGGTGCAAACGGACTCGAATTTTACAGGACATGCCCGGCGATGCAGAGGCAGGTTTCAACCAAGCGCCCTCGACCCGGGGTTTGAAATAGCGATTGACCCAGAATTGCGCAGCCTTTTCTGCGTTGGCTTCGGAGGCTCTTTGCTGTGCTTCGCGCTGCGCCTGTTCCTGCGCCATGACCTCCCGGCGAGCAGCTTCCTCATCGGCTTTTTGGGCCTGGGCCTCGGCCTCGCGCCGAGCGGCGGCTTCGCGCTCCGCCTTAGCGCGCGCCTTTTTTGCCTCGGCAAGCCGTTTGGCTTCCGCCTCGGCCTCGGCGACTCGCCTGGCTTCTGCTTTAGCAGCTTTTTGGGCACGATTGGCCTCATCGACCGCCTTCTTTTGAGCCTCTTTTTCAGCTTCTTTGCGTGCATCAGCTTCACGCTGCTGTCTTAACTGATCCTCTTGTTTACGTTGCAGCGCCTCTGCTTTCTGTTCGGCTTTCTTGCGAGCATCAGCCTCTACCTTCTGTTGAGCCGCCAGCTCAGCCTTGCGTGTGGCATCTTCTTCCAGTTGGCGTTGAACTTCCGCATCGGCCTTGTTCCGGGCCGCCTCTTCGGCTTTTTGGCGCGCTTCGGCCTCACGCTGGGTCTTGGCAGCCTTTTCGGTCTCCAACGCTTTTTGCTGTTGGCGGGCGGCTTCCGCTTCACGCAACGCGGACTCCCGCTGCTCCTGCAGGGCCAGGCTTTTCATCGCCGCCTGTCGCGAGGACTCCTCGGCAGCCGCCCTGGCTTCCTGATCGGCTTGCTCACGCTGCTGCGCAGCCGCCAAAGCCTGCTGGCGCGCTTCGGCGGCCTTCTGTTCTCGCAGGCGCTGCTGGACCTGTTGTTCCACCTTGTGGCGGGCACGATCCACCACGTCGGCGTCAACCGTCACGGCTTCGATGATCTCGGGCTGTGGCGGACTTTCCGGTGGGCTGGCCTGTTCGAAACGCATCACGATGAGCCCCAGCAAAAGCAGATGCAGACAGAGGGAAAGCAGGAACCCGCCAGGATGGCGCCGTGCCTTGTGAGCGGTCATTCGTTGGCGGGTCGCGTCATGAGACCGACACTCGGAACACCGGCCTGCTTGAGGGCGGCCATGATCGTGACCACTCGTCCATAGTCCACTTTCTGATCGCCCCGAATCAGCACGGCAAGCCCCGGCTTTTTCGTCAGCACGCCCTGAATCCGTCCCGGCAGCTCGGATGCCGCCACGGGGCTATCGGCCTGATTGCCTTCATCCAGAAACATCGAGCCATCCGCCTTGATGGAAATAATGATCGGCAACTGTTCAGCCGTGTCGACCGTCTTCGCCTCCGCCTGCGGTAATTCCACATCGACGCCGGTCTGCATCATCGGCGCGGTCACCATGAAGATGATCAGCAATACCAATGTGACATCGATGTAGGGGACAACATTGATCTCGGCCATCGGCCGCCGCCGCTGGGTGCGACGGGAAACACTGGCGAGGTTCATTTGGCGTGGGCCTTGCGATGGAGCAGGCTAAGGAACTCATCGGCGAAGGCTTCATAGCGGTTGGCGAGCCGGCCAATTTCCGTGGAGTAACGGTTGTAAGCCATGACCGCCGGAATCGCAGCAAACAACCCCATAGCCGTCGCCACCAATGCCTCGGAGATACCGGGCGCGACCATGGCGAGCGTCGCCTGCTTGGCGGCCCCCAGCGATCGGAACGCGTTCATAATGCCCCACACCGTGCCGAACAGCCCAACATAGGGACTGGTGGAACCCACCGTAGCCAGAAACGGCAGTCGCTCGTCTAGTAATTCAAGTTCCCGGTTCAGCGAAACTCGCATGACGCGTTGGGCACCTTCCATCACGGCATCAGGGCCGATGTTGGGTTCCTGCCTAAGGCGGGCAAATTCTTTGAACCCGGCCATGAAGATATTTTCCAGCCCCTCGGTTTCATAATCTTCACGGGCCAGTTGCCGGTATAAATCGGCCAGGTCGATGCCCGACCAGAACCGTTCTTCGAATTCGTCGGCGGTCTCCTCGGCCCGGTTGATTTCACGATACTTGCCGAAAATGAACCCCCAGGAGACGATGGAGGCCAGAATCAGAATCGCCATCACCGCTTGCACAACAGGACTGGCATCCAGCATCAATTGGATGATTGAGAGTTTGGATGACATCGGTTGAATAATCGGGTGTAAGCGTTGGATTGAAGTTTAGTGCAAGGAGCCGGTGCTCGGCACGCCACCCAGATGAAAATCTGAATTCCCCCGATCATTCACGCGCCGGCCCGTGCAGGGAGCAGTTCGGCCAATTGCGCCTGCATGAAATCCGGGATGGCCTTGGGCCGAAAGGAATCGGCGCAAATCGACGCTACCCGGACAGTGCCCTCGCACAGTAATTCGCCTTCCCGCAGCACGGTTTGTCTAAAGGCTATGCTGGCGGAACGCACAACATCGAAGTCCACGGTCACCTGCAGCAGGTCATTGAGATGGGCCGGCTTGCGGTATTCGACCGATAGCGCACGAATGGCAAACAAGATGCGGTGCGCCTGTTCCATCACATCCAGCTCAATGCCCTGGCTGCGCAGGAATTCGGTCCGGGCTCGCTCCATGAATTTGATGTAGTTGGTGTGATAGACCACACCACCGGCATCGGTATCTTCGTAATAGATGCGCGCCGGCCAGACGAATAAGGCTTCGGCAGGCGTCTTTTGAGAGTCCTCACCTGCCATGGTTAGAACAGCTCTTGGGTGGTCGACGGCGGTTGTGGCGGCTTGAGCCCGAGGTGCAGATAAGCCATCCGGGTCGCCACCCGTCCACGAGGGGTGCGCATGATGAATCCCTGCTGGATCAGATAAGGCTCCAGCACGTCCTCGATGGTGCCCCGCTCTTCGCTGATGGCCGCCGCCAGGTTATCCAGCCCGACCGGCCCGCCGTCGAAGCGCTCGATCATGGCATTGAGCAGCTTGCGGTCCAGCTGATCGAACCCATTGCGGTCGACATTCAGCATTTCCAGCGCCCGATCCGCGATATCTGAGGTAATGCGGCCATCGCCCAGCACCTCAGCAAAATCTCGCACCCGGCGCAACAGTCGATTGGCGATGCGCGGCGTACCACGGGAGCGACGGGCAATCTCCACCGCACCTTCCGGACTCATATCGACGCCCAAAATCCGTGCCGAGCGGGTAACGATCAGCGCCAATTCCTCGGTCGTGTAAAACTCCAGACGATGAACGATCCCGAAACGGTCGCGCAGCGGCGAGGTCAGCAGACCCGCTCGCGTTGTCGCGCCAACCAGTGTGAAAGGCGGAATGTCCAGCTTGATCGACCGGGCAGCCGGCCCCTCGCCGATCATGATGTCGATCTGGTAATCCTCCATGGCCGGATAGAGCACCTCCTCGACAACCGCACTCAACCGGTGAATTTCATCAATGAACAGCACATCATGCGCTTGCAGATTGGTCAGCAAAGCCGCTACATCACCCGCCTTCTCCAGGACCGGCCCGGAGGTATGACGGATATTCACCTCCATCTCGTTGGCAATGATATTGGCGAGCGTGGTTTTGCCCAGCCCCGGCGGACCAAAGATCAGCACATGATCCAGCGCCTCATTCCGACCCCTCGCTGCCTGAATGAAGATATCCATCTGCTCGCGCATGACCTTCTGGCCGACATAATCCGCCAGCCGCTTGGGTCGAATGGCACGATCCACGGCATCGTCTTCGCGGTCCGCGCCGGGAGTAATCAGACGGGGTTGGGTCATGGGGAGGAATTTGGGGAGACCGTTGAAACGAGGTCTCAGCCTTGAATGGAAATCACGGTTATTGATCAAGCAAAACCAGCGCCAAGGCACGAGTCTCACTCATAATGGGTCCACAGTCGCAGAACTTTTACAACGCCCTGCTCTTCCAGCACTTGGTAAACCAGCCGGTGCTGGATATTGATCCGTCGCGAATAAGCTCCCGTCAGATCGCCGATCAGACGTTCAAATGGAGGCGGATTCTGAAAAGGATTCGTTTCCAGCAAAGTCAGAAGGGTAATGGCCTTGTCCTTGAGTCCGGAAGCCGCAATTTTTTTGGCATCATTCTGTGCCTGTTTTGTATAAATCAGCTGCCAACTCACCAGTCGAGTTCCCTGGCACTCCCTTCGATGGGTTCCTCCATGCCCGCCTTGATCGATTCGCGCATTCCCGGAACGGACAACAGATACAAGGTTTCTTGTATGGACTCCCAGTCTTCGGCAGAAATCAGTACCGCATTGGTGCGCTTTCCCGCAATGCCAACGGGTTGATGTGATTCGGCGGTTTGATCGATCAATCGATAAAGATTGGATCGCGCCTCGCTCACCGTCAGTGTTTGCATAATATGCTTCTCCGGAACGCCAATGATCAGGTTTAAGCGTACGTCATAACGTACGTCAACTCAAGCCATCATTGGTTAAGTCCGTCTACTTCGCCACCGATTGCAGCGCGAGGCGGATGATTTCTTCGCTGCTTTTGCCTTCCACGGATATTTTCTTGACCAGCTGACTGGCATCCTGAGGCTTGAACCCGAGGGCCACCAGGGCGGACGTTGCATCATCCACCGGGCTGGCCTCAGGCATCGACAAGGTCCCGGCAACGGGCAAGGTCACTGTACCCAGTTCCGGCAGACGATCCCGTAATTCGATGATCAGGCGTTCGGCCGTCTTTTTGCCAACGCCCGGAAGCCGCACCAGTCGGGCGGTGTCCTGATATTCGACGGCGCGGTGAAACTCTTCCGCACTCAAGCCGGAGAGGATTCCCAGAGCCAGCTTGGCACCCACGCCGTTGACCTTGATGAGCGTGCGAAACAGGCTACGCTCCGATTCCGAGATAAACCCGAACAGGCTATGGGCATCCTCGCGTATCGCCAGATGGGTATACAGCAGCACTTCGCCGCCTACCTCAGGCAAACCGTAAAAAGTGGACATGGGTGCATCCACCTCGTACCCAACCCCTCGCACATCCACGAGCAATGAAGGTGGCTTCTTGAGGACGAGGACGCCGCGCAGAAATCCGATCATGGTCTCAGCAGCCCGGCCTGAGCCATGCGCAGATGTGTCTGTCGATGATGGATATGACACATGGCGATACCGAGGGCATCACTGGCATCGCCGGGCAATACCTCATTGACCCCGAGCAGGAAGCGGACCATATGCTGCACCTGGGATTTCTCCGCACTGCCCTTGCCCACCAGGGCCTGCTTCACCTGCCGGGCGGCGTATTCATGTACCGGCAACCCGGCATTCATGGCCGCACAGATAGCCGCACCACGCGCCTGCCCCAGCTTGAGAGCGGAATCGGCATTTTTCGACATGAAAACATTTTCAATGGCCATCTCGTTAGGACGGTGCTCCCGGGCAACCTGATAGATGCCGTCATAGATCTGCTTTAGCCGGGTGGGAAAATCATCGCTATCGGTGCGGATCGTACCGTAAGCCACCAGCACGGGACCCTTGATGCCATCGTGGATTATCCCGTAACCCGTGCAGCGTGAGCCGGGATCAATGCCGAGAATGCTGACCACGCGCTAGGTCATCCCAACCTGGCGAGGATGTCCTCGCTGATATCCGCATTGGAATAGACGTTCTGGACATCATCCAGGTCCTCGAGCCTTTCCAGCAGGCGCAGCATCTTGCCCGCATCGTCCTCATCCAGCGCGACCGTGGTGCTGGCCCGCATGGTGACTTCCGCACTTTCGGGAGGTAAGCCGGCCGCCATCATGGCATCGCGCACGATCTCGAATTGAGACGGATCGACCAGCACATCGACGGAACGATCCTCATGACTGGTGACATCCTCGGCACCGGCTTCGAGCGACACCTCCATCAGCCGATCTTCGTCGACTCCGGCGGGATAACTGAGAATGCCCGTCTTGGTGAAGAGATAGGCTACCGAACCATCGGTGCCGAGATTGCCACCGGCCTTGCTGAAGGCATGGCGAACTTCGGCCACGGTTCGAACGCGATTGTCGGTCAGGCAATCCACCATCACGGCAATACCACCAGACCCATAGCCTTCGTAACGAATTTCCTCGTAATTATCGCCCTCTCCGGCACCGACGCCCTTCTTGATGGCGCGCTCGATGGTGTCCTTGGACATATTGGCCGTGAGCGCCTTGTCCATCGCGGCGCGCAATCGGGGATTGTTGACCGGATCACCGCCCCCCGCGCGGGAAGAGACCGTGATCTCGCGAATCAGCTTGGTGAAGAGCTTGCCGCGCCGTGCGTCCTGAGCACCCTTGCGATGCTGAATATTGGCCCACTTGCTGTGCCCTGCCATGTCCCTTTACGTCCTTAGTCAGTTATGAATTGAAAAAATGGCCGGAAATCTTAGCATCACTCAGTGGAGCTTGATTTTGGGATGGAGGCGGTTGCGGAAAAAGGAGGAAATCATCAGTAGTAAAACCCGGAACGGCCCAAACAGGGCGAACTGGTGCATTTTGTAAAGCGAGAGATAGACCATCCGGGCAACAAAACCCTCGATCATCACCGATCCCATTAAATTACCCATAAGATTACCCACCGTGCTGTATTTGCCTAGCGACACCAGCGACCCATAATCGAGGTATTTGAAATCTCGTTGTATTTTACCTTTAAGACGATAGCCCAGGTTTTCGAGCACCAGGCTAGCCATTTGGTGTGCAGACTGCGCGCGTGGCGGCACATTGGCGCCCTTGCCCGGCCAAGCGCAGGCCGCGCAATCGCCGATCGCGTATATATCGTCGTCCCTCGTCGTCTGCAGCGTCGGCTTCACCACCAACTGATTGATTCGATTGGTCTCAAGGCCGTCGATCTCGTTGAGAAAATCGGGCGCCTTTACCCCGGCGGCCCAGACACGGGCTGCCGCCCGGATGAATTCGCCGGATTCCGTGCACATCCCATCGCTGGTCACCTCCACCACCTTAACCCCGAGCATGACGTCAATGCCTAGGCTGCGCAGCTGCTCAAGCGTAGCAAGGGATAGCCGGTCCGGCAGGCCCGGTAACAGAGTCGGTGAGGCCTCCAGAATGTGAATCTTGATATCCGAAGCCTGAATATGGTCCAGACCATAAGAGTTCAGCAACCGGGCCGCCTGATAAAGCTGCGCTGACAACTCGATGCCTGTAGCCCCGCCACCCACTATGGCCACATCCAACTCACCTGGTTTACTGGTCCCGCCGGCCGCCTGAGCGCGCAGATAGGCTTCCAGCAAGCGATTTTGGAACTGCTCTGCCTCCTCGGTCGAATCAAGAAACATGCAGTGTTCGGCCACACCGGGGATGCCGAAATCATTGCAGACGCTGCCCACGGCGATCACCAGAATGTCATAAGAAAAGGTCCGCTCGGGCATGATCTGCTCGCCTCCAGCGCTGGAGAGAGGCGCCAAACGAATCTGTTTTTGCTGTCGATCCAGACCGTTCATGCGACCCAGCACGAAGCGGAAATGGTTGTCGCTGGCCTGGGCCAGATATTCCAACTCATCATCATGAGAGTCGAGTGTTCCTGCCGCTACCTCATGCAGCAAGGGCTTCCAGATATGCGTCCGGCTGCTATCGATGAGGGTAATCTCGGCACGCCCCTTACGGCCCAGTTTCTTGCCCAGCTGGGTCACCAGCTCAAGACCGCCGGCACCACCGCCGACAACCACGATTTTGGGACATTGCTTGGGGCTGGGTGCGTTCATGCAGACTCCTGATTTTGTTGTGATTATGAAGTGCGGAGGGGCAGCCCAGTCTATCCCCTTGCCCCTGACTTGTCCTCAACTTCGGAGGTCATGACGGGGTCAAACAGGTGGCGAAACATCCGGCGATACCGGCGACTGGAAAAATCATCGAACCACACACCGAATCGATCGCGAAGCCGCGATTCCTGATGATGGAGGTGGCCAAGCAACGCCCCGATGACCAGCAGGGCGTCCATCGGCACGGGACGATTGCGGAGCACCTCGGCCAGCTCACGCAGATGACCGACCTGGACGCTCGTGTCCTGATACTCGCCCAGATGCGTCTGCAATTTCTTGACCCGCCGAAGCAATAACTGAAGCTCAATGGCGGGAAAGAGTCCCTGAAAGAGTTCCATCTGATAACGCAGCTTCTTGGCCGTTTTTCGCAGTGTATGCAGCGCCTCGGGTGGGCTCTCCTGGTTGATCGCCTTGCCTTCGCGCAGCAACCGGCGATAGAGCTTCCATATTTTTGCATTGGCCAGTTCGCGAATAGGCACGCAAGCCTTTTCTGCCGAGGGTCGGCGGGGAGCAGGACGTTCGAGAAAAGATCCCCAAGCCTCCAGAAATCGGTGATGAGCCGTCGAGCTTAACCGCTCATTCAACGACAGATGCGCCTGACGGCCCAGGGTCACTACCTCCTCTCGCAGAGGTTGCAACTGGCCCTGCATCGCATCCGGCAATTGCGCATCCAGACCCTCCAAGGCCAGCAGAAAGACATCCAGATCCCGCGCTCCGCTGGTCGCCTGGGCGAGACCGGCGAATCCGTCCCGGAATCTTTGCAGCAAACGGGGTGGCAAGGCGGCCCCCATCTGCCCCAGTAACGCGCGAGTCCGCCTAACTGCTACCCGATAATCATGCAGGAACTCGGTGTCGATCTCCGCCAAAAGACCCGGTTCATTCATCCGCATAGTCTCCAGCAACGCACACAGCACCTGCTTGACAGCCATGTCCGCACGCATTTCTGGATCTGCAATTACGGCGG
The DNA here is from genome assembly GCA_044351045.1 of Methylococcaceae bacterium. Taxonomy (GTDB): domain Bacteria; phylum Pseudomonadota; class Gammaproteobacteria; order Methylococcales; family Methylococcaceae; genus UBA6136. Next base: position 36,125 of record JBILGM010000016.1, on the reverse strand, counting down.
GCGGAAGGACCGTCACCGGCCAGGCTTTTCCCAAGATATCCACTGCCGCTCGATAGATCGTGGTTTCTGCCATCGGGAGTGTCGGCTCGGCACGCAGGTACTCCGCTAATGTTCGAAATTCCTTGCGATGCCGCTTCACGGGAATCAGTCGCAGCCTTGATTGCAGCGAAATCGTCCTGCGCGGCTCCTTCAACGCCAGAGACTCCACCTGCAGTGTCAATATGGCGGCGCCATCGGCGGCTTCGATGACCCATTCGGAACAGGTTCCCGCTACTTCTATCTGTGACATCAAGGCCCGGACGTCCAGAATCGGAGCCAGCCGGCCATGACAATCCAAACGGCTCAATTCAGCCGCAAATACCGGCGCCTTGCCCGGCCAGGGCAGGGCCTCACGCAGACCCTGTCCGAACTGGCAAACACAGCGACAAAGCCCGTCTTCATTCCTCTCTATGGCCAGCCACGCGCCAGCCTTCAGCAGCCGCCGGTCGAAGGTATCCAGCATAGTTAGCCGGACACGGCTCTCGCTCACCGCAACGAGTCGGCCGGACGTGATCATCGTCTCAATAGAAAACGTGGGCGGCAGCAGAAATTCCATCGGCAGTGATTCACTCATGGGGCATCCGGGTCAGACAATGGAAAGTCGGATTCTCGCACAGCATGGCCGATGGTGAGCCGGTGAGCGATTGATCTGCGATGGCGCAGCCCACTGAAAACTCCAACGATCACAGCGGTCACATGACTTTGATACCATCGCTGGCCTGCTAACTGCATACAACGGAATGCAGATCGTGCCCGCGGTTCGAAAATTTCATGAGACACACCCACTATCACCCCGACATTTCTTCCCAACCCGACGGCGACCTGCTTGGGCGCCTGACCGCGGGTTACGGTGACACGGAACGACAACAGATTGCCGAGGCGCTGGAACTGGCACGCAAAGCACAAGAGGAAGACACCCGCATTCGGCCCCGAGGGATTGATGTCGCTCATATCCTGCATCAATTGCGGGTGGATGCGACGACGATTCAGGTCGCTCTGCTCAGCGACCCCTTCATTCGCGACAGCGTCGATGCCCAGCTGATCGAGCGCCGTTTCGGCGCCAAAACCGCCGAACTGGTGCAGAAGGTCAACTGGCTGAACACCTTCGATGAGTACCATAAGGCCGAAACCAAGGAGCCGGATCAAGCCGAGCTTCTGCGCAGCATGCTGCTAGCCGTAGTCAACGATGTCCGGGCCGTTCTAGTCAAGCTGGCCTATCGATTGCAAAGACTTCGTGTCCTCAAAGACCATCCCGACCCGGTGCTGCGCCGCAACATCGCGCTGGAAACCCTGGACCTGCTGACGCCGCTGGCAAACCGGCTGGGCGTGGGCCAGCTGAAGTGGGAGATGGAAGATCTCTCCTTTCGTTTCCTGGAGCCCGAAGAATATAAACGGCTGGCGAAATCACTAGCGTCCAACCGCGCCACACGCGAAAGCTTTGTTCAGAACTTCATCCATGATTTGCGGGAAATACTAGAGACGGCGGGGGTGCCGGCCCGGGTATTCGGCAGGCCTAAGCACATTTACAGCATTCACAAAAAAATAGAACGCAAGGAGATTCCGCTCGAGGAGCTTTATGACCTGCATGCCGTCCGCGTCATCGTCAAGGATGTCTCGACCTGCTACACCGTGCTCGGACTGGTTCACAGCGCCTGGCTGCATATTCCCAGGGAATTCGACGACTACATTGCCAATCCCAAAGCCAACGGCTACCAGTCGCTGCATACGGTGGTGATCGGGCCGGAAGGTCGGCCGGTGGAAATCCAGATTCGTACCGAGGACATGCACAGCTTCGCCGAGTTCGGTGTGGCCGCGCACTGGCGCTACAAGGAGGGCAGCAAGCAGGATCAGGCGCTGGACCGCAACGTCAACACCTTGCGACAACTGCTGGAAGCCCGCGACGACGAACAGGGCATTCTCGACTCGTTCCGCTCGGAAGTCTTCGAGGACCAGATTTTCGTGCTGACGCCTAAGGGCCAAGTGATTCGCTTGCGCAAGGGCGCCACCCCGGTGGATTTCGCCTATGGCATTCACACCGAGGTCGGCCACCGCTGCCGGGGCGCCAAGATCAATGGCCGCATGACCTCGCTGACGCATCCCCTCAAGTCGGGCGACAAGGTGGAAATCCTCACCGCCAAGCATGGCGGCCCGAGTCTGGGCTGGGTCGACCCACACCTGGGCTATGTGAAGACCGCCCATGCCCGCAACAAGATTCGCGCCTGGTTCCGCCAGCAGGATCACGAACGGCACATGAAGGCCGGCAAGCATATCTTTGACCAGGAACGGCAGAAGCTGGGCGTACGCGAGGCAGACCCGGACCAGCTGGCACGGCACTTCCATCTACCGCGGGCGGATGATCTGCTGCTGGCGCTGGGCCGGACCGATATTAGCGCCGTTCAGCTGGCCGCCGCCTTGAAACCCCGCGACCTCAGCCAGAAATCGGCGGCCAGACCCATCCCGAGCCGGCGCAAACCGGTGGTCACCCCGGCCAGCGACGAAATCACCATTCAGGGCGTACGCAATCTCCTAACCCATATCGCCCGCTGTTGCGAGCCCAAGCCCGGCCAACCCATCATCGGTTTCGTCACCGTGGTGCGCGGTATTGCCATCCACCGGCAGGACTGCCGCAACATTCTGCAACTGGCGCCGGAGAAACATGGCCGGCTGATGGATGTCGCCTGGGGCGCGGAACCCGAGGGTTTTCCGGTCGACATCGAAGCACGCGCGCTAGATCGCAAAGGGCTATTGAAGGACATCACCCACATCCTCGCCGCCGAACACATCAACATCCTCCGGACTCACAGCTACACCGACACCAAGGACAACACGGTAGTGATGGAAATCACCGCCGAGGTCATGGATCTAGGCCAACTCAGCCAGGCGCTCGGGCAGATCGCCGAGGTCCACAACGTGGTGGAGGTCTGGCGCAAGGAACCCGGGCAGGTGCACTGAAACGGGAGGCTAATCCTTGACACTGCCATGGACCAGCCCTTCGATATAGTGCCGCTGCAGCAGCAGGAACAGGACGATGACTGGCAGCACTGTCAACACAGCGCCGGCCATCATCAATTCCGGGTCCTGCACATGTTCGCCCATCAGGTTGGCCAGGGCCACCGGCAAAGTATGACGCTCGTCGCCGGTGAGGATGATTAGCGGCCACATGAAGTCGTTCCAGCTACCGAGAAAGGTGAACATGGCCAGCGTGACCAGCACAGGCCGGCATAGCGGCAACACCAGCGACCAGAAAATGCGCGTTTCGCTGGCGCCGTCAATGCGCGCCGCATCCAGCAGACTGTCGGGAATGCTCTTGGCATGCTGGCGAATCAGGAAGATGCCGAAGATGTTGGCCAGCCCCGGCACGATGACACCGGCCAGGGTGTTGATCAGCCCCAGCGATTTCAGCAGCAGGAACAGCGGCAGCATTGCCGCCTGCCCGGGAATCACCATCGCCGCCAGCAGTGTCTGGAACAGCTGTTCGCGGCCGGCGAAGCGCAGCTTGGCGAAGGCGTAGCCGGCCAAGGCATTGAGCACAAGTGATCCCAGGGTGATGGCGCCGGCGATCAGCGCGCTGTTCCAGGCGTAGCGGCCTATCTCCAGCCGCTCGAACAGCAGCCGGTAATGCTCCAGAGTCGGCCTCGCCGGCCACAGCGGCGGCGGAAATCGAGCGGCCTCCTCGGCCGACATCAGCGAAACAGACATCATCCATAGCAACGGAAACAGCGTGAGCACGGTGAGAGCCACAAGACAGAGATGCAGCAGGAAGGATTGGAAGCCCCTGCGGCTCATGAACGTCCTCTTCGCAGTCGCGCCTGCAGCAGCGTTCCCGCCAGAATAATCAGAAATAGCACGAAAGCCACGGCGGCCGCGTAGCCGAGATTCCACCAGCGGAAACCCTCCTGGAACATCAGCAGCGCCACGCTGAGCGTGCTGTCGGCCGGACCGCCCTGCGTCATCACATAGGGTTCGGCGAACAGCTGGAAGGAGCCAATCAGCGTGATCACCGTGACGAACAGGAAGGTCGGGGCCAGCATTGGCAGGGTGATGTAGCGAAACTGGGCCCAACCATCGGCGCCATCGATCTCGGCCGCCTCGTAGAGCCGGCGCGGGATGCTCTGCAAGCCAGCGATGAATACCACCATGTTGAAACCGAAGTTCTTCCAGACCGCCATCAGGATGATCGCGGGCATGGCCCAATCCGTGTCACCTAGCCAGTCGATGGGCGGCAGACCCACCCATCCCAGCACATAGTTGAGAAAGCCATGGCGGGGGTGATAGAGGTACCGCCAGACCACCGCCACCGCCACCAGCGTGGTCACCACCGGCAGGAACAGCAGCGTCCGGAACCAACCCTGAAACCGCGTCAGCCGGTGATTGACCAGCAAAGCTGCGCTCAGCGAGACCAGCACCGATAGCGGCCCGCCAACAATTACGAAATAGAGGGTATTCTTGAGCGCCGTCCAAAACATTGGATCGTTCAACAACCGGCGGTAGTTCTCCAGTCCGATGAAGCGCAGCCGATCCAGCCTACCCAACGCATAGATATCGAAATCGGTGAAGCTGAGCAGCAGCGAAGCGGCCATCGGCAGGAATAAGAACACCGCGATCAAGGCTAGGGCGGGCGCGACGAACCAGACACCGGCTGGGATGGCAGCCAGTGACTTCATCGTTGGCCTCCTCCGGTTCCGACTTGATCCAGCAGCCAGCGCCGCTTGGCCAGAATTTGCTCGACCTCGGCGTCCAGCGCCGCCAAGGCTTCAGCCTCACTCAATTCGCCACGCACGGTCTTCTCGGCAAAATGGCTGATTTTGTCGGCGATGCGTTCCCACTCCGGAATCTTCGGCGTCGGCCGCACCTGATCGAGTTGTTGGTGGAACGCCCCGGTATGCGGCGCATCGGCCAGACCGGGATCAGCCCAGGCCGAACGCCGCGCCGGCAGATCGCCGGTCAGGCGGTAAAACGCGCCTTGCTGCTCAGGCTGCGTGAGAAATTTCACCAGCGCCCCGGCCATCTCGGGCTGTCGGGATGATCGACACACCGCCAGGCTAGAACCGCCCGCCAGCGAAACGCCCGGCCCATCCGGCCCCGGCATGGGCGCCGTGTCCCATAATGCCTGCACCCGGGCCGGCAGTCGCTGACGGAACTCCCCCAGATTCCAAGGGCCGGTGATGTAAAAAGCAAAGCGACCCTCGGCGAAATCCTGATAGACATGGCTCAACTGCGCCTCGGCCAGCGCCGGTGCGTAGCCCTGACGAAACAGATCGAGGTAAAACCCGAAGGCTCGCCGAAATGCCGGCGACTGGAAATCGGCGTGGCGGTCATCATCGCGCAACAAGGTAGAACTGGCTTGCAGCGCAAGGATGACTAGCGGTTGCCATTCGTTCATCGGCAAAAGCAGCCCGAAACGCGGCCCACCCGGCAATGCAACGATGCGTGCTAGAGCCGTTTGCCATTCCGCCCAGTTCAGCGGTGGCCGCTCGATGCCGGCCTGCGCCAGCAAGTCCCTGCGGTAAAACAACAGCCGAGTATCGACGTACCAGGGCATTGCCATCAAATGGCCGTCGATCTGGCTGCTGGCAAGGATGCCGGGAAAGACGTCATCGACGGCTGTGTCCATGTCGCCCAGCGGCAGGATGGCGTCCAGTGCCGCGAACTCGGGAATCCAGGTATTGCCGAGCTGGATCACATCCGGAAGCGCATCGCCAGCAAAGGCCGTGAGCAGTTTCTCGTGCGCCGCACTCCAGGGGATTTGCTGTACCCGCACCTTCACGCCGGGATGCCGCCGTTCGAACTCCGCCGTCAGTGCCTGCACCCCCTCCCCTTCCCGGCCCATAGCCCAGAGGGTCAACGAGGTTGAGGTTTCGCCCGCGGGGCAGCCGGCGAGCATCCCCAAAGCCAGCAATAGCAGCAGACAATGAGCCCGGTAAGCTTGGCCGGAATCAGGATGGCAGAAACGGGCAAAAGGAGTCGACATCACGCTCAGGTCAAAGAGAAACATCAAGTCTTGGCCTCCACTGATTCTCTCCGAAAGGAGTGATAGGATGCGTCCCATTTGGCATCGCTTCCTCCTGAGGGACGGCCGATAATCGACTGAAAACAATGGGGTTAATGATGAAGACACGCATGATTTTAATGGCGGGTTTGGTGGCGATGATCTCATGCGCGACCAGGCTTGCCATAGCTCAGACCAGTTCACCCAACATCGTCTTCATTCTCACGGATAACCTTGGCTATGGTGAAGTCGGGGCTTATGGCGGCGGTTTGACCAGGGGTGGACCGACACCGCGTATCGACTCATTGGCCAAGGAGGGCATGCGCTTCCTCAACTTCAATATGGAGACGCAGTGCACGCCAAGCCGGTCGAGTTTGATGACGGGTCGTTGGGCGATTCGCTCAGGAACTCATTCGGTGCCTTTTGGCGGGGTCGCGGATGGCTTGACTCAATGGGAAATCACCATCGGCGAGGCCCTCTCCAAGGCAGGTTACGCCACCGGTTACTACGGCAAGTGGCATCTGGGAAGCCATGATGGACGCCTGCCGAATGACCAGGGTTTCGATGAATGGTTTGGTATCCCCCGCACCACGGACGAGTCACTTTGGCCATCGTCTCCGGGATGGTCGGCAGACGTCATGCCCGCCGAACAGATGATGGAGGGTCGAAAAGGCGCAAAAAGCATTCCTTTGGGGATCTACGATGTTACGCAGCGACGACTGATCGATGCGGAAATCACTCGTCGTGCCGTCTCTTTCATCGAAAATCAGTCCAAGGCCAACAAGCCTTTCTTTGCCTACGTTGCACTGACGCAGCCTCATCTGCCCAGCGAACCGAACCCGGCTTTCAAGGGCAAAACCGGCAACGGCGACTGGGCTGACATGCTGACCGAAATGGATGCCAATGTGGGCCAGATCATGGACACCATCAACAAGGCAGGCATCGAGGAAAATACGATCATTATCTTCACCAGCGATAATGGCCCCGAGTTCATTCGTCCCTGGGACGGTTGGGCCGGCCCGTGGCGGGGCCAGTATTTCACTGCCCTTGAAGGCGGCATTCGAGTACCGTTCATCATCCGCTGGCCGGGCATGATTGCCGCCGGGCGGGTGAGCAATGAGATTGTGCATGGGGTGGACATGTTCGCGACCCTCGCCCGTTTTGGTGGCGCGAAGGTCCCCGCCGATAGACCGATTGACAGCATTGATCAATCGGACTTTTTTCTGAGCAAGACAGAAAAGTCAGCGCGTGAGGGCTTCCCCATCTGGTGCACAGACCGTCTGCAAGCAGTCAAGTGGCGCAACTGGAAATTGCACTTCATCCGCCAGGACACCATGTTTGATCCGCCGGTCAAAAACCCAGTTCCATTGGTTTTCAACCTCTACACCGACCCTCGCGAGGAGAAACCCACTGTCGATTCATGGGTGGTGGGGCCCGTGCTGGGCATAGTGGGAGAATTCGAAAAGAGCGTGAAACAGCATCCGCTGATTCCCATGGGTACGCCCGATCCCTATCACCCTTGAAATAGCTCCCCCAATGAGCCTGGAGGCGGCAAGGGGGATGTCAAATGCGGGGCATGCCCCATCACTGTGTCAGAGTGTCCTCGGCGGTAGCGTCGGGTCCAGCGCCTTATCGGCGCTTTCGGCACCGCAGACAGGGAGACCTTTGGGATCGAGCATCCCCAGTTGCACCAGTACCGACGCCTGATCCCAGTAAATATGCTCATTAGCCAGCCGGTCACCGTCGAAACCGACAATAGCCACCAACGCGACTTTCACAGGCTTGCCCGTCGGGGAAACACCGGGCAGCATCCAGGGCATCGGGATGGTGTGGGTAAATTCGAAGATCATCTCATCGACCAGGCGGTTGTCGTCGACGGTTCGGCTGATGGGCGTCATGCGGGTGTCAGGCGGCATCCGAGGAATGAAGCTGTTGCCGGAGAATTCGCGCAACTCGTCGCGCCCACGACCCCCGGTCATCACTGGCACATGATTGACATAGGCTTGCGGCACCATCGTGTCGAGGGTGGCTTCGGTATTGCGCGTGTCGAATTCAAGGCCAACGTGCTGCTCCCAGAGTTCGATCAGGCGACGCTGGCGGGCGGTGATTATGTGTTCGGTCATAGCTAGCGCTTATGTGGCAAGTGGATGACTGGAAGCAATCGCTTTGTAACGTCCGTGACATTACCCGACCATAGCTCAAAATTCACTTGATACTGCCAAAGATCACTGAACATGGCTGCAGTCAGCTTCGAAAAGGTCACCAAGATTTATCCAAACGGCCATACCGCAATCCGGACATTTGACCTGGAGATTCGTGACGGCGAGCTCATGGCTATCGTCGGGCCTTCGGGGTGCGGCAAGTCGACGTTACTCCGGATGCTCGCGGGCCTTGAATCCATCACTTCCGGCACCCTTCACATCGACCATGAAACGGCCAACCATCTGAGTCCACAGGCACGAAACATTGCCATGGTATTCCAGGACTACGCGCTCTACCCGACCATGAGCGTTTGGGAGAACCTGTCCTTTCCGCTAAAAATGCGGAAACTGGCTTCGGCCGAAGTCCGGCGTCGCGTCGACTGGGCGGCGGGACTCCTGGATCTAGGGGCCGTGCTGGAACGGCTACCGCGTGAATTGTCGGGCGGCCAGCGGCAGCGAGTGGCAATGGGCCGGGCGCTGGTCCGGGAGCCGTCGGTGTTTCTGCTGGATGAGCCACTGTCCAATCTGGATACCAGGTTACGAGGCCAGGTCCGGGCCGAAATTGGCGATCTGCAACGGCGGACGGGCACCACCATGGTGTATGTTACTCATGATCAGGTGGAAGCGATGACGCTCGGGCAACGGATTGCGGTCCTCGATCGGGGCCAACTGCAGCAAGTCGCCACACCCGAGGGGCTTTATGAGCATCCGGCGAATGTTTTCGTGGCCGGATTCATTGGAAGTCCGCCGATGAATCTGTTCGAGGCTCAACTCAGGCAGGACAGCCACGGTCAATGGCAGATAGAGGTGGAGGGGCTTATCGTCGCCCATGCCAGCCAGGCAACCGTAGCTCTTTTTGCCAGTGACGTAGCCACTTCGAGGAGGTTCATGGCGGGAATTCGCCCTGAAGCACTGAAGATTGCGGAGGCGTCGGAACCGGGTTTTTTGGCCAACATCCTGAACTACGAGTATCTCGGGCACGAGACGCTGGTTCACCTATTGCCCACCAGCCTCACCCCCTGCACCAAGGCCCCTTGGGTTGCACGCTTACCTGGCATGCTATCGCTGCAAAAAAACGACGTGGTGAACCTATCTGTCGTCGCGGCTTCTGCGGTTTACGTGTTTGATAAGCCGCCGACTTCAATCTGAAGGTTGTTCGGGATTGGCCACGCCATGGCGTTGATGGCCCATCGCCACATGCTGACCGGCGGGGTCGCAATGGCCTTGCTGGTCATCCAGAAAAATATTTACCCCGAATGCGCTTAGGAAGAAAACGGCATCTTATCGATGAGCAGGCTCGTGTGATCACAGCCTATCTGATGCCAAGGTCAATACGGATTCACCTTTGCGCCTATTGCGCGATTAGTAACCGTATCGGTCAAACCGGCCCGTGGCGAAGAGCTTGGCGTTTGTTGCTAAAGTGCTCCTTGAGCTTGTTGACCACCTAGCAGGAAGACGCCTGAAGATCTTCGTCTTTGTACCCCAACCCGTCCCCGCGTCACCCGTTCGCCCACAACTGGGTTGCTGAACGAGGCTCTCCATGACTCTAAGTCGTTTCAAATCCATGACATGGTGCCTGCCACTAGCAACAAAAAACCCGCTAGGCCTTGCGGTTAGCGGGTTTCGTGGATTGCCAGGGATGACCCTTGACTTGCTATTGGTGCCGATGGTCGGATTTGAACCGACACGACTTGCGTCACCACCCCCTCAAGATGGCGTGTCTACCAATTTCACCACATCGGCTAAAAAACTCTGGAAGGTGCAGAACCCCCTTATTGACCCGGTGGCGCTACAGGAGCGGGCGCTGCCGGGATATCACTCTTGGGAGCCGCAGGCGGTTGCACTGCGATTGGAGGGAGGTCACGCTTTGCGGGTTGCTCAGCGAGTGGCACATCCATGATGTCGTCGGGCTTATTATCCTTCTTGCCAGCCAGGTAGGCAAGGCTGAGGCTGGTCACGAAGAACACAGTAGCGAGGATCGCCGTGGTGCGAGACAGGAAGGAGGCCGCACCGCGAGCGCCGAAAACCGAACCCGATCCGCCGCCGGCACCAAAGCCTGCACCGGCATCCGCTCCGCGTCCTTGTTGCAGCATGACCAGTCCGACGATCGCGAGGGCGATCAGGACATGTACGATCATTAACACCTGATACATGGGGATTTTCCGTTAAGCTGCGAGGCAAATAGCCAGGAAGGATTTGGCATCCAATGAAGCGCCGCCAATCAGGCCGCCATCGACATCGGGCTGGGACAACAGGGCTGCCGCGTTGTCCGGTTTCATGCTGCCGCCGTAAAGAATCTGCAAGTTGGCCGCGACACCGGCATCGCGCGCAGCAATCTGCGAGCGGATGTAGGCATGAACTTCTTGTGCCTGCTCGGTGGTAGCGGTGCGGCCGGTGCCAATGGCCCAGACCGGCTCATAGGCAATAACGGCTTTCTTGAGGGATTCGACCCCGCAAAGATCCAAAACGGCGGCCATCTGTTTATCGACCACCTTGAAGGTAGCGTTGGCTTCGCGTTCTTCCAGGGTTTCACCAACACACAGGATGGGAGTGACTCCGTGAGCAATGGCCTTGGCATAGCGGGCGGCGACCAAAGCATCGGTCTCGCCATAAATGACGCGTCGCTCGGAGTGCCCAACGATCGCGAGGGTGCAATTGAATTCGCGCAACATTCCAGCTGAAATCTCGCCGGTGTAGGCGCCTTCATCTTGATCCGCCACATTCTGGGCGCCTAGGCGGACGTCCTTACCGGCCAGAGCGGCCGCGACTTCGGGAATGAAGACGGCTGAGGGACAAACGCCGACATCCGCGCGGGTGTCGCCTGGCAAACCGGCCAGGATATCCGCCACCAGCTTCATGGAGCTCGAGCGGGTACCATTCATTTTCCAGTTACCGACGACCAATGGACGACGTGACATGCTTCTCTCCCTCGGGACCAAATAAATCGCGCAATCGTACTGGCTTATGGCCCTGATTTCAAGACAAAACAACGTGGACGCTCTCGACACTGGAGTAAACTGGGAGGGCATCCCCTGAATACCGACTCAAAACATTCCCCCCCCGTGAGCTCCACCCTCGCCGATTCACCCGTCATTGTCCTGATGGGACCCACCGCGTCAGGCAAGACACGCCTGGCGATAGAGCTGGCTCATGCGCTCGATGGCGAGGTCATCAGCGTCGACTCTGCCCTGGTCTATCGCGGGATGGATATCGGCACCGCCAAGCCCAGTCTCTCCGAGCGAGAAGGCATCCCGCATCATCTGATCGACATCCTCGATCCAGCCGATGCCTATTCGACCGGGCGATTCCGCCTCGATGCCCTGGCCAGCATCGAGGTGGTAAGAAAGGGTGGACGACTGCCCATACTGACAGGCGGTACCTTCCTTTATTTCAATGCCTTGCTGAAGGGGCTGGCGGACTTGCCTGCCGCGGACCCGGCGGTTCGCGGAACCATCGAAACCGAAGCAGCCCAATATGGCTGGGACCATCTGCATGCCGAGCTGGCGCGGGTGGACCCCTTTGCGGCCCAGCGCATTCATCGCAATGATCCACAGCGCATCCAGCGGGCACTGGAGGTCTATCGACTGACTGGCGTCTCACTCAGTCAACTTTGTGCCATCCAGCCGATGCCCCTACCCTACCGGTTCTGCACACTAGCGCTGGCGCCTGCGAACCGGGATGAACTGCGCGCGCGCATTCGACATCGATTTTTGGAGATGCTTGACCGGGGCCTGATCGACGAGGTGCGGAAACTACGCGAGCGTGGATCACTTCATCCAGATCTGCCCTCCATGCGCTCGGTCGGCTACCGTCAGGTTTGGGCTTATCTGGAAGGGGAATGCACGGAGGCGGAGATGATCGAGCTCGGCATCATCGCGACCCGACAGTTTGCCAAGCGGCAGATGACTTGGCTGCGCAAGCAGACCGAGGCGTTTCCGCTACAAACCGAAGACCGGCTGCTCAAGGAAAAGGCGCTGCAAAGAGTCGCCGCATTTCTCGCAGCGGCGAAATTAAACTAGCCCGGCCGAGCCGTCTTGAAGGCTCGACCCCAAGCGTCCGCGGCATAAATCGCATCCATGATAGCCTCGGGCGTCACCACGAACGGCTCGTTGTGCGCCGATTCACCGGCCGCCACTGCTCGCTCAGCAATGGCCAGCGCACGATCCGGGGGCAGTTTCTCAAGGCCCAACTCAGCCAGGGTCATCGGAAGAACCACAGCTTGACAGAAGCCCATGACTTCCTCGATCAGCGAGCTTTCCCGACCTTCCAGCACTAACTGGACCAGTGTGCCGAAGGCCACTTTTTCACCATGGAGACGGTCATGCGTTTCCACAGCGGCGGTCAAGCCATTGTGGACCGAATGCGCAACAGCAAGACCGCCTGACTCGAAACCCAAGCCTGAAAGCAGCGTGTTGGCCTCCACGATCCGCTCGAATGCGGGCGTGATGGCCCCGGCTTGGGCGGCAGCCACCGCCGGAACCCCATCCCGAATCAGGGTCTGATAGCAAAGATCGGCAATGGCAGCGGCGGCCAGCGTACTGACACCCCCGACTACATTGGCCTTGTGGGACTGTCGCACGGCTTCCACCTCGAACCGGGTAGCCAACGCATCACCCATACCCGAAATCAAGAAGCGGACTGGCGCGTTCACGATCACCTTCGTATCGACTAGTACCAGATCAGGATTACGCTTGTAGAACAGGTACTTTTGGAAAGCGCCATCCGGTGTATAGACGACAGACGATGCGCTACACGGGGCGTCACTGGATGCGGTGGTAGGGCAACAGGCCACTGGTCGATCCATTTCACCGGCCACGGCCCTGGCGGTATCCAGCACTTTGCCGCCACCCGCACCGATGATGGTGGCGGCATCGACCCTCAGCGCCTCCTCCTTGCACCGGGCAATTTCATCCTGGCAGCACTCTCCACCAAAAACGAGGATATCCAGCGGAACGTCGGCGACCGTGAAGGTGTTTCGCCAGATCGGTTCGAGTTGTTTGCGGGCAGTCTTGCTGGCAATGATCAGAGCCCGACCGGCATGGCCCAGCTTCAGCAGTTCGGACGCTAGCGACTCGGTGGCATTTCGCCCCTGAACATACCGAGAAGGGCAACAGAAGACATTCAGCACAATACGTTCCGATCCAGATGAGTTTGAGCTATTGACTGTGCTCAGATCATAGCCGGGTAAAGATTGATCAGCCGTTGCCGGCGTTGACCAGCTTTTCCTGCTCTACAGCCAACCTGGCCACAGCGGCCTTGCTGATATCACTCAATCCCGCGCCGCCGGACTGGTAATGCTTGATGATGGCTAGTCGCATGCGCAACTCCCAGAAGCGCTTCAAATGATCGGCCACACCATCGACAGCGGCGGCGGTATCGGGCTCTACGCAGAAGAACTGGCCAATATTGTTGGCCATTTTGACGAGATTTTCAGTATCCATAGTAGAAAGCGTTTAGCGTTAGCCGGGATCAATGGCAGTCAATGGTATTTGGCCGTTCAAGGGCAGGTGTTCGCCTGAACCAAGCGGTGTGGATGAGTGTAAACCACATGATCTTCATCACGGGCAAAGCCGAGCAGGGTCAGGCCGGACTCCTCCGCCAATTTGATCGCGAGCCCCGTGGGGGCAGAAATGGCGGCCATAAAGCCGATGCCCACGGTCGCACATTTCTGGACCATCTCGAAACTGGCCCGACTGGTGACCACTACAAATCCTGTCCTGAAATCGGTTTTCTTACGGGCCAAAGCGCCAATCAGTTTGTCGAGCGCATTATGTCGACCCACATCCTCTCTGACCAGGATGGTTTCCTGACCAGGCACCAACCAGGCGGCTGCATGCACTGCCCCGGTTAACCCATTCAATCGCTGGTGCTCACGGAGGTTTCGCAGTGCCGCGATCAATTCGAGCACGGGCACTTGCACCCTGGAATTGACGGGCGGAGGACGCCGGACCGCTTGCTTGAGGGTCCGGGCACCACACAGGCCGCAACCTGTCCGCCCTGTCATGTTGCGTCCCTTTTCTGCGGCGGAGTCACAACGAGCCTCAGGGATCTTGAGTCTCACCTCGATGCCTTCGGATCGCTCAAAGGTGCGGATTGACTCGATCTCGGAAGCATCGATAACGATATTTTCGGTCAGGGTAAAACCGAGCGCAAACTCCTCAAGATCAAGCGGCGTCGCCAACATGACGACATGGGGCTCGCCGTTGTACATCAACGCGATGGGGGCTTCTTCCGCGACGCAGTCATTGAGCTCTTCGACCGAGCCCCCTCGCCACCGCTGAACCGGGCGAACCCGGTAGCTGGGCCACCCCAATTCGGGGGCGCGTTCTTCCATGTCGAGTGGGTTGCAGGAGTCAGTCGACCGGGGCCATCCGCTGCTCCAGGAGCCCCTGCTGCTCTTCGCTGAATTCCTGATAGCTTCGCTGCCACTCGGATGGGCCGTTGACTTTGGTGACCTGGACCGCAGTAACCTTGTACTCAGGACAGTTGGTCGCCCAATCGGAGTTATCCGTTGTGATCACGTTGGCACCGGATTCAGGGAAATGGAAGGTCGTGTAGACCACTCCCGGCTGGACCCGCTCGGTGACGGTCGCCCGCAGCACGGTCTCGCCGGCTCGGCTCTTGATGCCCACCCAGTCAGCATTATTGATGCCGCGATTCTCGGCATCATGCGGGTGAAGCTCCAAGCGGTCCTCCGAGTGCCATACCGCGTTCGCCGTGCGACGCGTCTGGGCGCCGACATTGTAGTGGGAGAGGACGCGACCCGTGGTGAGAATCAGCGGGAACTTGCCGCTGGTCCGCTCCGGTGTGGCGACATACTCGGTCAGCATAAACCGGCCCTTACCCCGAACAAACGCGTCGACGTGCATGGTCGGCGTCCCGTTTGGTGCCTGTTCGTTACAGGGCCACTGCACACTACCCAGTTCATCCAGCTTGGCAAAGCTCACACCAGTGAAGGTAGGCACCAGGCCTGCGATTTCGTCCATGATCTCTGACGCATGGGTGTAGTTCATCGGGTAGCCAAGCGCATTGGACAGCAGCTGGGTGACTTCCCAATCCTCATAGCCGGCCAATGGGGGCATGACGCGACGTACCGGTGAAATCCGGCGCTCGGCATTGGTGAAAGTCCCGCTCTTTTCGAGGAACGACGCACCGGGCAGGAATACATGCGCAAACTTCGCGGTTTCGTTGAGAAACAGATCCTGAACCACCACACATTCCATGGCACGCAAGGCCGCATGCACATGCTGGGTATCGGGATCGGACTGGGCAATATCTTCACCTTCGCAGTACAGGCCCTTGAAGCTGCCATCCAGTGCAGCACCGAACATATTGGGAATACGAAGACCGGGCTCGGATTCGAGAGTCACACCCCAGACGGATTCGAACATGCGACGTGTGGTGGAGTCGGAAACATGCCGATAGCCCGGCAACTCATGCGGGAAGGAACCCATGTCACAGGATCCTTGGACATTGTTTTGTCCACGCAAGGGATTTACGCCGACGCCTTCGCGACCGACGTTGCCAGTCGCCATCGCCAGATTGGCAATACCAATGACCGTCGTCGATCCCTGACTGTGCTCGGTCACACCCAGCCCATAATAGATGGCGGCGTTACCGCCCGTCGCAAACAGGCGGGCCGCTTCACGAATCAGATGGGCGGGGACTCCCGTCGTTTCCTCCATTGCCTCCGGAGAATTCTTCTCCTGACTGACAAAGGTCTTCCATTTTTCAAAGGATTCCGGCTCACACCGCTCCAGGGCAAAGGACTCGTTCGCCAGACCCTCGGTGACCACGACGTGCGACAACGAGTTGACCAGCGCGACATTGGTGCCCGGAAGTAGCTTCAGATGAAAATCCGCCTGAATATGGGGCGAACGGACCAGGTCGATATCACGCGGGTCCGCCACGATCAAGCGAGCCCCTTCGCGAATACGTCGCTTCATGGCCGAGCCGAACACGGGATGCCCGTCGGTCGGGTTGGCACCAATCACGAGGATTACATCCGATTTACGGATGGAGTCAAAGGTCTGTGTGCCGGCTGACTCGCCCAGGGTTTGCTTCAAGCCATAACCCGTCGGCGAATGGCAGACGCGGGCACAGGTGTCGACGTTGTTGTTGCCGAATGCGGCACGGACCAACTTCTGGACCAGGTAGGCTTCCTCGTTGGTACAGCGACTGGAGGTCAGCCCTCCCACCGAGTCGCGACCATATTTCGCCTGAATGCGCTTGAATTCCGCGGCCGCGTAAGCGATGGCCTCTTCCCAAGACACTTCCTTCCAGGGATCGGTGATCCGCTGGCGAATCATCGGCTTGGTCATACGGTCCTTGTGGGTCGCATAGCCAAAGGCAAAGCGTCCCTTGACACAAGAATGACCGTGGTTGGCATGACCGTCCTTATTGGGAACCATACGCACGACTTCCGCGCCTTTCATCTCGGCCTTGAACGAGCAACCTACACCGCAATAGGCGCAGGTCGTGATTACGCTGTGTTCGGGCTGCCCCTTGTCGATGACGGTTTTCTCCATCAACGTGGCGGTCGGGCAGGCCTGCACGCAAGCGCCGCAGGACACGCACTCGGAGTCCATGAAATCCTGGTTCTGGCCGGGGGAGACCTTGGAATCAAACCCACGGCCATCAATGGTCAGGGCAAATGTTCCCTGGACCTCCTCACAGGCCCTGACGCAGCGGGAGCAAACAATACACTTGGATGGGTCGAACTGAAAATAGGGGTTGCTGGCATCTTTTCCGGCCTGCAGGTGATTTTCACCTTCATAACCGTAACGCACATCGCGAAGACCCACCGCGCCGGCCATATCCTGCAACTCACAGTTGCCATTGGCGGAACAGGTCAGACAATCCAGTGGATGGTCGGAAATATAGAGTTCCATTACCCCGCGCCTGACATCGGCTAGACGGTCGTTCTGGGTGCAAACCTTCATGCCTTCAGCGACGGGGGTCGTGCAGGAGGCCGGCAAGCCGCGGCTACCCTCGATCTGAACCAGACAGAGTCGGCAGGATCCGAACGGCTCCAAGCTGTCGGTGGCACAGAGCTTGGGGATCTGAATTCCGAAGCTCGCCGCCGCCCGCATCACGGAAGTCCCTTCCGGAACAGTCACGCGGAATCCGTCGATCTCAAGTGTGACCTGCTTTGCGGAATCGCTCGCCGGCGTTCCCAAATCGCAATCTCGTAAAGCCATGACCTGCCTCCTGAGTTTCAGAATGCTCAACTCGCGCGGGATTTTTAGTTGTTGCAGGTCCGCGCGAACCAGTTCCTGCTCCCTGTCCATTGGGCGTTTCCTTGGTGTTCAGGCCGTCTTCTCGGTGGCCGATACTCCAAAATCTTCCGGAAAATGATTCAGCGCACTTAATACCGGGTAAGGCGTCATGCCACCCAATGCACAGAGAGAACCCGCCAGCATGGTCTCGCTGAGATCACGCAACAAGGCCACATTCCGGTCACGGTCCTCGCCCGCCCGAATCTTGTCGATCACCTCGACGCCGCGAGTCGAACCAATCCGACACGGCGTGCACTTGCCACAGGACTCCTCGGCGCAGAACTCCATGCCATAGCGGGCCATTTTCGACATGTTGGTGGTGTCATCGAATGCGACCACACCGCCATGACCCAGCACGGCCCAAATGCCAGCAAACGCCTCATAGTCCAATGGGGTGTCGAACTGAGATTCCGGCAGGTAGGCCCCGAGAGGGCCACCGACCTGAACGGCCCGAATGGGACGCCCACTGGCCGAACCTCCGCCGTAGTCGTAAAGAATCTCTCGCAGGGTCACGCCGAAGGCTTTCTCGACGAGCCCAGGATGCTTCAGGTTACCGGCGAGCTGAATTGGCAGGGTGCCTCTTGAGCGGCCCATGCCGAAATCACGGTAGAACGCGCCCCCCTTGTCGAGAATGATAGGCACGGAAGCCAAGGATATGACGTTGTTGATCACTGTGGGCTTGCCGAACAAGCCCTCGATAGCGGGCAGCGGCGGCTTGTAGCGAACCAGACCGCGCTTACCCTCGAGGCTTTCCAGCAGCGAGGTTTCCTCGCCACAAACATACGCCCCGGCGCCCAGCCGTACTTCGAGCTGGAATGACTTGCCTGTCCCGAGCAGGTTGTCACCCAAGTAGCCGCCCTGCTCTGCCGCCGCAATAGCCTCATTCAGCGCGACATGAGCATGGGGGTATTCGCAGCGGAGGTAAATGTAGCCCTGCGTGGCGCCGACCGCCAAACCGGCGATCGTCATGCCTTCGATCAATACGAAAGGATCGCACTCCATCACCATGCGATCGGAAAAAGTACCGGAGTCGCCCTCATCGGCATTGCAAACGACGTATTTTTGGTCTGAGGCCGGCGCGTTGAGCACTGTCCTCCATTTGATCCCGGTGGGGAATGCTGCGCCGCCACGACCGCGCAATCCAGATTCAGTTACCTCATCAACGATGACTGACGACTCCAGCGTCAAAGCACGTTTCAAGCCGCGGTAACCCTCATGCGCCAGATAGTCTTCCAGACTAACAGGGTCGGTAATACCGACACGGGCGAAGGTGAGCCGCTCTTGGTTCTTGAGATAAGGGATCTCGGCAGTGAGGCCCAGGCTCAGGGCATGGGGTTTACCCTCCAGGAAACCCGCATCAAACAGATCCGCCACATCCGAGGGAGCGACCGGGCCATAAGCGACCCGTCCGTCGGGGGTTTCGACCTCTACCATTGGCTCAAGCCAATACAGGCCACGCGAACCATTACGAACCACATTGATTTCGGCTTGGCGACTACTGGCTTCGGCTTGGACAGCCGCTGCCACCAGTTCGGCGCCGAGCCCGAGTGCGCTTGAATCGCGCGGTACGTATACCTTAATCATGCCTTTGCCTTTGTCGCTTCAATGATTTGATCGAATCGTTCGGGAGACACCCGACCGTGAACTTCCTTACCCACCATGATGGAGGGCGAGCAAGCACAGTTGCCGAGACAATAAACGGGCTCAAGGCTAAACTGTCCATCAGTCGTATTTTCGTGATAATCGATGCCCAGCCGCTGCTTCGCATGAGCCTCCAACGCATCCGATCCCATAGCCTGACAGGCCTCCGCCCGGCACACATAGATTGTCTCGCGTCCCGGTGGTGTGTCGCGAAAATAGTGATAGAAACTGATTACGCCATGCACTTCAGCCCGGGACAAATTCAGCTCACTCGCTATCAGTGGAACGCTGTCTGGAGGGACGTAACCGAGCTTGTCTTGAATGGCATGCAGTATGGGCAGCAAGGCGCCTAGCTTGCCCTTAAGCTCTTGGACAATCTCCTTGATCCCTTCGATATTCCACTGTTGTTGTGACATGTGATGCTCTCTTTGACCCTGAGTCAGGTCGTTTACGCCGGCCAACCCCCACCAATGCGGGCGTGGGGCAGCTTCGGGGGGGTGCGCTGTGCTGGCGCGGGATTCTACCTGTTGATGGCGCTTCTGGAAACCATTTTGTTGACTATTTTAGTAGGTTTTTAGTGCTGGAAAGGGTGAAATTGTTCCCATGGAAACCGCGAAATAGCACAAGCATAAACGCCTGTTGCGGCCCACACCAGCTCATTCAGCCCCATGGCATTGCAATGGACCACAGCTCATTGCGATTACAATACCCCGCTTATTGTAATTGCGCGCACATCACCTAAAAATGAGCAAGCAGGCCACCCCATTCTCTGTCGAGGCACTTTTCGAAACACTGGGCCGATACCTTCTTACCCAGTGCAAGAGACTTTACTTTAAGGCCGTGGAGTCCACCGGGCATCACAAGCGGGATATTCTGGTAACGCGAGTCGAGCATGCTCGCGACAGCCTGGAAGTGGCTAAGACTCAGTTCCAGACGGCGCTGGAAAGATTCAGCCAGCTGTCACGGTTCGAGGGCGGCGACCTTGAGGAGGTCTATCGACAACTCAAAAGTGAGTATGACTATAGCCAATCCAGAGCACTCGCCGTTAAGGACCGCATCGATGCCGTAGAAGATGTGGCGCTGGCCCTCTTCGGCGAGTGGGAAACCGAACTGGATCAATACACCAATCGCGCCCTGCGCAGCAACAGCCGCCAAAAGCTCAAGCAAACCCAGCAGCACTATGGCCAACTGATCACCGCGATGCGCCGGGCTGAACACAAGATCGATCCGGTACTCAGCGCTTTTCATGATCAGGTGCTCTACCTCAAGCACAACCTCAACGCCAACGCCATTGCCTCGCTGGAGCACGAACTCCGCGCTATGACCGCAGGGGTATCTGGCCTGATCGGCGCCATGGAACGCTCCATTTGCCGCGCCAATGATTTCGTCAATACCCTCAATCACCCGCACCCTAAAGCCTTGCCGCCTAACCAAACATGAACGCCAACGGTCATACCGATGAATGAGGACGCGCGCGTCTTTATTGGCCGTCGGGGACTTGCATGCAGGCGGAGGATAGCGGTTTCGCTGATTTTTCTTTCGATGATAAGTTCTTCAGGCCCCAACTGGGCAGGTCAGTCAGAAGCTCCGAAGCCTGATGATGATAATGACTCATGGGAATATCACCTCTATCTTGACATGTCCTATGCGGACGATCTAGGTGGCTCCAAAGCCACCCCTTGGCGATTCAAGCAAACAACCACTCGACTCAACGATTTTGATCCCAACATGGGCATGATCTATGTTGAGAAAACCATCTCGGCTGAGTCCCCTTGGGGCATGCAGTTCGGCATCCAGGCTGGTAACGATGCCTCTGCCCAAGAATCAAACTGGGAGAATCGAACCGCGTCAGATGTCATCAAACACTTTGGCCATGCTAACTTTTCCTACCAGCCGACCGATAAACTGACGCTCACTGCGGGACTAATGGAGAGCTTCATTGGCTTCGAATCCATTTATGCGAAGTACAACCCGAACTACACTCGCGCCTGGATTGCTGACTACTCACCCTACTTTTTGATCGGAGCTGGTGGTCACTACATTATCAACTCAGACGTGTCAGTCAGGTTTTTTCTGGTCACTGACTACAACTACATGGAATTCGTCAACAATCAACCAAAATATGCCGGTCAATTTGCATGGAAATTTGCTCCTGAGTGGACCCTCAGGCAGAACATCTTTTTCGGGCCAGAGCAACAACAAACTGATCTGAAATATTGGCTGGGCTTCTCAGATACCGAACTCCAGTGGCAAACAGACGAATTGATGATCGGGTGGGCCTACAACATAGGCACTGAACAACAGGTCAGGAATGACCAACAGGCCTTCTGGATGGGAAGCGCCCTATGGACCCGTTGGCAGATAAACACCCCTTGGAGCATCGCCTTCAGACCTGAGCTTTTTTGGGATCCCGATGGCCTTCAAACCGGAGTAAATCAATTCCTCGGGGCCCTGACTCTGACGACCGAATACCAGGTCAAACTCTTGGACTCATCGCTCGCCGTGAGGACCGAATTTCGCCATGACACATCAACCGATGGCCCTAACTCTGGGTTTTATAATGCCGCCAAATCCAATCCGACGCTGCCCCCGTACATTTCAGGACAGAACCTATTCTTCATTTCCTTGCTCTGGTCCTACGATAATTCCTTTGCGCAAAGCTACAGATCTATCAATAACACCCTCAGAAGTCCCCTCTGAGAACCTCTCCATCGCTCCTCCAACCCTTGGATACCCCTGCCATCGTCAGAGATAACAACCATGAAACATAAAACGCGCAGAAAACTCGGCAAAGAACGCCTGAATGCATTGACTGAAGGGGTCTACGCCGTTGTCATGACACTGATGCTGCTCAGTGTCATCGAGGATATCGAAGCGCCGGGTATCGACATCAATCACTTACCAGAAATTCTTCGAGAGTTATGGCCCAAGTTCGCGGCATTTTTCATCAGCTTCTTTGTCGCGGGATCCCTGTGGATTGGCGACAACGTGATACTGGACGATGTGACCCATGTCGACGTCCGCTTCCTTTACCTTAAGATGGGGAACCTGCTGGCGGTCACTCTGTTGGGTTTCTCTGCCACTTTACTGGGCGAACATCCCCAACATTGGCTGGTTGAGGTGCTCTATGGACTCAACATGATTGTCATGTATTTGGGCGTGTGGCTATCGGTTCGCTATGCGCTCCGCAATGGCTTGATGGAGCGGCGACAGGACAACGAGAATTTGTTGCAGGGCATCAGAAGGAGGATGTTAATCGCCGCTTTCGGATTCACTGCCGCGACGCTTCTGGCATTTTTGAACCCACTCTACAGTTTCCGTCTGTTTATAGTTCTGGGGCTGTTTTTTTCGATTTCCAGCATGTTTTCCAGCTATGAGTGGGCTATTGCAACTGACGAGGAGAAATGATCAAAGGCCGCATCCTCACACAATGACGGGGTAACCCTCGCAGGGCACGGGGGGGACTACCGAATGTCCTAATCCTGATATATCGGCACCAGATCAATGTCGGTGCGGCGATTTGCAGCCCGACCCAGATCCGTCGCATTGTCTGCAGAGGGCTGATACTGACCATGGCCGGCAGCGGTCAGGCGGCTGGGATCGATGCCTTTCTTCTGCAGATACTCCACCACGCTGGCGGCCCGGGCGGCGGACAGCTCCCAGTTGGTCTTGTACTTACCCCTGAGGTGCTTACCGACTGGCACATCGTCCGTGTATCCCTCAACCTCAATGCGGTGATCCGTCGCTTTTTGCAGGGTCGGAGCTAGTTTATCCAGAAGTTCGCGGCCGCCACGGGTCAGTGTCGCCTGCCCGGAATGGAACAGGACTTGATCCTGGACCGTCACCCGCAAACGATCCTTGAGTTGCTGAATCTGGACATTGTCGGAGGCGACCTCGGACTGCAACTGCTCGTTTAGCACATGCTCCTGATCAAATGTTTTCTGCCAGACACAGCCATTGAAGAGAAGTGCAGCAATCAAGGGCAATGATAGCTTCTTTTTCATGAGAGGTTCCTAAAAATTGATGCGATTGCATAATATAAAGTATCAGCACGACAAACCCGCAAGTCCGCATCAACCTGAATATTTATCAATGCCAGCTCCTTCAGTCGTTGAAATGACTCATCCATTGCTCCGCGGCCACTGGCTCGACACCGGGAGCGCGCCTCGCCGATTGGCTGGGCGGGGTGATCAACCGGAAGAATCGCCGTTGCCAGGGGCTCGGCCGCCTTCCGGCAGCGAGCGATTAGCCATAGGGGCGCTCGCTCTGCTTCTGGCGCTCCACGTACCTCAAACGGTTGCCTCCACGGATCTGGATCAGGTGCTTGAACAAATACAGAAGCTCAAAGAGTCTTACGAGTCGCGTATTTCCAATCTGGAGCAGGAAATCAAGGAAAATCGTAAGCAGAAAACCGAGGACGCTCGGCGCATCGAGTCCCTGGAGAAACAACTGGGCAGCCTCCACCGCCCCTCCGCCCTTTCTCCGCCCGACCCGTCAGCCTCCACTGCTGTAAAACCCGCTAGCCAGCAAACTCCGCCGATCTCAATCAAGAAGGGCCCGCCGCCCAAAGACACCGGAGACGGAACAGCCCATGTCGAGGCCGAGGCACGGGAAATGGCGACCGAGGGTCCGATTCTCCTGACCAAAAAGGGTTCTCACCTCGTGAAGCAGGGGGCCGTCCTGCTCGATGAACCCAATGGAGATCTCCCGTTTCACTTGCGCGCCAACCTGTCACTGGAGGGACGTTACTCCTACTTCGGGCGCACCAAGGACTTCTGGACACCCAACAATCAGCCCTCACAGCCCGTCGATGACTACAGCATCATCGAAATGAACCGTTACTACCTGATGTTCTCTGGATATGCCTTTGATCCCAAACTCATCTACTCCTTCATGACATTCGGATCGTCATCAGCAGGGGCGTTCATGCCAGTTGGATTCATGGGCTATGACTGGATGCCGGAAATCAAGGGACGGATCGGAGTTTGGAAGACACCCGGCACGCGCGAATGGACTGACTCTTACAATGCCACGCTGGGTGCCGATCGCACCATGGCCACCACCTATTTTCGCCCCAGTTGGACACCGGCCGCCTGGCTGGAGGGCACGCTTAACAAGACCTTTCAGTACGAATTTCTGGTCGGCAATAGTTTCGGCGGCTCCGCTCAGAACACTTATGCCAGCCGTCAGGGAACAGCCATGCTCTACTCACTCAGCGGCAAATGGCAACCGCTGGGCGACATCGGTTTTGGCATTTCCGATCTCAGCTGGCATGACGGGTTCGTGACGCGTTTGGGCAGTACCGCTACCTTCCAACGTATTACAGACACACCGGGCTATTACGGCAGCAACAACCCGGATTACACCATCCTCCGCTTATCCAACGGCACCCCCGCCAACGAGATTGGCGCCTTCGGACCTAACAGTAAACTGGTCTCCGGCAATATCTTTCTGGGCACGTTGGACTGGGCCTTCAAATACCGCGGCTTTGCCCTGGCCGCGGAGTTCATGTACCGATACCTTGGGGATCCCGGCTGGTCGACCGCGGCCGGACTGCAGCCGGGCACCCTGTCAAGCCTCAACGATTACGGCGGTTATCTGCAGGGCAGTTACTTCCTCATGCCGAAAAGTTTCGAGATGTTTGGACGAACATCGATCGTCAACGGCGCCTATGGCACGCCATGGGAGGCCGGCGGCGGCTTCAATTGGTATCCCATTGCCATGGTCCCCAACTGGATCATCACGGCAGAATCCCTCTACATCCAGAACTCACCGGCCGACAACCTGCTGACACCCTACCGCGCAGGGGAAAGCGGTGTGGTGGGTCAATTGCAAGTCCGCTTTTCATTCTGATTCGTCAAGGCAAATCCGAAATTCAAATCAGGAGGCTCAAACCATGACCCCAAAAAAAGTGGCCTATGCTCATTCCGGCAAAGTCAACATCGGCTTCAACCCTTTGTTGCTACTGGGACTGATACCGATCTGCCTGGCTCTGCGCTGGCTGGATGTCAGCCCGGTATGGATCTTTCTGACCGCATTGGGAGCCATTTACGCACTCGCGGAAGTCATGGCCGACGCCACACAGAGATTAGCCAATACGCTGGGTCCGACACTGGGTGGATTGCTCAACGCCAGCCTGAATAACGCACCGGAAATCATCATCGCCTTTTTTGCGCTCAAGCATGGACTGGGAGATGTCGTCAAAGCCTCCATCACCGGTTCTATCCTGGTCGAGTTACTTCTTGGCCTTGGTCTGGGTATGTTTCTGGGGGGATTACGCAATGGAACTCAAAGCTTCAATCAAGCCTCAATCCAGGTGAATGCCAGTTTGCTGACGCTCTGCAGTTTTGCCCTGATCATTCCCGCACTTTTCAACCTGGGCGCCGGAGACAAGGAAATGGGGCTCAGCCGCGACATCTCCCTGATTCTGCTGCTGATCTATGCCGTGAAGCTGGCCACCAGCCTCAAGCCCAAGTCACTGAACAAACAATTGCCCGCCGAGCCCCCCAAGAAACCGGTCCCAGCAGAACCGGAGGGCCGTGCAGGTATCGTCTTGGTGGCCTCGACGCTGGGACTGGCTGTCATGAGTGAAGTCATCACCGACGCCCTGGAACCCACCAGCAAACTGCTGGGTTTGTCGGATTTGTTCAGCGGCATGATTCTGCTGGCCGGTGCCGGCGGAATTGGTGAAATCGTCAGCACCACCCGCTTCGCCCTAAACAACAAGATGGACCTTGCCATTGAGGCGTCTGTCGGGTCCAGCATCCAGATGATTCTTTTTGCAGTCCCGCTGCTCATATTCGCCGCTCCACTCGTGGGGACAGACATGAACCTGCTGTTCAGTCATTTTGAGATTGCCACCATTCTCTTAACCTCGGTCATCATCCGCATTCTGACCATGGACGGTGCCTCCACCTGGTTTGAAGGCATGATGCTGGTCGCCCTTTATCTGATGCTGGGGATCGGCTTCTATCACCTGCCCGCTCCAACCTAAGCGCCCTAATGAGTCACTGGCCTGAAGGAACTTCCGAACGGGGCATAAGAGGTTGGCGTGATATTGCGCGCTGGATCGCGTCCTTCCTCCTGGCTTTTACCGGTGATGCTCTGGCCAATACCCCGCTGGATGATGTCCTCAGGCAACTGGAACAAATGCGGGGAGACTATGAAAAACGCCTGAGCCGTCTGGAACAGGAAAAACAATCTGACCACCATCGTATCGCCGAACTTGAACGACAAAAACAGGCTGACGGCCTGCGCATCCAACATCTGGAACAGGCCCTGAATGAGCGGAAGCAGAAGGAACCGGCCGTCGCAAGGGCGCCTCTTCCCTCCAATGACATTGAACATGTGCCAACTCAAACCGCAAGGACCCGCCCTGAATCCGCTGCCCCCCAGGTCAAGGCC
Organism: Methylococcaceae bacterium; assembly: GCA_044351045.1. Taxonomy (GTDB): domain Bacteria; phylum Pseudomonadota; class Gammaproteobacteria; order Methylococcales; family Methylococcaceae; genus UBA6136. Next base: position 9,573 of record JBILGM010000016.1, on the reverse strand, counting down.
AGCGAAGCCAGACCAGTTGACCAATCGCAAAGCGAACCGCCGGAATCATCCTCCCTGAACCTCAAGGGCAAGGGCGCTCAACTCATCGACGAAAGGAACGGCAGCCCCTCCTTCTCGCTAAACGCCAAGGTATCGCTGGAAGGCCGCTATTCCTACTTTGGACGGACCGACAAAACCTGGCAGCCCAATAACCTTCCCCTGCAACCCATCAATGACTACAGCATTGTCGAACTGAACCGCGCTATGCTGGCCTTTACCGGCAATGCGTTCCGTCCGGAACTGGTCTACAGCCTGATGATGTACGCATCTACGTCCAGCAACAGCGTGTTTCCGCTGGGCTATATCGGCTATGACTGGATGCCGGAAGTGCGCGGCCGCGTCGGCATCTGGAAGGCACCCGGAACGCGCGAGTGGACCGAATCTTGGACATCAACCCTCGGCGCCGACCGCACCATGGCGACCACCTACTTCCGTCCTAACTGGACGCCCGGGGCCTGGCTTGAGGGTACGCTGGAGCATCAGTTGAACTACACCCTGTTTGTCGGCAACAGCTTCGGCGGGTCTTCCGGCAATTACTCGGCCAGCCGCCTTGGAACCGGCATGCTCTATGGCAGTTCTGTGCGGTGGGAGCCCGATGGACCCATGGGTGATAACGTCTCCGACCTCCAGGATCATTCCACCCCAGTGTGGGGATTGGGTGGAACCGCCGTGTATCAAAATACCCATGACGACGGTAATGGCAGCCTTGGGAATCCGGACAGCACCATCTTCCGGGTGTCGAATGGCACCCCCTTGAGCAGTCCGGGCGCCTTGGGTTTGGGCAATCAGATCACCAGCACCGATGTCACCCTGGCGACGATTGACACCGGCTTCAAATATGCCGGCTTTGCCCTCTTTGCCGAATTCGAATATCGCCATCTGGGCAACTTCGGTTTCTCAGGCGCGCCCCCGGAAGTCAGTGAGTTGCACGACTTTGGTGGCATCTTTCAGGGCAGCTACTTCCTGCTGCCCAAGTCAGTCGAAGTCTTCGGCCGATCATCCATTGTCAGGGGTCGTTATGCCACCCCCTGGGAGGCGGGTGGCGGCTTCAACTGGTACCCGGTGGCCATGGTGCCCAACTGGATCATGACCGCGGAAGCGCTTTACATTAAAGGTTCTCCAGCCGAAAACCTGCTAACCCCATATCGGGCTGGAGAAAGCGGGGTCGCTGGTATGTTTGAAGTCAAGTTTTTCTTCTAAATCACCCGGGCACATCAATACAGGTCGCTTAGGCCCACCGAACATCCTCCCACCTTCCGATCGTTCTCCATAGACATGATGCACTTGACCAACATCACCGGATATTCCTGCGCAGAACGAGGATTTGGCCCATCCCGTAAAAAAATGCGGGTAGCCGGTTCCATTGTGCTGACCTTACTGACACTGATTCCATGGCCGGGGGCTATGGCAGGAGATAATGAGCAGCGGGATCTGCCGGCCGCCTCCTCACAGTTGCAGTCAAAAGAAGTTGAACTCCTTGAGATGCGCAAAGCAATCGTCCGGGATACGCTGCAACTGGAGCCGGACATCGCCAAGCGATTTTGGCCTTTGTATGATGACTACCAGAAACAACTGGTCGAACTCAGATTAAAACGCCGCGAATTACTCACCGACTTGGGTGAGGGGGTCGATGGCATGAGCGAAGCGGAAGCCAAGGAATACGTGAAGGATAAGCTGGAATACGAGGAGCAGCGCCTGAACATCGGCCGGGCCTATTTCAAGAAACTGGCGGAATTCATGAGTTACAGGTCACTCGCCACCTACCTGCAGGTCGAAACCAAAATCAAGACCTATATCGAAGCCGGGATCGAGGAATCCATTCCACTCATCCGGTAGCAGACCCGCTTGCACATTCCTTCCCCCAACCTGACATTGTTTGGCGCGATCAAACAACTGGTCTTGATAGTGGCCTGCAGCGCGACCGCCGGACTGGCGTCGGAGCGAGCGGACACTCATGCGCCGACTGAAAGCCGGCAAGATCAATGGTCCGATAAAAACCTCTCCAGGAAAGAAAAAGAGAAGGCTGCCTATCAAAGGCTGATCAGTTATGGCCGGGAACTCGGGCGATTGATACTCGCGCAAGCGCAACAACGTCACCCACAGGCACCTGTTGTAGCCTCCGGATCGCTGGATGCCAGAATTCAGGGGTATTCAAAATCCATGAGTAGCGAAGACCAGACATTCTTCTTCAAGGGCCGATATAACCGTTCCCGCGCCCGATTACCGGAAAATATCGAGAAATGGCGGGAAAACCCTGATATAGCCAACCCCGGACCCGATCTGGCCAACTGGCCCAATAGTGCTTTCACACTGCCAAAAGGCCGCGCCTACATCGAGTTTGAACCGCTGAGCTACTCGGCCGGGACTACGGCGGGTACACCACAAGCCGCCCAATACTCCATGGACTTTCTGCTTCGCTATGGCCTGACCGATGATATTGAACTGCGTGTTTTTGGCAATGGACCAACCCGCACGCTGGGCAATATACAAAGCTGGAATTTTGCCCCACTGGCCTTCGACACCAAGATTCACGTACTCGACGAGCATCAGGAACTCTACCTGCCGGCCCTGGGCATTGAAGCGTACATTCAGACAGAGTGGCTGGGGAGCACTAATACCAACTCCGGCACACAACCCAGCATCAACTTCAATTTCGACCAATCCCTGCCCTGGGAAATCGACTTCGAGTACAACCTCGGCGCTGTCAGGATTCTCCAAACTGTCGACGGCAGGAACACCAATGTCTGGGAATTCAGCTTCCAGTGGTCCCTGCAACGCGACTTCTTTGATGAGGACTTCGCCCTGTTCCTGCATGGCTATGTGAATGCCCCTTCACTTCCACGTGTGCCCACCGCCGGCAACCCGGCTGGCGCCAGCTACACGAGCGCCAGCACCTATGAGCAGAATGTAGTGGGTGCGGGCTTTCTATGGACCATAAACTCAAGACTGGCGGTCTGGGGCCAAAACAGCTTTGGCACCAACGCTGCCACACCCTCGATCTTGAGCAACGTAGGCTTTGCTCTTTCCTTCTGATCTCTATTTTTCAAACCCTGAACATTGGTTTCTGAGGAGAACCCAGCGTACATTCGCCAGAAACTGGACAAACAATTTACTGCTGCACGAGAGATTGACCCGCTCCGGTGAAGTCATCCGCACCCTCGCTGAGCCCAGTTACACCGACATCGACAGCCGCTCCTCACTCTTGCTTACGGTCGCTTGACTCGTCTATGCCAACTGTAGCGCGGGTAAGCCGGCGAAACCAAAGTCATGGCTTTGTTTTGGTGGTGCGCAGCTGCTTGCGCCGGCCTGCCCCACAGTGCGCATCAGGCGCTCCCCTGTGCAGCGCGACGCCAGTATGCCTTCGCGGTTCATCTGCTTCCAGACCTTATCTTCGCCGTATACCTGCCTCAGATTCTGAATCTCTGGCGCTACCATCTGACACGGTTGATCAAGACCCAAGGCTGCTGCAAATAATACCGTTAAATCAATCAGAACATGACCCCCAGAAGCGTGATTGAAAGAAATCAGCCTAGACCCTGTTCCTCTCGAAATGAAAGAGCGCCCTAATGGGTGGATAAAAGTCCATTAAGGTATCTATACTCAAAAAGGGACGAATCTGCATCCAAACAAATATTTATCTTGGAACCATGTGCGCTTTCTACCGTTGCGCCAGCAGAATATGCAGACAAGGCTTTTCTTTCTCGTCCGAAAAAAGAGGCTACCGGAAAGGAACTTTTTAGTTCTCCATTTGGCAACCCGTAATCTGTCCCGGGCTTGGAAACTACATCTAGTTTTCGGACCACCTCATGTCTGCATACGCTCGGGTCAACCGCAATCACGGCAGCCAAAGGATCCCAATGAAGGTATTGAACATTGCCTGATGCGGTCGTGATGCGCTCATAGATGCGAGAAACAAAGGCTTGTATGGGAGACCCAGGCAACCCATTGACTTTGTTTATGAATTCAGATGTTAACGGCACCTTATTAGTTGCATCCAATGGCACCATTCTTATTGGAATACCACTCTTTAACACTATACTGGCGGCTAGAGGATCAATGTAGTAGTTCCACTCGGCTTTAACATTTTTATGTTGGTCAGTAAAACCAAGTGCTCTTAAGTTACCTGGCACATATAAGGCACCACCCATGGAGGTGATCTTGAGAATTTTATGTTTAAGTTTAGGATTGGCCTTCAGTGTTGCGGCAATGTTTGATAGCGCCCCTAATGCAATAATCTCTATTGGGTTAGTTGCATTTGAAAGTATTTCAGACATCAATCCCGAAGAATCAGCATATGTTGAGATTGGCTTTGCTGAAGGTAGTGCCTCGCCCAACATCAGCATGGCGTCAACCCGCCATGAACGGGGATAGGATGCAAAGCCATCCATGGGCCAAGAGGAGCCACAAGCTATTGGCACTTTCCCCCTTCTTGCAGATAGACCCATCAGATATTCGGCATTGTTGACCGCCTGTGAGCAAGGCGTCAAACCATTTCCAACAATCGTGATTCCCTTAAGATCGATATTGGGATTATTTGCAATATAAGCAATCGCCAACCAGTCATCTACGCCCATATCAGTATCAATGATGACGGAAGATTTAATATGGGTCGGACTCGCTTGCAAAATCGGAATAAACAAACAAAGAAGCAGAGCGATAACTCGACTCATGGGGCTAAAATAAATAACGCCCCCATAACTCAAGCAGTCGCTCACATCTAAATTTACTTGGGGCTCTTCTTAGATTTGGAGAGAAAAGTCTCATAGGTTAACAGTGTGGCCGCATGAGAGGCTTTGCAGCTCAATAGCAGGCTGGAATAAAATATCAGGGCTAGCATTTCCCAGAGAGCCTATAATTCAAATCAAAAAAACAAAGAGGACGAAATTTTGTCTTTAGTTTTAGCATAATTTAGACTTTCCACCAACGTAACTACCACAAAAATAGATTTATATAACATTAGAATCTTTCGCCATACAATTATTCAAGTAAGCTGCAAAAAATTAGATTTATTAAGTACTTTAATATTATATATATGGATCTGCATTATAATACATTTTTCAGTATTCTTAAAAATCGGCACCAGCATCAAATGATCAATGAAGAGTATTTTTATATATAATGCCGTCCTTCATAATCAACTGAATATTTTTAGAGGGATTGCTTAGGAAGGACAGATCATTCAAAGGATTTCCCTTTACAAGGATAAGGTCAGCGACAGCATTTGGCGCTATATGACCAATCAAGCCCTCTTTTAGGTAGCTACCATCTACCCCTAGATAGGGAGTGAGTGGTCCGGACTTTGTCACGACCAATCCATTGTTATACGTCACCATTTTCAAAATATCATAATTGGAATATGCATAATTACCATAGTGACTGTCGCCGTCAATCTTGAACCGTTTAAGCGGGGCAAGATCAAGCGGCATTTGAGCTATCATTGGAGCTGCAATAGTTGCCCCACCCGGGAGAAACATAACATCGGAACCCCACGCCATATTTCTCACTTTATACTTTTTAGCGAGAGCAAACGCATTAAGCGTTGACTTTTCAACCACTCGCAATTTGTCCAGATTATATCCAGACAATTGAGAGGAGCCATCATACTGGTTTTGAAAAAATGGACTGATATTCAACCACACTGAAGTATCTCGATTAGTTACCTTTTCACGCCGGCTTTGCTTTGTTTTAACAAGCTTCATGGCTTGCTTATTTATGAGATTGGCATGTTCAATCATCTGCACGCCATGTCGGATATCCCTCATGATTGTATCACCTGTATATGAGTGAGTGGTTGTGTAGGTATGCATTCCATCAGTAATCTGTGTGGCGACTGAAACCTCATCATCCGTCATAATTTTCGCAAAAACTGGGTCATTCGGAGATACAATCCCACCCCCAGTGGCAATTTTTATGAATTGCGCAGATTTGGTAAATTGTGTCCTTACTGCCTTGGATATGCCGGGCACACCATCAGCCTTATAAAGTCCGAAACGATCTGCCTGTAAGATAAGATCCTCCCTCTGACTGGCCGTCATCGTGCCCAGATCAGGGATATAATGAAACTTCTCATCAAGGTCGGTTTCAATATCAGCATGTCCGGACGTAGGTGAAATGACAGAACCTGCATAGACTATTCTTGGGCCAGGAAGCCCCTCATATGCAACATTGTCTGAACTTGAATGGAAAGGGTCAACACACTTCTTAATCATGTGCGCAACGCCACCGACCTCCCTTATGGTTGTAAAGCCATCCATGAGTCTGTTTCTTGCTTCATCTATGGATGCCTCTGCACCATAAGGTGGCCAGTCCTCAAAGGTAGCAATACCTGCGGCCACTTTTTTTGAGAACTCATGCAATGGATTTATATCCGCCCATGATAGATGAGTATGACTATCAATTAATCCTGGCATGAGAGTTAATCCTTTTCCATCGATAATTCTGGCTCCTGCCTGGTCATATTTCGAGATGAGTTGTCCATTAGCAGATATCTCTTTAATGAAGTAACCCACATCGCTGCCCTTAATTAGCGCTCCGTCGTAACCATAACTGTCGGGCGTTCTTACATAATCAATTAAAACCATGGAGTTTTTTCTTATTACATTTTCCTTCCCATCAAATATGTCAACATTTTTTATAACAACAGGCCCTTGATTATGAAACTGCCCTTGAATCGAGCAATCCTTAGCACTTACATCAAATGCAATAAATACAAAAAAAAGGAAATGACTGTATCATCACTCTTGAAGCCACCATATTTATCTCCATATCAATAATTATAGCCTAACATACTACATTATATTATAGGTAGTATCTTAGATTTCTTAATACAATTGAATCATCATCGTGTAGAGCACTGCGTTTTATTATTGCAGATTACAAATCGGGATGCGCTACGGATTCATGCTGCAACCTTTTAGGCTTCTCCCTCGGATCATTGATAGCTTAAAGGTAAAAGTAAGTAAGCACCTAGATAATTTATAGAACCACATTCGCCGCTTTAATTGACAATCCAATTCTGCTTATCCGGTCAGGTAGCATGAGGCGGACACAACCCCTTCAGCCAGATAATAAATCGCCGTCATAGTCAAAGCTGCCCGACTGAATCTGGTCTATACACCCTTGTGTTCGCTTAAGAAATAAATCTCCCCTTCGAAGCTTGAGCGCGTTCCGTATAGTCGCACGGAGTAATATCACAGATACTTTGACATTTCCCTATTGAAGTAACATTGGCACATTCCATAATAATTTGACCCTTCATCTAGCGGCAAAGCAAGCACATTTTCGCGACGAGATACGACATAAATCCGACATTTTGCGGGCCGTTCAATCAAATCTGGATTTTTGGCACTGGTTGACCAGCACCAGGTCCTTGCGACAGAGTAGCGGGCATAATGGATGATGGTGAAGAATTTTCAGGAGTGTTGACTTTGAACAGTCAAGGTGAGCGCTTAGACAACCCGGGAAATTTCAATGATAAAAGCTGTCCCGCGACCCACCACCGACTGCACGCGAATGCGTGCACCACATCGATTAAGCAGTTCCCGAACCAGATAGAGACCCACTCCAGTACCCACTGACCTGGATGGATTCAGCCTGACATGCTTGAGAAACAGATCACCCTGCTCCGCAGCCGTTAGCCCCGGGCCGAAGTCGCGAATGCGAAGAGTGACCTTGTTTGAATGGATTCGGCTCTGAATGAGCACCCCACGCCTGCTGTGAGCATACCGTGCCGCATTTATGAGGATGTTGTGTATGGCGATGATAAGTACCCGCCTGTCTATCACTATCATCGGGACGCTACTCACTTGGATGGCAACATTAAGTTCGGGATGCTCCCGCCTTACGTGGCCAACGACCTCCTGTATCACCTCCAGTAATTGGACCGCCTCCTTGGGTCCGGACGGTGAAACCGTGGTCAACGCGGTCCGGTCATGATCGATCCATTCACGAATGATATTGGCCGCGTCTGTACTGATCCTGACAATACGGGAGGCAATCGTGTGGATGGCTTTGGGCTCCTGTAACCGCAGAAGAAGCTCTCCTTGGGCGGCGAGGCTGGCCAAAGGCTGCCGCAGTTCATGCGTTAGCAGGTCGAGGATTTCTGCTTGCTGACGTCGCAACTGATCGACCAGATCAAGTTGATGTCCCCGCCGGCGCTCTGATGCAAACAAATTCCGCTCCTGGGTGTGACGTTGTCGTGCCAGCAGGGCTCCGAGCAGGTTCGCACACGGGTAGCTGGGAATCAGCCGGTAGAAGTCCGTGGTGTATTCAATCCGATATTCCCAGATGACGAGGCATGCCAGACTGAAGAGCCCGGCATAGGCAAGTTGGCGTGTCCAAGTGAATGGACAGATCAGGTAGACGACCAGAATATAGAAGAACTGGATAATCATCCCAACCGTAAAGTAGTCCGGTTCACTGTAGGATCGGAGCAAGGTGACGATCATGAGCATGATCAGAATGACCTCGAAGACCCTGATCATCGAACGATTGCTGATCTTACGCAGTGGCAGGCCCAGCCCCACGCTTGTACACGTCAGAATCGCCAGGCGAACTGCGTAAATGGTGGATGACAGGGAGCCGCCAATAGCCTGGTCATCAAGGTAGAGATTATTGAGGGTGACCAGCGCAATGATGGCAAATACAGGTTTGAAGCTGTGCTGCAGTGTGGCAAGGCGCCATGACTGAAAGTCTGCTTCCAGTCCTTCATCAACAAATCGAAGTGTTTGCGGCCGAATAGCGTCGGTCTCGATCGGTGAATCAACTCGCGGTTTCATGCCTGACGTAATGGCTGGGTGAAATTGAACCCCAACCCATACACGGTGTTGAGCGGGAGTTCAGTCCCGGCAAGCTTCCCCACCTTGTTACGCAGTCGACGAATGAGGATTTCAAGACGACGTGGGTCATAAAGTGCCGGATCTTCGCCCATTCCTACGGCCAACTCCTGGCGTGAGAGGATCTGACCCGGCCGTTCGTGAAACATGAGAATTATGTGTAATTCTCGACGAGTGAGTGAGATACCGACTCCATCAGGGCTGTGAAGCCGGCACTGACCGGCACTGACCGTCCAATACTGGCTTTCACTGAGTTGCTGTTTTCGCTGCAAGCGTCTCAACAAGGCAATCAGTTCGTCCATCACTACTGGCTTTACCAGATAGTAATCGGCATCTGCCTCCATTCCGGCCACACGCTCGGGCAACTGGCCAAGCGCCGTCAGCACTATGACCGGGGAATCCGAGGATTGGCGATGCAAGGCCACGGCTTCAAGCCCGTCACCGTCCGGCAATTGCCGGTCAACAATCAGGACATCCAGTGGGTGGGTTGATCGCCAGGCCAAAAACCCCGCCAGGCTGCCCACGCCGTCGGCAGTGAAGCCTTCGAGGTTGAATATTTGGCAGAGGGCATCGCGGTAGTCGAGGGTGTGCTGAATTTTGTGTAAACGGACAAATGGCGGGAAACTGCCGACTTGTCTGGAGACACACCCATGAGCAAAAAGCAGCATGACGTTACCGAGGAACTCCTCGAGAGTCTGCT
>JBILGM010000054.1:0-18325 GCA_044351045.1 Methylococcaceae bacterium | reverse complement strand
GAAACCGCTTAGCGCCGATGATAGTGCAGATTACCTGTGCGAAAGTAGGGAACTGCCAGGCTCCAATTACTCAAAAGCCTCGACTAGTCGCTAGTCGGGGCTTTTTGTTGTGTGAAGATTATAGCCCTGGTGTCTCAGCGGGCTGAAAGTTACCCCATTGATCCACAGGGGGACTTAATCCTTCTCCAGGCGGCCATCCGTTAAGCGCCACTGGCGCTCCATCCGCGATGCAAGGCTCGCGTCATGCGGACTACCAGAAAGCTCAAACCATAGCTCCGCTAACGCGGCGGTCCGTCTCTGTTTAAACGCCATTGGTAAAAGTAGCCTTGGTTCAGGGTTCTTTTCACTCTAGCCGCACGATTCTAGGCTGCGTCCTGGGCAGAATTTTAAGTTGCGGGTGCTTCTATTTGCCCCCGACTTCATTTTACGGCTATCGTTGGGACTGCTTGACGAATTCCGCTGCATGTTTCTTTTCGTGACTTGCTGTTTCCCTGTTGTTTTTTGCTTCGTAGCCATCCGCTTTGCGAGTTTTTCATACCCTATCAATCTTTCGACCGATTTGACCTTCTCTGTGCTTTCTCGGGATTGGTTACCCTTTTGGGGCTGTTGGGATAAGCTTTCCTTGAAAGTAGTTTGGTCGCTTCACGTCTGGCCCTATCTCTATTTGCTTTAGCTGAAGTCCTATGGCTGAGGTTTGGGGGTTGTGAGGTCCTTTCATTCATTCCAGACCCCTTGGTTCGCTTTCTTTCTATTCGTGTTTGCTGAGTTTGCGTCTCCGATTTGGTTTTGCGCGCAGATTGATGTGTCCTCGTCGCTGACTGACCTGTGCGGATTCGTTTGCTATCAGCTGGCGTCTTAGCTGGAAATGGTCGATGTAGGGACTTACTGCCACGTACCGGTTTCTTATTCTCATGGAGACGATTGGTTGGACTGGATGCTTGTTTTGATTGAGTCAGGTGAGTGGCTGTTGAACGTCTTGAATTAGATCGGGCTGAGCCTAGTCGGGTCTGCTTTATTTGATGCTGCACGTGGGGTCGTTTCTTTGCGGGGCTGACTTTCTTGGCAGAATCTGAAATCGAGGCGTAACCATGTTTCGTTACTGACTTGGGTTTCCGAACGTTGCGGCGTGAGTGCGTCGTGGAATCTCGATGATGGATCTTGCGTTTCTTAGTGGATTTCTTGCGGGTGACCAATCGCTGTGCCGTTACACTGGAATAGTGCGAATATAACGAGGAAGAGGCTTGGCTATGGTCACTTGATGATCCCACATCATCATCGTCTTCTTCTTCATCATCTTCATCGGCTACTGCGAAGAGAAGGGCATCATTACTCCAGGCGGCGGAGCTCGGCGTCGGATAGGCGAGGCATTCCAAGAGGGTAGTTAAGACAAAAAAGAATGCGAGAATTTTTGGATTCATTTATTTTCCGTTTGGAGAGTTGCCAGCGGTGTCGTCCGCTGGACAGATGGTGATCTCTCAAGAGAATGGAAGGGCTATTGTTCCAGCTCTACAAGCTTCTCTAAGTGCAACTCGACCGATAGGTAAGCCATTGTTATAGATGCTACTGCTTGATTTAAGGTGTCAGCTTCAAAGTGTGTTCGGTCTTGCCCGGTAAGAAAGCTTGCTCTGAGCCCATTTCCCATGCTCTTTGCTGGTCGCGGAAATGGCTGGAGAGTGGGTGCCCGGACTGTCCTCCGGGCATCTCGAAGATGCCGTTCTCAGGATGATTTGGGGCTATTACCACTCTCTCGCTGGCCCCGTTCTTTTCATGCAGAACTTTGATGCAGTTGCTGTCGCACGCGCCGGGTACAGGGTCCATATCCAGAAATATGCCAGTCTTTGGGTCCACGCGGCTGAATGGATGCTGTAACACTACGGTGTTGACCTTTTGCCAGGGCAATTGGTCAAGGCGACGTATGCCGTATTTGGCTTTAAGTTCGTTGGCCGCTTGACTCAAGGTTGCCAATAAAAAGTCATCCCAATCCGAGAGCTCATAAACGTCTGCAATGGAAGGAATGCCTTTCCTGAGGATAGCTCGCAATGGAGTTTCCATTTCCCGCCAGTGATAGGCAAAAGATGGATATCGTCTTACGCAGCCCTGCATTATCGGGGTGAAAACCCTACTAGCCAGCGTTGTCCGCCAATGGATTAGCAAAGCGATGCCTTGACTGTTGGGGTTCAGTTGCCCGTCCCACCGGCGAAGAACAGATTCGATTTCGGCCAGGCTGATATCATCAGTCAGCCGATGGGCGCTGAGTAGTGAAAGTGCCAACTCACTATAGAAAGCATAAAAGTCACTCGTCGTATCGAGCTGGATCTCATGCATGTCCCGCTCACTGAGTCGTGTCTTCTCCTCCAGTCGTTGACGTATCCGGTAGGCGCGATATCCATTGGAAAAGTTGTGACCGATGACATGGGGGTACTCGGTACCCAGAGTTCGGTTGTTGGCTGTCGCAAGAAAACCCTCTGGGGGGTCTACCACTCGGGGAAGTTGCTCGGGGGCAAGGTAGCCCTCCCAGTCTTTGTCACCATTTGCCCATGACTGGCTCACGCTGCCATCAAATCCCCGTCGATTGGGGATAAATCCCGTCAAAGTCCAAGCGATATGGCCCGATTTGTCTGCTAGCAGCACATTTTGCGGTGGTGCCCCAAAACGATTGAGGACATCGATGGCCTTCTGCTGTGTATCCGCCGCATCCATTTCAATCAAGCGCAGATTGACGGCGGCTGGATCGAGCGCGGTCCATCTTAGTGCCACACGTTTGTGGAGCAGCTCCGTTTCCAGGACAGGCCCCCAGACCGTTTTTTGCACGGCGAGGGTTTCTGATTTCCCGCCTAGTATTGGGATGGATTCAGTCGTAGTGGTGAATGACTGCCATCCTTGTGGTGTCAGGTATTGGTTCGGGTGGTCGGGATTAATCTCAAGCGAGACAAGATCTTGCACATCCCCGGTGAGATTGGTGAACCCCCAGGCGATGTGGCGATTGCTACCCACCACGACCAGTGGCACGCCCGGTAAAGTGACTCCAGACACCTGGTAAGTGCTGTAATGCAGGTGAGCACGATACCAGGTATTGGGTACCCCCAACGGCAGGTGCATGTCATCCGCCAGAATGGCCCGGCCATCAAGTGTCTTCGTGCCATTGATGGCCCAATTGTTTGATCCTATGCTCGGTGGCTCCGGCTGAACGAGCGCGGTAAGCTGAGCGGTCATGGGTGCTTCCTGGATCAGTCTTGCGATGGCGTCGGTCGGAACCGGCTGCTCGGGGCGTCTTGATGCACTGCCTCCGAGTAGCGTATGAGTGTAGGCATCCGTATCAGGCGTCAGAAAAGCGGTGACGGCCTCCGGCAGGCAGGATTGCATCATCGTCAGCATGCGTTCCTCGGCCTCGCTGTCGCTCAACATTTGGAACATATTGGCCGCGACCATCAGGCTGTCCTCGGGTTGCCAGGGGTCGGGTCGATAATGCAGGAAACGGAATTCCGGTGGGAATTCCCGTGCGTGTCGGAGAACGGCGTTGACACCTTCGGTATATGCCAGCAACGCGGCACGTTCTGCGGGTCTTAGTTGATCCACCGTCTTTTTCGCGGTTTCTGCGAAACCATAAATGCGCTGCTTCCGATCTGAGGTTAGGGCTTTTTCACCTAATACCTCAGCCAGCCGCCCCGCTGTTTTTCGCCGCTGCATGTCCATCTGGAAAAGCCGATCTCTGGCATGGAGATAGCCCAGTACCCGATAGGCATCTTCCCGGTTTTCGGTGTTGACGGTGGGGATCGCCAGCGCGTCGAATTCCACGGTTGCAGGAGCGCTAAGCCCCTCCAGCGGATGGTTGCCATCCATGACTGGCAGCGACTGCGCGGCCCGGTCTATCTGATAGGCGATGGGTGCTATCAGAAACAGCAGGGCAAAACCGACCAGATAAGCCAGGTGTTTCAGCGTCATAAGCACAAAAAGATGTGGGCCAAGAGGGTAAGTGGGATTGGGTTATACTGTTTTTCTGTTTTACCCGAGATGAGCGATATCATGAGACCGAGCGGCCGACAGCCCGATCAACTCCGCGAAATAGTCATTACGCCCCACTTTACCAAGCATGCGGAAGGCTCTGTGTTGGTGTCATTTGGCGATACCCGAGTGATTTGCACTGCCAGTATCGAGGACAGGGTGCCTCCCTTTCTCAAAGGCAAGGGTAGCGGCTGGATCACCGCAGAATATGGCATGTTACCTCGTGCCACTCATGAACGCTCCGGTCGCGAGGCCGCGCGTGGAAAACAGGGCGGTCGAACCATGGAAATTCAGCGACTCATTGGTCGCTCCCTTCGTGCCGCGCTGGATCTCCAGGCATTGGGTGAGCGCACCGTCACGATCGATTGCGATGTCATCCAGGCCGATGGTGGCACTCGCACTGCCTCGATAACCGGAGGATTCGTGGCCCTTAGCTTGGCCGTTCAGCACTTAATGAAGGTCCGGCGTCTGAAAGTCAATCCGATTCATGGCCAAATCGCATCGGTCTCCGTCGGTATCTGCCAGGGTGTGCCGGTGCTGGACCTTGACTATCGGGAAGATTGTGATGCTGAGACCGACATGAACGTTGTCATGAATGATGTGGGTGCCTTCATCGAAGTGCAGGGCACCGCCGAAGGTCATGCGTTCCGCCGTAATGAATTGGATGCCATGCTTGATATGGCTGCCAAAGGCATCGGCAACTTGATGCAACATCAACGCGAAGCGTTGGAAATTCCCAGGGATTGATTCGCGGGTTCTCTTCCGGGCCGCGTGTGCGGCCGCCAGAAATCAGACCGGCGCGGACCCGGTTTCGCCAGGTCCGCGCCAAGTTTGTCTTTATGCCGGACTGCCCGCCTTCATGGCCTCAGGCACCTCGACCAGCTTGCCGGTTTTGACGTCGTAGATGAAGCCATAAATCGGTATGTAGTTGGGCACGAGGGTGTGGTTGCGGATGCGTTGAACATCTTCCAGCACGCTCAGTTCGTTGTTCTTGAAGGTCAGCCAGTTGATGTACTTGCCATCCGCAGAGCCGGGATAATTGCCGTTGTCATGCCAGCCGCTGGCATCAATGGAGGCGGTGTCGAGACTGCTATTCAGCAAATCACCCATGATGTCATTGTTGAACAGCTGCATACCGCAATCGGTGTGATGAATGACGAAGAATTCCTGGGTGCCAAGCAGCTTGTGGGAGATGACCAGTGAGCGGATGGCGTCATCGCTGGCGCGGCCACCGGCATTGCGGGTGACGTGAGCATCGCCTTCGGACAGGCCGGCGTATTTGGCCGGATCAAGGCGTGCATCCATGCAGGTCAGGACGGCAAAGCCCCGCGCCGGTGGCAGCGCCAGGTCACCCTGGGTGAAACGGCTGGCATAGCCTTCGTTGGCTTTCAGAACTTCGGTCAGTATCTTACTCATGGTCTTTATTCTCTTCCAATGATTTTCTGTTGTACTTCAGGCCGGTGACAGACACCGACACAATCAAGATTCGCACGAGCCTTGCTATTTACTGCTGAGGTTCGGCGCTTTTTTAAGGTTAAAGAAGATGAAAAAAGTTCTCCTCGCCAGTAACAATCCCGGGAAGATCCGCGAGATCCAGGCCATATTGGCAGAGCATGATATGACAGTGATGCCTCAGTCCGTGTTCGGTGTGGGTGATGCCAATGAAACCGGGCTGACCTTTGTTGAAAATGCGCTGATCAAGGCGCGGCATGCTGCTTCGATCTCTGGTTTACCGACCATTGCGGACGACTCTGGGCTGGAGGTCGATGTGCTGGGTGGG
Organism: Methylococcaceae bacterium; assembly: GCA_044351045.1. Lineage (GTDB taxonomy): Bacteria > Pseudomonadota > Gammaproteobacteria > Methylococcales > Methylococcaceae > UBA6136. The sequence continues at coordinate 12,543 of JBILGM010000054.1, read as the reverse complement.
GCGCCGGGCATCCATTCTGCTCGCTTTGCCGGGCCAGGCGCGACGGATGCCAAAAATAACGAGAAATTATTAGCGGCGCTCGCAGGGGTGCCTCTGGCCATGCGTACCGCCCGTTTCCGCTGTGTCATGGTGTATCTGCGCCACACCGAAGATCCCAGCCCCGTCATCGCCGAAGGTGTCTGGCCTGGCTTAATCCTAGCGGAAGCGCGGGGCTCCGCCGGCTTTGGGTACGACCCGCTGTTTTACGTGGCTGAACACCAGCGCGCTTCGGCAGAGCTGGATGCGGATCTGAAAAACCGCATCAGCCACCGAAGCCAAGCCTTACGCTCCCTGGCGTCGGCGCTCATGGGCGCGCCGGAATTTCAGAAAGTTACAGGTTAATTAGCGTTTGCCCAGCGATCCCAGAATACCGCGCAAAAGCTGTTTGCCGATCCTGCGGCCCAGTTCCGAACTCGCCGCCGTCATTGCGCTTTTGGCGGCTTTTTCGAGGAAGCCTTGGATTTCCATTCCCATGCCTGCCGTGCTGACGGACTCCTCGGCCCTTACGCTGAGTAGCTCGTAGGCGGATTCCCGATCGATAAGCTCAGCATAGCGTTCGCGATAGGGACACCGCTGAATAACGGTTTGCCTCTCCTCCGGCGTGATCGCGCCCATCCGCGAGTGAGGCGGACAGACCTTGGCGCGCTCCACCGGACTGGGCACGCCGCCTTCTGCCAGCGTCGATATCAGGGCTTCCCCCACACCCAGTTCCGTGATCACCGCTGCGACATTCAGTCCTTCCTTAGCCCTGAAAGTGTCCGCCGCCGCCTTCACGGCTTTCTGATCCTTGGGCGTAAATGCACGCAGGGCATGCTGAATGCGGTTGCCGAGTTGGCCCAGAATTTTTTCCGGTACATCCAATGGATTCTGCGTGATGAAGTAAACGCCGATGCCCTTGGAGCGAATCAGGCGCACGACCTGCTCGACCTTGTCGATAAGAATCTTGGGGGCATCATCAAAGAGCAGGTGTGCCTCATCGAAGAAAAAGGCCATCCGGGGCAGCTCCATGTCACCCCGCTCCGGAAGATTTTCATAAAGTTCGGAGAGAAGCCAAAGCAGAAAGGTCGCGTAAAGACTGGGCTTAAGGAAGAGCTTGTCGGCGGCCAGGATGTTGATATGCCCACGTCCGTCGAGCGTGGTTTGCAGTAGATCTTCCAGTTGCAGCGAGGGCTCGCCAAAGAAGTGATCAGCACCCTGATGCTCCAGCGCCGCCAGTTCGCGCTGAAGAATGCCCAGCGTCTGCTTGCTGACGGTGCCGTATTGCTTGCCTAGTTCCGCCGTATTTTCCGAAGCATGGGCGATCAATGACTGCAGATCCTTGAGATCTAGCAGCAACAGACCCCGGTCATCGGCGTACTTGAAAAGCAGGGTAAGAACACTTTGCTGAATATCAGTCAGGCTTAGTAACCGTGAAAGTAGCAGCGGCCCCATGTCGGAAATGCTCGCACGCACCGGGTGGCCCTGCTTGCCAAACACATCCCAGAATACGACCGGGTAGGATCGCACGCGATAGTCTTTGAGGCCCATATCGGCCGCACGCTCGGCAACTTTGGAGTTTTTCTCGCCGGGCATAGCGAGTCCGGCAAGATCGCCCTTGATGTCAGCCAGGAAAACCGGAATGCCCAGGTCGGAGAAGCCCTCGGCCAACACCTGCAGGGACACGGTTTTGCCCGTACCGGTCGCGCCGGCAATCAGTCCATGACGATTGGCATAGCGGCCTTCAAGGACACAGGGCAGATCGCCCTTGCCGATGAGTATTTGGTTTGCGGTCATTCCTGTGCTTCCGGGTAATAAAAAAGTGCCATGGCCGTTAATATTAGCAGCCCCAAACAAACCTTTGGTTTTCTCATGCCGCACCTTTTTGCTTACGGAAGCTTGCAGCTTTGCGAGGTGTTTGCCGCTGTTACCGGTCAGCGGGGATTCGGTCACCCGGCCTCGATCGAGGGGTATGCACGCTATCGGCTCAAGAACCTGAGTTACCCCGGTCTGGTAGCGCAGACGGGCGCAGTGACCGATGGCATCTTATACCCTGCTCTTGATGCCGGAGTCTGGGCGCGGCTGGATCGATTCGAGGATAAGTTCTACCGTCGTGAAACGCTCAAGGTTTTAGCTCAGGGGCTGGGTGCGATGTCGGCAGAAGTGTATGTCGTACCTTATGAGGAATTAGGAATGATCGACCGCCGGCCATGGAGCCTCGAGGAATTTCGGCAGCAGGATTTATACAGCTTCATGCGCCGCTGTTTGGGCTGATAGCCTGGCTGTTAGTTTTCTGCGTCGGCGATTTCTTGCGCTGGCAGGATCTCGATGTGTCAGAGCAGTTCATGTTTGACTGCGCCACAGCGGGTGCAGCGATGGACCGTCATCAGTCGTCCTTGCTTAACGTCGAACACCCTGGCCTTGTCGACTTGCCACTTGTGAAAGCCACGGCGGCACAAGGTATTGCCCTGATGCTTCTCTGAAGCCTTAGGACGGCGAAAGGGAAGGATGTCGGCCATGGTCAGGTGTTCGGGTGGATCAGGCGAAACGTCAGATTGATACGTGGCGCTGTGATTGCGGTTTGTCTAGGAATGCGGTGTTGCCAGTGAAATTGAAAAGAGCCACTCATCGTCAGGAGACTCCCATGCGATAGCGGCAGGTGCCGAATCTTGCGGCTGGTGTTGTGGCGGATATCGAAACGGCGTTCGGCACCCAGGCTGAGTGAGGCAATAACCGGCGCGGGGCCGAGCTCCGGTTCATTGTCGGCATGCCAGCCCATGGCATCCTGACCATCCGCGTAACGGTTGCCGAGCACGCTGTTGAAACGCTGGCCGCAAACAGCCTCCAATCGGGATTTCAGTGCCCATAGATCGGTCGTCCACGGGCGGGGTTCATGTCGAACCCCCGAGTAGCGATAGACCGCGTCGGCATCGCCGTGCCAGGCGACGCTTCTCGGCACACGGCTTGAGCGGCCAGCCATGCGGATGAACTCCTCATGCCAGTTCATGGTGGCTTCCAGCGCGAGGAAGAGTCTGTCCGCTTCCTCGGTGCTAAGGAAATCCTCCTGATAGTCGATTTCACCCTCTCGATTTAACACACGCATGGCGATTGGGGTATGCTTTCGGGTCGTTGGCTGGCGTGATTTCCAGCTTTATCCTAGTGGCCGTTAGGTTACGTCAGTCCTCCATCTCAATCCATTGATTAGCAGCAGATATGTCCAGTATCGAACCTGATTCCTTCGAGCCCGGCAATTTTTTCGTCAGGCTGATATACATCGTGGTTTATGTCGTTATTCTCGGCATTGTGCGATTCGTGTTGTGGGGTGTGCTGCTGGTGCAGATTGTCATGCATCTGATCGGCGCTCAACCCAGTTCCGGTGCACAGCGAGTCGGCAAGTCGGTAGCCGATTACATCTACCGTATTTGGCTCTATTTGAGCTACAACACCAACGACAAGCCCTTTCCATTCAATAGCCGTAAAGTCAATCTGGATTAGGCGAGGGTGGCCTGGACAGCCATAGATTCGCTCGCCATGACCGCCGTGCGGTCAACCGCAATTTCTAACGTCAACGATCATCAGTGAGGACCTCACTATGCAAAATGCAACTTTCAAAGTGACCGGCATGAAATGTGGCGGTTGCGAGAAAACCGTCCAATCAGCCGCCGACGCGGTGTCTGGCGTGATTTCGAGCAAGGCGTCCTCCCAGGATGGCAGTGTTCAGGTCGAATTTGATGAAACCAAAACCAATCTAAATGCCATCAAGTCGGCGGTTCAGGCCAAGGGCTACCCGCTGGGTTGAGGCGGTTTTGGGTGAAGCATTGAGTATCTGGCTCGAAGGGAGACCGAATCGATGAGGGCTCCTGTCAGGATCGCTGTCTCCGGGGCGGCGGGGCAAATCAGCTATTCCCTGCTGTTCAGGTTGATCGCCGGTGATCTGCTCGGTCCAGAACAGCCCATCATGCTCAGCCTGTTGGAGGTGCCCACACTCCTGGGGGCGCTGGATGGCGTGGCCATGGAATTGGCCGATTGCGCGGCACCGCTGCTACATGGTGTCAGTTGTCACAGCGATCCCGTTGCTGCGTTTGCTGATGCCGACTTGGTATTTCTGGTCGGTGCCCGGCCGCGAGGGGCGGGGATGGAGCGCCGCGACCTGTTGGAGGTAAACGCCGAGATCTTTTCGGTGCAGGGTCGCGCCCTGAACGAGTCCGCTCACCGCGACGTCAAGGTTCTGGTGGTTGGCAACCCGGTCAACACCAATGCACTGATCGCCCTGTCCAACGCGCCCGATTTGCCGCCGGAGAATTTCGCCGCGATGACTCGGCTCGATCATAATCGCGCAGTCAGCCTGCTGGCCACTCGTACCGGGCACAATCCGACCGATGTTGATGGCGTGATCATCTGGGGGAATCATTCCACGACCCAGTATCCCGACATTCATCATGCATCGGTCGGTGGCCGGTCCGTACTCGATTGGGTGGGTATTGACTGGTACAAGCAGAGTTTCATCGGCACCGTGCAAAATCGCGGTGCCGAGGTTATCCGTGTGCGGGGCAAATCCAGTGCAGGCTCTGGCGCCAATGCCGCTCTTGAGCATATGCGTGACTGGGTGCTCGGTACCCCGGGGGACCGCTGGGTCAGCATGGCGGTGCGCAGCGATGGCAGCTATGGTGTCGAACCGGGACTGGTATTCTCCTTTCCCGTCACCATCCGCGGCGGCCACTGGCTTATCGTGCCGGACATTCCTCTCGACGATTTCAGTCGCGCCCGCATTCAGGCCAGTGAAGCCGAGCTGAAGCTAGAGCGCGATATGGTGCGGCACTTAATGCCGTAATGATCATGGCTGTGGCTCTCCGCTATTTCTGGCCAACTATTATTTCGTGGCTAGTTTTTCTTCCAATTCCAATACCGCTAGCGTCGTCCGCAGGACGGCATCCGGATTGAGCGAAATGCTGTCGATGCCGCATTGCACCAGAAATTCGGCGAATTCCGGGTAATCGCTGGGCGCCTGACCGCAGATGCCAATCTTCCGGCCCGCTGCCTTAGCGTCGCGGATGACCGAAGCAATCGAGCGCATCACCGCCGGGTTCCGCTCGTCGAAGATGTGGGCGACGATCTCGGAATCACGGTCTACGCCGAGGGTGAGCTGGGTCAGATCGTTGGAGCCGATCGAAAAGCCATCAAACACTTCGGCGAACTCCTTCGCCAGCAGCACGTTGCTGGGCAGCTCGCACATCACATAAACCTCCAGCTCGTTCTCGCCGCGCTTGAGGCCGTTCTTGTCCATTTCCGCCAGGACGCGCTTGGCTTCCTCCACGGTCCGGCAAAATGGGATCATGATCTTCAGGTTGGTCAGGCCCATGTCGTCGCGGACCTGCTTCATGGCCCGACATTCCAGCGCGAAACCGTCGCGGTAGCGCTCGTTGTAATAGCGGCTGGCGCCCCTGAATCCGATCATCGGATTTTCCTCGGTCGGCTCGTAGGGTAGGCCACCGATCAGGTTGGCGTACTCGTTGGTCTTAAAGTCGCTCATGCGGATAATGACGTCGTTCGGGTAAAACGCCGCCGCAATCATTGCCACGCCCTGCGCCAGCCGCTCGACAAAGAACTGCGGCTTGTTGTCGTAGCCCGCGGTCAGCCGGTCGATTTCATCCTTTACATCCGCGTCGGTCAGCGTGTCGTAATCGATCAGCGCCTTGGGATGAATCTTGATCGAGTTGGAAATAATGAATTCCTCCCGTGCCAGGCCCACCCCGTCGTTGGGCAGGAAGGAGAGGCGGAAGGCTTCCTCCGGGTTGCCGACGTTCATCATGATTTTGGTGCGGGGTCGCTGCAGTTCGGCCAACGACTGGCGCTCGACCTCGAACGGCAGCTGTCCCTCGTAGACGAAGCCGGTGTCGCTCTCGGCACAGGAGACGGTGACGGTCTGGCCGTCGCGCAGCAACTCGGTCGCCCGTTCGGTGCCCACCACGGCCGGTAGCCCCAACTCGCGGCTGACGATGGCGGCATGGCAGGTGCGGCCGCCGCGATTGGTGACGATAGCCGCCGCCATTTTCATCGACGGCTCCCAGTCCGGGTCGGTCTTGTCCGCGACCAGCACTTCGCCGGCCTGGAATCGGTGAAGATCCTTGACCGAATGAATGACACGAACCGGACCGGCGGCAATCCGCTCGCCGACGCTGCGCCCGGTAATGAGCGGCGTGCCGCCCTGCTCCTTGAGCCGATAAGTTTCGATGACCCCGGCGGTTTTGCGTGACTGCACCGTTTCCGGCCGGGCCTGGACGATGAACAGCTCGCCGGTGCGGCCGTCCTTGGCCCACTCCATGTCCATCGGCGACGGCGCACCGCGTTTGTTGGCATAGTGATCCTCGATCAGGCAGGCCCAGCGCGCCAGCGTCAGGATGTCGTCATCATCAATGCAGAAGCGCTGACGGTCCTCGGTCGGCACCGACACGTTGCGGGTCATCTTCCCACCGCCGATGTCGTAAATCAGTTTTTGCGCCTTGGTCCCCAGCTGTTTGCGGAGGATAGGGCGGAAGCCCTGCTTCAGTGTCGGCTTGAATACATAGAACTCGTCCGGATTGACCGCGCCTGCGACCACGTTTTCGCCCAGGCCATAAGCGGCGTTGATGAGCACAGCTTCAGCGAAGCCGGTCTCCGTGTCGATCGAGAACATGACGCCGGCCGCCGCCATATCTGAACGCACCATACGCTGCACGCCGATCGAGAGACCGATACGCATCGCATCAAAGCCCTTGTCCACGCGGTAGGAAATGGCGCGGTCGGTGTAAAGCGAGGCGAAGCAGCGTTTGCAGGTTTCCAGCAGGGCAGTCGATCCCTGGACGTTGAGATAGGTTTCCTGTTGGCCGGCAAAGCTGGCATCCGGCAAATCCTCGGCCGTGGCGCTGGAGCGAACGGCGACATCGACCGGTCCATCATGGTCAGCCGAGAGCTTGTTGTAGGCTGCAACAATGGCCTGCTGGAGGCCTGAGGGTAATTCGGCGGCAAGGATGGCATCGCGAGCGGCCAAGCCCCGTTTTTGCAGCTCCAGGATGTCACCGGTATCCAGACCCGCAAGAATGGACTCGAGCTGTTTCGCCACCCCCGAGTTTTCAACAAAATCGTGATAAGCGGCCGCCGTGATGGCAAAACCGTTGGGCACCTGGACGCCTTGTGGGATCAGTTCCCGGAACATCTCCCCCAGCGAGGCATTCTTGCCGCCGACCAGCGGCACATCCTCGATGCCGATTTCATCAAACCAAAGGATTTTTGCGGCGCTTCGATGGAGAGTGGCCATGAGATCCTCCGGTGTTATCGAGTCAGTGGGTGTCGGGAGAGTATCACGAGGGTTCGGCGGCTGCCGTTAGGTGGCCATGGATGATCACATGCCGATCGCCAATGGCGGTTACCGTCAGTTCTTGAAGCCCGGCCTGGTCGAGCTGCTGCCGAATTTCTTCGGGTTGATAGGCGGCATGCAGCGAGTGGTGGAAGTCGCGCTGTAGTATGGCTGGCTCCGCCGCCGCATGCTGACGGACCAGTGCTTCAACCACTGTGGCAGTGTCGGGTCGGCGCAAATCCATGACAAAGACCGCTGCACCCGGTTTGCCATGGCGTTGTACTGTCTCCCAAAGTACCTGAGGGTCCGCTAGGTGATGCAGCAGGGAGTTGGAGAGGATCACGTCGTAATGCGGCCGAGGCAAGACGGCACCAGGTAGGTAACCCTCGATCAGTCGTATCCGCTGGGACAACCCGGCAGCCCCGATGCTAGCGCGACCTATTGCCAGCATGGCCGGCGCACCATCGATGCCGTCGATGTGACAATGAGGATAAGCCCTGGCGAAGCGCACGGTCACATCGGCGGGACCACAACCCATGTCGAGTGCGGCACCATCCATCGGGAGATCGGCAAATGCGCTGCGGAAAAGCTCGATGAACTGATTGTGTGGGACCGAGAAGTCCGCCTGGGCGTAGGCGAGTGCCTGTCCTTCTTCATTCATCAGTTCGGGTTCGGGGGTGCGAGGCAGTGTCATCAAAGTAATCCGTTTTCGGCAAAGGAGTAAGCGTTATCACCATCGCCGACGATGAAGTGATCCAGCACGCGGATATCCACCAGATTCAGTGCCTGTTTGAGTCGTTGGGTGATCAGGCGATCGGCCTCGCTGGGTTCGGCGATACCGGAGGGATGGTTATGGGCGAAGATGACGGCCGCCGCGTTATAGGCCAGGGCGGTTTTGACTACTTCGCGAGGATACACGCTGGCGCCGTCGATGGTGCCGCGGAACAGTTCGCGAAACTCAATCACCCGGTGCTGGTTGTCCAGTAGCAGGCAGGCAAAGACCTCATGCGGATGGGCGCGCATCTGGGCCGCGAGAAATTGGCGGGTCAACTCCGGGCTAGTCAGTGCATCGCTGCGCTTTAGCGTCTCCTTGAGATGGCGCCGGGCCATTTCCATCACGGCCTGGAGCTGGACGTATTTGGCCATCCCGAGCCCAGGGCTTTGCCGAAAACGGTCGAAGTCACTTTCCAGCAGAGCTCGCAGGGAGCCGAAATCCTGTAAAAGATCGCGGGCCAGGTCAACGGCCGTCTTGCCAGGAAGTCCGGTGCGGAGAAAAATCGCCAGCAACTCCGCATCCGAGAGCGCAGTGGCGCCGCGCGCCATTAGTTTCTCCCGCGGACGTTCATTGTCCGGCCAGTCTGTAATCGGCATGATCGGTATCCCCCATTGATATTTGGTTCATCCGCCAGTCAAGCATAGAAGCTGTGAGCCAAACTTGCCATAATCTCGAGCTTTATCAACGTAACAGGCGATCCGATTGAGCGCACTCAATGGCCAAAAGATTCTCCTCGGTGTAACCGGCGGCATCGCGGCCTACAAGGCGGCGGAGTTGGTGCGGCTGCTCAGGGGTAAAGGAGCCGAGGTGCGTGTCATCATGACGCGGGCCGCCACGGCCTTTGTCACCCCGCTGACCTTTCAGGCCCTGTCCGGGCACCCTGTGCATCTGGAACTGCTCGATAGCGACGCGGAGTCGGCGATGGGGCACATTCATCTGGCGCGTTGGGCCGATCGTATTTTGATCGCACCAGCTTCGGCGGATGTGATCGCCCGGCTTCGCGCCGGGCTGGCGGATGACCTGCTGACCACGGTTTGTCTTGCGGCCACGGCGCCATTGCTACTGGCACCGGCGATGAATCAGGCCATGTGGCAGCATGCGGCGACACAGGAAAACATCGCCGTGCTTAAATCCCGCGGTGTCGGCATGCTGGGGCCCGCCGAGGGCGTACAGGCTTGCGGTGAGGCTGGGCCCGGTCGTCTGGTCGAGCCGGCTGCCATCGTGGAGGCGCTGGTCGGTCAGTCGGGGGGAGCCGCATTGGCCGGGCTGCGGGTCCTGATCAGCGCCGGACCGACCCGCGAGCCGATTGATCCCGTTCGTTATCTCACCAACCGCAGTTCCGGCAAGATGGGATACGCGCTGGCACAATCGGCTCTTGCCTTGGGTGCGCGGGTGACACTGGTCAGCGGGCCGACCGCCTTGATGCCGCCGGCTGGCGCCGAGCTGGTGCCGGTGCAAACGGCGGCTAATATGTATGAGGCTGTGTTGTCGTGGGCCGAGCATGCCGACATCTATATCGGCGCGGCGGCGGTGGCCGATTATGCTCCGGAAGCCTTACCCCACAAGATCAAGAAGGATGCCAGTTCTCTGGCACTGAACCTGGTGAAAACCCGGGACATTCTGGCCGCCGTCTCCGCGCTGCCTCGGTCACGCCCGTTCACTGTGGGCTTTGCCGCCGAAACCCAGCATCTCGAGACTTATGCTCGGGGCAAGTTGATCGACAAGTCACTCGATATGGTGGCCGCCAATCAGGTGGGCACCGGCATGGGCTTTGATGTTGACGATAACGCGCTTTATGTTTGCTGGCCGGAGGGTGAAATGCACTTGCCAACCGCGCCAAAATCGATATTGGCTCACCAACTGTTGACCCTAATTTCAGACCGTTACCATGCACAATATCCAGCTGAAAATTCTTGACGACCGATTGGGTAAGGACATCCCATTGCCGGAGTATGCGACCCCCGGCTCGGCCGGTTTGGATCTTCGCGCCTGTGTGGATCGGCCGTTGACCATTCAGCCCGGTGAAGCGCATTTGATCCCGACCGGGCTGGCCATCCATATCGATGACGAAAGCCTAGCGGCGGTTCTGTTGCCCCGCTCGGGACTGGGGCACAAGCACGGTATTGTGCTAGGCAATTTGGTGGGTTTGATCGATTCGGATTATCAGGGGCAGGTGTTTGTGTCCTGCTGGAATCGGGGGCAGGAGTCCTTTGAGATCGGCGTGGGTGACCGCATCGCGCAAATGGTGTTTGTGCCAGTAGTCCAGGTCCAATTCGAGAGGGTGGAGGCATTCTCCGAGAGCCAACGCGCCCACGGCGGATTTGGCCATACCGGTCATCTGTAAGTCCGGTCAAGTCAGCGCCGTATTATTTCAATCAGCTAGTCGAGTCGCTCATCCGTGCATAAACAAGACGCTTTGGAAAACGAATCCGCCTCCCGTATCGCCCATGTCCTGATCGAGGCGTTGCCCTACATTAAGCGATTCAAGGGCAAGACGCTGGTGGTCAAGTATGGTGGCAATGCCATGACCGAAGACCACTTGAAGCACAGTTTTGCGAGGGACATCGTGCTGCTTAAGCTGGTCGGTATCAATCCGGTGGTGGTGCATGGCGGCGGTCCGCAAATCGGCAATCTGCTGCAGCGACTGGGTAAAACCAGCCATTTCGTTCAGGGTATGCGGGTCACCGATGCCGAAACCATGGATGTGGTGGAGATGGTGCTGGGTGGGCTGGTCAACAAGGAGATTGTCAATCTCATCAATCAGCATGGTGGGGCGGCCGTGGGTCTGACGGGAAAGGACGGCGACCTGGTGCGCGCCGAGAAAATCTCCGTGACCCAGCGTTCAGCAGAAACCGATGAGCCGGAAATTATCGATCTGGGGCATGTCGGCCGGGTGCGGAGTATCGACCCGAGTATCGTCAACACGTTGGTGCAAAGTGATTTTATCCCGGTCATTGCCCCCATTGGGGTTGGGGATGATGGCTTTTCCTACAACATCAATGCCGATTTGGTCGCTGGGAAAATGGCCGAGGTGCTGCAAGCGGAGAAGCTGATGTTGCTGACCAATACCGCCGGCATTCTGGATAAGAACGGGGCGCTGCTGACGGGACTTTCATTGGCCGAGGTGGATGACCTGATTACGAATGGCACCATCAGCGGCGGAATGATTCCGAAAGTCGGCTGTGCCACCGATGCCTTGAAAGGTGGGGTCAAGAGCGTTCACATCATCGACGGACGCATTGAGCATGCCGTCCTGCTGGAGCTTCTTACAGATCGGGGAATCGGTACCCTGTTGATGCCCTCACGGATTGGCGCTGTTTCCGCTTGGGTTTGACGGAATACCCGGCATGTTGGGGTAACTGCTCAGTAAGGACTGTCTGAATCCCTGGTGAATCTCCGTGACCCGCTTGCTTTTGCAGAGCTGTTCGCCGATGCTCGTAGGCCGGCAAATGACATCCATGAAGATGAGAAAGTTGGATTTGCCCGTCAATCGGGTGATGGTAATGCCGAAGTCGGTGTCGTCTCTGGGGTAGGGTGTCTGGAGGATTTTTTCGGTTTCCACGGCAATCGGATAGCCGGATCTTCTGTGCAAATAATCAGCGGCCAATGTCCAGTAGTGATCGCAGTGACTCTTTTCCCTGCACTCCACTACGCTGATCATATCGCCATGGCCGCTACTTAGCGCCTTGGTAACTCCGTGCGTCCAGTCGGCGTTCGGGTTTTCTTGACGCTCTTGCATGGACTTGATGATCTGGAATCGCTTCAGGTCCCGGCTAAACTGATCTGCAGTGGCCAATTTTTCGTTTTCTTCGCGCTGTACTTGATGACGATAGGCGTTCATTCGTCGATTGAGCGATGCGATGGACTCGCGGGTGGCTTGGGGGGGCTCCTGACCGTTGGTGGCAAACGTGCTGGCGCGCTGTTGATGGGTGGCGAGGGTTTGCGCATCCCGTTCGATGCTGGTCTGGGTCAATCGGATATGGCTTTCCAGGCGGTCAAGCTTGATCTTGAGTGCCGCCAGAATCTCATCCGTGCTGCGATAGGTGCGCATCAGGGCCCTATCCTGATCCCGTTGCTCGTTGAGTACTTTCTCCTGTTGGCCGCGTAATTGCTTCAGCAAATGTTCCCGCTCAACCTGCTCGCGCGTTTTAGGCGCTTCCACGGTTTCCACTTCGAGGCCTTGGGTATTCAGCTTTGCACGTGGGGTTTTTGCGTGTTCCGGAGGAACCTGATCGGAATAGTGAACCGCGCCTTTTTCGTCAGTCCAGCGAAAGGTTTCTGCCTGGGCCATGATCGGGGTCAGGCCCCCCGACAACAACAGGGCGGCTAAGAGCCCGCAGGCTAGTTTCACGGGATTTCTCCAGCGGCAGATTGATATCGGCGGATTGATTCCAGCTCGGTTTGTGTGCCGCTGCTTTCC
>JBILGM010000015.1:0-56436 GCA_044351045.1 Methylococcaceae bacterium | reverse complement strand
TCGGTGCCGCGACCGAGTCCTGCCTTGCGGGACAATTCGATGCGATGGTAACCGGCCCCGTCAACAAGGCCAGCATCAATGAGGCCGGCATCCCCTTCTCCGGTCACACCGAGTACATTGCCGGCCTGACCGGCGGAAAACCCGTCATGCTGCTAACCGCGCCGGGATTGCGGGTTGCGTTGGCCACCACTCATCTACCGCTCAGCCAGGTCAGTCAGAACATCACCCCTGAGCGCCTGAAGCAGACCTTGCGCATTCTTGATCACGATCTGCGCAAACGCTTCGGCATCCCCCACCCGCGCATCCTGGTGGCCGGATTGAATCCCCATGCCGGCGAGGGCGGATACTTGGGCAGGGAGGAGATCGAGGTCATCACACCCGCCCTGGACGTCCTGCGGCACGCGGGCTTGAACCTCATCGGACCGCTACCGGCCGATACCCTGTTCCTGCCGCCCCTGCTGGCTGACGCCGATGCCGTGCTGGCGATGTATCACGACCAGGGCCTGCCGGTGCTCAAACATCTGGGCTTTGGTCGGGCGGTGAACATCACCCTCGGTCTGCCCATCATCCGCACCTCGGTCGATCACGGCACCGCAATGGAACTGACCGGGACAGGCAAAGCCGATCCCGGCAGTCTGCTGGCCGCCATCGACGCCGCCATCGACCTGGCTCAACGCTCGCGGCACTGAACCAACCTCATACTGCTCTCATGAATCACACCCCGCGCAAGCGCTTTGGCCAGAACTTCCTCCGCGACGACACCGTGGTGCACCGCATCGTCGCAGCCGTGAATCCCCGCCCGGGAGACCACCTGGTCGAAATCGGGCCCGGCGAAGGCGCGATGACCGCCGCTTTCCTGAAAACAGGGCTCCCCCTGGATGCCGTCGAAATCGACCGCGATCTGGCCACAGTACTGAAGCGTCGCTTCGAAGATTCTCCGCAGTTCAGCCTGCATCAGGCGGATGCACTGAAATTTGATTTTCACAGCCTCAGCCACGGGGACAAGCTGCGTATCGTCGGCAACCTCCCTTACAACATCTCCACTCCCCTGCTGTTCCATCTCTTTGCCCACTCCAGGGTCATCGAAGACATGCACTTCATGCTGCAGAAGGAAGTGATCGATCGTCTCTGCGCCGAGGCCGGCGAGGGGGACTACGGCAGGCTGGGCATCATGGCCCAGTACTACTGCCGGGCCGAAAAACTCTTCGAGGTGTACCCGGAAAGCTTTTACCCCCCGCCCAAGGTAACCTCTGCCATCGTGCGGCTGATTCCCCACGCGGCGCCCCCCGTGGACGCCAGCCCCGCGGCACTCGGCAAGGTGGTCGCCACCGCCTTCTCCCAGCGCCGCAAGACGCTGCGGAATGCATTGAAGAGCTTGTTTGACGAAGTCGAGCTTATCGAAGCCGGGATTGATCCCGCCGCACGGGCGGAAACTCTCAGTTTAGAGGAGTACGCCAGGTTGGGGGAACAGCTGTCTGCCAGATAAAGCCAATAGTCCGGAATAATCACCGGGCAACCTATGAGACCAGAGCGCACTTTTGGGCCGATGGACGAATAATCCACCAAACTGACCTCGGGAATGGTGCGGAGCAATCAATCGGCCCAAATGGCGAACAATGCCCCAACCGTATCGGAGTCGTAGGCTTTTACCGGGTTTTATCCATGCGCCAACCCAGCCTGACGGTTGCTTATCATGATTGAAAAAATGTAGGAGCTGCCCCCTTTACTCCACGTTAGGCAGCGATTGAATTAAGGTAAATCTGATGCAGCCTTTCACATTCGCCTATTGGACCAACATCGTCATCCTCCTGCCCATTGCTGTCCCTACTATTTTCCGGATCTTCCCAACGGATGAAGGCCGTATGGAGGAAAGCCGGGGGTGGCGGGCCCTTGTCGGCAGTCTCTGGACCGCAATCCTTGTCTTGTCCATACTTGGTCTCTTTGCTCCTGAGCGTTACGCCCCGGTCCTACTGCTGCAGCTCGTCTACAAGTCGATCTGGCTTCTTGTCTATGCGGGACCCCGCCTAATGCATCGCGAGTATGCGTCCATTCCATGGGGCATTACCGTCTCTTTTGCCGCAATCGTCGTGGTCTGGCCGTTTATCATCCCCTGGTCTGCGCTGCTTGCCGAGTCTGCTACTCATTGAGCGCCGGCCGCTTACAAGGTCACACCTACACCATGAAAAAAGGGAACGTCTTGCTTCTTGCCAGACCAGCGTCCCAGTTCCCGTTTAACGGGCAACGCTGCCTGCCGATGATGAGGCACCCAAGGTTATGACTCAACACCTACGAGCCGATAAGATCGAACTTGGCAAAGAAAGACCTGACCCCTTGCTCCGTGCTTCAGGCTCCAGGATGTCGTCATAATCCATAAGAGCCTGCCCGCCTCTGAGCCAGCCATCCGCAGCGACCATTCTCTTCTGTCTTGTCATCATGCTCACTCCACAAAAGGAACGAGCATGCCGGCTAGAGTTAAGATGTCACAGATGGTGCGGCTGGGCGCTTACTTCGAGATGGCTCGACCACCAACTAAAATAGGGGCCGAAGTCCCCGTTGAGATGATCATTAATAGAAGCCGGGCCTCAGCCTACGTCTCTGGTGAGCTGGAACCTGCAGGTGGTCTTTGTATCATTGCAAAACCCATCTGAACCCCATCCTGCAAAGGTTTTTCCTGCTTCTGGAACCGCAGTCATCTCATACCACTCATTTCTTGATCCGCTCCCTGTGCAGTTGGTGAAACTTTCAGGGGGTATATTAAATGCTTGGCACAGCGCTCCGGCTGGCATGCTAATCGTACCGGGACCGGATATTTTTAGACGAACTGTGTAGTTGACGTTAGTGATGTAGTACGAGCATGGGGGGCAGATTGAATTTCTAAAATAGAAGGGGTAGCTGCGGCTGTATCGAAACCTGATCCATCAGTAGAGCCTTGGATCTGGAGAAGTGCAAGACTATTGCCATCCCATGATTCTTTCAGATAGATATAAGCTCCACTATTCCATGAGTTATCTCTTAATATTCCTATTCGACCTGCCCTGATGCCTCCCTCCATGTCGGTAGCCCCTAGCCGATCAGCCCGTAGGATGTGATTAGCGGCAGCGACTCGCATCGTTCGCGCAGAAATGGGCAACGTCTCACACGATCACCGCCGCGGCTAGAGGTCGTTTGTCGCGGCCACCATCAGGTAATCACCGTCGGGACGGCCATGCCGGAGCGTTTTTTGACTTCACCGAGTTGCTCGGCAAGGTCGATCAGATCCTTGAGCGCGTCCTGCGGGTCGTGGCCGTGCTCGGCGGCATCGGGCTCGTAGCGCTCCAGATAAATGCGCAGGGTGGCGCCTTCGGTGCCGGTGCCGGACAGGCGAAAGACGATGCGCGAACCATTTTCGAAAATAATCCGAATCCCCTGGTGGGGACTGACGCTGCCATCGACCGGATCGGTGTAGCTGAAGTCATCCGCCAGGCGTATCGTGCTGCCGGCGAGAGCCTGGCCCATCAGGTCGTTCAACTGTCCGCCCAAGTGGGCCATGATGCCGTCGCCGATAGCCAGCGGCATGCCTTCGTAATCATGTCGCGAGTAGTAATCCCGGCCATATTGGGCCCAATGCTCGCGCACGATGTCGGCCACGGATTGCTTGCGCACCGCGAGCAGATTTAGCCAGGCCAATACGGCCCAGAGGCCGTCCTTCTCGCGCACGTGGTCGGAACCGGTGCCGAAGCTTTCTTCCCCGCAGAGGGTGATCTTGCCATCGTCCAGGAGGTTGCCGAAGAATTTCCAGCCAGTCGGCGTTTCATAGCAGCCGATACCCAGGGCCTTGGCCACCCGATCGGCGGCCTGGCTGGTGGGCATGGAGCGGGCAACACCCTTGAGTCCGGCCCGATAGGCGGGCAGCAGATGCAGATTAGCGGCCAGTACGGCGAGGCTGTCGCTGGGAGTAACGAAGAAGTGGTCGCCCATGATCATGTTGCGATCGCCGTCGCCATCCGAGGCGGCACCTAGGGCCGGGGCGCCAGGTGCGTACATGCGTTCGGCCAGTTCATGGGCATGGACCAGGTTGGGGTCGGGGTGGCCGCCGCCAAAGTCTTCCTGAGGCAAAGCGTTCATCACCGAATCCGGGCTTGCACCGAGATGCTCGACCAGGATGCGCTGGGCATAGGGCCCGGTGATGGCGTGCATGGCATCGAAGCAGATCGACAGGCTCCCGGCTTTCAGCGATGACTCGATCAGGCCGAAATCGAAGAGTTGCTCCATCAGCTCCGCGTAGTCAGCGACGGAATCCACCACCTGAACGGTCATGGTGCCGAGCGCGTACTCCCCCACGGCGTCGATGTTAACTTCGGCGGCTTCTACGATATGGAACTGTTGAATTTCCAGCGTTCTGGCGAAGATCGCGTTGGTCAGGCTCTCCGGCGCGGGCCCGCCGTTGGCCGCATTGAATTTGATCCCAAAGTCCTCATCTGGACCACCGGGGTTGTGACTGGCCGAGAGGACGAAGCCGCCTTGGGCGCCATATTTGCGGATCAGGCAGGATGCGGCCGGCGTGGACAGGAGCGCCCCACGGCCTACCAGCAGTCGACCCACCCCGTTCGCCGCCGCCATCTTGATGATGATCTGCGCGGCCTGCCGGTTGTAGTAGCGTCCATCTCCGCCCAGTACCAGTGTGATGCCCTGTGTGTCGCCGAGCGCATCGAACACGGACTGGACGAAATTCTCCAGGTAATGCTCCTGAAGGACCACCTTCACCTTCTTGCGCAGACCCGATGTGCCGGGTTTCTGGTCTGTGTAGGGGTGCGTTTTTATCGTTTTTATGTGCATGACAGCCATTTCGACTCCAGTTTAGGGTTCGTAGGCATTGTACTGAATCCAACCTCATGAGCGAGATCTCTGAGGAAGCATAAAAGCACTTCGGCACCGACAATGACACGGAAAAAGCCGGCCGATGGTGGACAAATCTGCTCAAGAACACGAAAAACTGGTGACATTGCAACAAATTGTGTAAAAATAATACTGGAAAGTTTGGCGAATTCCCGGCAAACTTGAACCTGAGCGGCGTCCGTGCTTAATCTTAGGTGCAGATGCTTTCTTAAAACGACCGCATCATAAGAAGGAAATTAACAATGATGAATGCAACCAAGCTGTCCATCGTTCTACTGTCTGCTGGCCTGACCGTTGGCTGCGCCAGCAAAAGCGACCTGAGCGCTCTCCAGACTCAGGTCGATGGCCTGAAGGCTGAGATCTCTTCTGTCAAGAGCACTGCTGACGAAGCACTGTCTGCTGCTACCAGCGCTGACGCTGCTGCTCGCCGCGCTGCTGCCGCTGCTGAAGAAGTTAACGCCAAGCTGGATCGTGGCTTCCGCAAGGGCGCTATGAAATAAGCTTTTCGCTCTGCGAAAAACTTAAAAAGAAACCCGATGGGCCTGCCCATCGGGTTTTTTTGTATGTTGCGACCAGCGCACAGCGCGCATAATAAGGCGGCAAAGCGCTGACGGCCCAAACTCGGTCAGCGGCCTATCAGTTCCCTGACCCACTCGCTGCGCCGCTCGCGGTCGAGCAATTCAGAGCGAGCCCTCATCAGCACAACGGCAAAGTAGTAAAGCTGGAATGCTCCGGCCATCAACAGCAAAGGCACCAGCATGCTGAGGTGAATGGAGGGCTTGTCGAGTTTGGTGACTGTGGGTCCCTGGTGCAGGGTGTTCCACCACTCCACCGAGTAATGGATGATGGGAATGTTGACCACGCCGACCAGAATCAGCACCGCCCCCGCCCTCGCCGCCGTCCGGACATCATCAATCGCCATCACCAGCGCGATGTAGCCCATGTAGAGGAACAGCAGAATCAATTCGGAGGTCAGCCGGGCATCCCACACCCACCAGGCGCCCCACATCGGCTTGCCCCAGAGCGCTCCCGTCGCCAAGGCTAGAGCAGTGAAAGACGCGCCCAACACGGCGGAACTCCGCGCCATAACATCGGCCAGCTTGATGTTCCAGATCAGATAGATCGCACTGAGCACAGCCATGAAGGTGTAAATGAACATCGACATCCAGGCACTGGGCACGTGGACAAAGATGATGCGATAGCTTTGTCCCTGCTGATAATCCGGCGGTGCCACAAATAGCCCCAGATAGAGCCCCACCAGCAGCAGAATAGCCGTGATGGCGGCGAGCCAGGGGATCAAGATGCCGCTGATGCGATAGAAGTGCTTGGGTGAAGCCAGTTTATGAAAAAACAGCCAGATCTTATTCAGCATAGATTTAACTCAGACTGATGCGCAGCGCTGCCGCCGTGGCAAACGGCGCGAGGGTCATGGCCAGGGCCAGCATGGCCAACAGAAAATAAAGCTGCCCGTCGATGGGCAGACCGGCCACAGCTACCGAAACGGCATTGGTGGCGAAAATCAACACAGGGATATACAAGGGCAATACCAGCAGGGTCAGCAAGACCCCGCCGCGCCGGAGACCCACGGTCAGCGCGACACCAATCGACCCCACGAGACTGAGCAAGGGCGTACCGATCAGCAGAGTCAGTTCCAGCGCGAACAACCCCGAAGCAGGTAACGCGAGGAACATCCCTAATAACGGCGCCATCAGCAGCATGGGCAGACCCGTCACCAGCCAATGGGCAAGCACCTTGGCGAGCACCAGCAGGGACAAGGGATGCGGGCTCAGCACCATCTGCTCCAGCGCGCCGTCATCAAAATCGGAGCGGAACATGCTTTCCAACGAGAACAGGCCCGCCAATAGTGCCGCGATCCAGATAACTCCTGGCGCCATCGTTCGTAACAGCGAAGACTCCGGGCTGACGCCGAGCGGAAAAAGCGTCACCACCATCATGAAAAACAGCAGCGGATTGAGCAGTTCCCCCCGATGACGAAACGCCAGCAACAAATCCCGTTTGACCAATGCGATGAAAGCCTGCCAGCCCGATGACATCACAACACGAGCCTACGGAGACGCGAACCCAGTGGAATCGCCTGATGGGAAGTCATAACGGCCAGCCCGCCGCGATCAAGATGCCGGCCCAGCAACTCGCTGATCAGCCCAATGCCGCCGGCATCCAGGGCCGTGAAAGGCTCATCCAGCACCCAAAGTACTGCGCCAATCAACAACATTCGCGCCAGCGCCACGCGCTGTTTCTGTCCCGCCGACAACACCCGCACCGGCAAATCCGCCCGCTCGGATAACCCGACCTGGCGCAAGACATCCGCCAAGCCCCCAAGCGAATCGGCCGCACCCTGAATCACGATGGCGGCGCACAGATTTTCCTCGACCGTCAGTTCATGCTTAAGCCCAAGATGATGGCCCAGGTAAGCCAGCTGAGTGTTGAAATCGGAACGGCGAGCCTCAATCGATTCCCCTCGCCACAGCACCTCACCTTCATCCGGAGGGGTCATGCCCGCAATAATGCGCAGCAGACTGGTCTTGCCGGCGCCGTTGGCGCCCTCCACTTGCAGTGCTTCCCCGGCGCTCAACCCAAAATCCAGGTTTTCGAAAAGACAGACCTCACCTCGATAACAAGTCAACTCACGGGCATGCAACAGAGAAACCGTCTGGGTCATGGTCAGGAAATCAACGGAAGCCGCACGTGAATATCATCCGGCGATTATCCCAGAATTGCCCGCCCCATGTGCCATAAGGCCTTCTCACCGGGCACGAACGTTCGGCTAAACTGGAGGAAGACGCGGGAGCGCCGACAGAATTGCCGCCGGCCCCATGCCTCCATCTCTACGAAACCGAGTCCGCCATGCAGATTACGCCAGAACATCAGAAGCACGCCCAAGACCTGCTCAATTATATTGATGCCAGCCCCAGCCCCTGGCATGCCGTGGCAACGATCGAACAGCGGCTGCGCGTCCATCATTACACGCGACTGGATGAATGCGAACCGTGGAGACTCGCTCCCGGCGACCGGCATTACGTTATTCGTGGCGACTCGTCACTGATCGCGTTTCAGGTGGGTCAAGACGCTACGGCCAACAGCGGCTTTCGTATCATCGGCGCACACACGGATTCGCCCGGTCTGCGACTCAAACCGAAAGCTGCATACGGCAGCGAACACTTAACGAGGCTAGGCGTCGAGGTCTACGGCGGCCCCATTCTCGCGACCTTCACCGATCGGGATCTCAGTCTCGCGGGTCGATTGCACCTGCGCGGCAAGGACGGAATCACAAGCCGGCTTATCCGTTTTGAACAGGCGCTGGCTCGCCTGCCCAATCTGGCGATACACATGAATCGCAAGGTCAATGACGAGGGATTGAAGCTCAACATGCAGACGGAATTACCGCTGATTCTCGGCCAGTTGCAAGAAGAACTGCCTCCGGCCCAGCAACTTCTCGACTTGCTGGCCAAACAAGCTGATTGCCCGGCGGATGAGATCCTGAGCTTTGAACTCAACGTCTACGATACTCAGAAAGGCGCATTCTGGGGGGCGGCTGGCGAGTTTCTGGCGGATAGCCAGATCGACAATCTTTCGTCATGCCACGCCGGCCTTTGTGCGCTGCTGGATGCAAAGCCTGCGCCCCATAGCTCGGTTTGTGCCTTCTTCGATCATGAGGAAATCGGCAGCGAAAGTCATAAAGGCGCCGATGGCAGCTTTTTATCGGACGTTCTGGAACGCATCACTCAGAGTCGCGGAGAAGAGCGAAACGAATATCAGCGGGGTCTGGCGCACAGCCTGATGATCAGCGCGGATGCCGCCCACGCCTATCACCCCAATTTTCCGAACGCCTACGAACCCTGCCACACCATCGGGCTAAATCAGGGGCCCGCCGTTAAAATCAACAGCAATCAGCGCTATGCCACAGACGGCTTCATGGAAGCCTGGTTCGGGGAGCTATGTCGACAGGCTGGCGTTCCTAGCCAGACGTATGTTCACCGCAGCGATTTGGCCTGCGGCTCTACCCTTGGACCCATGAGCGCGGCCCGACTGGGCATAAGGACGGTTGATTGCGGCGCCCCGATGTGGGCAATGCACAGCGCTCGCGAAAGCGCCGGGGTGCTGGATCAGTTGTGGCTAGCCCGGATTTTGACCACTCATCTAGAACAAACTTCCGGGCAATGAGACATCCTGACCAGTAAAGAATTTGAGGATTGATTCAAACCATCTTTATTTGGATCGAATCGGCTTATTCGGCTACTACCGGGGACCCCCTTCAGGCCCCCGAATCCGCAAACAATGCATCAATGAACTGGTCGGCATTGAAATCCTGCAGATCATCAATGCCCTCTCCTATCCCAATGAAACGGATGGGGATTCCGAACTGCTTGCCGAGCGCAAAAATGACGCCACCCTTGGCCGTGCCATCCAGCTTGGTCAGTGCGATACCAGTCAGTCCCACGGCCTCTCCGAACTGTCGGGCCTGATTGAGGGCATTCTGGCCGGTGCCCGCATCGAGCACCAACAGGACTTCGTGTGGGGCTGACTCATCCAGCCGCGCCATGATGCGCTTGATTTTGCTGAGCTCATCCATGAGGTTGGATTTGTTATGCAGCCGCCCGGCCGTATCGGCAATCAGGACGTCAACCCCTCGAGCTTGCGCCGACTGCAACGCATCAAAGATAACCGAGGCCGAATCCGCGCCGGTATGCTGAGCGATGACTGAAACCTGATTGCGCTCACCCCAGGTCTGCAACTGCTCGACGGCGGCCGCGCGGAAGGTATCGCCTGCCGCCAGCATCACGCTATGCCCCTGATTCTGTAGCCGTTTGGCCAGTTTGCCGATGGTCGTGGTCTTGCCCACCCCATTGACGCCCACCACAAGGATAACGAAGGGCCGGGTTTCATCCGGGATCACCAACGGCATGCTGACCGGGGCGATCATCTCGTGCAGATACCTGCGAAGCCGATCCTTGACCACATCAATATCGGCGAGCTCATGCCGCTCCAGGCTTTCGGTCAGATGCTCGATGATGTCCCGCGTGGCCGTGACGCCAATATCGGCCGTCAGCAACTGGGCCTCGAGGTCGTCCAGAAACTCTCGATCAATGGCTTTTTTGCCCAGCGCCAGGGTGCCGAGAAAGCCCGTCAAACCTCCACGGGTTTTGCCTAACTGACTCTTCAGCCTGACAAAAAGCCCCTCCGGCGAGGGCGCCTGGGGTTCCGGCTCCGGTGAAACGACCACCGGAACCGACTCGGGGAAAGTAAGCGGAGGCAGAGTGACCGGCGGGATTGATTCCAGCTGAGCGGGCGACCCGGCGGATTCACCAGGGCTAACAATTTTGACCGCCCGACCAACGGGCAACCCCAGAAAGTAGTGAATATGGGCCACCAGCATCAGCAGCAGCGCGGCCACAGCATGATGGGCGACCGCAATCACCACCGGCAAACGCAACAAGACCAGGGCGATGCCGAGACCAATCTGCACCAGCAAAAGAAAGCTCAGCAACAAACCCGGCTTGCTGAGTCGCGGCACCTTCCGATTGGAGGTCACCCCCATAGCCAGGGCGGTCAGAACCAGGAACGCGATCACGGCACCGAGGCGATGCAGGAAGTGAATTCCCACCCGGGCAGCTGGCGGTAACAGGCTGCCCTGATAATTTTCAGGATGGACAATACTGGAGACGATGGAAGAGAAATCGGCGTCCGGCATCCAGCGTCCCTGACACGTCGGAAAGTCCGGACAGGACAACGCCGCATAGTTGGAGGACACCCACCCGCCAAGGACGGTTTGCATCAGGACCATCACCAAGCCGAATCGGCTCAACCAAAGCAGGCCGGTCACTTTCTCCGTTGGCGGAGACTGTGGACCCGTGAGCAAATAAAGCCGATACAGGCACCAGAGGGTAATGAACCCGGCCATCAGATGGGCCGTGACCACCATCGGCATAACCTTGTATTTGACCGCCCACATGCCGAGCAGCGCCTGCAGGATAATCAGCAGCAGAGTACCGACGCTCCAGCCGATCACACGACTCCGCCGCTCACGAACACGAAACGACAAGCCGACAAGCAACAGGACTAGCACACCCAATCCCCCCGCCAGATAGCGGTGGGTCATCTCTTTCCAGGCCTTGATCGCATCGAATGAACCCGCCCCCGCATGGCTGTCCGCCGCAGCCGGGTCAACGATCAGCTTTCCATAGCAGCCGGGCCAATCAGGGCAACCGAGACCCGCATCGGAAATTCGGACGTAGGCGCCCATCGTTACAACGCAAAGGGCGAGCAAAAGGGTGAAAAGCGTCAGTTTCCTGAACATGGTATTGAGTGCGTTTTTATTGGAGTTGAAACCATCGGCGGACACTGCCCCGGAAAGTTCAGAAGATGATCCGGCATCAGCCGATCTGGGAGGCCTTCAGCAAGTGTTTGAGATCCTTGACCATTTTATAGGGGTCGAACCCCGCGTCGTACCGCAGCACCAGATTGCCGAGAGGATCGATGAGAACCACGACCCCTGCCTCGGCAGGTTTGCCGATGGCGCTGGTCAACGCCTGAAGCACTTCCGAGGTCAAAGCCGACGTCACCAGCGCATCATCATTGGCAATTTCCGGCACTTCTCCCGAGCGAGTCTCCGGCGATACCAACAAAACACGCTGCACCCGAGGCATTTCCTTATTAAGCATCAACCAGACTTGATGTGTCTTGTGCAGGGTCTCGAGACAAGCCGCCGCGCAAAGACCAGGGGCCACCTGCAGCAGGAGCCAACGGCCCTTGATCTGCTCCACGTCATTGACCGGGCCCAAGGGTGCCGCCATCAGTTGATCATGACTCAGTTGTCGCGCCGGAAGAATGAGCGACCCATAATTGCTGGTACGGTCAATCAACTCAGGGTGATTGGCGTAATACCAGGCCAGTACGAAGGGAACAAACGCCGTGAGTGCGATGACAATCACCAGCGCGCGGCTTTGCCAGAGTGGTTTTGAAGCTTGTGTCATAACTGGAAAAAATTATCCGACGTCTGATTGGATGCCGTGCCGGACAAAGAAAAAAGCCGCAAGGGCCGCAAATAGAAACCACTGCAAGGCATAGCCCTGATTCTTGCCGGGATCCAGCCGCACACTGTGCCAAGACCTGCTGTAGCCCCCCTCGGCAGCGGGGTCCAATAATACCTGATACGGCAATACCGGATAACCGAGCCGTTCGCCTATCTTGTCCGCATCAGGGACCTGGACCACCGCAGGCCAGCCGGCCGTCGGGATATCGGCGCCCTCAAGGTGAAAGCCGACCCGGTGGAATCTGTCGACCAGCCCCGTCACCCTTGTGACCCCCTCAGGTAGCTGGTGGATGTCCGGCAAAACCTGACGGCTGGCGCCCTGCGGCAGCCAACCACGATTGACCAAAACCGCCCTGTCCGTCCCTGAGAGCCTGAAGGGCGTAAGCACATGGTACCCAACCGCCTGACCCTCAAGCTGATTATCCAGTAGGAACTGATGGGCGTTATCGTACTGACCTTCACCCAAAACGGGATGAAAACGAAAAGCCTCAATGTCGTCCGTGACGATATCCTTCAGTGCGATGGACCGCTCTTGCGATCGCGCATCACGCAGGGCATTCATCGCGTTTTTTTCATCCGCGCGTTGCAGTTGCCAGAAGCCCAACGCAATGAATAGCGGAAAAACCACAGCAAATAGCCCCAAGGCTTTTACGGAAGGTTTGAAGCTATAATTCGGCGAATCGCCACTGGTCCGGTGCCTCATGACCCCGGCGTCGCAAACCCACCCGCGGAAAGGCAGATTTTGAAGATTTTCATCGTCCTGGCATTACTCGTCATTATCGGCAGTCTCGGCTCCGGTCTCTATTATCTATTTAAGGACCGCGACCGATCTCCCCGAACGGTCCGTGCCTTGACCTTGAGGATTGGTCTTTCCATCGGCCTTTTCATAGTACTGCTAATCGCCTTCAGCACCGGGCTCATCAAGCCTCATGGACTGAAACCCGGGTTTGAATCTAACGCCCCAGTACCCCCGGCGAATTCAAAACCATCATCGTAAAAATGCCCCCTCGCGGGGCGCGCCCGTTATTCACCCGCACGGCGCTACCCTCCAACCCCTCAAGGCGGCTGATGAAGCCGCTCAGTCGTCATCCTTCTTGATATCTTTTGCTTCACTGGCCTCGACCAGCGGGACTTTGTAGCTCTCCAGAATTGCCTGGATCTTTTCCCCATTTTTAGCGATCAGATCGTCCAGTATCTGCTTCCGCTCCTTGTCTTGTCGTCTGACGCCCATGGACATGGGAAATTCAAACTTAAGTCCAGGTTCGGATTTCATGGGAATCAACTCAAAGGTGTCGGGACTGGTCTTAGCCAGATAACCTGCCATGGGCCCCCAGATAAGGACCATGTCAATCTTGTCTTCAGAAAAATCCCGCGCCAGTATTTGCGCCGTATTCTGCGTCACATCTCCGGTCATGGACTGATACGGAATCCCCTGACCAATCAGACCATGATTCAGCAGCCAGGTTGTTCCTGGGGCGCCGTCAAACATGGCAATGCGCAGTTTGGCCTTTGTTTCCGGGGCCAGCTTGTCGACATCGGCGAGAACCTTGACGCCTTGCAGCGGGCCACTCTTCTTGTAGACCAGCACGTAGGTTGAACGATAGTAAGGGTTTGTCGTCGCCGCCATCTCGAACCCCGTCGGAACTCCCATCACCACATCACACTTGTACTCTTCGGAATCCGGCAGCTTAGACTTCAGGGTATTACGGATAAATCCAAGCCGTTGTGGAAACCAGATGTACTCAAGCGTCTGGCCGAGCTCACTGGCAAACAATTCGGCAATTTTGTTTTCATAGCCAGATCCATCCTTGACCGAGAACGGCGGGTTATTCGGATCAGCACAAACCTTGAACGCCTTGCCCCCTGCCTCCGCATAACCGGCTGACAAAAGAAGTGCTCCGATAGCGAGGGTGATTGCCCTTTGTTGCGTAAAAGCTTTCATCTAAAAATCTCCATTCGGTTTCAACTTCAAGTCAGGTTGGGCCCCCAAAACAGAAGGCCCCGACTGACCGGGTCAGTCGGGGCCTTTTTCGGCTCAGCCTATGGGCCGCAAGGACCCATACCCGCCTTTACTTGGGCAGAGCAAAAACGGTGAATACACCGCCCAGCTTGGTATGAGCGCCAAGACTCTTGTAGGCACCGACAGCACCCAGACCTTCGCTGTCACCCTCAAGTCCTGCGGCCATACCTACACCGGCCCAGCCACCGATACCTGAAAGTACACCGACATACTGACGGCCATCATGCATCCAGGTGCTGATGTTTCCGATGATGCCGGACGGAGTCTTGAACTTGTAGAGTTCTGCACCCGTATTGGCATCTCTCACCTTCAGGTAGCCTTCCAGAGTGCCGTAGATCACCAGATCGCTGGCGGTCGAGACCATGCCACTCCAAAGTGAGAAGGGCTCATCGATCTGCCAAGCGATCTTGCCGGTTGCCGGATCCCATGCGGTGAAGGACCCCATATGCAGCTTTTCTTCCTTATCACCCGTCTTGACGTTGGCCTTGGCCGGGTAAATGTTCAGAGTGGCACCGACATAAGGCTGACCAGCGGTGTACTCAACCTGAAAGGGCTCATAGTCCATACAGGTGTGGTTGCCGGGGATGTAGATCAGCTTGGTCTTGGGAGAGAACGTAACCGGAGGCTCGTTCTTTGCGCCCATGGCCGAAGGACAGATGCCCTTCTGGTTGTGGTCTTCGCCACCCGCCTGAGTGGAGTACTGGCTGACGACCTGCGGACGACCGGTCTTGGGGTCGACGTGGGATGCCCAGTTGACCATCTTGTCGAACTTCTCGGCGACGAGCAGTTCACCGGTCATACGGTCAAGGGTATAACCAAAGCCGTTACGGTCAAAGTGAGTCAACAACTTGCTATGTTCCTTGCCATCCTTGTCCTTCATGGGCAAGTCGATCAAGGTCATTTCGTTAATACCGTCGTAATCCCACTCATCATGCGGGGTCATCTGGTATACCCACTTAGCCGCACCCGTATCCGCGTCACGCGCCCAGATGGTCATGGACCACTTGTTGTCGCCCGGACGCTGAACCGGGTTCCAGGTAGATGGGTTGCCGGAACCGTAGTAGATCAGATTGGCCTCTGCGTCATAGCTGGTCCAGCCCCAGGTGGTGCCACCACCGATCTTCCACTGATCACCCTGCCAGGTCTTCAAGGAAGAATCCTTGCCGACTGGCGCCATCTTGCCATCGGTCCAGGTCATGGTTTTTTCCGGATCGATCTTCATATCGGCATCAGGACCCATGCTGTAGGTTTTCCATGCCAACGAGCCGTCCTTCACGTTGTAAGCGGCCATAAAGCCGCGTACACCGAACTCACCACCGGAGATACCCACGAGGACCTTGTCCTTGACGATCAGGGGCGCAGCCGTATTGGTCATGCCCGCTTTGGGATCACCATTCTTGACTTTCCATACCATCTTGCCGCTCTTGGCATCCAGTGCGATCAGGGTTGCGTCACCTTGAGCCATGAAGATCTTGCCGTCGCCGTAAGCGAGACCACGGTTTACGACGTCACAACACATGACACCGATAACCTGGGCAGGATCGGTTCCCTTGTCAGGCGTATAGTCGTATTCCCAGACCACACTGTGAGTATTCTGGTCAAGTGCATAGATCTTGTGCGGGAAACCGGTATGAATGTAGATCAACCCATTCACAACCAGCGGACCACCCTCATGACCACGCAGGGCACCAGTAGAGAACGTCCAGATAGGCTGAATGTTCTTGGCATTGTCCTTGTTGATTTGGGTCAGCGTGCTGAAACGGGTACCGTAGTAGTCGCCACCCCAAGTTGCCCAGTTGATCGGATCATGGGACAACTTCTCGATTTCGGCGTTAGCGAAACTGACGCCCGGCGCTGCCAGGGCAGTCGCCACAGCCGCAGAAAGCAACAAACTCTTCAAAGAGTTATTCATCGTCTATCCTCCTCAGATATAAGGCAAAAATACGCATTCGAACGCTTATTCACACCTACGACCGCAAGAGTCGTGGTTTTTTTCAGCAGATGTATGACATACAAAAAACGGGAAAATCTCCCGAAGATGCCCGTTTGGGAGCGTAAGTTGAAGGATTTCACCTCAAAAGTCAACGACTGAAAACATACAAAATCACTGTCGGCCCCACCGCAAGTCATCATCCCATTCGCATTCCGGACCCGAATAACCAGGACAGCAACACACGACGGCAAATAGATTGATTTGATCGTCAGCCGGGCTGAAAATCCACATCCATGATCGCCCATCCTTTCAGCGACAGCCCCACAAATCACCATGGTCTCACTTGCCTCCCGTTCTTTCATTTGGGTTTTCGCCCCATTCCTGCTGACCAGTCCGGACCAGGCCACTGCCGAGGAACTCTCTCTTAAGGAAATCGCAACGGGAGTCTATGTGCATCAGGGCGTTCATCAACTGCCTGACCAACACAACAGAGGCGAGATCGCCAATATCGGATTCATTATCGGTGAGCGCTGCATTGCCGTCATCGATAGCGGAGGTAGCCCGGAGCAGGGACTGTCCCTGAGACAGCACATCGGGAAGTTCAGCCAAACACCCATCTGTTACGTCATCAACACCCACGTCCATCCCGACCACATTTTCGGCAACCTTGCCTTCAAGACGGAGGGCATCAGCTTCGTAGGTCATCACAAGCTAGCCCAGGCGATGGCACTCAGGGCGCCTTACTACCGGGAAAAGGCCAATAGTGAACTGGGATTCGCGCTGTCGCCCGAACATTTTGTGCCGCCCGACCGGCCCGTCAAAGACACCCTTGAACTGGACCTCGGTGGTAGAACGCTGCGACTGATCGCTCACCCCACGGCTCATACCGATAATGACCTGAGTATTCTCGACACCCAAACGGGCACCTTGTGGCTCGGTGATCTGCTCTTCATGGGACATGTTCCGGTGGTGGATGGCAGTCTTAACGGTTGGCTCAGCGAGATCGAGAAGCTTCGAAAGATCGATGCCAAGCGGGTGGTCCCCGGCCACGGACCTGTCGTTGCCGCCTGGCCGCTAGCGCTCATGGGCGAGGAGCACTACCTGAAGCCCCTACAAACCGAGATTCGCGCCGCCATCAAGGCCGGCAAAACCATCGAGCAGGCCATGAACGAGATCGGCCAGTCGATGCGACCCGACTGGCAGTTGTTCGACGATTTTCACAAGCGCAACATCGCGACCGCGTTTGCCGAATTGGAATGGGAGGACGATTGAATTCATGAACGTGCAGACTCGGCCCCAAAACCAAGATCACCCCCCTCACCCACCAAGGAGTTTCAGCATGAAAATCTCAGTCACATCGCCCCGAATCCTGATGATCATCGCCGGATTGGTCCTGACCTCGCCCACGCCTCGCGCCGAGGGAGAAGACGAAACGGCCTGGAATACCAACCTTAAACAGAAGTTTTTCTCCGATCGCACCATTGAGGAAGACCAGCAGACGGTAGAGATCACGGCACCCTATCGCGCCGAGGACCCCGCGCTGGTTCCCCTCCAGATTACCAGCAAATTCCCGCAGACTGCGGATCATTACATCAAGAATATAACCGTCATCATCGACAACAACCCGGTGCCGTTCTCAGCTTCATTCGACTTCACTCCGGAGAGTGGCAAGGCCGACATCGCCACTCGCATGCGATTCAATGCCTACACCCATGTTCGTGCCATTGCGGAAACCAATGATGGCAAACTGCACATGGCCAAGGCCTTTGTGAAAGCCAGCGGGGGTTGCTCTGCACCGATTGGCACCGACCTTGAGGCCGCAAAGGCGCGTATGGGAAAAATGAAATTCAAGTTCGACGGCGATAAGGCCACTCTCGGCCAGCCCAACCCGGCTCAACTGCTGGTCAGCCACCCCAACATTACTGGCATGCAGATGGATCAGATCAGCCGGATTGTGCAACCCGCTCACTACGTCACCGATGTCAAGGTCAGCTTTGAGGGCGCACCGGTCATGACTGCCAAAACCGACATCGCCATCAGCGCTGATCCCAACCTCCGCTTCTACTTCACTCCAAACAAAGTGGGGGAATTGAAGGCGGAAATCAGGGATAACCTCGGCAGCGTGTATTCAGCCAGTCAAGCCATCATTCCGTGAAGTGAACCCGCCGGGTGACGCTGAGGCGGATCTGAATAGCGCCTATGAAGCTTCCCTGGCTGACTTGTCCGAACGCCGACGCTCAGTCCAGCGCTGGGTAATCACATAGAAAACAGGGACAAAAGGAATAGCCAACAAAGTTGAAGCCAGCATACCGCCAAACACCACCGTTCCAATGGCTTGCTGGCTCGCTGCGCCCGCCCCATGTGCCTTCAGTAGCGGAACTACGCCCAAAATAAAGGCAAATGAGGTCATCAGGATTGGTCGGAACCGCTGACGGGTTGCCTCAACCGCCGCCTCGACGATAGACATGCCCTCATCCCTTAATTCCCGGGCGAATTCCACCACCAGAATCGCATTCTTGCTAGCCAGCGCGATCATCAGAACAAGCCCCACCTGGGTGTAAAGATTGTTGTCGAAATGTCGGGAAATTTGCGCAAGGATGACCCCGACCAGAGCCATCGGCACCACCATGATCACGGCCAGGGGGCTCAGCCAGCTTTCGTATTGGGCCGCCAGCACCAGAAACACCAGCAACAGGGAAAGGGCGTAGACATAGTAGGCCGTATTGCCCAGCAGCTTCTGCTGATAGGCGGTGGCTGTCCAATCCATGGCCAAACCTCGCGGCACCACACTGTCCGCCATTTGCTCCATCAGTTGAATGGCATCCCCTCCACTGAAACCCGGGGCCGGCGCTCCAAAAACCGATGCGGCCGGGTACAGGTTGTAACGCGTCACCAGCTCGGAGCCTACTTGCCGCTCGACCTTGAGCAGCGCGCCCAGCGGCACCATCACGCCATTGGAATTGCGGACATTCAGGTTCTTGATGTCATCGATCTTCAGACGATAGGGCGCATCGGCCTGCACATAGACCTGAAAGGACTGGTCGAATTTGTTGAACAGGTTGACGTAGGAAGAACCCAGAAAAGCCTGCAAGGTGGCGAAGACGTTATCCATGGGTACCGACAGAGTTTGCGCCTTGACCCGATCGATATCGAGGAAGAGTTGCGGGCTCTGGGCACTGAAAGTCGTACCGAGGAAAGCCAGGCCGGACTGTGTTGCCCCGGCGCGCTGCAGTTCCAGCACGGCGCGCTGCAGTTCCGGCAAACCGAGACTGCGGCGGTCCTCCACCATCAACTGCAGACCGCCAGCTTGGCCCAATCCGGCGATGGGTGGCGGCGTCACCGTAGCGATACGCGCCTCCTGAATGGGATCTAGACGCCGCTTAAGATCGGCGAGAATTGCCTTCTGGTCCAGCCCCGCGCCACGCTTTTCCCAGGGATCATAAATGGCAAAGAGACTGAAGGCATTGCTCAGATTCGCCGCATCCAGCATGGAGAACCCACCAATCGTCACCCAATCGGAAATACCCGGCGTCTCCTTGAGCACCGCCTCCACCTGCTTGACCGCCGCCCGAACGCGAGGCTGAGCGGCTCCTTCCGGCAACTTGCCCACAACGATGGCGTAACCCTGGTCCTCGATCGGCAGAAATCCGGTCTGATGATGGACGAACAGCCAACCGCCCCCGGCGATGATCGAAAAAAACACCAGGCTCATCGATACTGGTCGCTGCACCATCCAGCGCACCAGGGCCGTATAGGCACTCTCGACCAAACCATATCCCTGGTTGAAGGCACGATAGAAGACATTCGGCCGGTAATCTGATGGACGTGGCCTGAGATACATAGCACATTGCGCCGGCTTGAGCGTCAATGCATTGATGGCACTGATGATGGCGGTCGCAGCAATGACCAGCGCGAACTGACGAAACAGCTGTCCGGTGATTCCCGGCAAAAAGGCCGCCGGCAGGAATACCGCCGAGAGGACCAAAGTGATGCCAATGACCGGGCCGGTCATCTGGCTCATCGCCTTGATCGCCGCGTCCTTGGGCGTCAGGCCTTTTTCGATGTGATGGGAAGCGTTTTCCACAATGACGATGGCATCATCCACCACGATGCCGATGGCCAGAATCAGGGCGAACAGGGTCATCAGATTCACCGAAAACCCCAGCATGGCCATGGCCGCAAAAGCGCCAATGATGGTCACGGGGACCGTGGTAGCCGGTACCAGCGTGGCCCGCCAGTTCTGCAGGAAAAGCACCACGACCGCCAGCACTAGCAGACCCGCTTCGTACAGCGTTTCGTAGACGGCATCAATCGATTGCTGGATGAAATCGGTCGTATCGTAGCGGATAGCATAGGTCAGACCCTCAGGAAAGTCCTTGGCTCGCCGCTCCACCTCCTGACGGACCTGTTTGCCCACCTCGATCGCATTCGCACCCGGCAGGGCATACACCAGAATCTGGGCAGCCTTGTGGCCGGAAAAGCCTGCAAAGTTGCTGTAAGCCTGCTGGCTCAACTCTACTCGTGCGATGTCACGGATGCGGACGATCTGGGCGGCCTGACCTGGTTTCGGCGGGACGGTTTTGACGATGATGTCCTCGAACTCCTCGACATCGTCGAGCCGGCCCAGTGCGTTGACCGTCAGCTGAAAGGACTGATTATCCGGCACGGGAGGCCCACCCAGCTGACCGGCGACCACTTGGGTATTCTGCTGCTTGACCGCATCCGCCACATCCACAGTAGTGAGGCCAAAATACTTGAGCCGCTCCGGGTTTAACCAGATCCGCATACTGTACGAACCCGCTCCCAGCACCTTCACCTGACCGACTCCTGGAATTCGCCCCAGCGGGTATTGCAGATTGATCAGCGCATAGTTGGAAAGATAGGTCTCCTCGTAGCGTTCGTCCTCGGCATAGATACTAACGGCCTGGAGGATGTTGGTGGACACCTTGCGAATATTGATGCCCTGCTTCTGTACCGCATCCGGCAACTGTGCCAGCTGCCCATTCACCAGATTCTGCACGAGGCTCAGCGCTGCATTCAGATCGGTGCCGACCCGGAAGGTGATGGTCAGGGTGTAGGTTCCGTCCGAGCCGCTGGTCGAGGACATGTACAACGAATTCTCGACGCCGTTCACCCCCTGCTCGATGGGGATGCCAACGGTCTTGGCGATGATCTCTGCGCTGGCTCCCGGATAGCGAGTCAGCACTTGGATAGTAGGGGGGACGATGTTCGGGTACTGGGCGATCGGCAGATTGAACAGGCTGACCAATCCCAGGATGATGGTAACGATCGCAATAACGTTGGCGAAGATGGGCCGTTCGATGAAGAATCTGGAGATCATGGCTGTCCTGATCCGGCCGGGATGCCCTTGACTTTATGTCCGGGGATCGCCCTCATCTGGCCATTTACGATAACAGTGTCAACCAGCGAAAGTCCCGCATCAATGGCGTATTCCCTATCGACCAGCGGCCCCAGCGTCACGCCACGGCGAGAGACGATCAACTGATCGTCGACGACCAGCACATACGGGCCACCCTGATCATAGCCTATCGCCTCCTCGGGCAGCAGCAAACTTTCCTGCGGTTGCAACTGCTCACCCCGGATGCGGGCAAACAGCCCGGGAAGAATCCGGTAATCGGAATTGGCCAGAGTGGCACGAAGCTGCAGGGTCCCGCTGGTGCTGTCCACCTGAATGTCGGCATAGTCCAGCCTGGCGCGATGGGGAAATCCGTTCTCGTTGGCGAAACCCACGTCGACTGGCAAATTGGGCCGGGCGGTTGCGGCGGTTATCTGCGGATTTTCCCTCCGGATGCGCAGCAGATCCTGCTCACTGATAGTGAAGTAAACGTAGATCGGATCGATCTTGTTGATATCGGCAAGAACTGTTTCCTCCCCGGCGCCCACTACGTTGCCCGGGTCCTTGTAACGGCGGCTGATGCGGCCCTGGAACGGAGCCCTGACCGTGGTATAGCCAAGGTTCAACTTGGCCAACTCCACCTGAGCCTCAGCAGACATGACGTCCGCCTTGTTGGCATCACGTTCGTAATGCCATCGATCCACATCAGTCTGGGCCGCCGCGTCCTGCTGCACAAGCCCGGTGAAGCGCTTGAATTCGGTTTCCGAATGCAGCAAGCGGGCCTTCGCGGCCAGAAGCTTCGCCTCGGCTTCCTTGAGCTTGGACTGATAAGTATTCTGCTGGATGACAAACAGCACCTGCCCCTCCTGGACAATGTCCCCCTCCTTGAAAAGCACCTTCTCCAGAAATCCTTCGACCCGTGCCCGCAGTTGAACGGTGTAGAGAGCCTGAGTGTTCCCGGTCAACTCCAGGTGACGTGTCACCAGACCCTGCCGCGGATGGCTCACCGTCACCTCGGGCGGGGGGGGAGCCTGATAGGAATTGGGCGCATCACACCCCGCAAGGCCCAGAGCCAACCCTAAGGCAATTAACAGATGGCCGGATGGGCTTTGCGATGCAAAAAAGTTCGTGAAAGTTTTCGGCGTCATGAAAGGGTACTCATGCAGTTACTACCAGTCCGGCATTCGAACCGTACCTTTGGCCGGTCCCTTGGGGACCGGCGCAGGTGCCAGCAGATCACCCCAATTGGTGCGGTTGGCCATGGCAGCCTTGATGGGCTCCGGCAAAAACTCCTGACCCTCGCGAATCTGCCAACCCCCACCCAGACCACGATAAACGCTGACCAAGCCTGTCGCGATGTCGCCCAGCGCGGAAGCAAAATTGTCCTGCTGGGAGAGCAGCGACTGTTCCGCAGTGAGGACCGTGGTGAAATCGGCGATTCCCTCCTTGTACTGTAGGGTGGCGAGTTCCAGTGAACGTTTTGCGGCCGCGGTACTCTGCGCCAGATATTCAGCCGCATCCTGCGCCTTGAGGAAGCTGATCAAACCATCCTCGACCTCTCTTTGCGCGTTTAGCACGGTATTCTGGTAATTCACCAATTTAGCCTGGAACATTGCGTCATTTGCGCGAACCTGATTCGTGATCTGGCCGTAATTGAAGATATTCCACTGGACTGCTGGACCAAAGCGGTAAAACTGGTTACCCCACTGAAACATATCCCCGAGGCTCATTCCGTTCGCCGTAGAAGAAACAAAGGAAAAGCTGCCACTCAGGGAGAACGCGGGATAGAGTTGGGCCTTTGTGATGCCGATCTGGGCCGACTGCATCTGAGCCTGATATTCGGCCTCACGGATGTCCGGCCTTCGGCGCAGCAGATCGAGCGGAATACCTACAGCGACCTGTAAAGGAGGGGCCGGAATTTGTGCATAGTGCTGACTTGAACCTAGGGGCTTTTCCAGATTACCGGGCGGTTGTCCCAGCAAGACGCTGAGTGCGTTTTTTGCCTGACGAACCTGAGAATCCAGCGAGGGGATCGAAGCCTGGGTGCCCCCCAGTACGGTTTTGGCCTGCTCAACATCGCGGCGGGAAGAACTTCCACCACGAAACTTAGCCTCCGCAATCCGCAAGTTACTCAATTGCGCCTGGACGTTGTTCCGCGCAATATCGAGCTTTTTTTCCAGCGTGCGAATACGTATGTAGGTCGTCGCAACGTCCGCCGTCAGCGACACGATGGATGCATCATAAGCCGCAATGGTGGCCAACATCTGGGCATCGGCCGCCTCGATAGCCCGGCGGAATTTGCCCCATATATCGAGTTCCCAACTGGCAGCAATCCCCATCCGGCTCCACCAGAATGGCGGCAGGCTACCGGTCTGGTCGGGAAGCCGTTCACTGGGCGCGCCCGACGGTAGCTTGATGTAGTCGGTGAATCCGGTCAGGTGCTGTTTCTGGGGGTAGAAGTCACCGACAGCGATACCCAACTGGGCACGTGCTTCCAGAATTCGCAAACCCGCTTCCCGCAGGGATAAATTCTCCCGATACGCAGTCTGGATTAACTCATCCAGCACCGGGTCGCTGAAGCTTTTCCACCAAGCACGGTAATCTGAACTACACTGGCTCACCCGGCCATCCTTTCGGTCTTGCCAGCCGTTTTCAGCAGCGCTATCCGGCTTCTGGAAATCCGGACCAATTAACTCGCAGCCGCTGAGAACTAGGGAAAATGTCAACCACAACCGCATGCGGCGTTTCGGAACCTCATCCCAGCGATTCACCCGCGGTGCCAGCATGTATCGGATTCAGTGGGCTAAAAGCAAGGCAAGACTTCGATCCAGCAGGATGATCCGGTCGCCCGGCTTGAGCGGAAGGCCCTTGCCAGACTCACAAATGTCCATGGGCTCCGCAGCCCCTGTATCCAATATACGTTCCCAGTACTGCACCTTGGGAGGATCCGGCAGGTGGAATCCCACCTTGTCATGGGTTGGATTGGCAAGTAGACAGAGAAACTGCCCCCCATGGTCCTGATGGATCTGACATCCGATCGCGCCATTCCCTTGCCAGTCAGGCTCATGGCCATGGGGATTGAACCAGCTAATCTCTTCAGGGCGATAGAAACGCTCACTGCACAACACCGGAAAGCGACGCCGCAAGGCGATCAGAGACTTCACAAAGCGGAAAAAGCTCTTGTTTTTCTTCAACAGCGACCAGTCAAACCAAGAAATCTCATTATCCTGACAATAGGCATTGTTGTTGCCATGCTGGGTCCGACAGAACTCGTCCCCTCCCAAAATCATCGGCACACCCCGCGAGACGAACAGGGTAGCCATCAGGTTTTTCATCTGCCTCAACCGCAATTGCCGGATAGCGGGATCCGACGTGTCACCCTCACAACCATAGTTGGCACTGTAGTTGTTGTTGCAGCCGTCGCGGCTATCCTCACCATTAGTCAGATTGTGCTTATATTCATAACTGACCAGATCTTGCAAAGTAAAGCCGTCATGGCAGGTCACGAAATTGATACTGTTCACCGGCGCCTTGCCGCTGTGTTCATAAATGTCGGCGCTCCCACACAATCGGCTGGCAAAGGCCCCCGCCAGTCCGCCATCACCCCGCCAATAGCGGCGAATGTCATCACGATACAGCCCATTCCACTCCGACCAGCGCTCCCCCGGAAACCGACCAACCAAATAGGCCCCACCCGCATCCCAGGCTTCCGCAATCAGTTTAACGTCCCGCAGTATAGGGTCTTCCGCAATCTGCTCAAGCAAGGGTGGATTGGCGATCAGGTTACCATCGCGATCCCGACCCAAAATCGAGGCCAGGTCGAACCGAAATCCATCCACATGCATTTCAACGACCCAGTAACGCAGACACTCCAGAATGAAGTTACGGACCACCGGGTGATTGCAGTTGAGGGTATTGCCACAACCGGAATAGTTCTTGTAGTGGCGTTTATCGTCCTCAAGGATATAAAAGATACTGTTATCGAGCCCACGGAAGCTCAATGTCGGCCCGGTTTCGTTGCCCTCGGCCGTATGATTGAAGACAACATCCAGCAGCACCTCGATACCCGCCTTGTGCAGAGCCTTGACCATGGTCTTGAACTCATCAATCTGGCAACCAGGATAAAGCCGTGACCCGTAGCCCTCATAGGGGGCGAAAAATGCAATGGTGTTGTAACCCCAATAATTGGTAAGGCGCTCCCCAGTCGCGGGATTTCGGACCGTAACCTCGTCGGGATTGAACTCCTGCAAAGGCATGAATTCGATGGCGTTGATGCCGAGTTCCTTGAGATAGGGAATCTTGTCTATCACTCCCAGAAAGGTGCCCGGCGATTTCGAGCCAGCGGTAGGTGAGAGCGTCAAGCCGCGAACATGGGTTTCATAAATCACCAGGTCCGACCAAGGGTGGTAAAGAGGCCGGTCATCCTCCCAGTCAAAACTGTTATCGGTAACCAGACATTTGACGATAGCGGGGACATCGGGGCAAACAAGCTCATTTGTCCCCATAGGCTGGCAAATCACACCGAAATCCAGTTTTTTCGGGCTGGTCAGCGCGGTAGCACACGGGTCAATAAGAATTTTTGCAGCATCAAAACGATGCCCGCGTTCTGGCTGAAACGGGCCGTCTACCCGGTAGGCATAGACGAGGCCACGTCCTGCATTGAGAATCCGGATGTGCCAGATATCACCAGTCTTGTGGTGTTTTGGATCCAGTTCGATCGTCTGGAACGGATGAACCGCACCCACATTGTCGAACAGGAGCAACCAGACCCGCGTGGCATGGCGACTGAATAACGTAAAATTGACGCCATCATTCGCAAGATGGACGCCCTGGGGTAGGGGTGAACCAGGTGAATATTGGTACGGCGACTTCACCGAAGAGAGTCGTTGCAGGGGCTGCTTTACGAACTTCATGTCAGTTTGATCGGAGACTCACTCAAATTCAGCGAAATCATCGAAACCGGGACGCATCAGCCTGAAGGCAAGCCTAGCACAGCACCAATGCTTGGGCTTCGATCCCAGTCACCCCAAGAATAATAGCATTGGTGACCAGTCCCAAGGATCGGTTTTGCAATAAACCCAACCGATCCCTGTTGATCGCGGATATACCCGCCAGGTTCGGCACCCTATTTTTCGGATGGCGCCTTGTTTGCGGGCCCTGCCTTGAAGGCCTTGATTTCACCAGCGGTCAACAGAGGGGGCTGCCCAATAGATCGACCGGGAAACCGAGCGTCATGACGCGAGCGTATGACGTAACCGCCCAATGCACCCCCGGCCGTTGCCATGATCAGCAGGCCAACGGTCATGAACTCGATGGCCACCATAATTCCACCCAATGCCAACAATCCGATAAGTCCCAGCCCCAGTCGCCAGTAAGCCTGAGATTGGGCACGGGCGGTTTCCTTGAGAATGCGTTGATGACTCTGCTCAAGCGCTGCGCGCTTGTCGATTTCCGCCGTCACCACAATTTTTTCTCGCTCAAGGGCGTGTTGAGTGCGGACATTGGCGAGTGCATTTTTCTTGACATGGTCGGCTATGGAGCCAAACCAGAACGCTGACAGCAAGCTCACCACAGCACCCAGCACTGCCACCGGGATCCACAAGGCATCATGCGCCCCGGGAAACATCAGCGCATAGACCAAAGCGGCCGTGGAAATCTGCAGCAGGATGATGCCGGGCAGAAACCTCAAGAGCGACATTGGCGGCCCCCCACTTCGGTGTTGCGGTCAGACACTCTATTGAATGAGCATGACCGGTTGCAGCAGCGCAATATCCCTGAAGCAGTGGTCATGTGCCTGGTCCGGGTATCTCTTATCTCTAACCCGCCTGCAGTAGTCTGCTTATCGCGGTGGCCATCTCGCGGTTCAAACGGATAAGACATTGGCTTTCCACCTCAACCATTTGTGCATAGTCCGATGTAGAGGCGGGGAGATGGCAGTTGAATTTGTGATTGGTGACATCGCTTTTGCCCTGACGGAGCGACCATAGGGCACTCATACGCACTTCTCCTCGAGGGTCCACGTGCATCTCCTGAATGGAGATACCCACTTGAACATCCGGTTTGGACTCACGCGGCCAGGGATGCATGACGATGCGGTTTGTCGGAATGAGCGCGGACAGATTCTGCGCCGATACGCGGGCAATATTTTCATCCAGTCGTTCAGCCCAGCGATGATCCTCGGATAGCCGATATTCCTGCCCCGATGCGGCGGTCACGATTTGTGGGCGATCGAGATAAGCGGGTATGTGAACCGGCCCCAACCCGATTAGTGCCCCGTCGGGAGGAATAGCGGATTGCCCGGGAAGATCGGCGGCACGCAACATGTAGAACTGATCGGGGACCGAACTTCTAAAGCATCCCGTCAAGCCAACCATCAACAGACACCAGAAAGCCCATTTTCCGGCACTTACAAGATTAACGTTGTCTCGCACTTTCGCTGACTCCAAGAAACGGAATATTCCAGAAACGGCCCACGCCACAGTGGGCAAGAGCTTATCACTATGAGCTCCCAATCCGACCTGACGCGACAGACGCCAAGCCAATGCAAAATCGGCTCAGTCTTCCTTACCAAACAAAAGGGAATCGGGGTGACGCTCAAGGTAATCTGTCAGCACTCTGAGCGATTGCGCCGCCTTGGTCAGCTCAGTCACGGACCCTTGAAGATTGGAATCATCGGCCGTGGTGTCGGCAATATTTTCGGCGGCGACCCGTGTCGACTCCAGCGCATCCGTGGCCTTCAGCAACGTCTGTTCTGCGGCCTTCATCATCGGCCCCGTATCGCCCTGCAAATCACGGACCGCAGCGGTCGTCGTTTTTGCCGTGATACTGATATCGACCGAACTCTGCCCGATGTTGCCCATGGTCTTGTCCATGCGGTCGATGAAACCGGGTAATTGTTTATCGAGTCGGCTGAGCAGACTTTCCGCATTCTGCAGCGCCCGGGTCAGCGCTGCCTGAGACTTGCGCATATCCTCAGAACCCACCAATGCCCTGAGCTCTGCAAGCGCGGCTGAAAAATCGGCCACCATCTGATCCAGTGGCATGCCCCTGATTTTTTTGACTATATCCTCGAGCGTTGCCTTGACCTCATCCACCGTCGGGGTAATGGAGGGTATTTCAGGCATATCCTTATAAGCCAACCCCGTCATTCTCAGAGGTTGTTCCGGGTGAAAGTCAAGATCGACATAGAGCAATCCGGTAAGAATACTTTGGACCTCAAGCCGTGCTCGCAACCCTGAATCTATAAGCTTCTGCAATTCCTTATGCCGTTCACGACCAGGAATTAACGACAGGTCAAAGGGAGAACCATCGGGCGCTGCCAACCGCCAGGGTTCGATTTCCAGCACCACTGGCTTCATCAATTTTTGCTTGTTCCGGTCCAACTGCAACTCGATTTCTTTCACGATCCCGACCTGCACCCCCTGCACCTTGACCGGGGCACCAACATTAAGGCCGTTTAGCGAGGTTTCGAAATAGACGACCCAATGCATCTTGGGCTTGAAAAATTGCCCACCCCCAAACACCAGGAGCGCAGTGACCAGCAAAGCGATCCCAATAATAAGAAATCCTCCTATGGCCAAGGCATTGACGGGCTTGCTCACGAAATCGCCTCCAGTCGGGTGGATTCTGCTTTTGGATTATCACGAGTCAGGAACCGAATGACCCTCTCATCGGTGGATTCAGCAAGAATCTGCCGGGGTGGGCCGGCGGCGATGGCCGTCTTGCTCTCGGGGTCCAGGAAGATGGAATTGGTGCCGATCGCAAAAATGCTGGCCAGCTCGTGCGTCACCATCACGACCGTGGCACCGAGGCTATCACGTAGGCCTTTGATTAGATCATCCAATAATTTGGCACTGATTGGGTCTAGACCGGCCGATGGCTCGTCGAAATAAAGAATCTCGGGATCGAGCGCCATGGCTCTCGCCAAACCGGCCCTCTTCTGCATGCCGCCACTGATTTCGGAGGGATAGTAATCTTCAAAACCTGCCAACCCGACCAGAGCCAGCTTATATGAGACCATTTTGGCGATTTGTCGTGATGTCAGCGAAGTGAACTCCATCAAGGGCAGGGCAATATTTTCCGCCAGCGTCATGGAACTCAGTAGCGCGCCACTTTGGAACAGCACACCGACCCGCCGCATAATCTGTTCCCGCTGCCTGGCATTGACCCGCCAGAAATCCTGTTGCCCATAAAAAATCGATCCTTTAGCTGGCGTCTGCAGTCCGATCAAGTGCATCAGAAGCGTGCTTTTACCGCAACCACTCCCGCCCATGACCACGAAAATATCCCCCCGATTGACCGTGAAATTGAGGTCCTGCTGAATCAGGAAGTCTCCATAGGCCATGGTCAGATTTTCTACAGTAATCACGGCTTCCGTCATGGCAACAACCATTCAAACTAGATGCCCAGCCGGTCACAGACCAGCGTGACAATGGAATCGGCAACGACGATGAAGACGATGCTGGTGACGACAGCTGAAGTCGCCGCGTCGCCTACAGCAGAGGCGCTGCGACCACATTGCAAACCACGCATGCACCCCGCCAAGGCAATCAGCACACCGAACAAGGCGCATTTAAATACGCCGATAAAGAAGTCCGTCAGATGAACCGATTCGGCCGTTCGATGCATGAACTGCGTTACTGGAATATCGAAGAAAGCAACGCTGACCAGACCGCCACCGATGATGCCGAGCAGATCGGAATAAAGACACAGGAACGGCATGACCAGAATCAGCGCCAACATCCGCGGAAGCACCAGAAATTGCATCGGTGCAAACCCCATGACCCGCAAGGCGGAGATTTCCATATTGACGTTCATGGTGCCAATCTGTGCAGCAAAGGCCGCTCCGGAGCGGCCCGCCATGATGATAGCCGTCATCAGAGCCCCCATTTCACGAGTCATACCCAGTGCGACTAGATCGGCAATGTAGAGCTGGGCCCCGAACATGGCTAGCTGAACAGCCCCGACAAACGCCAGAATCAAACCCACCAACAAGCTTATCAGGGTGACAATCGGCACTGCAGAGGGGCCGCACTCCTGTATTTGCAACCATAAATCGATGCGCCTGAAGCGCGCGTTGCCCGCGATCAAGGCCGATCCCGCCAGCGTTGTTTCACCCAGAAAACGGGTCAGAAAAAGGCCGTCTTCCCATAGCTCGCGCGCCTTCTCACCGAGCTCGGCCAGCCAGGCAGTGCGAGAGATCGTTCGGCGAGCACCCTCTCTCTCGGGCACAGCCGAAGCAAGCTCCAACAGTGACCGAACCCCCGAGGGCATGCCACTAACATCCACCGTCATGTGTTGTGCAGCACAACCCTGCTCGAAATCGAGAAGAAAGGTCATGAAGGCACTATCCCAACGGCCCAGTTCGCGCCCATCCAACAACACCGATTGTGCAACTAAAGGCTCGCTCAACTCAGACATCAGAGCTGCCGAATCCATCAGATCGGCAAACTCCATGCACCAATCGCCGCTGAAGGACACATTCATGCGGTTATCGCCTTGCTGGGTGACTGACCAGGCTGGTGGGGTCAAGGAATGAGTCTTTTATGAGTGGAAAGTAAGCCAAATCATACACAATGAAAGGGCATTCCATGCAGCAAAAGCTCACACTTCGGTGGCCAGACATCAGGCACTCGACGATGGCGGTTCAATTCATCGCCGGCGAAACATTCGGGATACAATGCTATGACTAAAATATTGATTTCCTCGGCAGGAGCACTCCCCTTTGTCCGGCCCCCACGACGTTTTCATTTGTCATGACCCGGCATCGGCCGCCACCATCAAACGGCTGACAGCCGCCCTGGCGGCGCGCGGCGTATCCTGCTTTGCCTACGAAGGGGGGCACGATAGCGACCTTCACCCCAAACTCGCCACGTCCAAAAGCTTCCTCATTTGGGCCTCAGAGGGATTCTTTAAATCGCGGGCATGTCAGACCCATCTCGCGATGGCCTGGATTGCTCGCCAGCAAAAGGCCAGCTCAGCTTCTGAACGGATTCTTGTCGTTAACGCCGAAACTGGCCTCAAGCATATCTATCCCCTGCATCTCAGGGATCGCCTGATCGCCCCTTTATCGGATCAATCCGATGCACTTGACATCTCCGTGCTGGCGGAAAAGGTAGACCAGTGCTGCACACGATTGCACGGGACGCTGGGCGGGCTTTACCCGCAAGCGCCCGCCGGCTGGATCGAACCTTATGACACCGTAACTCACGGTCCCACCTTTTTCGCCGGCAGAGAGCGTGAGCTATGGGACATTCATGATGGTCTGGCTCAAGCGTCACGAGGAGTTCATGGACATTCTCCCTCTTTCATCGTGGTCTCCGGTGCCCCCGGATTGGGCAAATCCACCCTGACCCGCGAATATGCTTCTCGCTTTGGTGCAGCCTACCCCGGCGGTATATTTCGTATTTCGGCTCGCGAGGCTATACCCGCAACCAGACTCAGGGAACTGGCTGAAAATCCCGCCCTGAAGCCACAAATGCTGTCCCTGCTGCGCCAAATCAGTCCTGACACCAAGCTAGACGAACAGAACCCCCTTGCCGCAGTGATGTACGATCTGGGACACCTTCTCGACCGGGCGGGTCAGCCTTTCCTCTGGATCGTCGATGACCTCCCCGAAGGCATCAATGGCCCGGTCATCAAACAGTGGCAGGCCCCCGCTGTTCGCGACCAAAACACGCCGCTGGGCCGGACCATTTTCGTCACCCG
Source organism: Methylococcaceae bacterium (assembly GCA_044351045.1). Taxonomy (GTDB): domain Bacteria; phylum Pseudomonadota; class Gammaproteobacteria; order Methylococcales; family Methylococcaceae; genus UBA6136. The sequence goes on along the minus strand of JBILGM010000015.1, from coordinate 24,494 downwards.
TAGCTCACGGTATGACCATCGGGGAGAACCGATCCATCTGCCGATACTCGATGAACCCGCCGGACTTCTGGCCATCATCCAGGACAAGCCGCCGGCACGCAGTGAGGAAATCGACGCCGCGAGCTGGTTGAGCGAGGCGGTGGGCCGGCATCCACGTTTCATCGCTATGATGGCTGCGCTGGCGGAAGGACATCGTCGCCAACGCCGCGCCACCTTCAACTGGCTGCTGCAAAAACTGGAGAAGAAGAACAAATCCGCCAGTGAATTCAGTCAACATTGGCCCGGACAGTTCCCCGAATCCCGTGAAACGGCCTGTGCCGTATTACTTCTCGAAAGCATGAGGGCGCTGGGAGGAGCTGGCCGGGACATACTTCGACTGGCCGCAGAATTGGGAGATGCCCCGCTGCCCCTGGATTTCCTGACCGAATGCCTGGTGCTCAGCGGCTTGAGCGCGGATGACCGGAAAGAGGACCTCTTCACCATTTTCCTCAACGAACCACAGGAAGTCCCTCTTTCGCCCGACGCGGCCCGCCTCTATGTCGAAGAGGGCGCCAGCAGTCTAGAGAAGCATGGCCTGGCAACGCGCACCGATAACGCACTACAGATCTATGATTTAGCAGGCAAGGCCTTTAACCAGGTAGTGTCCATCTCAACTCGACAGCATCTGTTGAAAGAATCCGCATTGCAGGCCCTCTATGTCATCGCCGAATCGTGTCATGCCAGCCTGGATTGGAGCCGGCTTGACGCACTGGCGCCTCACGGCAGAAAACTGACCGATGATCTGCGCGACAGACCGATAGAAGCCGAAGACAGCACCGCAGAAATCACCGGCCGTATCCGTCTGGCTATTCACCTAGCCGATCTGGATCTCATGCATGGCGCACGCAAACGCGCCATGCAATGGTATCGGGCTGCCAGCGCCTACCTGGTCAGAGCCATGGCGATCGATCCGCAAAACGGCGGACGGCAACGGGACTTTGCCCGGATCCAGGAACAGCTGGGTGACCTACTGGTGGATCAGAAAGATCCCTCATGGGCACTGGATCATTACCGTAAAAGCCTCGGCATCAGAGCCTTGATCGCCAAACAGGAAACCGCGGGACTGGATCGCTTGCGCGATCCACTTCGACTCAATATCAAGATTGGCAAGCTGCAAAAGGAACTGGGCGATATTGAGGGCGCCCTGCAAAGCCAGCAAGCCATTCATGGGTTGATCGGCAAACTTCTCCACCTCACGCCTGAAGAAAGCTCACTAGAATTCGATCTGGCAACCAGCCACGCCGATCTGGCGGAACTGCATATCGCATTGAAGAACAGCGAAACGGCCATGGCCCAGCTGGAACATGCCCTTGCCCATTTCGAGAAACTGGCCGAGGCCCAACCCGAGCAGGTGTCTTTCGCGCGGGCACTGACCATCACGCACAATCGTATCGGCGACATTCTGCGCGCCAAGGATGACCTCTCCGGTGCACTCAATCGTTATCGCACTGCACTGGCGATTGCTGATGACACCGCTCATCTCCAACCCGACAACCCGGAATGGCAACGGGATGTCGCTCTTTGCCACCACAACCTCGGCGATACGCTGAATGGTCTGGACGATTCCGCAGAAGCCGATCATCATTTTCAATGTTTTTTGGCGATCGCCGAAATTCCGGCCCATCAGTCGGCTTTCGATGGCATTCGCCGTCGTGAAATCGCGACGGTTCTGATCAAACTGGGGCGCAGCCGCGAGCTGGAAAAAAACACCGCCGCCGCCCTTGCCCGCTATCAAACCGCTCGCGGCCTCATCGAAAAATTGGCCATCGAGTTCCCGGAAAACAGTCTGCTCCGGGAAGATCTCGGCTGGCTACGTCACAAGATCGAGCGTTTGACCGAACGATATGAGGCAGATCTGCGGCGACTGGCCCGCATCCAGGCCTCCAAATCCAATCCAGCCGCCTGAAACGATGTGATAGTGATTGATTGTCATCGCTGACGGCTTTTAAGGATAATAGCTGTCCACCTCACCCCCCGCCGACCCCCCTCGAATGAAAAAACGCCTGGAAAAATTACTGCAGGACGCCGTAGCCCTCCTCAAAAGCAACGGGGATCTGCCCAGGGAACTGGAACCAGACTGCCTGGTTGAACGGGCCCGCGACGCCCAGCATGGCGATTTCGCCACCAATCTGGCCATGACGATGGCCAAGCCGGCCCGCAGCAACCCGAGGGCTCTCGCGGAAAAAATCATCGCCGCCCTGCCGGCCGATCCCGTTGTGACCAGAGTCGAAATCGCCGGCCCGGGCTTCATCAATTTCTTTATCGACCCGCAAGCCCAGTTCAGCGTCATTCGTGACATTCATGAGGCCGGCCACGAATTCGGCAAGAGCCACAAAGGCGCCGGTCAGCGGGTGCAGGTGGAATTCGTCTCAGCCAACCCGACAGGCCCCCTGCATGTCGGCCATGGCCGCGGCGCGGCATACGGCGCGGTGGTTTCCAACCTGCTGGCCGCCATCGGTTGCAAGGTGCACCGCGAGTACTACGTCAACGATGCCGGCCGGCAGATGGATATACTCGCCGCCAGCGTCTGGCTGCGCTACCTGGAGGAATGCGGCGAAAGCCTGGCGTTTCCCAGCAACGGCTATCGCGGTGAGTACGTGCGCACCATCGCCTTCGACCTGTACAAGACCCAGGGTGAACGTCTGCGCCGACTGGCGGACGAGGTGTTCGCCGATATTCCGGCCGACGAGCCGCAGGGCGGCGACAAGGAACTCCACATCGACGCGCTGGTGGCAAAGGCCAAGGCTCTGCTTGGCGACGCCGACTATCGCGTAGTGTTCGACGCCGGCCTCGACAACATTCTGGAGGATATCCGCCAGGACCTCGAAGAATTCGGTGTCTGTTACGAGGAGTGGTTTTCTGAGCGCAGCCTGACCGACTCCGGTGCCGTCCAGCGTTCGCTCGACACCCTGCAGGCCACCGGTTACCTGTATCAGCAAGACGGCGCCACCTGGTTCGCCTCGACCCGACTCGGCGACGAGAAGGATCGAGTGGTGGTGCGCGAGAACGGGCAGATGACCTATTTTGCCTCCGACATGGCCTATCACATGCAGAAGCTGGAGCGCGGCTTTGATCGCATCATCAACATCTGGGGCGCCGATCACCACGGCTATATCCCCCGGGTGAAGGCCGCCATTGAGGCGCTGGGCGGCGAGCGTGACAAGCTGGACGTGTTACTGGTGCAGTTCGCGGTGCTTTATCGCGGCGAGGAGAAGGTACAGATGTCGACCCGCTCCGGTGAGTTCGTCACCTTGCGGCAGTTGCGCAACGAGGTCGGCAAGGATGCGGCCCGATTCTTCTATGTCATGCGCAAATCCGACCAGCATATGGATTTCGATCTCAAGCTGGCGACCAGCCGCACCAACGAAAACCCGGTCTACTATGTCCAGTACGCCCATGCCCGCGTCTGTAGCGTGTTCCGCCAGCTCGACGAAAAGAGCCTGCCACGCAACCTGCCGAATGGCATGGCCCACCTGACTCGACTGACCGAGCCGCAGGAGAATACGCTGGTAGCGACGCTGGCCCGCTATCCGGAAGTGGTCGAGCAGTCCGCCCTTCAGCATGCCCCGCATCACCTGATTCATTACTTGCGCGAGCTGGCCGGCGAGTTGCATGGCTATTACAACTCGCACCAGTTTCTGGTCGAGGATGCCGATCTGCGCGACGCCCGCCTGAACCTCATCGCGGCCGTGCGGCAGGTCATCGCCAACGGTCTGGCGCTGCTCGATGTGTCCGCACCGGAATCGATGTAATCCCATGTCGAAAGATCTGAAGCATCGTGTCCCGGGTTTTCACCACAAGAAGAAAATCAAACCCGTCTTTCCCCGGCTGGGTTGGGGACTTCTGGCGGTGGCGGCCCTCGTCGGTCTGGCCGCGCTGATCCTCCCGCGATACCGGCCCGTGTCACCGCAAACCAGCCCCGCGACGCTGGCTCTGCCGGTTGCCTCCCTGTCGGAGCCACACTTCAGCTTTTTCAAACTACTGCCGGACATTGAAAGGAAGATCCCGGAAACCGAGATCAACAGCGAGAAACGGGAGGTCCGTCTTGGGAAAACCCCCGTCGTGGGTCAGTACTTCCTCCAACTGGGCGCCTTCAGGAGTCAGGAACAGGCCAAGGCTTTGAGGGCGCGGCTGGAAGAATTTGCGAAACTCAAACCTCGGCTAGAACAGATCAACCTGGAGTATGCCCGCTGGTATCGGGTAAAGCTTGGCCCTTACCAGACCATACCCGACGCCAATCAGGTTCGTCTGTTTCTACGGGACAGAAACATCGACAGCATCATGCAGGCGCCGGTGGACTGATCCGATACTTTTACTCCATTCCGGCCATTTAATCTGTAAAACCATGAGAATCCTTCACACCATGATCCGGGTAGGCCATCTGGATCGCTCGATTGCCTTTTACACCGAAGTGCTGGGCATGCGCCTGTTGCGCCAACACGATTACCCGGAGGGCAAATTCACCCTGGCGTTCGTAGGCTATCAGGATGAAAGGGACGGCGCCGTAATCGAACTGACCCATAACTGGGACACTGATCAATATGAACTCGGCACTGGTTTTGGCCATATCGCGATTGAAGTCGAGGATGCCGCCCAAGCCTGCGAACTCGCCCGCCAGCGCGGCGGCAGCGTCCTGCGTGAGGCCGGGCCGATGAAACATGGCTCGACCATCATTGCTTTCGTCGCCGACCCGGATGGCTACAAGATCGAGTTCATCCAGAAGGGCAGCGGGACGCATTAATCCCCGGCGAACATAGAGCTCTGACATGCCCATAACCACCGATATTGCCCTGGCCGTCGAGCGGCTTCGCCAGGGCGGCGTGGTGGCTTTGCCGACCGAAACCGTCTATGGCCTGGGTGCGGATGCCAGCAACTCTGGCGCGGTGCAACGGATCTTTGCCATCAAGGGCCGGCCTGCAGACCATCCGCTGATCGTCCACATGGGTGACGCCTATATGATGCAGGCGTGGGCACGGGAGATTCCCCCCGCCGCCATCCGGCTGGCGGAACGCTTCTGGCCTGGCCCGCTGACGCTGATCCTCAAGCGCGGCCAGACGCCGCTTGAGGTGACTGGTGGGCAGGACAGTGTCGGCCTCCGAGTGCCCGGTCACCCCGTAGCGCTGGACTTGCTTCGGGCTTTCGGCGGCGGAGTAGCGGCGCCCTCGGCCAACCGCTTCGGCCGCGTCAGCCCAACCCGTGCCGAGCATGTCCGCGACGAGTTCGGCGAGTCGGTCGATTTAATCCTGGACGGGGGTGACTGCACGGTTGGCCTGGAATCCACCATCCTCAGCCTGCTGGACAAACAGCCGCGGCTACTGAGGCCAGGGATGATTTCCATCGCCGAGCTGGAGATCGTCATCGGCATGCCCATTCTCGGTCCACAGGACCGCGGCGATATCCGCGCCCCGGGGCTGATGGAATCTCATTACGCGCCCGATACACGGCTGCTTCCCTGCCCTTCGGAAGAACTGGCGACGACTGTCCGCAAATTGACCGAAGCAGGCCTGCGTGTGGCCGTGATGACCCGCACCGTCGTCGGGGGCGCTCTGCCTGCCGAAACCCATCCGTTGACCATGCCGATTGAACCGGCGGATTATGGCCGGCAACTCTACGCCAGCCTGCGCCGGCTTGATGACGGCGACTTCGATATCATCGTCGTCGAGCAGCCACCCGATAATGACTCCTGGCGTGCGGTCAATGACCGGCTGGGACGTGCCAGTCATGGCGCTTCCAGCTAATTGCTTCAGATCGCCTCAGTTATCCGAGACCAAACCATGATGACCCTGGGCGAACTCGCCGACCTGATTCCCGACGCCAAGCTGATCGGCGATGCCGCCGTCGTCTTTAGGGATGTCAGCACTGACACCCGCAATCTGCCGCCCTACTGCATGTTCTTCTGCCTAAAGGGCGAGCGCTTCGACGCCCATGACTTCGCTGACCAAGCCGTGGCCGGCGGGGCAGTGGCGCTGGTGGTCGACCGCCGACTAGACCTCGACGTGCCCCAGGTCGTGGTGCCCGATACCCGGCTGGCGCTGGGTTCGGCCGCGGCCGGCTGGCGTGCGCGGTTCGACATTCCGGTGATCGCCGTCACTGGCAGCAACGGCAAGACCACCGTCACCCAGATGCTGGCCATGATCCTAGCCACGGCGGCAGGCGAGGACGGCCGACTGGCGACCCGCGGCAACCTCAACAACGACATCGGCCTGCCGCTGACGCTGTTCCGCCTGCGGCCCGAGCATCGCTATGCCGTGGTCGAGCTGGGCATGAATCATCCCGGCGAGATCGCTTATCTGGCCAGCATCGCGCAGCCGACCGTCGCCCTGGTCAACAATGCCCAGCGCGAGCATCAGGAATTCATGGGCACGGTCGAGGCCACCGCTCACGAGAACGGCGCGTCCATTGCGGCACTATCCGCCCAGGGCATCGGCGTATTTCCGGCCGATGACGACTGTGCGGACATCTGGCGCACCCTGGCCGGCGACCGGCGCCGGCTCGATTTCGGTTTCCGAGAACCGGCGGCGGTCAACGCCCGCTTCGAGTCGATCCCCGGTGGCCTTAAGCTCCGCCTGGACACGCCCGAGGGTCCGATCGCATGCCGCCTGCAACTGGCCGGCGCGCACAATGCCCATAACGCAGCGGCCGCCGCCAGCGCTGCACTGGCCGCCGGCATTGCGCCCGAGGTCATCCGCCGGGGACTGGAAGCCTTCACTCCCGTGAATGGACGCGGCGTTATTCAACGCGCGACCACCGGGGCTACGGTTATCGATGACACCTACAACGCCAATCCGGACTCGGTCAGGGCCGCGATTGATCTGCTGGCCGCCCTGGAAGGTCCGACCGTGCTGGTCCTCGGGGATATGGGCGAGGTGGGTGAGCAAGGTCCGGAATTTCATGCCGAGATCGGTGGGTATGCCCGCGAGCAGGGGGTACATTTCCTGCTGACCCTGGGGGATCTGACCCTGTCCGCCGTCAGCGCCTATAACGCCCATGGCGGAAGTGGCGGCGAACATTTCCTGGACATCGAGCCGCTAACCCAAAAGGCAAGGCAACTGGCCGGTCCGGGCGTCACGTTGCTGGTCAAGGGATCACGTTTCATGAAGATGGAACGCCTAGTACAGGCGATCTGCTAAACCTTGATGCACTCAGTGGGAACCTATCGGCTCGCCATGCACTCATGACCGTCATGAACTCCCTGCCCCGCCTGCAAGATCTGACGTTCGGTAGCCGCTTTGTCACTGAGCTACCCGCCGACCCTGAAACGCGCAACTTTCCCCGTCAGGTGAACGGGGCCTGTTACTCACGGGTTGCTCCGTCCCCGGTTCCAGCACCCCGACTGCTGGCCCATTCCGCCGAGGTCGCTGCCGATCTCGGACTCGACACCGAGGCTCACGCCGACACGGCCTTTGCCGAAGTGCTGGCCGGCAACCGGTTGCTGCCGGGCATGGTGCCCCATGCCACGTGCTATGGCGGTCATCAATTCGGGCACTGGGCCGGACAGCTCGGCGATGGCCGGGCCATCAATCTGGGCGAAACGTGCGACATTCATGGCCGTCACCAGACCTTGCAACTCAAAGGCGCGGGTCTGACGCCCTATTCGCGCACGGCCGATGGGCTGGCCGTGCTGCGTTCTTCGGTGCGGGAATTCCTATGTAGCGAGGCCATGCATCACCTGGGTGTGCCAACCACGCGCGCCCTCAGCCTAGTCTCGACGGGACAGACGGTGGTGCGAGACCTCTTTTACGATGGCCACCCAAGACCGGAACCCGGGGCCATCGTCTGCCGGGTAGCCCCCTCGTTTACTCGCTTCGGGCATTTCGAAATTCTGGCCGCGCGGGGCGACATACGTCTTCTCCGGCAACTACTTGATTACACGCTAAGGAACGACTTCACGGACCTTAAGGCCGACCCCTCGATGGCAGGTTATCTTGACTGGTTTGCTGAAGTCTGCCAGCGCACCGCTGACATGATCGTGCATTGGCAGCGCGTCGGCTTCGTCCATGGCGTGATGAATACCGACAACATGTCCATCCTTGGCTTGACGATCGATTATGGCCCCTATGGCTGGATAGACTCCTATGATCCGGACTGGACACCCAACACCACGGATGCCGCCCACCGCCGCTACCGTTTTAGCCATCAGCCGCGCATCGCCTACTGGAATCTGGTGCAACTGGCCAATGCGATCCATCCTTTGATCGGCGAAGTCGAACCCCTGCAGGCAGCGCTGGATCTCTACACACAAGGTTTCGAGACGGGTTGGCGCGACATGATGGCCGGCAAGCTTGGGCTGAACAATTACGATCCAGCCAGGGATGATGAGCTGACCCACGAGTTACTTGCCCTGCTGGCGGCGGTGGAAACCGACATGACAATTTTCTTCCGGCACTTGGCCCAGATTGGCCCGGATCGTCTGGACGACCCGAATACCGATCTGCTGGCTCCTCTGAATGAGGCCTGGTATCAGCCGGAGCAGATCATATCGACTTATCGGGAACGGCTTCAAGCCTGGCTTCGGGCTTATTTGCAACGACTTCATGCGGACGGCACAGCGAATAGCACGCGCATCTCCCGGATGAATGAATCCAACCCCCGCTACGTACTTCGCAACTGCCTGGCTCAACAAGCCATCGACCTCGCCGAGCAGGGTGATCACTCCCTGATCAGGGACTTGCTAGAGGTACTGAGGCAACCCTACACCGACCAGCCTGGCAAAGAAGCTTTCGCGGCCAAACGGCCCGACTGGGCGCGCACCCGACCGGGTTGCTCCATGCTGTCCTGCAGCTCCTGAATCCAGCCGAAGTCTGCTTTACGCCCCAGGACGGTGCGTCCCGACTCAAGCTGGGAGAGCACATACACAAAAGCACCGCCCCCATCCATAAGCTACGTTGCTGGCCCGGTTGCTGGCACGGTATCTGCTGTCAAGAAAGTAGACTGAGTCTCTCTTTCTCAGTCGGCACACCAACGTGGATGCTCCATTGGAGCATCCCACTTTTTCGCTCACGAACACTACCGGAGGGACAGGCCCATGGCTGCAACCGCGATTATTTCAAACCCGAGGACTGTCGAACGTGAAGGCTTGATGTTCTATCGGGAGAACCACACCCCATCTGCCCATCAGGATGACTGTGACCTGGGGGCTATCGCCCGGTTTTATCGCCACATATACCCGGCGCTCGCTGTTGATCCGAAAGCACCCGAAGCGTGGCTGGAGTCACTCATTCAGCGTAACAGCTGGTTACGCTGAAAAACTTCTCACCACTCAAGTGGCGCCCCCTCCTGGGGGGCGAACTCCTCATTTATTTCCATATAGAAAACAGTTAATCGATTTTTTAGCCATTTACCTTCTGTTATAGTCACAATCGACTTCAACAACCCAAGCAGGTAAGCCATGGAAATCTTCATTCTTGCATTTGTCATCGTAGCCTCGATGGCCACCGTCGACCTTCCCAACCCACCCAAGTCCGCCGAAGCGAACCATGACTGAGTCGCCAGAACATCAAACTTTCTCTCCTCCTCCCAGCCCCGGTAACCGGGGCTTTTTTTTGTTCAGTGTCAGCCGTTGACGGCATACCGATACCAAGAACTCCAGCCCAACCGCAGGGCGAAACATTACCCATGGGGGTAAACCAAGCATTGGCAATCGTGGGCCAAATACGCGAACATTCCCGGCAGATTCAACCTGCAAGATCGATTCGCTCATTGGCCTAGCCAAGGCCCATACGAAGTGGGTCGGCTTAAGGGGGCGTTATCAGCTACTGAGGAACATTCTCTGATCGAACCGGCCCAAAGTACCTGTCCCTCATTGATCGATGACCTCGTTCACCAACGCGCGCGTTGGCAAGAGGCCAAAATCAGCGCAGCAGCCTATGCAGCGAGCTACTTTCTACTATGGCAAATGCATCAACACGGAGCCCACTTCGCCTCCCGCAACCAGCGATACGGCAACAGACCCGATGATCGTTTGTGGCGCGAAAATCTTCTCGCAGCCAGTGGAGACGCGCTGGACGAATCATTGATCGAGTGGTTTGGCCATACACGATTTTTCAAAATTATCCCTTCAGTGCCGATTGCCCTGCGCAGCTGGCTCCTTGGGGACTGGCCGCTAACTCTACTCACCCGCATTCCATCCCCTCGCGACGTACTTGACATGCAGACCCAGGGCACCCGACCGGTCACGGTGATCAACGACTTCCCCCGGGCTATTCAGCCGGTACTCAGCAAGGCCAATGGTTTCCAGTTTCTCGTCCATGACCTGGAGCATGCCTGGAAATTCTGTCATGACGCCACGCAGCACCAGGCTCAGCGCCACTTCTTTCGACTTCTGCAGCGGGCTCATGATGCAGATCTTTTCGCGACCTATCTGCATGATGCGGTTTTTACCGAGAAGTTTGATTACCTGATCAGCGATATGAACACCCACCCGGTTCACGGATTACGCTATTTTCATGCCGTGCTGGTTGAGTGCCTGCTGCGTCAGGAAGGCAAAAGCCTGCGGGAGCCACTCTCACCGGCGGCTAAACAGGAAATCATTCAACTGATCCGCCAACTCGCGGAAACATGGGCGCTGGAGGAGCGCGAAACCCATGCGCTACTGGCACTGACTGACAATGAGTTCACCGAAGCGAATGCATTAATCCTAGAGCAGTATTTCTTTGCATGGCCCACACGCCACAGAGATGTTGCGAACACACGTCCCAGGGTAACACCGAACTTAGTCATGCAACCCATCCGACTGCAGCCAGGCTGCCCAAGGCCTACCCCGGATGAAGCATGAGCCGCATGGAACGGATCTATCAGATCGATCAGCTACCGGCCACTCGAAAGGCGGTGTCGGGACGTGAGTTGAGGGAGACACTACGCATTGCCGAACCGACGTTGAAGCGCGATATCGTCTACATGCGCGACCGGCTGAATGCCCGGATTGTGGTTTTCCGCAGAGGAAATTCATGCGCTGCTGACCATGCAGCACTTGTTGACGCATCTCGACGCGGGCGGACTGCTTGGTCCGCACATACAACCCTTGCTGGCAAAATTGCAGACCATGCTGGAGAGTGTTGACGAACCTGCCAACCACATCCAGCAGCGCGTCAGAATCCTGGCCATGGGAGCATGGGACTTTCAGATCCGGCATTTCCAGCGCACAGGCTCGGCCTTGCTGAAGCGAAAACGCCTGCGCATCGAATATGAGGCCTGGGGTAATAGCGAAACCAGCCTGGGGGACATTTCACCCCAGCGACTCATCCATTACCGGGACAACTGGTATCTGGATGCCTGGTGTCACCTCAGGGAAGGACTACGTTCCTTCTCCATGGATGCCATCCTTGAAGCTGAGGAAATGGGCGTCGAGGCCATCGAAATACCATCCGAGGTACTGGATGCCGCCTTGAGCAAAGGGTATGGGATTTTCTCCGGCGAGACAGTTGCATGGGCCACATTGCAGTTCAGCCCGGAACGCGCGCACTGGGTAGCAAAGGAACATTGGCATCCACAATAAAAGGGGGAATGGTTAGCCGATGGCGGCTATGAATTGAAAATCCCCTATAGGAGGGACCCCGAACTTATCATGGACATCCTCAAGCATGGCCATCATTGCACTGTCATCGGCCCGCCAGCCCTTTTAGACCGTTTGATGGAAGAGTTACACGCCAATCTATCTTTGTATGCCGCTCTGTAATGAGACAGCCTTACCGATGCTCGGGGTGATATGAGCAAGCTAAATCAAAGCTTCATCACCATTGATGGCGAAACCGAGCATCGCGAGAGCATCAAGGGTTCTACCTTCCTGGCCTACGCCCGACATATCAGGACCAGGGTTGAGACCAACCAGTTTCTGCAAACCTTGATTCAGCGGCACCCTGAAGCTTCCCACCTGTGCTGGGCTTACCGCATGGGCCAGCAATACCGGTTCAGCGATGGCGGAGAACCGAAGGGAACGGCCGGGCAACCCATCTACAAAGTCATCGAGGGGCAAGGGCTCGACTTCGTTGTGGTCGGTGTGATCCGTTATTTTGGCGGGACCTTGCTGGGTTCGGGTGGATTGATGCGCGCCTACGGGGGCACGGCGAGCGAAGCGCTGCGGAAGGCCCATCGGTGTGAGGAGTCTCCTCGCCACCGGATCGCGGTCGAAGTTCTCTTCGATCAACTGGGCACACTTTATCGATGCCTGGACAGCCATGGCGCCGAGGAACGTGCCGAGGACTACACCGAGCGGGGCGTTCGGGTCATCTGCCAGATACCCAGTGAAAAAGTCGATGCCTTCGAGACCCAGCTACGCAATGCGACCAGAGACCAATTCCATCTGCAGCGTTTCTGACGGTCACGCCTCGATTGGTTCCCTGTAAAAAACCCGGCACAAGGCCGGGTTTTTGGTCTGGCGGTAAAACCACCGGATGGAGGGGGAACACCCTCGACTAGAGCCTTTCGGCCATCCAGCGATCTAATCGTCTCTCTGCATCACGATCAATCACCCTGACAAACTGACGTGGTTCAGCCACGTCAATGTTCAGGATCAGAGCGATGGCTACCAAGGTCAGGCTCAGAATCATCAGTTCCATGGATTTCCTCACAAGGTAAGCGGCAAATGCCATCATTTCCGACGCCGAGCCATTGCAAAAAGTTCCAGCACATCACCGCGCAGCTGTCTTTCCGCTTGAGCCCACAGTGACGGTATCGTAGGAACCCCAGGGAATAGGGCGGTTACTTACTGACCGCAGGGGGTTCATCGCCGGACTCAACCGTGGATTTTCCGATCGCCGAGTAAGCCGGGCACCAGCGCAAGTTGGAAGTCACAATCAACAGAAGCCCCAGCAGAATAAAAAGGATACTGTCCAGCATCCATGCGAGCACAAGCACTGCAACCCCTGCACCCAGCCGAATCTGCTGATCCTTTTTGCCCACATTCAGCTTACGCTTCAGCATACGATTGACGTCAAAGTTCATGGCAATTCCCCTCAATAATGGTTTATTTATTATTTGTTTATCCTGGCGATGCCCTGGTTGACAAGACCTCGGCGAGGCTATTACGACTTGGCCTCCAGTAAATTATTGATGCGCTCGCCCTTACCCGACCCAAGGCCAGACCATCTCACAAAATAGACGCAGGAAGCCCATCCGCCGCTAGACTCCCCTCCTTTGAATGTTCACCGCGAGACCCGACACGATGGCGCGCCCCCTTACTCCGTCAGACCTCATCAGCCCCTGGCGGCGCTACTTTGCCCGGATGATCGACCTCTTCCTGATGGCCTTGCTGAGTTATTTCGGCATCGAAGCAATGAAAGCCAGCGGCCTGCTGAATCCGATCGCAGCGTTCGCCTCCCTCAACCCGCTGCTGTTCGATGCAGCCGTTTGCCTCGTCTGGATAGGGGTCGAATACGGGCTGCTGAGGGGCTTGGGCAATACGCCGGGAAAGGCGCTGTTGAACCTTCGAATCAAACCCACCCGCAGTCAGGGCAACCTCCTGTCCAGAGGATTTTCGGTCTGGTTTTGGGGCATAGGAGCGGGGCTGCCGCTGCTGACTCAACTTTGCAATCTGGCCTCACACTTTCGTCTGCGTAATCGGGGAATCACCCGTTGGGATACGAACCACGGTTTTGAGGTGGTCGGGAATCCCTTAACCGGGTGGCGCAAAGGATTGACCGCACTGCTGCTGCTGGCTGGGATCGGCTTCGTCACGGTCCAGCAGATGCGCTGGTATGAAATCCAGCCCATGCACGAAGCGCTGGTCAACAGCCTCAATGAAGGTCGCTATGCCGCTTTCATGGTCGAGGATTATTACCAGCAGCACGGCAAGGTGCCGGCCGATCTCGGCGGATTGATTTCGCCCGATCACATCAGTCAGGGCACCCAACTTTCGATTGACCGGAACAGCGGTACTCTCCATATCCGCCCCACCCTGTCCGGGATACAAACCCATCGATTGTTCCTGATCCCGCACCCGACCAGCGACAAAAAGCTCATTTGGGAATGCCGCAGTGATGAATTTCCCATCGAGTACCTGCCTGCCGGCTGCGAATTCAAGCCCTATGCACAGGCCCGTGCGGAAGTCTCAGGAGCCTTGCCCACACCCGTCAAACCCCAACCTCGCCGTTAGTCAGCGCTCCCCGACCGGCGCGCTCCAGGCATCGGAGACCAGCGTGTCGATACCGCTGCCGGTCAGTGATTCCAGAAAGGCTACCAGCTTGTCGACGTCATCCGCGCCCAGATTCAGCGGCTGGATCAAGGGATCAAGATTCTCGTTGGGCACGCCGCCCCGGTTGTAGAACTCGACCACCGCCCGCAGCGTCGCCAGCCCGCCGTGGTGCATGTAGGGCGCGGTCAGGGCGACATTGCGCAGGGACGGCGTCCGGTATTTCCAGCGATCCGCCGGGTTTTGCGTAATCTCGTAACGGCCCAGGTCGCCGGGCCGGGTCTCGGCGACCTGGCCGATGCTGGCCGCCGACAGATCAAACGTCAGGCCGGGTGCGACCTGGACCGGCGTCTTGTCGGGTTCGCGACGCATGCTTTCCTGATAACCGATTCCAGTGTTATGTAACTGGTTATCCGTGAACAGCGCCGTGTTGGGCCCGATCGTATGGCATTGCGCGCACCCGGCCTTGCCGGTGAATAGCGCATAACCCTGCTGCGCTGCCGGCGACAGCGCAGCAGGCCGATGGACGTAATGCCACCGATCGAAGGGCGAATCGCCGGCGTTGAGGGTCCGTTCATAACTGGCGATGGCCTGCCCCACCGTGTCCATGCTGGGTCCACGACGGAAAGCCTTTTCGAACAGACCCCGGTAATCGGGCAGCGATTTCAGCTTGTCGATCACGGTCCCGACCGACGGATTGCCCATCTCATTGGCGGCGAGTAATGGCCCCCAGACCTGATTTTCCAGCGTCGATTCGCGGCCATCGTGAAATAGTGAACTCAGATAGGCCACGTTATAGATCGTCGGCGCGTTGCGGCGCACCGTGCGGCCCTCGATACCGATGGCGGTGGCCTGCTCCTGACTGGTGAAACCCTGTTCCGGGATATGGCACATAGCGCAGGAGAAGGTCTGATTCAGCGACAGCCGCCGGTCATAGAACAGCTTACGGCCAAGAGCAATTTTCTCCCGGGTCAGCGGATTGTCCGCCGGGGTTGGCAAGGGCGGCAACCCCAGTGACGGCTGACGAGCCAACTTGAAGAGATCCGCCGGCTTGCCCTGTCGCTGCGCCAGCGCAGCCGATTTCGTTTGATAATCCGCATGCTCATAGCCGGATTTGTCGTCCCCGGCCCGAACCGGCGCGAGGGCTGGAGCAGTCGGCGCCGACTTTACTGGCGCGCTCGATTCAAGCTGCAGCGTTTCGATATCGGCCAAGACCAGGTCCGGATGCAGCACCGACACCGTATAGCTGTTGCGAATCCGGCGTTGCTCATCGATCAGGTAAACCCGCAGCAGATGCGAAAATTGGCCAGTCGGATGGCCCTGCGCGTCCACTTCCCGGTCCACGGATTGCTGATAATCCCGAAGGATGGGCTGCAACTCGGTCTCCGAGCGCGTAGCCAGGAAATGCCAGTCGATGCCGCCCGATTGAAAGCTTTCACCATACTTTGCCATCACTGCCGGCGTATCGTGAGCGGGATTGAAACTCAACGTGATCAGCCGCAAGCGGTCCTTCAACTCTGGCCTGCCCTTCAATGCCGACTGGATGCGATGCAGCACCATCGTCGCCAGCGGGCAGCCATTGGCATCGTCGCAGGTTGCATAGATAAAGCTCAGCAGCACCATGCGGCCCGCATACAACTGGTACAGCGTCACCGGCTGACCGCTCGACTCCAGCACCTGCCCATCGGCGGCCGCGCCCAGATTCGGCAGCGTGTAACTGCCCGGTTTGGGGGGCGAATAGGGTAATGCGCCATAGCCGGGGGCCTGTAGGGGCGGTTCATTAGTAGCCATAGCAAAGGATGAAGCTAATGCCATCACCAGCAGAAGCCATAAGTAGGGGGGACGGCTAGTTTCGCTCTTCATTATTTGCGGCTCATCTGGCGGATATCGTCTTGGCGAACTCTCAGAAATTTCCGGATGATTGCCCCCGACTGAAGTCCACCCTTGCCTTTCAGGGGTTTAGAGTGTTCGTTGATTGTCGGCAACTGAACCTGAAACAGCCAGGCCATTAGCTCCTAATACGCCACAACGAACCCCGCACGAGACGGGATCCCATGCTGTCGTTCACATTGAGCTGGAGCGCACTAATCCAGACAGCATTTCTTGTATTTCTTGCCGCTGCCGCAGGGGCACGGGTCATTTCGGCCCACCTTGGCGGGCGGTTCGAGAGCAGAGGGGTGCAGGGCCGGCAGATCATGACGATTCAGTTGACGTCGTAACTCGTTATAAAGGTCGACGAAATCACGGTTGCCCGGTCCGTTGGGCGTGTAGCGTTCCCATACGCCTGGGCAAGCCAAGGCCGTTTGCAAGTGCGTCAAGGCCTGCCCCATTTCGCCCAGACGCATCAATTGACTGGCAAGCAGTGTGACCACATCCACCGCCTTGGGATGTTGTCGGATCACGGGCAACAAATGCGTTACGGCGGCCTGTGGACGATTCAATGCTGGCAGGATCAACCCCAATTTGAGGTGACTGACCCAATCATCCGGATTTGCCGCAAGGCGTTCACGCAGACGTTGGAGAGCCAGCGCCATGGGCACGACCTCGTTATCCAGCCGGCAACTCATGGGCTTTACCCGGATATCCGATAAATCTTGGCCGGGTTGCGTCAGCAAGGAAAAAGACTCCGGGATCAGTCTGCCGTAAGCCTCTTGGGTGAATTCGAATTCAACCCATGCGTGACAGCTTTTACAGGGATACTCATCCGCGATCAGGTAGGGAATGCCTTCAGTCTGACTGGGCGGCACGACGACCCCCAGGGTGGGATAACGATGCTCAGCCCCACACGCGGGGCAGCGCAACTTGAGAATCATTGGTCCTGGCTCAGACTTGCCTGCCTCGAACGACATCATGGTTCGGGATACCCTTTCCCGTTCCGCGAGGACCCGTTGATGAACGACTTCGACCTCGGGATCATCACTGCCAAGGAGTCTCGCCTGTAAATAATAGGCTTGGTCGATCAGCGGCGATTGTTCATGGAGAACCTGTTTCAGCCGACCCAGGAGCCGCGGGTCGGGAACGGCTTCCAGCAAGCCGCAAAAGAGATCGGTATTGCTCATAATGAGCCGGTCAAAATGATCGAGCGCAAACTCGATGGCCCCTGACCCGCCTACGGGCTCGATCACGCCAATACCAAAAATCCGTTGGGACTCATCAAGACTATCCCAGGCGCTAATGAGGGCTTCTTGCGCCGGCACCCCGATTTTTGCAAGGGCTCTCATGGCCTCCTCACAAAGGAAGTCACCCTTGTCTTCGCCCATCGACTCAATCAACGTCGGGATGAAGGCCGCCTCTCCAATCTCCCCCATGGCCCAGGCCAGGATAGAACTGCCGTAGTTTTCATCCTTCTGAGTGAGACGATGCGACAGCGCCTGCCTCGACTCATTGATATCAAAGCTAAGCAGGTGTTGCGACAGGATGATTTTCCACGGGTTCTCCTTGAGGTCGGCGGCCAGTAGCTCGAGGGTGACAGCC
This sequence comes from Methylococcaceae bacterium, assembly GCA_044351045.1. Classification (GTDB taxonomy): domain Bacteria; phylum Pseudomonadota; class Gammaproteobacteria; order Methylococcales; family Methylococcaceae; genus UBA6136. The sequence goes on along the minus strand of JBILGM010000015.1, from coordinate 6,856 downwards.
AAACTCAGGCCAGCAGGGGAGAAGTCCGTTAACAGGCTGGCCTCCAGCAGGGCCGCCACCGTGATCTGGCAAACCTCATCGGGGTCAAGGTACTGCCGCAGCGCCGCATCAGGGGCCAGCAACCTGGATAGCCTTTGGCATCCCTCTGAGTTTTGGCCGTATGTCTTCAACAATGACGCGAGTTCACTCGCCTCCGGGGTATGACTTAACCAAGCCTCCCACTGCTCCAAAGGCGTGCCAGGTTCAAACCAAGGGGAGAGAGAAACCAGTGACTGCTCGGACTCCGAGCGGGCCTTGGCCAAAACCAGATCGAGCAAGCTATCCCGACCAAAGAGACCTCGAAACAGCGAGCAAAGAAGCTTATCGGGAACGAATTCCTCTCTGGACGATTGGAGGCTCGCATCCAGGACCGCATCCAGCGTGTGGTCTTCAAGCTGCAAGGCCAAACGTGGCAGGTAATTGACCAACATCATCCGGTCGAGATGCTCCGGACGGTCCTGCAGCAGCCACACGGCTAGCCGATTGACCCAGCCCGCCAAACGCGCTGAAACGGGTTCGGCCTTGATTTGGTGCCATTGGCTAAGCGCCTCGACTCTGGGTCTCTCCCTATGCTGCTCAATATCCTGAAGGTGCTGCTCGATCAGGCTGGACCATTTTTCAGGGTCCACATTGGCCAGGATCAGGCTGACCGCGCTCATGATCGAGGGGGACCCTTGCTCCCACAGTTTCAACAGTGTGGGCTTCAGGTTGGCAAAACAGTGTTCGGGCAACTCCCGCAAAAGACGTGATGTCAGCCACGCATGGTCAACATCCAAACATCGTTGCAAGGTCAGATCATGAAAAACAGCCGCAATGATTTGCTGACGCCTGTCAGGCTCGGCCTTGGGTATTTCGAGAGAGCGCTCAAGCGCCCATTCAAGCACCAAGGGATCTTCAAGGTGCTTTGTGGCCAGGGAAATAATGGAATTCATGGTAGGTTGCATGGTGCTCATCGTCGGAATTTTAACCCTTAAGGCTAATGGCCGAAGCACTGCATCCTGACTGATGGGTTGGGTAACGTTGCGCCGGACTGGCCGGCGCAACGCTCTATCGGCTACTTGACTGCAAGCTGACCTTGGTCCGCCTGCTTGGCGACCTGAGAGTACAGCGCATGCGCCCCGAAGCGCATCTGATGCGGGCGGCCCAGTTTTTCAGCGGTGAAGTCAATGGCAAACGTCGGTTTCAGTTCCTTGCCATCCCACTGGAACAGCTTGAGGAACTGTTCGTTATCCTTGCCCTTCTTGTCCCAGTTGGCCAGCAGTGAGGAGGAGTAATACAGCCGCTTGCCGTCCCAGCTGGAGGACACCATGTTGACCTGGGTGCCGATATTCTTCTCGTAGATCTGCACCGGCTTTTCCGGATTGCTGATATCGAAGGCGCGCGTGTTGCCATCCATGAAAGTGTTCACCCACAGCAGCTTGTCGTCGTTGGAAATCGAAATATCGACGGGCAGCGGTATCTTCTTGGGATCGCCGATATCGGCCACGCCCTTGGCCTGCCATTCTCCTTTGGCATCCTCGTGGATCAGCCAGATCTGTGAGGTCAGCGCGGTGGTGGTGAAGCAATAGTTGTGGCTCTCGCCCCAGGCGCAGCGGATTTCCAGCGGCGCACCGGGCACGTCGAACACCTTCTTCGGCTGCTTGGTATGCAGGTCCCAGGTCACCACGGTATTGCCGAAATGCTTCATGGCCTCGGCGTCGGTCAGCATCTTGCCGAAGTCCATCATGTAGTTGTTCCAGCCGGTGAAGGACGAGGTCACCAGCAGGTTCTTGCGTGGCAGGGCACGGACGTCGTAGTTGTAGCCGTCGGCGTACTTGCCGGTCTTGATGGCACCTTGCAGGTCACTGTCGGTGGGCATCCAGTGCGTAGCGACATACTCGCCTTCATTGGTGTACTCGACCAGCGCGGTGCGTCCACCGTGGTCCTTGTTGTTTGAGAGGCCGGTGATGATCATGCGGCCCGGCAACGCATACATGGTGTGCGGCCCGACCACGCCACCAGATTTAGCGACAAAATCGGTGAGCGTCTTGATCAGCTTGGGCTTGGACGGGTCCGACTTGACGTCGAAGACGAAGATCTTGCTGGTATCGAGGCCACCGGCCCAGAGAAATTGGCGGTCATCGGTGAAATCGGAATGATGCGCCTCGTTGCGGCCGCCGACCGAGACGCTGTTGATGACCTTGCCGAATTTTTCCGACTTCGGGTTGACGTCGACGGTGACCAGCTTGTCCTGCTCATCACCGACACCCTCGACGCCCAGCGTCCAGACGTAGACGAAATCCTCCTGGCCAGTGATCTTTTTCATGTAGGGCGAGGCGCAGGTCTCGTCAGCCAGCGTCTGCACCGGGATAGCTGCAGTCATGGCCAATGCGAGGCCCAAGGCGGTGGCATGCAGTGGTTGGTATGACGTTGGGGTCTTGGATGATTTCATGGCGTTGCTCTCCGTTTGTTTGTTCTAATTTTTTGTTCTATTGCGGTCGTTATTCCGCAGTAGCTGGGTCGATGCGGGTGCGGACTGGCCGGATCGCCGTGACCGGAAAACCGCCAGCTTCGGCGTGCTCCCGAATCATCCTCTCATTCGGCGCGATGTAAAGGCAGTACACCCGGTCATCGGTAACGAAACTCTCCAGCCACTGAATTTCAGGACCCATGGTTCTCAGGACGCTGCAGGAACGCTGGGAAATGGCCTTCAGCTCATCGGCGGTCAACTGGCCGGCACCGGGGATGTCCCGTTCGATCAGGTACTTGGGCATGACAAGACTCCATCAGGGTTTCAGGTTGTAGGTGGGATCGATCGGGCACCATCCTAGACGACCGGTCGTCTAGGATGCAAGCAAATAAATTCATACCGCAAAATAGCCGTCCAGAAGGCAGTTGCTGCAATCCTGCAGAGGCTGCACGGATTGCTCTATCTTCATGCGCAACAGCGCGCCTTGCCACTGATTCACCAGCAGGTCGGCCATGCTTCCGGCGGAGAGATCGGTGCGAAACACCCCTTCGTGCTGGCCTCGATGCAGCGCTTCGGCAATTTTGTCTCTATAGCGAGCGACAGCGGCATGAAGTGCAGCCCGGCATTTCTCGCTGGTTTCGCCAATTTCCCCCATCAGATTGCCCAACAGGCACCCCCCGCGAAAATCACGCCGGGCCGCCTCCTCGGTCAGGTTCCGGAAATACGACCGCAGGGCCTGACGGGCATCGATGCCCGGTCGCTGCAGTTCGTGATCCAGCCGGTCGATGAACGGTGCGACGTAGTGCTGAATGACCTCGGCGCTGAAGTCCTCCTTGCTGGCGAAGTAGTGGTAGAACGAACCCTTGGGCACACCGATACTTTGCAGGATGGTTTGCAACCCGGCGCCGTGATAGCCGTGCTCCATGATCAGGGCCACACCCTGATCAAGTAGCTTCTCGCGCGTGGAAACCGCAGTGGAAGCTCGATTCATCGGACCGATTTATCGGTCTGATAAGCGGGAAGCAAAACCACCTCAGGTAATGAATCGTGTCGATTCATACACAACCTGGCCAAGTGACTGATTTTTCTAGACCAAGCATTTGAAAAAACACATACAATATATAAATCATATAGTTAGGATCAGGCTAAATTTTAGCCAATTGAATGGAAGCCGCGCTGAATGGCCGGTCGCATCACTTTGCCCACAGAGTTATCCACAGCTTTTGTGAATATCAGCAGCCACTGGACTCGGCACAGAAAAGGGCGATCGGTGAGGCCACAGATTCAGGATTCCTCATGCTTCAGCGCAATGCCGATGACCTCCAGCAACACCCCCGCCCCTGCCAGCAAAAATCCAGCGGGCGCATTTCCGGGAGCCAGGAAAAAACTCAATCCACCCATAATCACCAGGACCAGCGCCACTCCTCGGCGCCAATACGGATGTCGGATCAATCGTTTCATGATGAAGTCCTCCTTAAGTCGTCAGGAATGGGCGCGGTTGATTTCAAAACCACTCGGTATGGAAAAAGTCGCCTTCCGGCTTGTCGATCCGCTCATAGGTATGCGCGCCAAAGTAATCACGCTGGGCCTGCAGCAGATTGGCGGGCAACCGTTCGGCCCGATAACTGTCGTAATAGGACAATGCCGCCGAAAACGCGGGCGCAGCCACACCATATTCCACGGCCCATTGCACTACCCGTCGCCAGTTGGCCTGAGAGTTGACGATGATGTCGCGGAAATAGGGATCGAGGATGAGGTTCTTCAACGCCGGATTTCTGCGGTAAGCCTCGGTAATCCGGTTGAGGAATCGGGCCCGGATGATGCAGCCTCCCCGCCATATCGATGCAATGTCGCCAAAATTGAGGTGCCACTGATATAGCTCGGAAGCGGCACCCAGCTGCACGAACCCTTGGGCATAACTGATGATTTTGCTGGCATAAAGCGCATCGCGCACGGCGTCGATAAGTGCCTTGCGGTCACCGGCAAACGGCTGGGTCACTGGCCCGGGCAACAGCTTGGAGGCAGCGACGCGATCACTTTTGAGTGAACTGAGAATGCGTGCCTCGACCGCGCTGGCGATAACGGAGAGCGGAACACCCATTTCGGTGGCATGGCCGACGGTCCACTTGCCCGTTCCCTTCTGCCCTGCCTTGTCGACGATCATATCCACCAGCGGATGGTCACTGTAAGGGTCCTTAAAACCAAGGATCCGGGTGGTGATATCGATGAGGAAAGAGTCCAGCTCACCCTGATTCCATTCACCAAAAATAGCGGCCAGTTCGTCCGCGCTCGGGTTCAGCGTTGCCTTAAGGATGGCGTAGGCCTCGCAGATGAGCTGCATATCGCCATATTCGATGCCGTTGTGCACCATCTTCACGTAGTGACCCGCGCCGTCCGTACCCATGTGCCGGCAGCAGGGCTCACCCTCGGCCACGGCGGCAATGCGCGTGTAGATCGGTTCGATAGCCTTCCAGCCTTCAGCGGAACCGCCCGGCATGATCGACGGACCTTTCAGCGCGCCCTCCTCGCCACCGGAAACCCCGACACCGAAAAAATGCAGACCCTTGTCACGTAGCGCTTTCTCACGCCGCTGGGTATCCGTCCACAGGGAATTACCCCCGTCGATGATGATATCTCCCGGCTCCAGCAACGGAACAAGCTGCTCGATCACAGCATCCACCGGCGCCCCGGCCTTGACCATGATCTGGACCTTGCGTGGTTTCACTAGTGCAGCCACGAATTCCTCCAGGCTACCGCAAGGAGTGATGGCTTTCCCCTTTGCCCGACCCTCGGCAAATTTGTCGGTGACCTCGGTAGTTCGGTTGTAAACCGCCACACTGAAGCCCTTCGACTCCATATTCAACACCAGATTTTCGCCCATGACCGCCAGGCCAATAAGGCCGATATCACACTGACTCATAACCGTTCCTCCGATATTCACCGTGCTCTACACTCAAGAGTTAAAGCATACTCCCAATGCCTGGCGATCGGTTTGGAACTGGGTAACCTGGGAAACGCAGACCGGAGCCTTGAATGATCAAGGAAAGACAAAACCACCTTGTAGCCATGCTAGAGTTCAGACTTGGAACATCCGAGCAAGACCAGCGGCGAAATCATCCATGGAAACCTCCGACCTGATCGGCAGCCTCGCCGGCACCCTGACCACCGTTTCGTTCATTCCGCAGGTCATCAAAACCTGGCGTTCCCGATCAGCCAGCGATATATCCTTTGGCATGTTTCTACTGTTCAGTCTCGGGGTGCTGCTATGGCTGATTTATGGGACCCACATCCATTCGGTGCCCATCGTGCTGGCCAATAGCATTACACTCGGCCTTTCATTGAGCATCATCGCCATGAAGCTCCGGTTCGACCGCAACCCGCCCTGAACCGGCCTTTGCGCGGCGCCAACCATCAACCTTTTCCATCCCAGGAGCCTTGCATGAGCCAGACGCTACTTGATCAACTGCGCGCCATGACCGTGGTTGTGGCCGACACCGGAGACTTTCAGGCCATACACCGGTATATGCCACGCGATGCCACCACCAATCCGTCACTCATCGCCGCCGCCGCACAAATGCCGGAGTATCAGAATGTAGTTGATGACACCCTATTGCAGGCTCGGCAGAACCTGGGGCCCACGGCCACGCATCAGGAGGTCGTTTCACTGGCCTTCGACAAGCTCGCCATCACCTTCGGACTGCGGATTCTGGCGATTATCCCGGGACGCGTATCCACCGAGGTCGATGCTCGACTCTCGTGGGATTCCGGGGCCACCGTGCGAAAAGCCCGCGAAATCATCGCGCAATACGAAGCTGCAGGGATCGACCGTGCCCGGGTATTGATCAAGATCGCCTCCACTTGGGAAGGTATCCGTGCCGCCGAAATGCTGGAAGCCGAGGGTATTCACTGCAATCTGACGCTACTATTCGGCCTGCATCAGGCGGTTGCCTGCGCCGAGGCCCGGGTCACGCTCATCTCGCCATTTGTCGGCCGCATCCTCGACTGGTACAAGAAGGCAACCGGAAAGGACTATGCGCCGGCAGAAGATCCAGGCGTCACCTCGGTCACCCGCATTTATAACTACTACAAGCGGTTCGACTACAAGACCGAGGTCATGGGGGCCAGCTTCCGTAATACCGGCGAAATCATCGAACTGGCCGGCTGTGATCTGCTGACCATATCTCCCGCACTGCTGAAAGAACTGGCCGAAGCGGAGGGCGTCCTCGAGCGCAAACTCGACCCGGCTCTCGCGGCCACCTCCGACCTGGCGCGCATTGAAATCGACAAGGAAACGTTTGATGCCATGCATGCCGCCGACCCCATGGCCTCGGACAAGCTCGCCGAGGGCATACAGGGCTTCACCAAGGC
>JBILGM010000053.1:0-18522 GCA_044351045.1 Methylococcaceae bacterium | reverse complement strand
GTTCGAGTCATTGGGGCCATCGTGTCGATCTCCATGGGGTTTATGTGGTTCATCTCAAGGGCAAAGAGTATAAGGATGGACAAGCTTTTGCCTTGACGCTTGTTTAGCCATACCGGACCATGCGGCTGACCTGTCGAGCATCCGCGCAGGCTGTTCCCATCAAGGCAGGTCCTTCCATTCAACGCTGCTGACGCAAGCTTGAGGCATCCACTCCATGAGTTCAATTCACAATCATCCCGTCATGCAGACATTGCGGACTACCCCGTTTTACCAAAGGGTCATCGCATTACCGCCGTTGGGGCAGAAACTTGTGCTGGTGGGGTCGCTGACGTTTCTGCTTTCAGTCATGTTGACGCTGGTCTATTTCTTTGTCGACCGCATCATCGCCATCGGCTCACTGTCCAGCATCCTCGCCGGCCTGGCGACTGGGGTGGGGGCGCTGCCGGTGCTTTTCTACAAGCAGATCACCCACAAAACGCTGAATACCATGCTCGGTGCAGCCGCCGGCGTCATGCTCGCTGCCACCGCCTTTTCCCTCATCGTTCCCGGTATTCAGGTCGGCAACCAACTATGGCCGGGCTATGGCGTATATGTCGTGGCGGCCGGCATCATGGTCGGGGCCGGCTTTCTGGTGTTGGCCGACCAGTGGCTTCCCTATGAGAAATATCTTCAACCGGGCGAAAGCTTTGACTCCCTACGCAAGGTCTGGTTATTCATTGCGGCGGTCAGTTTGCACAACTTGCCAGAAGGCGGCGCTGTCGGTGTCAGTTTCGGTGCCGGCGACTGGCATAACGGCGTGGCGCTGGCTACGGCCGTCGCCTTGCAGAATATCCCCGAAGGACTGGCGGTGGCGATGCCGCTGGTGGCATTGGGTTATCGCCGTGAGCAGGCGGTACTGATTGCCACGCTCACCGGACTCATCGAGCCGATCGGGGGTGTACTGGGTGTCATCATGGCCTCGGCATTCCTGCCCTTGATGCCCATCGGCATGGCCTTTGCCGCCGGCGCCATGCTGTTCGTCATCAGCGATGACATCATTCCCGAAACCCAATCCCGCGGCAAAGCCCGCTACGCCACCTTTGCCATGATGGGTGGCTTCATTCTGATGATGATTCTGGACAATCTGATGACTTAACCACCGCTTGCCTGGGGCTTGAACATCAGATCGTTGCCCGGGGAGCCATGACAAGCCGGCAATTAGGGTTACGCGGATCATGCTGAAGCGACGGGTTACACCGCAAGCTTGTCAAGTGGACGCCATCAAGTGAGGTGATTTCTAATATCCACTCAACGCCACTTACCTACAGGTACCGTCGACCGATATGGATGCGTCAACCCTGCCGCTGGCAAGCTTCGAATTCCGCTTCCAGACCGAGACGCCGATCAGCCTGCCGCCTTACCCTGGGTCGGCCTGGCGTGGTGCCCTGGGATGGGCGCTCAAGCGCACGGTCTGTGTCATTCGGCAAACCGCCTGCCCGGATTGTCTGTTGTACCGGAGTTGCGTCTACCCCTACCTCTTTGAGACCCCACCTCCGCCGGGCACCTCCAAGATGCGTAAATATACAGCGGCGCCTCATCCGTTCGTTCTGCAAATCGAGACCAGACAACAGGGAACGGATTACCGGCTCGGACTCGTGTTGATCGGTCGGGCTATTCGGCAGTTTCCCTATTTTGTTCATGCGCTCAGAGAGGCAGGCGGGCAGGGTATTGGCATTCAAAAACGCTGTTTTGACCTCAAGGAGGTTGGGCAAGCCCACGGTCCGAAGCTGACCGAATGGGACATTGTTTACGCGGCAAACCAGCCCCTAAGCCTGCTTCAATCCGAACCGCCAGCAATACCCCCCGTACCGGATTGGATTGCTCTGGAGATGCTCACCCCCCTGCGCATCAAGCGCGATAATCACCTGGTCACGCCGGCCCGGTTTCGTTTTTATGACCTGTTTAGCGCCCTTCTGAGGCGTATATCCCTGCTCAGCCATTTCCACACCGACCACCCGCTGGAAGCCGACTTCGCCGGATTGACCGCCCGGGCCGCGACCGTCGATCACCATGACCCCCGACTGCATTGGTACGACTGGACCCGTTACTCCTCCCGTCAGGACACCACACTTGATATGGGCGGTATCCTCGGCAGCATCTTGATAAGAGGCGAGGATGTCCCCGAATTCTGGCCTTACCTTTGGCTGGGACAGTGGGTCCATGCCGGCAAGGGAGCCACGCTAGGTCTAGGCCGTTACCGCCTCAAGTCGGCAAGCTTGCCAGACCAGACCCCCGGCTAGGCTTCTGCAATACTCCGCAAAATAATATTCAGCAACCGATTCCAGGAGAATCGCCATGCCGGGAAGCGCTCGACGCCACCTGCTCTGTATTACCGGACTGACACCGCAGGTCGTGACCGAGACCCTCTATGCCCTTTATCGGGAAGATCCGGCCCAACTGCCGACCGATATCCATGTACTTTCTACCGACGACGGCATTGCCCGCGCTCGACTCACCTTGCTCAGCGACCAGCCCGGCTGGTTTCGTCGGCTGTGTAACGACTATCGATTACCACCGATGCGGTTTGGCCCTGAATCGCTGCATGTGCTCCACGACGGCGATGGCCAGCCATTGAGCGACATCCGTGACGGCACCGACAACACCGCGGCCGCTGATACGGTCACCGAATGGATACGCCAAATGACGGCCGATGCTGCCGACCAGGTGCACGTATCCCTGGCTGGAGGTCGCAAGACCCTCGGTTTCTTCGCAGGTTATGCCTTGTCCCTGTTTGGCCGACCGCAGGACCGGCTGTCTCATGTCCTGGTCAACGCACCCTACGAATCGCACCCCGGCTTCTTTTACCCGACACCGTACTCCAACATTATTTACGGCCAGCCGCCCGACCCGCGGCCGCTCGACAGTCGCGATGCCCTCGTCACCCTCGCCGACATCCCCTTCGTGCGCCTGCGCCATGGTCTGCCGGCGTCACTGCTCAGCGGCCGCGCCAGTTTCTCGGCCACCGTGCAGATGGCTCAGCAAAGCCTCGGACCGCCCCGGCTGGAGATCGATGTGGCCCTGGGACGCATCCGGGCCGGTGGCATCAACGTCGACCTGGCGCCCGTGGAATTGGCTTTCTACCTGTGGCTGGCCCGCCGTGCCGCCGCCGGGCAACCACCAGTGCCTTGTCCGCCTGATGGCGCACCTTCCGACCAATATGCCGCGGATTTCCTCGCCGTCTATCGGTTGGTCGTCGGCACTCTCGGAGATGATGATCGGGTCATCCAGGGACTTCGTCAGGGCATGGACAAGAATTACTTCGAACGCCGCAAGAGTCGGGTCAATCGAGCGCTATCTGATGCGTTGGGGAATGCCGCCTCGACTTACCGGGTACAAGGTTTCGGCCGCCGCCCGCGCACGGCCTATGGACTCAACTTGACGAGTGGGCAGATACTTGTCGAAAACTATTCGGATAGGAGCAAGGGATGAACACGAAACGACTGAACGCCTCAAGCCGCGTTGCCCTGGCGGCCTATTTGCACGACCTCGGCAAGTTCGCAGAGCGCGCCCGGATCGAAGACGCAAAGGAGGTGGATAGCGAAGGCTTGACCCGTATCGAGCGGGAGAAACAGCTCAACTGTCCCAGCTTCAATGGGCGTTACACTCATATCCACGCCGCCTACACCGCCATAGGCTTTGATCTGCTGGAGGAGCACCTCCCGGAGCTGGTGGGAGAACAAATGGAACCCTTTGGCCCCTGGCGTGACCGCAGCGCCGACGATTCCATCATCAACGCCGCTGCCCGCCATCACAACCCTGGCACCTACCTGCAATGGGTTGTGGCCACCGCCGACCGTCTGGCGTCCGGCTTTGAGCGTGACGAGTTCGACGATTACAACGCAGCGATGGACGAGGAACAGCAGAAGCTTAACCACTACACCAAGCGGCAGTGGACCCTGCTGGAACAGATCCACCTGGAGCGCCCGGCGGAAGGGCTGCCCCATTACCGCTTCGCGTTGAAACCCCTGTCACCCGAAGCGCTGTTCCCGGTCGCCACTCAGGCATGTGAACGGGAGGACAACCAAAACGCCCAGGCAGAATACCGGGCGCTCTGGGACGGCTTCAAGCCGGCGATTACCCGCATACCCGAAGCACACCGAGCCAGCCTGCCACTTTGGCTGGATCACTTCGACAGTCTCTGGCAAACCTACACCCATGCCATTCCGTCGGCGACAGCCGGCAATGTCAAACCCGAGGTCTCGCTCTACGATCACTCGCGCACCACCGCAGCCCTGGCTGTCGCCCTGTGGCGCTACCATGCCGACTCCGGGCATGACACGGGTATCGTACTGGATGGTTTTCGGGCGCAGTGGGATCGCCGCCGCGCCGATAGCGACCTGGCCTGCCAGGCCTGGAAGGAAGAGAAGTTCCTGCTGATCCAGGGCGACTTTTTTGGCATTCAGGATTTCATCTTTGCCAGCGGTGGCGATACCCAGAAGCGCGCCGCCAAGCTGCTGCGCGGCCGCTCCTTCTATGTCTCGCTGCTGTCTGAACTGGCCGCGCTCCGTGTGCTTGAGGCACTGGATCTGCCGTCGACCAGCCAGGTGGTCAATGCCGCCGGCAAGTTCCTCATCCTTGCCCCCAATACCCCGGAGACGCTCACAGCTCTGCGGGGCGTGCAGGCCGAATTCGATGCCTGGTTTCTCCAGCACACCTTCGGCCAGTCCGGGATCGGACGCGCGAACCTGCCCGCCCGGGCTTGCGACTTCCAGTCCGGTCGCAAGGGCGAGGAAAGCCCGTTCCGCAGTCTGACACGACGATTGTTCGAGCAGCTGGAATCCGCCAAGTTGCAACGTTTCCGGCTCTGCGAAACAACGCCGCCGCCAGCGTTGTTCGAGGACTTTCTGGATGCTTTCCACAACGACCGCGGCGAATGCCGCATCGATGGCCGATCACCAGCCACCGAGGAGATCGAGCCAGGCATCTGGGTCAGCCGGCTGGCGGCCGACCAGATTCGCACCGGCGACTACCTCGCCAAGCGCGAGCGGGTGCTCATCAGCCGCGCATCGCTGGAGCACGGCACGCTCCGCTTGCCCATCTTCGGCTATCACGTCCAGTTCACCCTTAACGAAGAGGACACCGGCCGTTTCGGGCGCGAGGCCCGCACCGGCAACCTGCGCCGCTGTTGGGATTTCTCCCTGCCGCAAGGCTTCGATGCCCCACTCTGGAACGGCTATGCCCGCCGCCAGATCAACGCCTATGTGCCGCGCTTCGAGGGTTTGAACGATTGGGAACGCTCCCGTTACGACGGCCTCGACGGTCTGGACCCGGAGGACATCAAGACGCTCAACCATCTGGCCCGTGATGATCGTCAGCCCGCCGAGGAAGGGTCCGGCTGGGTCGGCCAGGAAGCGCTGATGACGCTCAAAGGCGATGTCGACAACCTGGGCCGCATCTTCGAGAAGGGTCTGGAACGTCCCAGCTTTGCCAAGCTTTCCGCCCTATCGCGGCAGGTCAATGCTTTCTTCGCGATTTACTTGCCGTGGCTCTGCGCCCAAGGCGACGAGGATGGCGTGCGCTGCTACCGCAACACCTATACCGTCTTCGCCGGTGGTGACGATTTCTTTCTGATCGGACCCTGGCACTCTACCTTGCGGCTGGCACGGCGCATGAAGACCGACTTCGCCCGGTTCGCGGCTCACAACCCCGAACTCCATTTCTCCGCGGCCCTGTCCATGACCAAGCCCGGTTTGCCCATCCGTCATCTGGCGCATCTGGCCGAAGATGCCCTGGAGCAGGCCAAGGCCCACGTCGAGGAAGGCCAGGCGAAGAATGCGGTGACCTGCTTTGGTCAATCGGTCGGCTGGCGGCAATTCGACCAGTTGCGTGAGCGGGAAGCGGAACTCGCCCGTCTCGCCAAGGAAATCCGGTTATCCACTGGTTACCTCTATGGATTACTGCATTTAACCGACATGGCGGCGCAGGTGACTGAGCGGCCAGAAAATGCCCTTTGGCATTCGTACTTTGCCTATCGCACCCGCCGGCTGCTGGAGGCCAAGATTCGCGGCGGCGAAGACCGCGAGGCCATCGAACGTCGGCGACGCAGTCTACAAAGCGAATTGGCCTCGGAAATCGCTCACCGGGGCATCGAAACCTATGGGGCGGCCTACAAGATCGCCCTGTTCACGTACTTGTATCAACAACGGGATTAGGAGGCAGACATGGCAGAGCAACGCGGATATCGCCCGCAGCAGGGACCCGGTGGTCCACGGGGGCAAGGTGGCTACGGCGGTGGGCGGGGTTACGAGGATCGTGGGCCCAGTTATGATCCCAGTGGCATCAGCTTGAGCAAGCCTATTGCGCCCGAACTCTTCAACGGTGTTGCCAAAGAGGCCGCCAAGGCGGTGGCCGGGGCCGACAAATACCGCAACAAGGCGACCCAGTTGCGGCGTTTCTACGACGAACTGGTGCTCTGGGAAACCCGTGCCAGTCAACAGCCCGACAAGTTCGATGAATATCTCCCGTTTATTCTCATGATCAACGCCAAGGCCGCCTATGCCGAGGGCCGCAAGTTGGTGGACCGCACTTTTGTCAATCTCTTGCACCACACTCTGGGCGAGGTCAAGGACGCCGGCACGCTCACCACCTGCAAGCTGTTCTGGGAAGCCTTCATGGGCTTTTACAAACAGGAACGTGGCGACAACTGAACACTGACCAGCGAGACACACTCATGAAACTCAATAGCATCCAGAAACTCACCGGCACACTGGAACTGGTCTCCGGCCTGCATATCGGCTCCGGCAATACGGAAATGCACATCGGCGGCACCGACAACCCGGTCATCAAGCATCCTTTGACGCAGCAGCCTTACATCCCGGGTTCCAGTATCAAGGGCAAGATTCGTAGCCTGCTGGAGTGGGAAATCGGCGTGGTCGGCGTCACCGATGGCAAGCCGCTCGGCTTCAAGCACCTGCAAAATCTCGATCCCAGCCAGCTGCAGAACGCCAGGAATCTGTTGCGACTGTTTGGCGGTGCACCCGAAGGCGCCCATCAGAACGCCGCCGTGGTCGCCGAGATCGGCCCGACTCGGCTGGCCTTCTGGGACTGTTCCCTGGAGCCGGGCTGGGTCGACGAGATGAACCAGCGCAACCTGCTGCTGACCGAGAACAAGTCGGAAAACATGATCGACCGCATACGCGGCGTAGCCGAGCATCCCCGCAATACCGAACGTGTGCCGGCCGGCGCCCGTTTTGCCTTCAACCTGACACTGCGTGTCCACGACAACGATACCGACCTGCTGCCGCTGGTCTGGCGTGGACTCAAGTTGCTGGAACTGACCGGCCTCGGCGGTTCCGGCTCTCGGGGCTATGGCAAGCTTGAGTTCACCCGGCTCGAACTGGAAGGGCAGGACGTGCTGCCGAAGGTGCGGGAAGTTCGTTTCAACGACGCCGCTTGACCTCTCTCGCCTGAATGGCCCACAGACAGGCCAAGGAGCAAGCTACATGCAAACCATACGACAAATCATCGACGATGCGCCCGAGACGGTCGTTATCCCTGAAGCATTGCGTCACCACAAACTGGAAGTCATATTCCGGATCATCGATGAGCCCCTGTCGGAACATGACGAAACTGGCTGGCCAATTGGCTTTTTCGAGAGAACGTCAGGGGGCCGGCCGGGGGAGCTGCTCGTTCGTGAACCGCATCGACGGTCTCATTCTCGAAGACTGGGAAGCCTGACATGAATGTCTATCGAATAACCCTGCAACCGCGTACCGCCTTCGGCACCCGGCCACTGGGCGACACCCTTTTTGGTCAGTTGTGCTGGACCTTGCGCCATCGTCATGGCGAAAATCGGCTGAACGAGCTGCTCGACGGCTACACCGACGGCAACCCCTTCGCGGTGCTGTCCGATGCGTTGCCGGCGGGCTACCTGCCGCGTCCGCAACTGCCCGGTGTGCTCTACGATGAAGTCCCCGGGCTGGACCGCAAGGCCGCCAAGCGCCTGGCCTGGCTGCCGTGGGAGCGACAAGGCGAACCCGTCCGCGAATGGCTGCGGCATTGTCGGCCGGCCAGCGATATCGCCGGCGCCGCGCCGGAAGCCCACCCGCAACCGCATAACAGCTTGCACCGGCTGACCGGCACCACCGGCGGCGAGGGCTTCGCGCCCTTCACCATGACCCAGCACTGGTATGGCAGTCGACGGGGTGAACCGGCCACATTGGCCCTGCATGCCGTTCTTGATGAAGACCGGCTCAGCGCCGACGCACTGCGACAGGCCCTGGCCGACATGGGCCAGTTCGGCTTTGGCCGCGACGCCAGCATCGGGCTGGGCAAGTTCGACCTGCTGGACATGACATTGGCCACGCTGCCGGCGCAAGCCGAATCTAATGCCTGGCTGACCCTTGCACCCTGCGCGCCGCAGGGCTTAGGGCTGGACCCGGAGCGCAGCTATTACCAGACCTTCACCCGCTTTGGCCGTCACGGCGACATCGGCGTACACCTCGGCAGCCCCTTCAAGACACCCATGCTGCTGGCCCAGACCGGCGCAGTGCTGGCCGCCGGCCCCGGCCTGACCCGGCCTACGACCGAACGCCCCTGGCTGGGGCAAGGCCTTGGCGGCGCCGGACGCCTCACCCGCAACGCGCCCCTGGCCGGCACCGTTCAGCAAGGCTATGCCCCGGTGGTCGGACTCCACCTGCCCGGGAGGACTTCCGCATGAAAACCCACGACAGCTACCGTCTGCACTTTACGCCGTTGTCGCCCGTGCACATCGGTACCGGTGAGAGCTACGAGCCCACCAACTACGTCATCGACGCCGATGCCGTCCTCCACGAATTCGACACCGGCGGCGTCATGGCCGCACTGGACGAACGCGACCGCCGCCAGTTACTCGCCATTGCTGGCGGCCGGTCTGGTGCGGGCATGATCAAGGACCTGCAGCGGTTCTTTCATGAGCGGCAGGCTCGACTGATCGACGAGGCGGTCAACCGTATCCCGGTGCTCCCCGGCATCGCCCGGCTCTACGCCGACCGAATCGGGCAGACGGCGCAACGGGAAGAGGGCGGCCGTGAACAGATCAACCAACTGGAGATCGATCGCTGCGCCTATCACTCCATCACCCGCAAGCCGGTGCTGTTCGGCTCCTCGCTCAAGGGCGCCATCCGCACCGCGCTCCTCGACCGCCTTAATGGCGGCCAACGCGCCCAGGAGCCCAAGGGCCTGCATGAATTCCAGGGCCGGTTGTTTCACTATTTGAATCAACACGGCAAGCCCACTGATCTGGAACGCGACCCGCTACGCCTCTTGCAACTGTCCGACGCCGGCTGGCAGGACGCGCCGGACGTGCCCGCCGCGCAGGTCTATCTGGCGGTCAACCGCAAGAAAGCCCCGGTGCGCGACCGCGAGGGCCGGGAGGTGCGGGCGATGGGGGAAAACCTCAGTCGCTTCCGGGAGTGTGTGCCCGGCTGGGCCTTCCGCGCTTTCGCCGGCCAACTCAACCTGCAAGACACCACGGCCGCCGGTGAGCGGGCGAAATTGCCCGATTTCCGCTTTGACCTCGCCGACATTGCCAACGCCTGCAATGCCTTTTACCGCCCCATCCTCGACCGGGAACGTCAGGCCCTGCAGGCGAGGGGCTTTCTCGATACCGCTTGGGCGGAAGCGATCGAGGTGCTGCTGCACCACGCCGACAGCCGGCTTCAGCAAGGCCGCGCCTTCCTGCTGCGCGTCGGCCGCCACTCTGGCGCCGAATCGGTGACGGTCAATGGCGTGCGCAAGATTCGCATCATGAAAGGCAAGGGCCAGCCGCCGGAGCAGGCTGCCGAAGCCAAGACCTGGTGGCTGGCCGCTGGCGACAAGGATCAGCGCGCCGGCCTGTTGCCGTTCGGCTGGGTGCTGGCCGAAGTCAGTTCCGCTGATGACGAGTTGCCGGCGTGGCCGGAACTGGAGGCGCTCTGTCAGCCCAGACGCGAGGCGATGCGGACCTTTATTGATCGGGAGCGGGACCGGCAAGGCGAACGCCTTCAACGGCAGGCGCAACGCCAGGCGGAGGCGGAAGCCGCCCGTCGGAATGCCGAGGCCACTGCCGCACAAGCCGTCGCAGAAGCAGCGCGTCAGGCCAGCCTGTCCGAAAACCAGAAGCAGCTAGAGGCGGTATTGGCCCGGCTGACACCCGCTAACCGCGGGCGTGGTCCGGGCGATCAGCTCTACAACCGGATACGTGAACTGTTGCTAGCCGGTGTGGATTGGGACTTGGCCGACCGGCAGTCTCTGCAGTTGGCTGCCGTCGAGGTATTCGAGCACCTCGGAATCACCAAAGACAACAAGAGTCGCAAGGCTCTTTTGCGGGCCTTGGGGCTGACGCCATGAGCGTTCTTGATCCCCGCAAGGCCATGCCTGTGAGGGTAAAATCGAGCCGAGATTTGTTGCGTAAACTCCGTAGCTTTTGCGCAACAGTGATTTCCGTCAACCCTCCTCGTAACGTATTGTTTCATAACGTGAAAAACAGGGGGTGCTGTAGTAACTGAGACCTGATGAAGAAGGGATTAAGACAAAAACAGCCTCAAATTTTGGAAATTTGTAAGGTAGTAACTGAGACCTGATGAAGAAGGGATTAAGACCCATGTGAGGGTGGCGGGGTGAATCGCCATGGTTTGTAGTAACTGAGACCTGATGAAGAAGGGATTAAGACTCCCAAAAATGAAACAACCAAAACCAAACCCCACGTAGTAACTGAGACCTGATGAAGAAGGGATTAAGACACGCCGTTAGTTTGCAGCTGCCTAGTGTTGTTTGTAGTAACTGAGACCTGATGAAGAAGGGATTAAGACGTGGTTTTGTAGGTTAGGCTAGGTAGTAGGCTAGGTGTAGTAACTGAGACCTGATGAAGAAGGGATTAAGACTTCTAGTTCTTTGACTATTGGATAGAACAGCGCGTAGTAACTGAGACCTGATGAAGAAGGGATTAAGACAGTTTCCAATTCAGATACTTGCTTTTCCATCTTCGTAGTAACTGAGACCTGATGAAGAAGGGATTAAGACCCGCCTTAATAGGCTTCTGTAGCTGTTTCCACTCCGTAGTAACTGAGACCTGATGAAGAAGGGATTAAGACTTTCCACTCCGCGTCCTTGTTTGCTCTCACGAAGTGTAGTAACTGAGACCTGATGAAGAAGGGATTAAGACAGGGTCTCATTATTCCTCCTATACTCAACACATGTAGTAACTGAGACCTGATGAAGAAGGGATTAAGATCGTCATGAAGAATGCCATCATAGTATTTCTACTTATGTTATTAACATGATCATCCAGAATAAAAATACCTCATGTATAGTCCGCATCGCTATGGATAATCCGGGCGGGGTGTAACGCGGCATGGCCCATGCCGGATGAAGTCGGCATTCAGTCAAGCCGAATAGAGCCGGGTTACTTGGCAAGTGAGGTCGCCTCTTGGGTGTGCCGACCCCCCTGGAGTTATTGTGTTGCGCCGTGGACCCGAATGGTGTTCTGAAGGAGGCAGGGACACCTGCTTGCGTGTTAGTGATGTCAGCGACGAGACCGAATCCATGATCAATCTTTTTACCAGTCGCCATCCGGCTCGCAAATGGGCGGGGTTGGCGGGCGTCAACGGGGACTGTCGGGTCGATCATCTCGGCCGGGCGGCGAATAACCCCGGCGATCGGGTGTGCACACTGTTCGGCGAAGATTGGCGCCCGTTGAGAGTGCGGCTTAAAGCCTCGGAGGGTTGCCGGATCGGCGATAGCCAGCGGGTTGCCTTGTGAGTGCCGTAATGGGGGTACCGCGCCATGTGATGGAGCCGTTGCCGGGTAACGGTGTCTGGGCCTTGACCGGTGCGCACGGGGAGTTGCCTTGCCAGTGGCGGGCGCGTGATCGCGCCGAAAACGACGAGACTTTTCTGCAGATTATTCCCTATGCCCTGATCCGCAATGCCCGGGGTGAGCTCTGGTGCTATGAACGGCTGGGTGGCGATGCCCGGGTGCGGCATCGTTACAGTTGCGGGGTCGGTGGTCATGTCGACGCCGAGGATGCGAACGGCGGACTATTGGCGACGGCGGCCAGCGCCTTGTGCCGGGAGTTGTCCGAGGAACTGGCGTGGATGGTGGCGCCGAGCGCTGTCCGGCCGGAGGCCTGGCTGTATGAAGGGGAATCGGCCATAGGTCGCGTCCATCTGGGGCTGATCTATGCATTAGTCTGGACCGAGGTCGATCCGCCGATGCCGGCGCCGGGAGAACCCCTCGGCGCCCTGGGCTTTCGGCCCGCCGCTGCCATTGCGACGGATGACCGCTTTGAACTCTGGAGTCGCCTGGCTGCCGGTTGGGCGAAGGACCCATCATGAGTCGTCATCTGCTGCTCTGCACCCTGGGGGCGTCCTGGGCGGTCATCCCTGAGGTGTATGGGTTTCTCGCCCCGGATCAACTCCCACTCTACCGCCATCATCCGGAGGGTTTGGCGCTGGACCGGCAACGCACGGACCTGGCGCTGGTTGCGCCCGACGAAATCTGGGTGTGCACGACGCAGGGCAAGGCCACGCAGGCGGGTATCGTGAATTTGCAGGCGTGGCAAGCCCGTCTGCCGGCGGTGCCGCTGCGCATCTGGCAGGCCGATGCTACGGATGAACTGGCGAGCCAGGCGGAGTGCGAGCGGTTCCGCGAGTTGCTGCTGCGGGTCTGCCTGCTGGCGCACGCGACCGCCAACGGCGGACAGGTGACTTTATCGTTGGCCGGCGGCCGCAAGACCATGAGTGCCGATCTGCAATGGGCGGGTTCGCTGTTGGGCTGCGAGGCACTGATTCATGTTGTCGGGCTGACATTGCCGGAGGCACTGTTCAAGGCGACGCCGGCGCTGATGGGTGCGCCGTTGTCGGTTGAGTTGGCCCGCTGCGTGATGCCGGTGGTGACCGGGGATGGACGCCGCAGCGATTTGCTGGATGTCGATCTGGACGGCGCCGGTCCGGTGACCGCCGATCGGTTCCCGGTGCCGCTGGCCGACAGCGGGCAGCCGCTGGTCTGGTCCGTCCCGGACGGGCCTATGCTGATTGACGAATTGCGTCGGCGTGAGCAGGCGGGTGGCCAGTTGCTTGGCAACTTTCTGGAGACGCTGTCGCGGGATGAGCACCATGAGAACTGGCGGTCGCTCTATCGCCTGCCGCCGCGAGTGATCCAGTCCTTGCGGGAA
The DNA here is from genome assembly GCA_044351045.1 of Methylococcaceae bacterium. Classification (GTDB taxonomy): domain Bacteria; phylum Pseudomonadota; class Gammaproteobacteria; order Methylococcales; family Methylococcaceae; genus UBA6136. Next base: position 5,351 of record JBILGM010000053.1, on the reverse strand, counting down.
ACCCGGTTGGCACCCGTTCACCGTGATTGGCTGCTGGCCTTGCCCAAAGCTGACCTGCATCGGCATCTGGGGGGATGCTTGAGCCTGGCTGAGCAGTGCGAAGTAGGTGAGGCGATCTGGAATACCTTGGGCTTAGCGGATAAAGAGACGGCCCTGACTAGGGTTCGCCCGTTGCTGGACGATACCAATGATTGGCCGTGGGACTGGCCGATAACATTGTATGCCCATGTTCCCCGCAGCCATGCGGCGGCGGCCTTGCTGACCCAGGTGAGGCGTGAACGGCTGTGGCGGAACCTGTACGGGGTTACCGAGCCGCGATGGGCACTGCGGGAGGGACCGCGCGGTTTTCCCGCTTACGAACGCCCGGGCGAGCTGTCTGGTTCGGCCGTCTTGGGTCATCCGGCAGCGCATCGGCCTTATGCGGCGGCGGTGGTGCGACACGCGGTGGCCGAGGGACTGGCCTATCTGGAGCTACGTGGTAGTCCGCATAAGTATGGCGATGGCTTGGTCTTTCTGCGCTCGTTTCATGCCGCCCTGGGCGCGGCGCTGCAGTCGGTGCCGGCCCAGTGGCGGCCGCGTATTCGATTTGTCCTGATTGCCGATCGCCGGGACCCGGCACGCGCGCGCGACGTGATCGGCTTGGCGCTGACGGCGCAGGCTGAGATGCCTGATTTCATAGCCGGTCTGGATCTGGCCGGTGATGAGCACTGTGCACGGCCGGCGGATCTCGCTGGCGATTTTCTTCCCGCCTTCGAAGCCTGCCTGCCGCTGACCATTCATGCCGGCGAGGGCGAGGCGGCCGATGCCATCTGGCAGGCGGCTTACCATTTGCATGCGGACCGCATCGGACATGGACTGAGTTTGGGGAACCATCCGCAATTGGCGGCTCGATTTCGCAATCGCGGCATCTGTCTGGAACTGTGCCCGACCTCGAACCGGGAGGTCGTGGGTTTTCATGATCCTGCCGTCAGTGAGACGGCCAGCCTGCCGACCTATCCACTGCGTAAGCTCTGGGAGGCGGGTCTGCCTTTGACGCTGTGTACAGATAACCCGGGCATCAGCCGGACGACATTGGCGGATGAATACCTGACGGCCGCGCGGATGATCGGGGGACTGACGATGTGGGATGCCTTGGCGATGATGCGCCAGGCGTTTGTGCATGCCTTTTTGCCGGGCGATGAGCGTGAAACATTGATCAAACAGGTGGATGCCCGAATTTATCGGGCGGTGCTGGAGCAGTGGCCGATCGTTTAGGTCTTCCCTTTGATGCATGAGGGGTGGCTCAAGGTCACCCGCCATGAATCGGTCCGTCGCTGCCGTCGAATACAGGTGCCTGTGGCCCGGTCAGCGACATCGCCAGGCCAGACGGCTCAATAGGTATTGATGATCCCCGTCTGGCCTTTGGCCATGTTCTGGGAGAAGCGATAAAAGTGGTGGTGGCAGACGCTCTCCATGACATAGTCGAGGATACGCATGGGGTAGGGGCGATGCTTGAGATAGTTGAATAGCCGCCGGAGATAAAGGCGGCGGAGACGGTGATCGTCCATCTTGATGAGCAGTTTGGCCAGCAAGAATGTGGTGAACGAGAGCGAAATGGCCAGATACTTGATCTGTAGCCAGCGCGGAATGTTGGGGACTCGCACGGCTTCGGCGTGGTCATAGAACCGCCGCCGGATGTACAGATCATCCAGTCGGTCGAAATAGGCTTCTGGCTCGAAGATGTCCCTGAGCAGCTCGACGAAGCCGCTGGACAGTTGCTCACGGCTCATGCTGAGGGGGATGACGTTGGTACCGAAGGCCGGTGGATCGTTTTGATCAAGGCGGCCTTCCCGCTGTAGTCGCTCGAACAAGGGGGTCTTGGGGATGGCGGCCAACTGGCCGACCATGGCGTGGAGAATCCCGGATTTCTTGATGAATCGACGCTGGATCTCAAAAATGTCTGGCGTGTCCGCATCGAAACCGACAATCAGACCACAGGTGACCTTGATGCCCTTGGCCTGAATCTTGTGGATTCGCTGCAAGAGAAAGTCTTCTGCGTCCTGTTGCGAGGGTTCCTGCCGCTGCTGCCGGGCATCGACATTCTGCAGTTTGCGGGTTTCCATCAGGGCCGCCGGATTGGGTGTTTCCACGCCGACGAACACGGTGCGGATGTTGGCCTCGACGAACATCTCCAGCAATTCGTCATCATCCGCCAGATTCAGGGAGGCTTCGGTGTGCAGGGAGACGATATAGCGATGTTTTCGCTGCCATTCTGCGATGCGCTTGAGGATGGGCACCAGGGCCTTGCGATTGCCGATGATGTTGTCATCGACCAGAAAAACCGCGCCCATGCCAGCGAGGCGCCAGTCTTCCAGTTCGGCAATGACCTGATCCGGGGTCTTGACGCGGGGTTTGCGGCCAAAGGTGACGATGATGTCGCAAAACTCACACATAAAGGGGCAGCCACGGGACATCTGGACGCTGCCTTGCAGGTAGCGATTGAGCTTAAGCAGATCATTGCGCGGTGGGGGCAGGGTGGTCATGTCGGTCCGCGTTTCCTGCTCGTAGCGAGGGCGGTGAGTGCCGCCCGCCCAGTCCGTCAGGAATTGCGGCCAGGTCTGATCGGCTTCGCCGATAAAAATCACGTCGGCCAGTCCCTGGAAATAGTCTTCCTGCACGGTAACCCATGGGCCACCGATGACCAGGAACTTGCCAAGACGTTTGATGTGTTGGGCAATTTCCAGCATCCGCTCCCGCTGAACGATCATTCCCGTCAGGCCGACGATGTCCGCGCTCAGAATGGCCTGGTCATCAATTGGCTCGACCGCTTCATCGATCAAATGGAGCGTATGCCCCTCCGGCGTCAAGGCCGCCAGCAGGGTGAGCGCCGAGGTCGGCGTCATCGCATCCCGACCAAATATCGAGAGCGAGTGGTTCATGCTCCAGAACGACGTTTCGAAGCGCGGATTGATGAGCGTGATTTTTGCCATAATCGGTTACAAGTATTGATCCCGGTGGAATCGAGCCCCGGTATCAGAACGGGATGAACGAGACGACCATCATGCCAGAACGGACTGAAATGCCAACATGAATACGCTGTCGACGAGGGCGGGGCGCCCGGGGCACAGGCTCTGGCCGATGGCAAGGTCAGAGGGGACATGCGTATGAACGCCGGCCACAAGGCGGTAGTTCACGGAATTTCGTTTTTGCTGACGATCCCCATGCTGATGGTCGCGCCGCCGGCGGCGGCCGAAGCGTTGTCCGAGGCCGAATATGCGATGCGTTGGGATGCCGGCCAGGGTGGTCCGCGTACGGCCGGGGAGGTGTTGCAGTGGCTGGGCAAAACCTCAAAATCACCCGAGCATTATGTGGTGCGCTACTACGATCTGCCTCGCCCGCCTTCGGCGCCAGAGGGCGCCCGCATTATCCTGCGACAGCGCATCAAGCAGGGTGGCAAGACACACATTCGGCTGAAGTATCGACTGGATAAACCGCTGACGGTGGACTGGTCGTGTCCTTCGGATGCCTTCGAAAAAAGCAGTGAGGTTGATGTGACCTGGTTGGCGCAGGGCCAGAAAGTCAGCTTTAGCTACGCCTGCACACTGAAGGATGACACGCCGCCGGCCGCACTGAAGGCCAGGCCGCTGCCTTGCGTCGCCGAAATGACCCGATATGAAGCGGATGGATTCAAGATCGAGGAGTGGCAACTGGCAGACGAGCGACACCTGTTGGAGGTCTCCCGCAACGCAGAGGACAGCGCAGCTAAAAGGAAAAAATTTCAGTTACTGGCCGATCAGTTGATGGCTCGGGGGGTGCACCCGGCCGATCGCAGCAAAACCGAACTCGGCAGTGATTGCCCCTAGCGAACGGGCCGTGCACGGGATTGATGCGAACCTCTATGAATTGCACTTCGACAAGCTCAGTGCGAACGGTGATACGTAAAAATCAATAATTTATCCGTTCGCGTTGAGCCCTTCGACTGCGCTCATATATGGACTCCTCCGTTTTGCAAGCTATTTCGTTTCGATGTCAGCCGGTCGAGTTACGCAGTTGCGCCCATATATTCGGCCTTTGGTGAGACCCTTGGTGATCTCTGGCCCAGATGGATTTCCGCGTGTTTTCATCCCTATCAGGACACCGGCCTGGATGACCTCTGAGCGCAGCGGATTTGTGAAAACACCGGTTCGACCGTGATGCCATCGTGGTGAAAGAAGCTCTGCAACAGGGTGGAAAGAACTCGTTAAATATTCTCAGGCGACTTGAGCCAGGGGCGCTCGGTAGTCTTCGCCACGGGTCAGCATCGCCCAAATCGTCCTGGCCGTTTTGTTCGCCACGGCCACTGCCGCGATGTTGGCGTTGCGGCGCTGTACCAGGGCATTGATCCAGCGACTCTGGGCATCGTCCTTGCGTCCGGCGGTGCGGACCACGGCGCGGGCGCCGTGGATCAGCAAGGTGCGCAGGTAGGTATCGCCGCGCTTGCTGATGCCCAGGAGTCGCGCTTTGCCACCGCTGGAGTCTTGTCGCGGCACGATGCCCATCCAGGCGGCCACCTGTCGGCCATTGTCGAAGGCCTGGCCATCGCCTAGCGCGGCCACCAGTGCCGTGGCGGTGATCGGTCCGATCCCCGGAATGGCCAGGAGCTTCTGACACGCGGGACTCTGCTGGCAGAGCGTTTCGATCTGATTCTGATACGCCTTAATTTGCCGGTCGAGATCGACCAGACGATCATAGCTGTCGGCAAACACCCGGCGCGCCAGAGGACTGAGACCATTCTCGGCGTCCTCCAGGATCTCCGGCAAGCGCCGGCGCAGTTGACTCAAACCCTGGGCCACCACGAGACCGTATTCGCCCAACAACCCGCGTGTCTGATTGGCGGCAGCCGTGCGCTGCTTGACGAGGTTCTGGCGGACCCGATGCAGCATCTGAATGTCCTGCTGTTCGGGACTCTTCAACGGCACAAAGCGCATACTCGGCCGGCTCACCGCTTCACAGATCGCCTCGGCATCGTTCGCGTCATTCTTGTTGCCCTTGACATAGGGTTTCACGAACTGCGGCGCAATCAAGCGAGCGTCATGCCCCATCTGCTGCAACTCTCGAGCCCAGTAGTGGGCACCGGCACACGCCTCAAGGCCGATCACCGCCGGCGGCAGGTTGGCAAAGAACGCTAGAACCTGTGGCCGGTTCAGTCGCTTACGCAACACCGTCTTGCCGGCCCGATCCACGCCATGCACCTGAAACACCATCTTTGCGATATCCAGACCGATTGTCGTAGCATTCATCTTGGATTCCTCCTTTCTCATGAGGTGGTTGTTTGAATTTCCACTTTGGCACATCACGATGCCGTTAGGGAGGAGGAGTCCATACCATTAGGA
>JBILGM010000014.1:0-59233 GCA_044351045.1 Methylococcaceae bacterium | reverse complement strand
GAAATCATCTATATCGTCGATCGGGAAGGTGCCCGGCTCCACCAGGCTGGCGACGCTGAACAGGGTGTGGGTTAGGTCGGGGTCATAGCGATGGAAAATGCCCATGTCGCCAAACAGCAGGTCCCCATCCATCAAGGCCTGCTTCAATTCCGTTCCATGAAAGAAGCGGCCCGGACCAGCGACCACGCTGACCTGAATCAGAAAAGGCGCGCCGACCGCAACTTCACTGGAGGTTTCGCTCGCAGCACTGATCGCTGAGCCTTGGGCGCTCGGGCGACTTCCCGGAATAAGCTCGAGTTCGAAGTCATCCGTCTCATCGGGGGCGTCGAAGTCGAGGCCAGACAGTTGCGGCTCCTTGCGGCTATCCGTCCACGGCGTGATGACGCGAACGCCATCTTCGAAGTCGTCGGCGGTTGCTTCGTGCTCTTCATTTGCAAACGCATCTACGGACGGTGCCTCAGGCTTCCGGCGGCTAAAAAGGGTGTTCTGGATAGGTTGTCTGAACCGCCCCCATGCATAGATGCCCGCCAGAACAATGACGCTGGCGATGATCAGAAGCAGGCGAACGGTATCTCTATCCATCATGAATTCTCGGGTTTCAGGCGATGGCCATCTCGACGGCCGCATCGATGTCCACAGCCACGATACGGGAAACGCCAGGTTCCTTCATGGTGACGCCGGCCAGATGCTGGGCAATCTCCATGGTGGCTTTGTTATGTGAAATGAACAGAAATTGTACCCTTTCGGACATTTCCTTGACCAATTGACTGAAACGCCCCACGTTGGCATCGTCCAGCGGGGCATCTACCTCGTCGAGCAGGCAGAACGGGGCTGGATTCAATTCGAAAATGGCGAAGACCAACGCCGCTGCCGTGAGAGCCTTTTCGCCACCCGACAGCAGATGGATCGAGCTGTTACGTTTGCCGGGCGGACGGGCCATGATCGTCACGCCGGTTTCGAGTAGATCGCGATCGGTCATGTCCAGACTGGCCTGGCCGCCGCCGAACAGCTTCGGAAACATCCGCTGCAAGCCGGCATTGATGAGGTCAAACGTATCCCTGAAACGGGTCCGGCATTCCTTGTCGATTTTCTCAATGGCCTCGCGCAGGCTCGCCAGCGACTCGCTCAAATCCTGATTTTGCTGGTCGAGGAAGGTCATGCGCTCCTCCTGGACCAGATACTCTTCCATGGCGGTGAGGTTGACGGCGCCAAGACGAGCAATCTCCTCGGCCAATTCACCGACGCGCTGCTGCCAGACTTTTTCATCGGCTTCCTCCGGCAAAGTATCCAGGACCTGGCTGGGATCAGCGCCGAGCTCCTCGAATTGTTCCTGCACGGTTTGCCGGCGGACCTCATTGGTGGAGAGCTCCAGCCGGATCTTTTCCAGCTGCTCCTTGATGCCGGCCAATTCCCGCTCGTTGCGCAGTTTCGATTCGCTGCTCTGCCGAATCCCATTTTCCAGCTCGGTGGCGCGGTGGCGTAAATCAGCAAGAACTTTTTCTGATTTGGAACGCTGCTCGATCAACTCATCCAGCTGTTGGTGGGTCTCTTCGGACGGCTGACCGGTTTCCGCGACGCGGTTACGCAGCGCTTCCAATCGTTGCAAAGCCTGGTCGAACTGGCCCTGGGCCCGTTCCAGATGACGGCGAGTGAGCTGTTCATTTGAACGCAGGCTCTCCGAGCGGCCCTTGAGGGTATTCACTTTCTCCCGTGCCTGGCGCAGGGCGGCATCGGTCTCGGTCAAGCGGTGCTCAAGCCGGGTTCGGCTATCGGCATGGTCGCTCGCCTGCAGCTCCAGCTCGCTCAATCGTTCCTCGGCTTCTACTTGCAAGAGCCGCGATTCCTCGATTTCTTCCTTCTGCTCACTGTGCTGGGCGGCCAGGTCGATCAGTTCGCTGATGATCTGGTTCAGCCGTTTGGAGGCCTGCTCGCAGCGGGCCTGAGTCGCGCTGAGTTCCGACTTGGCCCGGCCATGCTCGGCGCCCAGTCGACGTTCCTCGGTTTGCAGTCGCTCGCGTTCCTGCTCAGCCTGGCGGGTCGCGGTTTCGGTCGTCTGAAGCTGTTCCTCCAGTGTCGTGATGCGGCTACGGAGGGCTTCGAGTTCCGTCTTCAGGGATTTCAGTTCACGCTCGCGCTTGATGACACCGGCCTGCCCCCCATCGAGCTTGTGCATGGTCAGCCAGCCGGGGCCAAGGCGGGTGCCATCCGGAGTGATAACCGACTCATGCTCTGCCAGCTGCTCGCTGATACGCTGGGCAGCACTCAGATCATCCGCGCAATAGACCGCACCCAAGAGCGGACTGAGGTTCCAGGGCGAATTCACCCGCTCCAGCAGGCGGGAACCGAGGCTGGCGCTGGTTTGATGGGGTGAGGGACGAGTCTCGAACAGGGCCAGCGATTCCCCGGCCAACGCCGCAAGGTGCGGAGCAAAGTGTTGCGTCTGCTGGATGCAAAGCGCCTGAAGTTGTGGGCCGAGCACCGTTTCCACGGCGGTTTCCCAGCCGGTATGCACGTCGAGATGTTCCGCCAGGCGCGGGGTTTGATCGAGCTGATGCGCCGTCAGCCAGCGTTGCAGCCCCGCCCGGTCCTTGCCCATGGCGTGTTCCTGCAGCGTCTCCAGCGAGCTGATCTTGCCATCCATCGCATGCAGTTCTGCGCGGCGCGCATTCAGTTCATGCTGCAGCGCTTTCATTTGCTCGCGACCCTCCTGGATGCGGGTGTGGAGCTGCTGCAAGGTCTCCTGGAGGGTGGACCGCTCTGCTTCCAGTTCGGCGACGGTGAGTTCCAGCTCGACCAGCCCCTCGGCATTCAGGGTGGCCTCGACCTCCTGACGCTCCACTTCCAGTTTTTCTCGGCGGGCCTCCAGCAGCCGCGCCTGTTGCTCAAGCTGGCCGATCCGCGCATGCTGGATGTCCCGCTGGCTGCGATTGCGGCCAATGTCGCTGCTCAGTTGCTCGAACTGCTGACGCGCCGTCTTCAGGGTGTGATCGGCCTCTTCCCGCAACGTAGCGGTTTCGAGCTCCGCTTCGCGGGCTTCTTCCAGAAGAATCTCCAGTTCGGCCAGTTCCTCTAAAAGAGTGGCCAGCTGTCTCTGGTCGTTTTCCAGATCGATTTCCGCCTGCTGTTTTTCACTAAGCAGACGAGATTCCTCCTGGATCAGATTCTCGTGGGTTTCCTGAGCATGGCGGATATTTTGAGTCAGGCGGCTGATTTCCGCGCCCAGCTCATAAAAGCGGGCTTGTTCCTCGTTCAGGGATTTCTGCAGCGACTCCTGCTGTTCACGGAAAGTCGCCAGTGTCTCGTTGAGGCCGTGATCGTCCTCGGCCAGCGCCCGGAAGCGAGATTCATGCTCGGCCAGTTGACCTTGGTGGGCCTGGAACTGCTCGTCGTATTTGCGCCAGCGCAGGCCCAGCAACTGCTCGCGGTAGCCGCGTTCCTCCTGCTTGAGTGCCGTGTATTTCTCGGCTTTCTTGGCCTGGCGCTTCAGGCTTTCCAGCTGCTTGCCGACTTCATCGCGCAGATCCATCAGCCGGTCGAGGTTCTCCTGGGTATGACCCATGCGCAACTCGGTTTCATGGCGACGTTCCTTGTATTTGGAAATGCCCGCCGCTTCCTCGATCAGCTCACGCAGTTCGGCCGGCTTGGCTTCGATCAACCGCGAGATCATGCCTTGCTCGATGATGGCGTAGCTGCGGGAGCCGAGGCCCGTGCCCAGAAAAAGATCGGTAATGTCCTTGCGGCGACAGCGGGTCCCATTCAGGATATAGGTCGATTGCCCGTCGCGGCTGACCTGGCGCTTGATGGAAATCTCGGGGTACTTGGCGAATTCGCCCGGCGCCTTGCCCTCGCCGTTGTCGAACACCAGTTCTACCGATGCCATGCCTACCGGCTTGCGGCTGCTGGAACCATTGAAAATGACATCTGCCATGCTCTCGCCGCGTAAATGCTTGGCGGAGCTTTCGCCCATCACCCAGCGCACTGCGTCGATGATGTTGGATTTGCCACAGCCATTGGGGCCGACAATGCCGATCAGATTGCCTGGCGTCGGGATGGTGGTGGGATCGACAAACGATTTGAAGCCCGCAAGTTTTATTCGGTCGAGACGCACAGGTTGATTGCGGGGAGCGGAAAAGGGCTGGAGCTGGTTGGGGCGGGAACGGGTCGGTATTATAGCCGACTAACTATTACCCCGGGCTTTGCCTTGGGCGCCAACCCGGGAGGGCTTCTCGGGGCTTCCTATCGATCATTACCCAAACAATCATGACCACTCAACCCAGCAAAACCCTCGAAACTTTCGATAATCCGCAGCCTGAGCGCGATTTCACCATCCGCATCGACATGCCGGAATTCACCTGTCTGTGTCCTAAAACGGGGCAACCGGATTTTGCCACGCTGCTTCTGGAATATGTGCCCGACGCGAAGTGCGTGGAGCTCAAGTCGCTCAAGCTGTACGTCTGGTCCTACCGTGACGAGGGCGCCTTCCATGAAGCCATCACCAACCGCATCCTGGATGATCTGGTGGCGGTCACCCAGCCGCGCTTCATGCGCCTGACTGCGCGCTTCAATGTGCGCGGTGGCGTTTACACCGCCGTGGTTGCAGAGCATCGAAAGCCCGGTTGGCAAGCGCCCGCCGCTGTTCAACTCCCTTGAGCATACCTGCCTGCCCCGTTTGCGGAATGGAAAACAACTATTCCTACTCCAGGAGCAATAGGCCGAAGCCGTAGCGGAGGCATTCATAAAAGTACAATCCAATCAGTAGCCCGTGACCCGCGAATACCTCGATTACCCGCTGAAAGCCGATCTGGCTGATCTGAAACTGGACCTGATCAATTGGGAGCTGGGGCACTAATTGCCTGAGCAGCCGTCAGCGCAACGCTGGTGCAACTGTTTGAATGCTAGGCTGGATTTTCTGGGGCAAGCATCGCCTCAGGGGGTCCCGACGCCCGGCGGTTTGCCCGTGTGCATGTGGATCTGCCCAACGAAGGCGATGGCGACGAAACTCGCGCCGACGGCGAGCCAACCGACATGGTTGTAGCCGGTGATGTGCCCCGAAGCGTCGGCCGCGATCATCGCGCCGCCCAGCCAGGATGCCCCGCCTGAGGTGAGCTGCTGAACAGCGCCATTCATCGAGAGGAAGGTGCCGCGCAGGCGCGGCTGCGCGGCGGAGGTGACGATCGTCATGGCTGGCACCATGCGTCCTGGCACGAAGACGAAAAACAGGGTTGTGCATAAGACTGCCAGCCACAGCGGCACCGGCCAGAGCTGGGTCTGCACCATCAGCGGCAGCATTGAACACAGCGCCATAGCGCGATAGACCCGCACCTTGCCGTGAGCGTCGGCGAGGCGGCCCACCAATCGTGAGCTGAGGAGCGTGGCGCAGCCACCAAACAGGTAGATCAGCGGAATGTCCTCCACGCGGACGCCGACATTCGCCGTCAGGTAGATCGTGATGTACGGAATCACGCAAAAGCCAGAGATCATCATCAGGGCCATGAAGACCAGCGCGCGCAGGTGGTTGCCATCGCGCAGCACTGCCGCCATGGATGCCAGCGGCTGGGCGCGCTCGGCCCCGGAAATGGTGGCCGTCGGCAGATGCCCGCGCAATGCCGGTAGGATCCTCCAGCCGAGCAGCAACAGGCCGCAAGCCAGCATCGCGATGAAGAAAAAGGCCGAGCGCCAGCCGAAATGGTTGGCCAGGTAAAGGGATAGGGGCACCCCGGCCACGGATGATAGCGAGAAGGCCGACATCACGGTGCCGCTGGCGCGGCCGCGCCGTTCGAAGGGAATCAGGTCGCCGATCATGGTCTGCACCAGTGAGCCGAGCACGCCGCCGAAGGCGCCCGCCGTGCCGCGTGCGACAAGCAGCGTCCAGTAACCCGACGCCAGGCCGCAGGCCACGGTTGCCAGGGCGAACAGGGCGAACAGGGTCAACAGCAGGCGCTTGCGCTCGAAGCGGTCAACGAAGGCCGCCGCCAGGAGGCCAGTGCAGGCCGCAGAACAGGTGTAGGACGAAACCAACAGACCGAACTCATGGGTGCCGACGCCGAGTTCCCGCATCAGGATCGGCCCCAGAGGCATCATGATCATGAAGTCGAGGATATGCGCGAACTGGATGCCGGCCAGGGTGAGCAGCAGGGCGCGTTCGCGTGCTGGATGCCGGGGTTCAGGGCTTGATAGGTGCTGCATGGCGTGACCGCACAGAAGGCTTCGCAATGGGGAGGGGGATGCTCTCCCTTGACGCCATGGCGAGTTGTATCCGGTGATGTCGGCTCATGGCGGAGTCGCAGAAAGGATTAGCGACCGCTAAAGTCGGCGCTGACGTAACCAGTTCCTCTGCCTTATGGGGGGATGAGATCAATCTTCTGGGAGGCTGTCCGGGGGTGTGGGCCACAAACGATCCAATTGGAGGTTATTGGAGACATTTCGAATTTGTCCGACAGACCAACTTGACGTTGATGCGATTTATTTCAATTTAGGACACTCATTGGATTTTTCGGCAGTCTTGATCTGTCCCGGGTTGAGGCCGAGTTGATGGGAAAACGCCAATAAGACGAGAGCCTGACCCTGCGAGCTTTGCGCAAACCGTTGCGGCAAACTTCTGCGTTACCTTTTTATTTCCCCATAGCCTTGTTCTGCCTCGCGCATGATGCGTTTGCCTTCAGCCACCATGCGTTGACCCTCCGAAATCATCTTCTTGCCTTGGTCAATCTCGGTTTCGCCTTCATGCATCATGGCTTCGCCTTGCTTGTAACGCTCACCCAATTGCGCCATGCCCTGACTCTCTCGCAGAATTTGTTCTCCGGATAGCGGTGTCGGTTTTGGGGTGGGTAAAGGTTCATCGGTCGCGCAGCCAGTCAATAAGCTGATCAGGGTGCAAATAACAATCGGTTTGAACATGGCAATCGGGCTTGTCTGGTTACGGGTAACGCGTTGCTGCTGTCCGAATTTTCTTTTTTCCAAGGTAGCAGTCCATTGGGATTGTAATGAGCGCTTGAAGGCGTGACCCTCACATCACTTCCAGGATTGCACCCTTGACGGCATCCAGTGTGGCGGGGACCTTGCTGGGCTGGCTCTCGCACTGGCCGATGGCGGTGTCAGGGTCCTTGAGACCGATGCCGGTGAGGGTGCAGACGATGGTTTTACCTTCGGGCAACTTGCCGGATTGGAGGTCGCGCAGCACGCCGGCCACGGAGGTCGCTGATGCGGGTTCGCAGAAGATGCCTTCCTTTTCGGACAACAGTTTTTGCGTGGCGAGGATTTCGCCATCGGTCAGTTCATCGAACCAGCCGCCCGATTCCCGGCTGGCGGTCCAGGCCTGCTCCCAGGATTGCGGGTGACCGATGCGAATGGCGGTAGCGATGGTTTCCGGGTCGTCAACCATGTGGCCGCGCAGGAAGGGTGCGGCGCCGGCGGCCTGGTAGCCGACCATGACCGGGCGGTTGTCGCATAGCTGGCCGATGCGGGTGTATTGGCAGTCGCCATGGCAGAAGGCGCAGGCATCGGTGGGCTTGTGGCCGGGCGCGCAGGTAGCTTCGGTGTAGCCAATCCAGTGCGCGGTGATGTTGCCGGCGTTGCCAACCGGTAGGCAGTGGTAATCCGGTGCGCGGCCTAGCGCCTCGATGATTTCGAAGGCAGCCGTTTTTTGGCCCTGCAGGCGGAATGGGTTGATCGAGTTGACGATGGTGACCGGCGCATGGTCGGCGATTTCCTTCACCAGCCGCATGCCGTCGTCGAAATTGCCCTGAATCTGCAGCACCTTGGCGCCATGAATCATGGCTTGGGCCAGCTTGCCGAGGGCAATCTTGCCATCGGGAATCAACACGAAACAGCTGATGCCGGCGCGTGCCGCATAAGCTGCCGCCGCCGCTGAGGTGTTGCCGGTGGACGCGCAGACGATGGCGCGGCTGCCGGCCTCGACGGCCTTGGTCACCGCCATGGTCATGCCGCGATCCTTGAACGAGCCGGTGGGATTGAGGCCCTCAAATTTCACGAACAGGTCGACGTTCTTGCCGATCAGCTTGGGAATGTTGACCAGCTGAATCAGCGGTGTATTGCCCTCGTTGAGGCTGATGGCTGGTGTTTCGGGGGCTACCGGCAGGCGGTTGCGGTATTTGTCGATGAGGCCGGTATAGCGGGTGGGTTGGGTCATGGGTTCACCTGATATGCATGCGATGTTGGGCTGATGCGGCCGTTCTGGTCTGGCGGCGATCAGCGAATGTCATTTTTGTAACTCAAGGTACAGCTTAAGGCGGATTGCGGAACCGCCGTGGTGCCATTGCGATGCAGGATCAGCCCAGCGTTTCCATCCGAATTCGCTTGACCGGTCCGCCGATGGTCGGCAGGGCCTCAATGCGGTTGATAGCCTGGTTCATGTCGTGTTCGCGCACCTTGTGGGTCAGCAGGATGACGGGTAGCTGCGATTCGCCTGCGGGCGGCTCTTTTTGCAGGATGGCTTCGATGCTGATGCCCTGATCGGCAAGAATGCGGGTGACATCGGCCAGCACGCCGGGTTGGTCGCTGGCGCTGAGACGGAGGTAATAGGCGGTTTCAACTTCGGCGATGGGCAGGATCGGCATTTCCGCGATGGCGCCGTGCTGAAAAGCCAGATGCGGTACGCGATTTTCGGGGTCCGAGGTCAATGTGCGCACCACGTCGATGATGTCCGCCACCACCGAAGAAGCGGTGGGTTCAGCACCGGCACCGGCGCCGTAATACAACGTCGGGCCGACGGCATCGCCCTTGACGAGGACGGCATTCATGACGCCGTCGACGTTGGCTATGAGCCGTCGCTCCGGGATGAGGGTAGGGTGGACGCGCAGTTCGATCCCGTTGGCGGTGCGCCGGGCAATGCCCAGCAGCTTGATGCGATAGCCCAGCGCCTCGGCGTAATTCACATCCATGGCGGTAATGCCGGTGATGCCCTCGACATAGACCTTGTCGAATTGCAGTGGAATGCCAAAGGCGATGGAGGCGAGAATGGTGAGCTTGTGCGCGGCATCGATACCCTCGACGTCGAAGGTCGGATCGGCTTCGGCATAGCCCAGCGCCTGGGCTTCGCTTAGCACGTCGGCAAAATCGCGGCCCTTGTCGCGCATTTCCGTGAGGATGAAGTTGCAGGTGCCGTTGATGATGCCCGCCAGCCACTCGACGGTATTGCCGGCCAAACCCTCGCGAATGGCCTTGATGATGGGGATGCCGCCCGCTACCGCAGCTTCGAATGCGACCATCAGCCCTTTCTCGCGGGCTTTGGCGAAAATTTCATTGCCATGCAGGGCGATCAGCGCCTTGTTGGCGGTGACGACGTGCTTGCCATTGTCCAATGCCGCCAGGACCAGTTCCCTGGCCGGGCTGAGGCCGCCGATCAGCTCGACGACGATGTCGATGTCGGGATCGTTGACGATGTCAAACGAGTCATTCGTCAGGCGGATGCCTTGCGTATCGCAAGGGCGGGCGCGGCTGAGGTCGCGGGCCGACGCGGCACTGATCTGGATTTCACGTCCGCCACGCCGGGTGATTTCGCTGGCATTACGATTGAGAACGCTGACGGTTCCGCCGCCTACGGTACCAAGTCCCAGCAGGCCGATGTTTATGGGTTTCAAAAAGTGATCCTCATGGTTTCCTGCCTTTACTATGCAGGCAGGCAGTGTCGATCAGACCGCGCTGTCCTTGCGCATCATGTTCTTGATGCCGCGAACGGCCTGACGGGTCCGATGTTCGTTTTCGATCAGGCTGAAGCGCACGTGATCGTCGCCAAATTCGCCAAAACCGATTCCCGGCGAGACGGCGACCTGAGCTTCCAGCAGCATTTTCTTGGCGAACTCGAGTGAACCGAGGTGCCGGTACTGCTCGGGAATGGGCGCCCACATGAACATGGTGGCCTTGGGTTTCTCGATCTCCCAACCGATGCTGTGCAGCGAGGACCAGAGCACGTCACGCCGTCCGCGGTAGATGTCACAGATTTCCTGGACACAGTCCTGCGGGCCTTCGAGCGCGGTGATGGCGGCGACTTGGATGGGCGCGAAGGTGCCATAGTCAAGGTAGGACTTGATGCGACCGAGAGCGGCGACCAGTTCGCGGTTGCCACACATGAAGCCGACACGCCAGCCGGGCATGTTATAGCTTTTGGAGAGGGTAAAAAACTCCACCGCTACATCCGTGGCGCCGGGCACCTGGAGGATGGAGGGGGCGACGTAGCCATCGAACACGATGTCCGCATAAGCGATGTCATGGACGACCCAGATCTTGTATTCACGGGCGAGCGCGATGACTTTCTCGAAGAACTCCAGATTTACGCATTGCGTCGTTGGGTTGCCGGGGAAGTTCAGTACGAGCATTTTGGGCTTCGGCCAGGAGGTCTTGATGGCTTTTTCCAGTTCCTCGAAAAAGTCTACATCGGGCGTCAGCGGGACATGGCGGACATCCGCCCCGGCCAGCACAAAACCATAGGGGTGGATCGGGTAGGCCGGATTGGGGACGAGGGCCGCGTCGCCGGGACCCATGGTTGCCATGGCCAAATGGGCAAGCCCTTCCTTCGAGCCGATGGTGACAATGGCTTGGGAATCAGGATCAAGCTCCACGCCAAAACGGCGCTCGTACCAGCCGCAAATGGCCTTGCGCAGACGGATGATGCCCTTGGAAACGGAGTAGCGGTGGGCCGTACCTTTTTGCGAGACTTCGATGAGTTTATCGACGATGTGTTGCGGCGTGGCGCGATCCGGATTGCCCATGCCGAAATCGATGATGTCGACCCCGTCTGCCCGCTGCTTCGCTTTAAGCTCGTTGACTATATTGAAGACGTAGGGCGGCAGCCGTTTTATGCGTTGGAATTCTTCCATCCTTGACTCAAAGATTTTGTGGCTTGTGGGTGCGAGGCTTCGCGGGCAAGCGTGTAAAAGTACCGAGGCACTTGGGTACTGTCAACGGCAAGACGGAACTCTGTTCAGGTGGGCGTCAGCGACAAGGTTTTCATAGCCGCGCTTGGGCTCTGCGAACGGCTGTGGGAAACTGCCGGTTTTGTTAAGTGGGGTTCCTTCCATGTTGCCTTGTCCCCCGGTTGTGCTGTGTCTATCGGGTCATGATCCTACCGGCGGCGCTGGTCTTCAGGCGGACATCGAGGCGCTGCGCGCGCTCCATTGCCATCCTGCCACCGTCGTCACTGCCCTGACGATGCAGGATACATGCGATGTCAAACAGGTTTATCCGCAAAACCCGAAGAACTTTCTCGCGCAAGCCCGGTGTTTGACGGCGGACCTGCCGGTTGCGGTGATCAAGATTGGTCTGCTGGGTAGCGCCGACATTGCCGAGGCCGTGGTGTCCCTGGTGAATGAGATGGGACCGCTACCGGTCGTGTTGGACCCGATTCTGGCGGCGGGGGGCGGTCATTCGCTAGCCAGCGACCGTTTGATGCGGGTATTGGTGTCCCAGGTCATTCCCCGATCAACGGTGGTGACGCCCAATACGCCGGAAGCACGGCGATTGAGTGGCCGACAGGAGCCCGACGACTGCGCTTCGGCACTGAGAGCGATGGGATGCCCGCATGTTGTGTTGACGGGGGCCCATGAGGATGGCCAAGAGGTGGTTAACCGGTGGTACAGCGAGGCGGGCCGGATTGATAGCCGGTGGCCGCGCTTGCCGGAAAGTTACCATGGTTCTGGGTGTACGCTAGCTGCTGCGCTGGCGGCGGGGCTGGCGCAGGGGCTTGCAATGGCGGAGGCGGTGGCCCTGGCGCAAAGGTTCACCTGGGAGGCGTTACGCCAAGGCTATGCGGTGGGACGCGGCCAGCGCCTGCCGCAACGTGGCTCAGGCGCATACAGCATGAAAGCAACCCAAGCAATACAAGAATGAGTTTGAAACGCGATGATCTGAACCATTTTTTTGAGCAATTGCTCGATGTGGGTGAATTCAACGATTACGGCCCCAACGGCCTGCAGGTCGAGGGTGCCGAATGGATCAAGCGAATCGCCTTTGCAGTGTCGGCGACGGCTCATTCGATTCGAGTGGCCGCAGAAAGTGGGGCGCAGGCGTTGGTCGTGCATCATGGGCTGTTCTGGTCATTTCACGGGCCCAAAACGCTGACGGGGCCATTCGCTCGTCGGGTTTTCCCCTTGGTGCGCCATGACATTAACCTGTTTGCCTACCATCTTCCCTTGGATGCTCACCTGGACATCGGCAATGCGGCGTGTCTCGCCAAGAGATTGGGGGTGACGGAGCTTGCCGCGTTCGGTGACCACCAGGGGAGCCCGACCGGGGTGCGTGGTTGTCTGGTATCGGCATGGAGTGCTTTGGAACTGCAGCATTGTCTGGCCGAGGTGCTGGACCATCCCGTCATGTTGGCGACCCCAGATGCGCATAGGCGGGTAAGCCAGGTCGGCATCATTACCGGAGGTGCCAATCGTGACTGGATACTTGCTGCTCGTGCAGGGTTGGACGCTTACATCACGGGCGAGATGAGCGAACATGACTGGCATGAAAGCCAGGAAGCAGGGCTGCACATGTTGGCGGGTGGTCATCACGCGACTGAGCAGTTTGGCATTCAGGCGCTCATGGCACGCGTATCGGATCACTTTGGTGTCGAATGTTTTTTTATTCCCAGTGAAAATCCTGCATGAATACTAGCCGCCGCAGTCCGCGCATAGATAGGGCGTTGTGCAGATGCTGAATTGGCCGATCAAGTGGCCGGATGTAGCATTCGAGCCAGCTGGATTAGAGGACGTGGGTGCGATTGCGTTGCTGGCGGATGAGATCTCCCGCCAGCATTATCTGCCTGATGTGCTCACGGAGAGTCAACTTGCCTGTTTCGGCCCTCTGGCCTATGCGCCCGAGGTGTTGACCGCACAGATCCAGTCGGGTGTCCGCTTTGAATGGATTTTGCACGCCGGTCGACGTGTCGGTTTTTTGGCCTATGCCCTGCGTGACGGAGGGGAACGGCTGAATCTGGGAAAGCTTTACCTGGCGTTATCCAGCCACGGTCAGGGCATTGGCCAGGTGGCCTTGCGGCGGGTTCAGGCCATCGGGGAGCAGCAGGGGGTCAAGGAAGTCTATCTCTATGTGTTTCGCAAGAATCACAAGGCCATCAGGGCCTATCAGCGGGCTGGATTTGTCATCGATCGGGCCGAAGTCACGCCATGTGATAACGGATTTTATTTCGATGATTATGTGATGATGTATCGCTTGGAGCCGGATCAGCGCTAGCATTTGACGGGAAAGTCAGGGCGACCCGAGCCGCCCTGATGTCGTTCCAGGTCGATCAATGCGTGGTGGGCGCGGGCGTTTGTCCGGCTGGGGCTGCCGGTGCAGTGCCATGTTGCATATTGCTCACACCACCCGTTCCACCCCCGTGCTGCATACCCTGCATGCTGCCCTTGTTCTTCATCATTTCCTGCATGTGTTGCTGCATCATCATGTGATGCTGCTTTTCATGTTCCTTCATTAGTTCCAGCTGTTCGGCCTTGAGGCGATCCCTCTCTTTCGGATCGGTTGCCGCAAGGATTTTGCCGGACAGTTCATGCATTTTCAGAAGATGTTCCTGCATCTGCTTCAATCTGTCCTCATTCATCATCATGCCGCCCATTCCACCCATCTGATGGCTACCATTGGGTGATGCGGGTTTGGGCGCTTCCTCGGCTTGAAGTGCAGGCAAGCAGGAAGCTGTGGCGATTATCGCTGCATTGATCAGATTATTCAGTTTCATGGCAGATCTCCTTGGTTTTTTGTTTTCACGAATTGTTAACGGGCGACGAAAAGCTTAGCAGACCCTGCAAACGATCAAGGGTCAGGGCGTAAAGTTGCCATTACCGATGTTGATGTTGGAGGGTCCCGGGTCATAAAGACCGGTCAGTTTGCGTCGGAACTCATTGGAAATCTCACGTCCTTTGATCTGGCTGTCGACAATGCGCGGGGTCAGCAGTACGACCAGCTCGCTGCGCGTGGAAGCCATATTGGTGCTGCCAAATAAATCCCCGATGATCGGCAACTCATATAGCAAGGGTATTCCGGTCTTGGTATTGGCGGTGTTTTCCCTAATCAAGCCTCCGAGTACCAGCGTATCCCCGTCTTGAACAGCGACGGTGCTCTTGATTTGGCGCTGGGCAATAGTGGGAGAATTGATTTCAGTAGCGGAATCAGATCCGGTCGTGGGCTTGGGCTTGACGTTGCTCACGGTTTGGATAATGTCCATGTTGACCAGCCCGCCCGAGTTGACGCGTGGCCGCACATTAAGCAGGACCCCGGTGTCGCGATACTGGATGGCTTGGACCACATTGTTCGTATTGATGGTGTTGGATACCGAGCCGGTCAGGATGGGTACCTGATCACCGACGCGCATGGACGCCTCCTGGTTGTTCAGCACCATGACCGAAGGTGAGGACAGCATATTGACCTTGCCCTTCACTGCTTCGGCGGTCAGCAAAACTCTCAAATCCTTACCCGCCAGAACATAGCTGAATCCGGTGGCGCTGGCACCGGCGATGGCGGCTTTTTCGGCATAGTCTGCCAAGGGTTTTCCAAGGGACTCGGCCATTGAGCCTTGCTGAAAATACCACTTGATACCGTATTTGAGGTCATCGGTCAGCTCAACTTCGGCAATGGTCGCGTCAATCAGAACCTGCAGGGGCAACACGTCCAGCTCCTTGATGACGGCTTCGATTTCCTTGTATTCCTGCGCTTTGGCTGTGATGATCAAAGCGTTGTTGGGTGGGTCGGCGACAATGCGCACATTGCCCAGGTTGGTGGCAGTGCTGCCCTGGGTCCTGGAGCCGGAGGTTCCCCGCCCTATGCCACCCCCAAATCCACCGCTGCCGCCGGTACCCCCGAGTCCGCCTGAAGAGCCACCCAAGCCACTGCTGGAACTCCCTCCCAAACCACCCGAGGATCCGCCCATGCTCCCAGAGGAACCCCCCATGGAATTGGGTCCCATGGTCGATCCCAGGCTGCCCGATGAGGAGCCCATGCCCAAGTCGCCCGAGGTGCTGGACCCCAGGTCACCCGCGGAACTGGAGAATCCGCTGCCGCCGGCACCGGGGGTGGTTGCGCTGCTGGCTCCGATATTGCTGTCCTGAAAGCCGGGTCTGAGCGAGGCACGGCTGCCGCTTCCGCTGCCACCGCCAAAAATGTTGCTGAGCGTTTTGGCGAGTTCTGTGGCGTCGACATTCTGCAGTCGGTAGACGTGAATGCTTCCCATGCGGTGGGGGTTATACCGATCCAGTCGCCCGACCCAACTGGCGATCTCTTCGAGATAGCGGGGTTGCGGTGTAATCGCCATGATCGCATTCAGGCGGTCGATCGGCATGACCCGAAGCAGACCGGCTAGCGGTCCCTTGGCGGTGTCGCCAAGAATTTTTTCGATCTCGGTCGCCACCAGGGCTGGCTCAACATTGGATAGCGGGAAAATACCCACCGACATGCCCCGCATGAAGTCTACGTCGAACAGTTGGATTGTCTCCAGGACGCTTGAGAGGTTTTCCCCGCTGCCGGCCAGCCAGAGCATGTTTCTGTTGGTATCGGCCTTGACGATGGATTTTGCCGGCATCAAGGGTTCAAGGATCTTCTGCATTTCCGTAACGCCCACATAACGGAGCGGTACTACGCGGAGTTGGTAACCCGTCGGGATGCGCTGGCCAGGCAGGCCCATGCGGGCACCCGGAATACCGGCCTGCCCGGACGCTTCGGGTTCGATGCGGTAGATGCCGGAAGCATCTTTGATGAGCACGGCTCCATTCAGTCGGAGCAGGGTCTCCAGAGTAGGAATCAGTTCATCATCCGTCAGCGCACGAGTGGTTTGCAGGGTGACACGACCAGATACTTTGGGGCTGATGACATAGTTGAGCTTGAGTGTCTCGTCGAGAATCGTTTTGGCGACCTCATTCAGGTCGGCGTCGTCGAAGTTCAGCGTATATTTGCCCTCGCGGTGTCCGCGCGTGGCGGTAGCGGGCGCCGCTCCAACCGTAGCTCCGCCCCTGCCCAGGAGATTGCCCGAGGCCGGATAAAATTCCGGGGGCTGAATGGGCTTGGAACCGAGTGGCTCGCTTTGAATAGGGCGTGCATCAAGCGGTTTGTTGTGAAGAGATTCGATCCGCAAATTGGCCGGAATCGGGGGACGCTTGATGGCTTCCGGCGCGAGTGATTCGCAGCCAGATAAGATCAATGCGATGGATAGTGGCAGGGCAGCGAATCGTTGCGTCGTGCTCATGGTGGAGTTCTTGACTAGCGGCATCGTATAAACCTGAAAAATGAAAATCCCGATCCAGTAGGGGGAAAAGTGAGGATAAGTCGTCCGGCGGAGTTGTCCGCGAGTCTCGGGCTAATCCAAAAGCTCATTGCCCCATGTCTCCCATGTCATTCATATCTTCATTGCCACTCTCATCAGGTGGTGCTTCTCCCATATCATCCAAAATTTCAGTCGGTTCCTGTTGGATGGGAGTCGGCGGTGTTCCGGGCACGGTACCCCTCTGTGGCCTCGGAACGGCTGGCCTGACCGGCTGAGGAACGGGTGCATTGGGTGACGTCGCAGTCGGAATCCCGGGCGGGGTTGCACCTTTCGCCTGCTTTTTTAGGAGCGACAGATCTTCCTTGAAGGCTCCCTGTTGGATCAGGAGGCGGTCGGATTTGATCTCGGCGATTTGCCAACCGTCCAGCGAGTCCTTCACCTTCAGGCGCTTGTATTTTCCTTTGGCATCGGCAATCAGCGCCATTTTGCCTTCGGGTGTTGACAGGATACCCATGACCTTGAAACTGACCGGGGTTGCTTTTTCCGGCGGGGGTGGTGCGGGGGGTTCGGGCGGCTCCTCAGATTTTGGAGGGGGTGGACGACGCGATTCCATGAAAACCGGCCTGTCCACCATTTGCAGATATTCACTGACGCCGGGGAGCGCAAAAGTATCAGGCGTCAAGCCGGTCTCAGGCGCGGTGTTGGTTGCTGTGTTTTCCGCAAGTTCCTTGCCGGAAGGCTTATTGCGGATATGCACCCATTCACCTGTGAGCAAGGCCCCAAGCCAAGAGGTCAGGATCAGCAGGACGCCGGTCAGAAAAAAAGGACGCAATCGCTGGCTCATGGTCAGGGTGCCTGCATGTACCCTGCCACATCGAAATCCACACTCAGGCGATCCTCGATCACCGGGTTCTTATCTCTTGGGTTGCGGGGCATTCGGATCGGACGAATATTCAAATTATCGATAAACAGGTAGGGTTTCCCGGATTCAAAATTTTGGAGCACCTGGCGGAGTACGCCCGAGCTCCCAGTCATCCGGATTTTCACACCCACCCGCACGGCGTTTTCCTCATTTCTTTCGGGGATCACCTGGGTGCTCGAGAGTTCACCACCGGCATCGCTCACCACTTGCTTGATGCGTGTCTGCAAATCTGCAGAGGCTAGTGCGGCGGTATTGGTGGGCATGAATGCGGCGTTTTGCTTGGCGAGTGCTCTGATCTGTTCCAGACGCTGTGCCAATGCCTCTCTTCCGCTGGCGACTTGCTGCAGGTGTTGCAGTTTGAAGCGCAGGTCATCCACGTTTTCCTGATATTCCCGTTTGATTCCCATGAGCGGGTAGATCACGGCAAAGTAGCCAAGGAGGATGAGCACTATCAGAAGACCTATCGCGCCTAATCGAGAGTTATTGAGGGCGATGGGCTGGCTGAGCTTTTTACTGAGGGTTTTCAGAGAACCTCCCATTGACGACATCGCCGGCTATCTGGAAGCGCTCGAGACCATTGGAGTTGTCTTTGGTCACCGGCGACACGAAGCTGACGTTCATGAAGAACTTTGATCCTTCGATGCCCTGGATCAGACTCGAGGCGGAAGGGGATTGGCCCTGGATGATGGCCTTGTGACTGGCAAACTGCAGGCCATTCAGCCAGGTGCCGTCCGGGATGACTCGGCTCAATTCTTCCAGGGTATCCACAAGAACGGGTTCCAGCCGTTTCTTATCCTGTAAAAAACGGGCCTGATGCAACAGTTTTTCGGATTCCTCGCGCATCGACTCCACTTCCTGGGCAATTTTTGTCGTCTTCTTTACCTCGGCTTGCAGGCGAGTCGCTTCGGTCCGTGCTGACCAAATCGGTAAAGCAATCGCAATCCCGGCCAGGCTAAGGATGATGACCGTCAGGATGGTATTTAAGATACCTGGAAGTCGGTTTTTGGGGGGTTTGAACTTCTCGGGAAGAAGATCATAGGCACCGGGTTTATTTGCGCCCGCGAGGTAGACCTGATCGGGTTGCCACCCGGATGCATTGAGGTCTTCCAGGAGGGCATCGAGTTTGGCGCGCGGAGTCAGAATGAGGTCCACCACGATCTGACGGGTGCCTTTCAGGCGATCGACAATGACGGTCTTGAAATAAACCTGGTCGCTCTTGAATGGGGTCATGCGGTCCAGTTCAAACGAAACCACTTGCTGCAGATTTTCTTCCGCCGCCACCGGTAGCTTTATCTGCTTTTTCATCCCTTGGAGAGCAGACAGCCTGAGAACGGGCTGCAATTCTGCAAGCTGCGGATGCTCACGCAAATAAACCTGCCGCAACTCGTTGCCTGACTCATCCAGCGCTAGATGTGTCAGCACCATTTCCCGGCTGCCTTTGAGGTGTGAGAGGGTCACGCCTTTCTCATCATGTTCCAAAATTAGATATTCGGCACCGCCGCCGAATAGTTTTTGGAGACCGGAAGGCACCAGGGATAGCAGTTCCTGGCTCCACCAGTGCCAGAATTGCTGCGCTTGTGCGCTCAAAGGTGTGTCGAACTTCAGCATGATATGAGTATGGGTCGCTATTCGCGCCGCAAGAAGGCGGCTCGATCTAATCTTCCTGCGGTTTGGTGGTTGGCTTGGAAGGGATCACGTATGGCTTCCAGCGAAGTATCGTGAAGGGTGATCCGTCGATACCTGGTCCTCGGCGGATCGTGGTCAGAACGCCGGCGCCCTGTTGCCCCTCGATTTCGGCAACGGCCATGATGGTGTATGCCATGTCACTAGACCCTCCTGGCGGCAGACCGGGGATGGTCGGCGGGGTTGCAGGTGCCCCGAAGCTACGCTGTTGTATATAGCTGTCCACAGCTGCGGCATCCCCACCCATCAGTGCCATCAGCACTTCCTTTGACGCCTTGGCCGGATTGAGACCATCCGTGCCCGTGTATAGGGTAAACCAGCTCTCCATTTTTCGATAGAGCGCTGGTGTGACGCCCATGACACCGCGCACCTCATCCAGAATCAGGAAGTTCCGGTTTTGCGGTGGCGCCTGCATCCGGCGTGACTGATAGTCTTCAATCTCCGCGCCATGGGTCCGCTTCAGATCATCCGGATCTCGCCAATCCATAATGGCATCGCTGAGTTGTTCGGCCAGTTCCTCATTACCGGCGAGGAATTTGAATACGGTCTTCAGCGTCTGTTCCTGCGCGGCATTGACATCAATCTTGCCGCCTTCATCCATGATGCGGATACGCACCCTAGCGCCTTCCACCTGCCACACATATGGGGTGCCGTCGGCCTGCCAGCGTAGCTTCGGGTCGGGTAGGCTGAGCATCATCATGGCGTAACTGACGCCGCCATCCGCGAGCGCCTGCGCTTTGGAGCGCTCATGCGCATGGCTGAGGATGCCGGCTTCCCGTTGAGTCGACAGAGCAAAGCTGCCAGCCATGATCGTCATGAGGCTGATGACCCATAGAACCATGACGAGCGCCATGCCTTGCTGGCTGGTGTGCATACCATGCTTCACGGCATTATCTCAGCATCAGGGTTTTCGGGGCGATGATCAGGCTGGGCCAAGGCGTCTCCCCTTCGCGTTCGACATCGATGCGTATCAGCGTGGGCAATTGATACTCCCGCCATTTGTCCACCCATTGGCCGGTCTGACCGCCCGGCGGTGGAAGCACCCCGTTCTCCATAATCGGGCCATAATAGGCAAACTTGAGGTCCTTGATCTGTTCCACGATGGCGATGTCATCGATCGGTTTGGGTTGAGATTTGTGCGCATCGGGAGATGACTGGTAGGGAACAATCGAAACTCTCAGTTCCTTTGTTTCGTCCTGATCCTTCAGGTACAGGTCAAAGCGATAAAGGCCGCCCCCTTCGAGTTGATCCGGGAGCGGGGCTACATAGGTCAAGGTGCTGGCGGTACCCCGAAATGAGGGTTCCATTTCGCCATTGCTGTTGACGCCTGATACGGGAACCAGGCTGGCAATGTGGCGACGGAGAAAGCTTTCCACGATAAACAGTCGGCTGGCTCTGGCCATTCGCTCTTCGCCCGCTTCCCAGCTATCCGCACCGATGCGTAGACTGCCCGTCAGCAACAGCATCATGATGCCTAGCAAGGTTGTTGCCAGCAGGACTTCAATCAATGTGAAGCCATCCTGATATCGCCGGGTCCATCCGGTCATTGGGTCAGGCCTCCCTGGGGATTGTCGGGTATCAGCCGCAAGGTTTTCAGATTAAAGGCGCGGGGATCGCTTTCATCGCCCCACTCGACGGTCAGTTCCACCCAGTAGGGTTTGAAACCAACGCTTTGTCCACCCAACAGGCCCAGGTCGAATGGATAGGGGAAAATATTCACATCCCAGCGATACCCTCCCGGAAGTTCGCCCTCGGTGACACCCGGTTTCAAGGGCGTCTCGACACCGATCTTGGCCATCAGGGATTCGGCGGTGAGAATGGCCCGAGAATAGTCGTCTGCTGTCGCGGCGATGTGTCCCCCGCCCGCAAAAATCCGCAGGAGGACACCTAGTGACAAGGATAGAATCGAGAAGGCCACCAGGATTTCCAGTAGGGAAAACCCGGCTTGCCGGCGATATATTCGCTTATTGATCGCTATCTCCCTCGCCCATGCGGACTTCGCCAGTGAGCCAGTTCACATCGACCACGCGGGTTTGTTTGTTGGCGATCAGGGTGACTCTTCCCCCGGTCGCCGAGCCATCGGGAAAGAAACGAATCCGGCCGGTGCCTTCATCCAGAGTCTCCGAAGAAGTCGTGTAGAGTCCCAACTGGACCTCGGACGGCAGCTTGTAGAGTTTGGATCGGCCGGTGACCCGGTAGAGATGTTGCTCGGTGTTCAGCTCAAACAGAGCGTCCTGGCCTTGGAGCATCGCTTGGCCGCGGACGTGGCGAAGGGCGGAAGCCACATCGCGCGTGGCCGAATATAGCTGGGCACGGGCAATGGCAGGCCCAAAATTGGGGATCAGCGTGGCCATGACGATGCTGGAAATGACCAGCACAATCAGCATCTCCAGCAAGGTGAAGCCGGCAGACCAAGGGTTCTGCCTCTTTCTCCGCACGGCAGTCAGGGCTGTCAAAGCATTTCCATGGTTTTGGCAAGGCCCCGGCCCGGCATGTGATCCCTCAAATGAGCGAATTTCCCTGGCCTTTTGCCGAGGCTGAACTCAAAAGTGATCTTGCTTATTCCCAGCTTTTGATGTCCTGATCCTCACCTTCACCGCCCTCTGCATTGTCGGCACCCAGGCTGAAAATGTCGAACTTCCCATGCTGCCCTGGCATGACATAGCGGTAGGGGGTGTTCCAGGGGTCGGTCGGCATCTTCTTTTTGCGCAGATACGGGCCATTCCAGTAGGTCGCGCTGGCGGGTTGTTCGATCAGCGCGGCCAGTCCTTCGCCGGCATTCGGGTAGCGGCCTACATCCAGTCGATACATATCCAGCGCGGAGGACAGTTCCTCGATCTGGAGTTTGGCCGTCTTGCTCTTGGATTCACCCAGATGCTTGATGACCTGCGGGCCGACCAATCCGGCCAGGAGGCCAATGATGGCCAGCACGACCAAAAGTTCGATCAGGGTAAAGCCGCGCTGTCCCTGTCGCGAACTGTTTTGACGTTGGATGGATGTCTGTTTCATGGCGTCTCTTGATTTTTAAGGAAGGTATTTAAAGCTTACTGGGAATTCCTGAGAGGGAATCGCCGTTCTCGAGGCTGAGCTGATTTTCCCATTTCAGATCCGATTTCGCGAGTTTGGAACAGGGAGAAAGGGGCTATTGACGGGCTGGAAATGTTTGGTAAAACTGACTCGACTTTGCCAAGCCATTGTTTATACATAGGATCAAGATCTGGGCTATTTTCGTCAGAACGCAAGGTCATTGACACTTAGGATCGCCATCAGGATGGAGATAATGATGCCGCCGATCATGATCCCCAACCCCACGATCAACACCGGTTCTAGCAAGGCCAGCAGGCGCTGGATCGATATCTTGATTTCCTTATCGTAGGTCGTCGCCACGCGATCCAGCATCTCCGGGAGCTGTGCGGACTCCTCCCCCAGTTTGATCATTTGCATGGCTAGAGAGGGAAATATCTCCGCCTCCATGAGTGGAGCGCTCATGCCCCCGCCCTGCTTGAGGCTCTCGACCGCCAGGCCCAGTTTCTGTGCCACCAGTCGATTGTCCAGGGTGTCCTTGACAATCGACAGGGCCGCCAGAAGCGGCACGCCATTGCTGAGCAGGGTGGCCAGGGTGCGGCTGAAGCTGGCGACCTGGAATTTCAGCATGAGATCACCAAAGAGCGGAAGCTTCAGCATTGATCCATCCCAGGCAAGACGCCTCACTGGATCGGACCGCTGATAACGAACCCAGCCGCTGCCAATGGCGAAGACCGGTATGGCAGTCCACCAGTAGGACCGGATGGCATCCGCTGCGCCCACTACGATTTGAGTGGGAAGGGGTAGTTCTTTGCCGGCGCTGTCAAACATCTCGGTGAACTGGGGTACAACAAAAGTCAGCAAGAGCAGCAGCGAACCGATGGCCATGATCACCAAAATGATCGGGTAGATCATCGCCGTGGTGACGGTATCGCGCAGTTCCTTGGAGCTGTCTAGGTATTGTGTGAGTCGATCAAGGACCACTTCCAATGCGCCGCCTGCTTCACCGGCACGAATGAGGTTGAGGTAGAACCGCGAGAACACCGGTCCCTGGGCTTCCAGTGCATCCGACAATTGCGCACCGCTTTTGATTTTTTCCAGGATCTTGCCGATCATGGTGTTGAATTCAGGTTCCTTCTCGGTGAGCTCCAATAGCACCGTGAGTGCCCGATCCAAGGGGAGACCAGCTTCAAGCAGGGTCAGTAACTCGCGGGTGAAGAGCGTGACCTGTTTGTGTGAGATTTTTGCGCCGCGGCGACCGAACCTTAAAAAGCTAAAAGGACTGGAACCGGCCGGAGCGATCCGAATCGGCAACAGTCCTTCCTCCTGCAGGGAGAGAATCAGTGCGCTCTCACTTGGAGCTTCGCGGTCTTCCTCAATGGTTTCACCGTCACGGTTGACGGCTTTGATATGAAATTGCGCCATGGCGGGGTAAAGATGGAGATCAGCTATCTGCCGTTACACGCAGTACTTCCTCGACCGTGGTCAGACCCCTCACCGATTTGAGGATGCCATCCTCATACATGGTGCGCATGCCTTCCAGCAGAGCCTGTTCCTCGATCTTGCGCGCTTGGGCGTTGCTCATGACCAGTCGTCGAATGTCATCGCTCATCACCAGCAGTTCGGTGATCGCCAAACGGCCGCGGTAGCCGGTGCCATCGCAGGCTTCACAGCCTTTAGGTCGGAAGAGATGAATAGTCCGTTCCTCAGTGTAATTCCAGAGCTTTAATTCTGCGGCTACCTCGGGAAGGGGTTCATATTCCTCACGACAGTGGGGGCATAAACGCCTCACTAACCGCTGCCCCAAGATGCCGTTCACCGTGGAGGTGATCAGGTAATCCTCCAGGCCCATGTCCAGGAGTCGCGTGACCCCGCCGGCCGCATCATTGGTGTGCAGGGTCGACAGGACCAAGTGTCCGGTTAGCGCCGATTGCACGGCGATACGCGCCGTTTCGATGTCACGCATTTCACCGATCATGATGACGTCGGGATCCTGTCGGACAATCGAGCGCAAAGCCGAGGCGAAGGTCAGGCCGATCTGCGGCTTGGTCTGGATCTGATTGACGCCTTCCAGCTGATATTCGACCGGATCCTCGACAGTAATGATTTTGCGGTCGGGCGTGTTGATCTTGTGGAGCGCGGTATAGAGCGAGGTGCTTTTACCGCTGCCCGTTGGGCCAGTGATAAGGATGATTCCGTGAGGTGTTTCCAGGACATCAATGAATCGCTTCAGCGATTCACCCTCGAAGCCCAGGGTATTGAAGTCGAACTTGATGCTTTCTTTGTGGAGAAGTCGGATGACGACGCTCTCGCCAAACATGGTCGGCACGGTTGAAACGCGAAGGTCCAGTTCCTTGCCCTGTACTTGCAACTTAATACGGCCATCCTGAGGTAGACGGCGCTCGGCGATGTTGAGCTTGGCCATGATCTTGATGCGCGATATGACCGCCGCCGTAGATCGCACGGGGGGTGACTCGATCTCTCGCAAAACGCCGTCGACCCGTAGACGGACTTTCAGTATCTCTTCGAAAGGCTCCACGTGAATATCTGACGCCCTCATTTCCACGGCCCGCTGCATGATTAGGTTCACCATGCGAATGACTGGAGCCTCCGAGGCCAGATCCTTTAGGTGCTCGACATCGGCTTCGTTGATATCGTCGTCGCTGCCGAAGGTGTCGGTGATCTCGCCCATGAGCGACTTGCCCGGGCCCAGCTGGGTTTCCAGTGCTCGGTCGATCTCAGTCCCAAGACCGACCCGCGCGATCACCGGTTTGTCGCAGGCAAGGGCAATGGAGTCTAGTAGCTCCTGATCAAACGGATCAGTGACGGCCACCGTGACCTGATCATCATTGGCTGCAAGACCGACCAAGTGATTTTCCTTCAGAAACCGGATCGAAATGGTTTCCGGAAGTGGTGAGCTGTCGGGGTAGTCGTCTGGGACCACCAGGGGAAGGCCGCTGACATCGGACAGGATCTCGGCCGTATCCCGCTCTGACAGAAGACCGAGCTTCAATAGTAGCGCTGGAATGCGGGGTTCGTCCGTTTGCGCCCCTAGCTTCTGCGCGCGGATGATCTCGGGCTCTCTCAGTTTACCTCTAACGACCAGCTCATTCGCAAACCGCTGGTAGCGGGGAACGGGGGACGAGGATTCCTCGGAGGTTTCGATCGACGGAAGATCCAGGGATTCAGCAGCCAAAGCAGATGGTTCGTTTGGTTGGATAATTTGGGTGGGACCTACGAAGTAATCCCATGCGGCTTGGCGAAGTTTACACCAAACCCGGGTTCATGCCGGACTTGCTGCGGATGAGTGTTTCATCAGCATTTTTAACGAACACAAGCGACCACTGACGGGCTTCGGCTATATTATGATCATATCTCCAAACTTGGTCATCAAACCATATGAATGTCCGCGTCTCTCAAATTTTTGACCGCTTCAGCTCTCAGGGGCTGCTCACCGGATGCCAAGGCCCCGATTCATTTATTTCCGGCCTGTCGCCTATAGAAGAGTGTCAGCCGGGGGATCTGGTTTTTGTAGATCATGCCAAATACATGGGCCGGGTTCGGACCCAAAGACCCACGGGCGTTGTGACGAATGCAGCCTTGGCGAGCGAGTTGGCCGACCTGGCCGATCTCGCCGTACTGATTGCTCCGAATGTACGGTTGGCGATGGCGATTTTGAAGCAGACCTATGCAGACCGGGATGTGCGCGATACGGAGTGGCCAAGGATTCACCCTTCGGCGGTGGTCCATGACAGTGTCACGGTGTCTGAGGACGTATTGATTGGGCCAGGTGTGGTGATCGGTGCGGACGTCACCCTGGGTTCTCGGGTCGTGTTTATGGCCAATGTCGTGGTCGAAAAGGGTGCCGTGATCGGTTCGGGTACGGTGCTGCACCCTGGCTGCGTCGTCGGTTACGGCTGCGAAATCGGCGCGGACGTCATTCTCAAAGCGGGGTGCGTGATTGGCTCTGAGGGTTTTGGTTTTGCCCAGGATGAGCACCGCCGTAACTACCGGATTCCGCATACCGGCAAGGTGGTCATCGAGGATCGCGTAGTGATCGGGGCCAATACCAATATTGATCGCGGTACTTATGGCGCCACGATCGTCCGTTCCGGTGCCGTTATTGACGCCATGTGTCATCTGGGACATAACGTGGAGATCGGCGAGGACAGTATCCTGTGCGCCCATACGGGGCTTTCCGGTTCCACGAAATTCGGCAAGCGAGTGATCGCGTCAGGGCAGACAGGCACGCTGGATCACGTGACGGTGCCCGATGACACGGTGCTACTGCATCGGGCGGGACTGAATAACAGCATAAAGACCCCCGGCATGTATGCGGGTGGCCCGGTTCAGCCCCTGCAACAATACCTCAAGAATATGGCTGTCATTCCCAAGCTTAACGAGATGTGGACCCGGCTCAAGCGTCTGGAGAAGGCGCTGGCCGAGTTGGCCGTCAGCCGCAATGATTCCTAAGTCAGGAACGATTTTCATATGGGTGATTTAGCCATGGCTGAAGGAAAAAAGGCAGTCAGCGACCTCAGGTGGCTGGTGCTCTTTGCGGTGCTCATGGTCTTGCCCTGGATTCTGCTTCTGGGCTGGCTGGGTTTTGTTCCGACCGTTTCCAATCTCCTGGTGTCTCGTGCGCCGCAAAATCTTGGGGTGAAATACGCGGTCACTGACCTGAAAAGTTTTGAGGCCAAATCCGGTATCACCGTCACCCCGCAAACCCCCTCGGTGCCCGCTGCACAACCGGGTGGTGCGCCTGCAATTCCGGTTGCCCCTCCCATGGTGGCTGCTCCCCCCAAACCCCTTGATCTGACGGTTTCTCAAGAGGAACTGTCGGCAGTGATCAATCAGTTGGGTGCTAATCTGCTGCCCTTGCGCACGGTTCAGGTTAAACTCGGGCAGGGATCTGCCGAAATTTCCGGGGCTCTTGATACCTCCCAGCTGGAGGCTTTTCTCCAAAATCTTGGCGTTCGTCCCAAGGATATTGAAGGGGTGGGTCGCTGGGTCAAGGCGCTGGGAGACAATATCCCGATTCATCTCAAGGCCAATGGCGGCGTCGCAGACGCTCAGTTGAATGCGAAGATTGAGAGCCTTGAGGTCGGGGGCTTCCATGTCCCCGCCGAACAACTTCAGAAAATCACCAAAGGTGGCATTCATGCCGATCTCAGTGGCAGGGGTGCCTATTCCGTTCAAACCCTGACTTTGCAGGAAGGCAATCTAAAATTCATTGGGTCCCTGCCACCCAGTTTCGGTGCTCATGGGCGCCAGCAATGAAAATTGCCACCTGGAATGTCAACTCTCTGCGTGTCCGGTTGCCGCATGTCCTTGATTGGCTAGAGCGGGAACAACCTGATGTATTGGCCTTGCAGGAGACCAAAATGGAGGATGCCAACTTTCCAGTGATGGAGTTGGAGAGGGCGGGTTATAAGGCGGTCTACAGCGGGCAGAAGACCTACAATGGGGTAGCCATCCTAAGTCGGTCGCCCGCGTTGGATGTGGTGTCCGATCTGCCTGGTTTTGCTGACCCTCAACGTCGAGTTTTGGCCGCAACGGTGGGTGGCTGGCGGGTGGTCGACCTGTATGTGCCCAACGGTAGCGAGGTGGGTTCCGTTAAGTATGCTTACAAGCTCGATTGGCTGGATCACGTTCATTCCTGGCTCAAGCAGGAGCTTTTGCGCCATCCCCGGTTGGTGGTTTTGGGGGATTTCAACATAGCGCCCGAGGATCGTGATGTGCATGACCCGGTGGCTTGGAATGGGAAAATTCTATGTAGTGCGCCAGAACGGCAAGCCTTTCGGGAGTTGCTGGCGCTGGGTTTCAAGGATGTTTTCAGGTATTTCGATCAGCCTGATGAGAGCTATAGCTGGTGGGATTACCGGATGAATGGATTTCGTCGCAATCTTGGTCTGCGCATCGATCACATTCTGGTTAGCTCGGGGTTGGCGGAATCCTGCCTGGCGTGCCGGATTGACATGGAGCCTCGCAGGCTTGAGCGGCCCTCCGATCATGCGCCGGTGCTGGCGGAGTTCGCGTAAGAAGACACAATCTGGATTGTTGTTGGCATCCTTCAGGACGCTATGTCCCGGATATGGTCGGATAGGCTTGCGCCGCATTGACGGCAGTAGTGATCGGTGGTGCCCAAACCCTCGGTCATGCATTCCCTGCAAACGCGGGTCGTGGCTTTGATCTCTTGGTGGAATGCCATTTCAGCGGTCACGATTCCCGTCGGGACGGCCAGAGTACCCCAGCCCATCAGCATCATGATCGACGAAATGAATCGTCCCAGGTCGGTTTTGGGTGCGATGTCGCCAAACCCCACCGTGGTCATTGTGGTAATGGCCCAGTAAATGGACACGGGGATGCTGGTGTAGCCATTTTCGGGTCCCTCAGTCACATACATGATGGTGCCCATTACCATGACCACCATCAGTACCACCGATAGAAAGACCATGATCTTGCGGCGGCTGGCACTAAGCGCCCCCGCCAGGAGTGTTACCTCGGAGAGATATTCCGTCAGCTTGAAGACCCTGAATACCCGCAGCAAACGCAGCGTCCGCACGGCCATGAGCGCATTGAGTTCAGGTAATGCCAGCGCGAGATAGGTGGGTAAAATGGCCAGTAAATCAACAATGCCGTAAAAGCTCAGCGCATATCGCCAGCGCCGTTTTGCGGAATAAAGTCTTGCGATGAACTCCGCGCTGAACAGGACGGTAAAGAACCACTCAAGGCCGGAAAAAATTGCCGTGTGCTGTTTTGCAATTGACTCCACGCTATCGAGCATGATCACCACGAGCGATAGCAGAATGGCAAGAATCAGGAGCTGATCAAATAACCGTCCTGAACGCGTATCGGCCTCAAAGATGATGACGAATAGCCTTTCTCTGAAGCTACGGGGCTTGTCGGTCTTGGTTGCTTTCATGAGAAACGGGTTATGCCACAAAGGCTCAATGAGCTCGGGTTTTCCCTGTGGGCTTTACCCCGGGAGTATAAGAGCCCTTCTGTCAGGCGTTATTGTCGTCAATCGATCGGCTGCGCACGAGTCATCGTAGGTGTGGTTAGTTCAGTTCTTTTGGCCAACAGCTTTTGCGGGTTTGGGACTCCTGGGTTGTGCTGGCCTGGTCGCAGGTTTCACCACATCGCTGACGCGCGAGGGCACCAAGCCTTTCTGCCCCCAGTGGCCTGTGGGGCCGACGATAATGAGCGTCTTGTAAGACTGCGCTTTGCCGCCGGTTTTGCGGCCGGTGTTACGGTCAATCACCTCCACCGGGCCGAAGCCACTATGCCCTACCAGATGGAATAGCTCTTCGGCGCGGTAGTCCTCGACGTGAACGCAGCCGTGAGAGGCGGCGGCATTGCCCATTTCCTGCATGGCCAGTCGGTCCAGCGAGGAATGCAGCGCCATGCCACCGTTGAAGAACACGGCCCAGAGCATGGGGGCATCGTATTTGCCAGACCAGTGGCGCGATGAAAACGCCTGGGGTCGGAAGTAGCCGGAAGCGGTTTCAAAGCCCTTCTGTCCGGAGGACACCATCCAGTAGTAGTGCAGGCCGATATCCCGTTTATAGACCCGCAGGGTCTGCGCCTTGCCCCAATAAGGGTCATCTTTCTTGCTAACGACGATGATCAGGTTGTAGCTGTCGAAATCATGATTTTCCAGCGGGTTGGTCAACCCCTCGGTTTCGGAAATATCCGGATCTTTGTAGGGGCTGAACGCCTTGGTGACGCCAAATTTGTAGTCTTTATCGGCGCCGACATCATTCTCGTACTTTGGGGTGGGCTGCGTTCGGGGAAAACCTTCCCACGGTCCCGGCGTTTCAAAGTAGTCGCCGGAGGGCTCCGCCCTGGTCAGTGTGCTTGCCAGAGACACGGCAAGGGCGGTAACCCCCAGGATCAGTGAGCGAAAGCCAGTTTTGAGAGGTAATTTAAGTTGATTCATCACGTGACTCATGCGGCAATCTCCTCCTACTAACCAATATACAGCAGCCGAAAGTTTTTGTATCAACTCAGGGGAGGGCCCGGGCACATGCCCAGATGTCTATCTGATTGGCGCCGGCCTGCCGGAGTTTTGTCGCCAGCTCCCTGACTGTGGCGCCCGTTGTAACGACATCATCCAACAGGGCAATGTGTCGGTGGGCGAGGGGTGGCGTCACGGCGAAAGCCTGATGGATGTTTTTTCGGCGTTCGTCGGCATGTAGCCGGGCCTGTGCATTCGTGGATCGAATTCGGTGACAGGTTGTGTAGTCCAGCGGAGTGTTCAGTCGATTCGAGACCACCCGGGCGATTTCCAAAGCCTGGTTGAAGTGCCTTTCTCGATAGCGCAGCGGGTGCAAGGGCACGGGCATAATGACCTCTGGCAGGTCCTGCATTGAGTCGATGCTTTCTGCCAGCAAGGTTCCAAGAAGCCGGGCGTTGGCATAACGTGACCCGAATTTGAGGGACTGAATCAGGTGGCGGATGGGTTCTTCGTAGCGAAAGGGGCTGATCATCCGGTCAAACGGCGGTGGTTTTTTGAGGCATAACCCACAGGAGGGAAGGTCGGGGTGAGTGAGGGGAAGGCCGCACGTCCGGCAGGCGTTATGCATATAAGGCAGCGTCTCTCTGCAATTCAGGCATAAATCGAGGCCCTCCTCGCCTTGGTCGCCGCAAAGCAGGCAGGTGGGGGGAAATGCCAGCTTCTGTATAATTCCCGACCAGCTGTAAACCCGCTGCTGGTTTTTGGGTTGACGAAAATCCGCCATCCATTCTAGCCAAGAGCGCTTTATTTTCACGGAGCCTTCAAATGCCTGCCCAAGCAATTTCATCAAGCCGTCCCATTATTTCGCCGGGATCGTTAGCCAGCCCGCTGCGCCATGACTGGACGCTTGATGAGGTCCGTCAACTCTTCAAGCTGCCCTTCAACGACCTAATATTTCGGGCACAGTCCATTCATCGTGAACATTTCGACCCTAACGAGGTTCAGGTTTCCAGTCTGCTAAGCATCAAGACCGGGTCTTGCTCTGAAGACTGTGCCTACTGCCCTCAGAGTGCTCATTATGACACCGGGCTTGGGAAGGGGGATCTGCTGCCGGTCGAGGATGTGCTGGAAGCGGCCCGGCAGGCCAAGGCGCAGGGCGCAGGGCGCTTTTGCATGGGAGCTGCCTGGCGCAGTCCCAATGATCGGGATATTGAGCGGGTCTGCACCATGGTTGAGGGTGTCAAAGCGCTGGGAATGGAAACCTGCGTGACGTTGGGCATGCTGACTGACAGACAGACCCACCGACTCAAAGAGGCGGGGCTCGATTACTACAATCACAATCTGGATACCTCCGAGGCCTACTATTCCGAGATCATCACGACCCGCACCTATCAGGATCGTCTGGATACATTGGGGCGGGTGCGCGAAGCCGGGCTGAATGTTTGCTCCGGCGGCATTGTTGGGATGGGCGAGGATGACGATGACCGGGCGGGTTTGCTGATCCAGCTCGCCAATCTGCCAAAACATCCCGAGAGTGTGCCCATCAACAGGCTGGTTCAGGTAGAGGGGACTCCCCTGGCTGAGGTTGCCCAGTTGGATTCGTTTGAGTTTGTCAGGACCATCGCCGCAGCGCGCATCATGATGCCTCGTTCTCGGGTTCGGCTCTCGGCGGGACGAACGGAGATGAGCGATGAAATGCAAGCATTGTGTTTTCTGGCTGGCGCCAACTCCATCTTTTACGGTGAACGGTTGCTGACAACGGATAATCCCGTGGCCGATGAGGACAAGCGGTTATTTCAACGGCTCGGGGTTCGGATGGCCGGCTTCTATGCCAATGCCTGAATGGGTTTGACTCGAATCGGGCAGCCTGACTCCTTCCATCATGAGCGGCCCCCTTTTCCTGAAGCGTCGGCTGGACGATATCGACCTACAGGGCCGGTATCGCCGTCGTCAAACGGTCGAATCGCCTCAGGCGGCGGAAATACTGGTTGAGGGCCGCTGGCTGGTCAATTTCTGCAGCAATGATTATCTAGGGTTGGCCAATCACCCGGCGGTGATCGATGCGCTGCAACGTGGGGCATCCCAATATGGCGTAGGGGCCGGTGCAGCGCATCTGGTCTGCGGTCATGGTGATCCGCATCAGGCCTTGGAAGAGGAGTTGGCGGCCTTCACAAACCGTGATCGGGTACTGCTCTTTTCTACGGGCTACATGGCCAATTTGGGCGTCATTTCTGCGTTGTTGGGGCCGGGTGGTGCGGTATTTGAAGACCGTTTGAACCACGCTTCCCTGCTGGACGGAGCACGCCTTTCCGGCGCTCGTTTGAAGCGGTATGCCCATGTGGATGCTGCCGGGCTTCGGGCGCTACTGCCCGGGGCGGTGGCAGATGAGGTCCTGATTGCAACCGATGGCGTCTTCAGCATGGATGGCGATCTCGCACCGGTGGAGGAACTTGCCGTGCTGGCGAATCTGCATGATGCCTGGTTAATGATTGATGATGCCCATGGTTTGGGAGTGCTGGGTGAAAATGGCCGGGGCCTTCTCGAGGTGACGGGACATTCTCAAGATGAAGTCCCGATCCTGGTAGGAACGCTTGGCAAGGCGTTTGGCACGTTCGGAGCGTTTGTAGCAGGTTCCGATGACCTGATCGAATACCTGATTCAGCGTGCTCGAACCTATATTTATACCACCGCCTTGCCGCCGGCCATAGCCGAAGCCACGCGGGCGTCACTGATTTTGGTGGAGGAAGAGACTTGGCGGCGTGATCAGCTGGCGGCAAGAATTCGACAATTCAAACGGGGTGCCCGGCATTTGGGTTTGAAACTATTGGATTCAATCACGGCTGTACAACCTTTCGTGATTGGTGACAACCGGGCGACCGTGGCGGCCAGCGATCAACTCCGTGCATCGGGATTTTGGGTATCCGCCATCCGACCACCCACGGTGCCCGACGGAAGCGCCCGTTTGCGAATCACCCTCACCTCGATGCATACCGAAGACCAGGTTGATAGCCTGCTGGAAGCAATGTCGCGATTGCCGCCAATGGATGCAGGCCGAGTTAATTTTGCTCGGGGCACGGCATGAAGAGTCTCGACATCCCGGGAATATATATTGAATGCTTGGGTAGCGGACCTGATCTGGTGATGTTGCATGGTTGGGCCATGAATGGCGGGCTGTTGCGGGGCCTCGCCAAGCAATTATCGGCTGACTATAGGGTCAGTCTGATTGACTTGCCGGGCCATGGCATGAGCGGGCCAATTGACGATTACTCACTGGCGTCGGTCACTGATGCACTGGCTCAGGCAGCTCCTCCAACGGCACACTGGCTGGGTTGGTCGTTGGGGGGGCTTTTGGCGCTGGAGTTTGCCAA
The DNA here is from genome assembly GCA_044351045.1 of Methylococcaceae bacterium. GTDB lineage: Bacteria > Pseudomonadota > Gammaproteobacteria > Methylococcales > Methylococcaceae > UBA6136. The sequence continues at coordinate 26,072 of JBILGM010000014.1, read as the reverse complement.
TACGCACGCTGAACGGGTGCGTAGCCTAGTCATGATCTCCGGCACGCCACGTTTTACCGCTGAAACTGATTGGCCGGGGGTTGATCCCGCGCTTCTGCAGCAGATGAGCGTGAATCTGGCGCAGGATTTCTTTGGGACCCTGAAGCGCTTCATTGGTCTGCAAACATTCAATCAGGAAAACCCTCGAACCTTAGCCAAACAGATTCATGATGTGCTTGATGAACGTCCCATGCCAGACAAATGTGCTCTGCGTGGAGGATTGGCTCTACTTCAGGATATTGACGCCCGTCCCGTGCTGGCTAGACTTCAAAAACAGGTGCTCGCCATTATGGGCGCAAAGGATCGATTGGTACCCATGGCGCAGACCCCCAGATTGCTGGAGTTAACCTCCAGAGTCGAAGTGCAGGTACTGACCAAGGCAGCACATCTCCCGTTCCTCACGCATCCTCAGGAGACGGCTTGCCTCATTCGCGAATTTCTCTCGCTGCAGGATCGGGTCTAGATTTTGGGTGCCCTATCTATTTTGAGTGGTCCCCCCGATAAGCGTTGGGTAGCCCATTCCTTTGGATCGGCCGCTTCCGCTTACGACGGCGTGGCCGTTTTGCAAAGATCGGTGGGGCAGAACCTGATTCAACACCTCCCGACATGGTCGGCTGATGGCTTCATTCTTGATGTGGGCGCGGGAACCGGATATTTCGCTCGGGTTTTGGACGACTTGTATCCTTCTGCCCGCGTTGTGGCCTTGGATATTGCCGAGGGCATGCTTCGCTGCGCCCGTGAGCGGTTTTCGGGTGCCTGTCTGGGGGGGGATGCCGAAGCCTTACCCTTGGCAACAGGGTCGATTGACCTGATTTTTTCGAATCTGGCCATTCAGTGGTGTACCTCTCCGGTGAGTGCCTTTCGGGAATTTCATCGGGTACTGAGGCCGGGTGGTTATTTGCTGTTTTCAACCTTCGGCCCGATGACACTCCAGGAGTTGAGGCGGGCCTGGACCCAGGTGGACGCTTTCAGTCATGTCAATGAATTCAGTGAGATCAAGGTTTTGGAGCTGTCGTTGAGTGAGGCGGGTTTTTCTGTGGGCAAACTTGACGCGACCGTCATAGCGATCGAGTACTTGAATGTCATGTCATTGATGCGAGAGTTGAAGACCTTGGGGGCTCGTAATCTGACGGCGGAGCGTCCACGGCATCTTACTGGCAAGGATGCTATGGCACGGATGATCTCTGCCTACCCGTGTCATGACTTGACAGGTTCAACATCGATACATGCAAGCTTTGAGGTGATTACGGGTTTCGCTAGGCGCTCAGTCGTGCCGGGCAATTCCTGATGGCCCGGGGATTATTTGTGACGGGGACTGATACGGACGTGGGCAAAACGCATGACTGTCCGCCTGATGCGTTTTCTCAAGGCTCGGGGGCTGAGCGTGATCGGAATGAAGGCGGTGGCCTCGGGGCGGAACGGGTGGACGAGCGCTGGGTGAATGAGGATGCCTTGGCCTTGCAAAAAGAGTCATCCATTCCGATCGAGTATGAATTGTTCAACCGCTTTTTGTTTGAGTCACCGGTCTCACTTCATCTTGTTGCCAAGGATGAGGTCGCCGATTTGGCCTTGAAACTTAAGTTGCCCGTGCTTCAGGTCCTAGGAATCGGGTTTGGTTGTATCAATCACGCAGCATCATGCAGGAGTCCATGATTGCCTTGAAAGTCAATGTCGGTAAATGGATTGCGAACTGGCGGGTTCCCGAATTGCCATATCGTGCTGGGTCATGTCTTGGCTTGAGCACGAGTTGGGGCAGGAAGCCTTGGCTGAGTTGATCTTCCAGGCCGCTCAAACAATTGAGCAGTCCTTTGATGTTGATCGTTTGGATGTCCATGAAATCTTGCGCCTGATGGCGGCATAGGCTACGATTTCATGTTGAGGCTAGGTTGGCCTGTAGCAGTCGAGGAACTGTCTTTTCTTGTCCAACTCCAACAGATTTTCCCGATGAGGATTCATCGGTGACGTTTGGCCTTGGTTGGGTTGTCAGTCTTGTCCATCCCCTTCAGCGCCCGAGGATGGCATCTCGATGGGTCGATGGAAGTCAACCAACGTCGTCATCAATGTTCAAGTCTCTGTGACCATAAGAAAAACGTTGAGACCAGCGATTAGCTTGGTCAGTACGGAGCGTGGGAATTTGGCCTTTGAACTCCGTAAGAATTTGTATTTACTGAATGGTTTAGGCTCTTGCCTCAAGGCTTGTGGAGAAGGTTCCGTGAAGAAATTAAGTGCTTTGCTAGCGGTTTCAGGGTTGATGGGCGTCGGTGAAGTCTCCGCCGATTACACACTAAACCTGACCGAGGGCGTTACTGAGTTAAGTCGCGATATCCATGATTTGCACATGGCCATCTTTTGGATCTGCGTGGCTATCGGCGTAATCGTTTATGGGCTGCTTATCTATTCGCTGGTAAATCATCGCAAATCCAAGGGCGTGATACCTGCCCAGTTCCATGAAAACACCAAACTTGAAATTCTCTGGACTGTTATTCCGTTTTTGATTCTGATTGGAATGGCTATCCCAGCCACCAAGGTCATGATCAAGGTTTATGATTCCTCTGGCGCGGATATGACCATTAAAGTGACTGGTTACCAGTGGAAATGGAAATATGAATACCTTGATGAAGGAGTCAGTTTTTTCAGCACGCTGGACGCCAAGAGCAATGAGGCTCGCCAGATGAACTCCGGTGTTGATCCGGCGACCGTCGAGAACTACCTGCTGGAAGTGGATCACCCGCTGGTCCTTCCGGTAGGGAAGAAGATTCGTTTCTTGTTTACGGGGGGTGACGTGATCCACTCGTGGTGGGTACCAGATCTGGGCTGGAAAAAGGACACCATTCCCGGCTTCATCACCGACGGTTGGGCCAGGGTTGAAAAGGCGGGCACGTATCGGGGCCAATGTACCGAGCTGTGCGGGCGGGATCACGGCTTCATGCCCATCGTGGTGATCGCGAAGCCGGAAGTGGAATATAAACAATGGCTTGCCGAACAAAAGGGAGGTGGCCAGCCCGAAAAAGCAGGTATAGCCAAAGAGGCCGGGGATGAGTTAGCCGCAGTGGCCGAGGCAGTAAAAGATCAAAACCCAGCTGAATCAGGCAAGGTCAGCGAGGAATCCACCAATCAGCGAATCGCAGCTTCGGTTGGAGCAGACAAGGATATGTTGATGACCCTTGGCCAAGCGGTCTACGAAGGTCACTGCATCAGTTGCCATCAGGCCGGCGGGGAGGGTATTGAGGGAATGTTCCCAGCCATCAAGGGAAGTGCCGTGGTCAACGGTCCGGTCAGTGGTCATATCGACCTGATTTTGAACGGCAAGGCGCCATTAATGGCCTCGTTCAGAAATGTATTGAAACCTGAAGAAATTGCTGCAGTGATCACCTACCAGCGCAATGCGTTGGGAAATAATACCGGTGACATTGTCCAGGTAAGCGATGTCGCGTCACACCAGTAGTTGTAGCCCAAATATTCAAGAGGTGAATCCTATGTCAGTCACGGCCATTCATGACGATCACCACGACCATGGCCCCGCCAAGGGTTTTATGCGGTGGGTGACGACAACCAATCACAAGGATATCGGTACTCTTTATCTCGTCTTTTCGTTGGCCATGTTCATGGTTGGTGGGGCGATGGCCTTGATAATCAGGCTGGAGTTGTTCGCTCCGGGGATGCAGTTCGTCGATCCCTTGTTTTTTAATTCGATGACCACGCTTCACGCCTTGATCATGGTCTTTGGTGCCGTAATGCCCGCTTTTGCCGGCTTGGCTAACTGGATGATCCCGATGATGATCGGCTCACCTGACATGGCGCTTCCGCGTCTGAACAACTGGAGCTTCTGGCTTTTGCCGGTTGCGGCCATCATGCTTGTCAGCACACTCTTCATGGACGGTGGCGCAGCAGCAGCGGGCTGGACGCTCTACCCGCCTCTGTCATTGCAAGCTGGGGCATCATTTCCTTTCACAATATTTACCATACATATCCTTGGTATATCGTCCATCATGGCGGCGATAAATATTATCGTGACCATTCTGAACATGCGGGCGCCAAGGATGACGCTCATGAAGATGCCTCTCTTTGTTTGGACCTGGCTGATCACTGCATTTTTGCTCATTGCCATTATGCCGGTGTTTGCCGGTGCGGTAACGATGCTGCTGACTGACAAATTCTTTGGTACTAGCTTCTTCAATGCCGCCGGTGGCGGCGACCCCGTACTTTATCAGCACCTCTTCTGGTTCTTTGGTCACCCTGAGGTCTATGTGCTGATCTTGCCGTCCTTCGGAATCGTCTCGCAGATCATTCCAACCTTTGCCAGGAAGCCTCTATTTGGTTATAGCTCCATGGTTTATGCCACGGCCTCGATTGGGTTGCTTTCGTTTGTCGTTTGGGCGCACCATCAGTACACGGTTGGCATGCCAATTGAGGGTGAGTTGTACTTCACCTATGCAACCATGCTCATCGCCGTGCCCACCGGGGTAAAGGTTTTCAACTGGATGTCAACGATGTGGCAAGGTGCCATGACGTTCGAGGCGCCGATGCTCTGGGCTATTGCCTTCGTGATTTTGTTTACCATGGGTGGCTTCACGGGTTTGATGATGGCTATTTCCCCGGCTGACTTGCAGTATCACGACACTTACTTCATTGTTGCCCATTTTCACTATGTCCTGGTTTCGGGCGCTGTGTTTGCCATTATCGCGGCAGTTTATTATTGGCTACCAAAGTGGACTGGCGTCATGTATGACGAGCGATTGGCTAAGTTGCACTTCTGGCTGACCACGATATCGGTTAACGTATGCTTCTTCCCCCAGCATTTCTTGGGCCTGGCCGGTATGCCGCGACGTATTCCGGACTATGCATTGCAGTTCGCCGAATTCAATGCCTGGTCTAGCGTAGGGGCTTTTGTTTTCGGATTTTCTCAATTGATCCTGTGCTATATCGTAGTCAAGAGCATACGTGGTGATGGTGAGAAAGCGACGGATGAGGTTTGGGAGGGTGCTAGCGAACATGGCCTGGAGTGGCAGGTGCCATCTCCAGCCCCATACCATACTTGGGAGCATTCACCCCATATTCACTGAAATCTTTATAACCCACTCGGTTGTTTAGGTAACCGAGAGAGGTCAATCCGGGATGAATCTTCGCAGAAAAAATACTCTGTTGGCCGTTTTGATAGGCGTAGTCGCAGTTGCTTTGTACCTGTTCGCGATTTACCACGTGATGTCGGATACAGCGTTGCCATGAATGAGGGTAACCAAAGTCGATCCAATTCAAAGGTGTTGTGGCCAGTGGTACTGGTTACTATAGCTATGTTCGGTTTTGGATTTGCTTTAGTACCACTATATGACGTGTTTTGTGAGCTAACGGGATTAAATGGCAAGGTCAAGACCGAGGCTCAGGCGGAGGTAGGGTTCACGGTTGACAAATCCCGTTGGGTGACTGTCGAGTTGGTAACCACAGTGAACGGTGATATGCCCCTTGGTTTTCGTGCTGAAACGACCAAACTGAGAGTGCATCCAGGCGAATATCAGACGGTGAAGTTTTTCGGGATAAATCAGTCAGCCCTGACTATGGTAGGGAGGGCCATACCCAGCATTGCGCCAGGCTGGGCCACCCAGTTCCTGAAAAAAACCGAATGTTTCTGCTTCAGCGAGCAAACATTTGAGCCGCATAAAGAGCGAGAAATGCCGGTCAGATTTGTGATTGATCCGGCGTTACCAGGGACTGTGGCCGACCTCACTTTGTCGTATACGTTTTTTGATATCACCGAAAAGCAAAAATAGAACAGCCAAGACTTATTAGGCTATACCGAGCAAGGGGAATACAAATGGCTTTACATGGTTCTTACTACCTTCCGCACAAGGCAACCCAGCCGATACTTGGCTCGATTGGCCTTTTAATGCTTCTGGCGGGGTTCTCTAATTACCTGAATGGCTCCGACCTTGGTCCGACCATGATGTGGTTAGGGGGTGGCATTTTGGTTTATATGTTATTTATATGGTTTGGCTCTGTGATACGTGAAAGCGTAGCCGGCCTTTACAACCACCAGGTTGATGTCTCCTTTCGGATGGGGATGATCTGGTTCATAACGTCCGAGGTATTTTTCTTTGCCGCGTTCTTCGGTGCGCTCTTCTATAGCCGAGTTCTGGCATTGCCATGGATGGGGGGTGAAGGTTCTGCCCTCGGGGTAGACACCCATCAATATCTTTGGGACTCCTTCAAGAATGTTTGGCCGTCCAATGGTCCGGCGCATATTGGGGGGAAAGAAGGGGGTGAGTTCGAGCCGATGGCCGCTTGGGGAATACCCGCAATCAACACCTTGATCCTTCTTACCAGTGGCGCGACTGTGACTTGGGCTCATTGGGGTCTACTAAAGGCTAATCGCACGCAACTGATTATCGGGCTTGCCGCGACCGTAGCATTGGGATTCCTGTTTGTGGTTCTGCAAGGTGTCGAGTATCACGAAGCCTACTCAGATATGGGTCTGACGCTGGGTACTGGAATTTACGGCTCCACGTTCTTTATGTTGACCGGATTCCATGGTCTGCATGTAACCATTGGTGCCATTATTCTGACCGTCGTTCTGCTAAGAAGCATTCGCGGACATTTCAGCACTGAGAACCACTTTGCCTTCGAGGCAGCCGCTTGGTATTGGCACTTCGTAGATGTCGTTTGGCTAGGCTTGTTTATTTTTGTCTATTGGCTTTGACGAATAGTCTTCCCGAAAAAGTCGCACCCAGCCAATGTAAGTGCGCATTTTTGCGATAATTTTCTATTGCTGCAATCTGGGTATTGCAAGGCGGAAGGAGCGACTGAACATCGCGGCGATATCGATGCAATCGAAGATGTAATGCCGATTACAAAAATCGCAGCTGACCTCTACGTGTCCTTCCTTCTCAAGGAGCGTGGCGATTTCTTCCTCACCCATCGCCAGCAAAATGCCTTCAATCCGATCCTGAGCGCAACGGCACCTGAAGCTCACGGGTTCGGGGTCGAGCAACCTGACGCGCTCCTCATGAAACAGTCGAAAAAGCACTTCATGGCTGGGCAGGTTGAGAAGCTCATTTTCCGTGATCGTTGAGGCGAGGTGGATGACTCTGTTCCAGTCCTCGCATTCTTCCTCGTGCGCAGGAAGGCTCTGGATGAAGAGCCCTCCTGCGCGCTGTTCGTCAGCTACCAGCCATAAACGGGTCGGCAGTTGTTCGGACAGGTTGAAATACGATTCAATCGCTTGGGATAACGAATCCCCGTCGAGTGCAACGATACCTTGATAGGGCCCCTGACCTTGGTTTTGGATGGTCAGCACCAGCCGGGCATCGCCGTAAAGCTTGGAGAGTGTTTCGCCTGCAGGCGTGTCGGCCCAGTGAGCCAGTCCTCTTATTGTACGAACGTGGGTGGCTTGTGCAACCAAGGTGCTGATCGGTCCGCACCCTTGAACCTGGAGAATCAATGAGCCCTGGTATTTGATCGTGCCGGAGAGCAGCAACACTGCCGCCAGGGCCTGACCCAACTGGGATTGAACGATATCAGGATAATCTGTGGTACCTCTGCTCGAGGCCCAGGCGTCTTCAAGCCTGACCAGTTCCCCTCTTATCCCAAGCTCTTCGAAATAGAACCGTTCAAGTCGATCGAAATGACTCATTTTGTCAATAACTCCCTGTGGTTGGTTGGATTATAGTGAATCTCAATACAAGAGCTTTGGCAGGTGGGTGCAATGTTTGAAAATTGGAAGACTGGAACGATTCAGCCGGATGCTGCTCTGCCTGGCAGGCAGGAGCCAGTTAAGGTCCCTCAGCATCATTTTGTTAATGGGCGCCCAATGTGCCCCCCTTATCCCGAAGGCCATGTGCAGATTATCCTAGGCATGGGGTGCTTCTGGGGCGCGGAGAAAAAATTCTGGCAGATGCCGGGTGTTTATCTTACGGCGGTGGGTTATGCGGGGGGTTACACACCCAACCCAACTTATGAGGAGGTCTGCTCAGGCAATACAGGACATGCCGAAGTGGTGCGGGTGATCTATGACCCCGACATATTTGAGCTTGCGGGCTTGCTCGAAACATTTTGGGAATCGCATGATCCGACCCAGGGAATGCGCCAAGGAAATGATCTCGGCACTCAATACCGTTCGGTGATTTTTACCAGCGAACCGTCACAATATCAGTGCGCAATTGGAAGTCTGCAGATCTACCAAGGCGCCTTGCGCGATGCAGGACATCAGGCTGACATCACCACGGAAATTGCCGAGGCCCCGACATTTTACTTTGCAGAATCCTATCATCAGCAGTACCTGGCCAAGAATCCGAGTGGTTATTGTGGCTTGGGCGGATTGCATGTGAAATATCCCTATGCATCTGCTGGAGATGCGACTTGATCTTGAGGCTGTTCGATAAGGTAGAAGCCAAATTAGAGGGCAGGAAGCACCTAAGCTGCCTGCTTTACAAGGAGGAAAGCCGCCCAGGGTCTTTGTAGTTCGGCAGCCGTCAGCTGTTAGTCTAAATATTTGAGCCAACTCTACTGGGGGGGGTAAGCAGACGGAATGTGACAAATTGCCGCATAGTGTCTCCATCAGGCGCGGCTCGGTTATGCTTTAAAAATGAACGAAGAACCACTCTCCAGTATTCCCACACCCATTCATCCGGCCAGAGATGCGCGCCAGAATCTACGCTGGCTTTTTGTGCTCCGAAATTTGATGATCGTCGGCGAGGGTCTGATCATTTTTATCAGCCTCTATGGGTTGGCAATCCCTCTGCGTGAGGTGCCGTTGTGGGGGATTCTGACTCTGTTGGGCCTTTTCAACTGGTGGACTTGGCTGCGCTTAGGCTCTCAAGAGCCGATATCAGAGAACGAGCTGTTCATTCAGTTGTCCTGCGACGTTTTGGCGATTACTGCCATTCTTTATTTCACTGGGGGGGCGACAAATCCCATTGCGTGGTTCTTCCTGCTGCCACTCATCATCGCTGCCACGGTATTGCCACAGGAATACACCTGGTATATGGTGATCTTCACCTCGGGGTGTTACACGTTGCTGATGTCCTATTACCACCCCCTTCCAGACATACAGCCGATCCCGGTTCAGGGTGAGAACGCCCATATTATGCATGCCATGCTGCCAAAGCATGGCCTTGATCTCCACGTCTTCGGTATGTGGTTCGGGTTTGTTTTTAGTGCCGTGCTGGTGGCCTATTTTGTGGTGGAGATGGCAAAAACCCTTAGGGCGAGGGATCGAAGTCTGGCCGAGGCGCGCGAGCTCAGTCTGCGAAATGAGAGGGTAGTGGCCCTCGGAACCTTGGCTGCCGGGGCCGCACATGAAATGGGGACGCCTTTAGGCACGATGGCGATATTGGTCGGTGAAATTGAAAACGATTGCGAGGCGGGGGGCGATATCGAGCTGGGAATTAAAATGAAAATCCTGCGAGAGCAGGTGGCCCGCTGCAAGCAGGCGCTTTCAGTAATGTCCGCTTCCGCCGGTGAAATCCGCGCTGAGAGCGGGCACCTTATGCCGTTAACCGCTTATCTGGATTCGGTGGTTGAAAGCTGGCGTCAGCAATTGCCAGGCAAAAAGTTGCATTACCGCAAGGCCGGGCCCCTCCCACCGCCCGGTATTCTCGCTGAACTGACGCTTACCCATGCACTCATCAATATTCTGAACAATGCGGCCGAAGTGTCAGCCAAGGGTATTGAATTACATGCACGCTGGGACCAGCAATCGCTGACTCTGCGAATCCTCGACAGCGGTCCCGGTATTTCGCCGAGCTTATCCGAGAAGATCGGAAAGACACCGGTTGTCTCAACAAAGGATCAGGGGCTGGGTGTCGGGCTTTTTCTGGCCTTTGCGACGATCAATCGACTGGATGGCAGTATTGAAATGACGCCACGCCGGGGGGGGGTGGGTACTCGTACCCAAATCGTTTTACCCGTCATTAGCCACTGGGGTCAGGCATGATTCAGGATCGTAAGCAGGAAACTTCGCAGAAACCCACCTTGCTGCTGGTAGACGACGACCCTACCTTTTGCGGTGTGTTGGAGCAGGCGCTCAGCAAGCGGGGGTTCGAGGTTCATGCCGCCACGGACGTGGTGTCCGGCATCAAGGTTGCTGAGGCGGTGGAACCGGAGTATGCCGTTATCGACTTAAGAATAGGTCAGGAGTCCGGTTTGGTTCTAGTCAAACGCCTGCATGAGCTGGATGCCAATACCCGAATTGTCATGCTGACAGGCTTTGCAAGCATTGCTACGGCTGTCGAGGCGATCAAGCTGGGAGCCGTTCACTATCTAGCAAAACCCGCTGATACAGAGGAAATCATGGCTGCGCTCCACAAGGATCAGGGCGACGAAATGGTGGAAATAAAGGAGAAGCCGCTCTCCGTGCGCCGGCTTGAGTGGGAGCACCTGCAAAAAATCATCGTCGAGCACGGAGGCAATATTTCTGCTGCCGCGCGTGCTCTAGGAATGCACCGTCGCACTCTTCAGAGAAAGCTCGAAAAAAGACCAGTCAAGGATTGATCGCACCAACAGTTACATCGTTGGATGCTTATTTTTCTTATTTGACTGGCCTACGCTCGCGATCGGTATCCTTCGTGGATTACTTGAAACATAGGGAGCCGATCCCCATAGTTGTTACGGGAGGGCCGATTCACTTCGTCCGTGATGCGGTTCATAGATTTGTCAAGCCGTGTGTCATTTTCATCCCAATCCAGCCTTGACCCGTCATTGATTGTCTTGTGGATGCCTGGCATTGGTGATTGGGTTCGAAGGGAGATATCACCTGAGTCAGTCTTGACAGCCATCGGGGTGTAGATATGATTAGCACTCGCTTGAGTCGAGTGCTAATAAGCCTTTGTAATGGTGAGGCATGGAGGCGAAGCCCCCTATCTTTCGCATTCAACCCGATTTTTAAACCCACGAACTATTTATTAACAGGAGCAATCGATGAAAATTCGCCCATTGAACGATCGTGTCATTGTCAAGCGTCTAGAAGAAGAGCGCACTTCACCTGGCGGGATTGTGATCCCCGATTCCGCTGCCGAGAAGCCGATTCGCGGTGAAGTTGTTGCGGCTGGTAATGGCAAGGTCCAAGACAACGGCCAAGTACGTCCTCTAGGCGTGAAGGCTGGCGATAAGGTTCTGTTCGGCAAGTATGCCGGCACCGAAGTCAAGGTGGATGGTGAGGAAATTCTGGTCATGCGCGAAGATGACATCATCGCCATTCTGGAAGGTTAATTCCCCGTTTTAATTCGAATTCTGAACATCGAAAGGTAATCAAACATGGCAGCAAAAGAAGTTAGATTTGGTGATGACGCTCGTAGCCGCATGATTCGTGGCGTGAATATCCTTGCCCAGGCCGTCAAGGTGACGTTAGGTCCCAAAGGCCGTAATGTGGTCCTGGAAAAAAGCTTCGGCGCTCCGACCGTGACCAAGGACGGTGTGTCCGTCGCCAAGGAAGTCGAACTGGCTGACAAGTTCGAAAACATGGGCGCGCAGATGGTCAAAGAAGTCGCCTCCCAGACTTCCGATATAGCGGGTGATGGCACTACCACCGCAACCGTGTTAGCCCAGTCCATCCTGACCGAAGGGCTCAAGGCCGTAGCCGCCGGCATGAATCCGATGGATCTGAAGCGTGGCATCGACAAGGCCACCGCTGCAGCCGTTGAAGCCATTCATGCAATGTCAGTCCCCTGCGCTGATAGCAATGCGATCGCTCAGGTTGGTTCCATCTCGGCCAATTCCGATGAGGCGATTGGCAAGATCATTGCCGATGCGATGGACAAGGTCGGCAAGGAAGGCGTCATTACTGTCGAAGATGGTTCCGGTCTCGAAAACACCCTAGATGTGGTCGAGGGTATGCAATTCGACCGTGGTTATTTGTCCCCCTACTTCATCAATAACCAGCAGAGCATGAGCGCTGAGCTGGAAAATCCGTTGATCCTGATCTGCGAAAAGAAGATCTCCAATATCCGCGACATGCTGCCCGTGCTCGAGGGCGTGGCCAAGGCCGGTCGCCCATTACTGATCATTGCGGAAGATGTTGAAGGTGAGGCATTGGCGACTCTGGTCGTCAACAATATGCGCGGCATCCTGAAGGTGGCTGCTGTCAAGGCGCCGGGGTTCGGTGACCGCCGCAAGGCCATGCTGGAAGATATCGCCATTCTGACCGGCGGTACCGTCATCGCCGAGGAAGTGGGTCTGTCGCTGGAAAAAGCCACCATCGAGGATCTGGGCACCGCCAAACGCGTTCAGATCACGAAGGAAGAAACCACCATCATCGATGGCGCGGGCAGTTCCGAAAAGATCCAGGGCCGTATCGCGCAGATTCGTAAACAGACCGAAGAAACTACGTCCGACTATGACCGTGAGAAGCTCCAGGAGCGTTTGGCCAAGCTGGCGGGCGGCGTTGCCGTCATCAAGGTTGGCGCGGCTACTGAAGTTGAAATGAAGGAAAAGAAAGCTCGTGTTGAAGATGCATTGCACGCCACGCGTGCGGCGGTTGAGGAAGGCATCGTACCGGGCGGGGGTGTGGCGCTGATTCGCGCATTGCAGAAGATCAAGGATCTCAAGGGCGCTAACCACGATCAGGACGTGGGTATCAGTCTGGCGCGTCGGGCGATGGAAGAGCCCCTACGTCAGATCGTCACCAACGCCGGTGACGAGGCTTCGGTTGTGCTGAACAAGGTCGCCGAAGGCACCGGCAACTTTGGTTACAACGCAGCTAACGGCGAGTATGGGGATATGGTTGCTTTCGGTATCCTTGATCCAGCAAAGGTCACCCGCAGTGCGCTGCAAAATGCTGCTTCCGTCGCTGGTTTGATGATTACGACCGAGGCCATGATTGCGGAAGAGCCCAAGGCAGAGGCAGCAATGCCGGGCGGCATGGGTGGAATGGGCGGCATGGATGGCATGATGTAAGTCAGCCATGTGAGTCCTCTTGCGGAAGTTCTGGCCTCAGGCTCCTTCCGTGGGAGTTCGACAGTAAAAAGCCTCACCCCTTGGGTGAGGCTTTTTACGTTAAACAGATTGCTTGAGTGGTTGGTTAATCCGAGGAATGTCGATCATGTCGCTGCCAAGGCGGATCGAAAAAACGTTGCGGCTGGAGATGTAAATGAGCGATTTTGCATCATGTTATGTTTTGGTGGGCATTCATTGCGGGCTGGCGTGCAAGCTCGGTTGAAGGGGGGGGCGAAAAGCGGAATTGGTCTTTGACTGTGCGGGAAATACCGTTATAATGCCTAGCTTGATTGCAGGCGCGTAGCTCAGTTGGTTAGAGCACCACCTTGACATGGTGGGGGTCGTTGGTTCGAGTCCAATCGCGCCTACCATATCCAGAAAAGCATCGCAGTGCGATGCTTTTTTTGTCCGTGAGGTTTTTCATGCCCGTCATTACTCTGCCAGATGGTTCCCGTCGGGAATACGATCAGCCCATTTCGCTGATGGAAGTGGCGGAGTCCATTGGTGCTGGTTTGGCGAAGGCTGCCTTGGCGGGGCGGGTTGATGGTGAGTTGGTCGACCTTTCTCGCATCGTCGATGCGGATGCTGCCGTGGCTATCGTTACAGGGCGAGATGCCGAAGGCGTTGAGATTATCCGCCACTCCGCCGCGCATCTTCTGGCTCAGGCGGTCAAGTCAATGTTTCCCGGCGCTCAAGTGACGATTGGACCCGTGGTTGAGAACGGTTTCTACTACGATTTTTCCTACGAGCGTCCGTTTACGCCCGAAGATTTAGCGGCCATTGAGAAAAAGATGGAGGAACTGGCGGCGAAGGCCATGCCAGTTCGGCGAGAAGTGATGGCCAGAGATGCGGCGGCCGATTTCTTTCTGAGGCAGGGGGAGAGGTACAAGGCCGAAATCATTCGTGACATTCCCGAAGGGCAGGATATTTCTCTTTACACTCAGGGCGATTTCACTGATTTGTGCCGTGGGCCGCATGTGCCGGACACTGGCAGGCTCCGGTCATTCAAATTGATGAAGATTGCCGGCGCGTATTGGCGCGGCGATGCCCGTAACGAAATGCTTCAGCGCATTTACGGTACGGCCTGGGCCGACAAGAAAGACCTCAAGGAATATCTGACTCGTCTGGAAGAGGCCGAGCGACGGGACCACCGCAAGATCGGCAAGACGCTAGACCTTTTCCATATGCAGGAAGAGGCGCCCGGCATGGTTTTCTGGCACCCCAAGGGCTGGGTGCTATGGCAGATCGTCGAGCAATACATGCGGTCTATCTTCCGTGACAACGGATACGAAGAAATTCGCACGCCTCTGGTCGTATCCCGCACGCTCTGGGAAAGATCAGGTCACTGGGACAAGTTTCAGTCCGACATGTTCACGACCGCGTCCGAGCAGCGAGACTACGCCATCAAGCCGATGAATTGTCCCTGCCACGTGCAAGTGTACAACCAGGGTCTGAAGAGTTACCGCGAGCTGCCTCTGCGGCTGGCTGAGTTTGGTGCATGCCATCGGAATGAACTGTCGGGCGTGCTGCATGGTTTGATGCGTGTCCGCGGATTCACCCAGGATGATGCCCACATTTTTTGCACCGAGGATCAGGTTCAGGCAGAAGTTTCACAATTCATTGATCTGCTGCATCAGGTGTATGCGGATTTCGGGTTCAAGAAGGTCCTGGTCAAATTGTCGACACGGCCGGCCAATCGGGTTGGGTCGGATGAAGTGTGGGATAAGGCAGAGGCAGCCCTTGAAGAGGCGCTGAATTCGAAGGGATTGGAGTGGCAGTTGCAGCCGGGGGAAGGGGCTTTTTACGGGCCAAAGATCGAATTTTCGCTGGCTGACTGTCTCGATCGTGTATGGCAGTGCGGTACTATTCAGGTGGATTTCTCGATGCCAGAGCGACTGGGTGCTGTCTACATCGCTGAGGACGGGGCAAAACATACGCCGGTGATGCTGCATCGGGCCATTCTGGGGTCGCTTGAGCGTTTCATTGGTATTTTGATTGAACACTATGCAGGGTATTTCCCGTTGTGGCTCGCTCCGGTTCAGTTGGTGGTGCTGAATATCACGGATTCTCAGTCTGCTTATGCCAATGACGTGGCAGCAGCGTTGTGTGCCCAAGGGATGCGAGTCGAGGCTGACTTGAGAAATGAGAAGATCGGCTTTAAAATTCGAGAGCATTCGATGCAGCGTGTGCCCTACTTGGCCATCATTGGCGATAAAGAATTGGAGTCCCGGACCGTCTCCCTGCGAACTCAAAAGGGAGAAGACCTGGGACTATTTAGTTTGAAGGATCTGCTTCAGAAGCTTGATGCCGAGTCAACGGGTCGCGCTGTCATTCATTAATCGTTATTGGAGGAATTGGCTATCAGTGCCGATAGAAAAGAGCCGAGGCTGAACGATGAGATTCAATATCCCAATGTTCGCCTGATCGATGCCGAGGGAAATCAAGCTGGTGTGGTATCCAGTCGGGATGCCAGGCAAATGGCCTATGATGCTGAATTGGATTTGGTCGAGATTTCTCCGGGGGCGGAACCGCCGGTTTGTCGAATTATGGATTATGGCAAATACCGATTCGAGCTCAATAAAAAGCTGGCAGCGGCCAAGAAAAAGCAAAAACAGATTCAGGTCAAGGAAGTGAAATTTCGTCCCGGGACTGACGTCGGTGATTATCAGATCAAATTGCGTAATCTCACCCGATTCCTCGATGAAGGCGATAAGGCCAAGGTTACCGTGCGATTCCGGGGAAGGGAGCTGAGTCATAAGGAGCTGGGTATGGATTTGCTCAAGCAAATTGAAACCGATCTGCAAGAGCATGCGACGGTAGAGCAGTTTCCGAAGATGGAAGGCAGGCAAATGATCATGATGCTGGCCCCCAAAAGAAAGAAATAGTCATTAAAGCAAAATTGAATTAGTTAAAAGTAAACCGGAGAGCGCGATGCCAAAGTTGAAAACCAACCGGGGCGCGGCGAAACGTTTCAAGAAGACTGCCTCTGGCGGCTTCAAGTGCAACCACTCGTTCCGTCGTCACATCCTGACCAAGAAGAGCACCAAGCGTAAGCGCCACCTGCGCAGCCCGAACGCCATCCATGCGTCGGATGTGCGGAGCGCGGCGCGCATGTTGCCGTACGCCTGAGTTTTTTGACCTAAGAGAAAAGAGGGTCCAATGCCTAGAGTAAAACGTGGCGTCACCGCGCGTGCACGCCACAAAAAGGTTCTCAAGCAGGCTAAGGGGTATTACGGTGCCCGTAGTCGTGTTTATCGCGTAGCCAAACAGGCGGTCATCAAGGCCGGCCAATACGCTTATCGTGATCGCCGTCAGAGGAAGCGTCAATTCCGTGCACTGTGGATTGTTCGCATCAATGCGGCAGCCCGCGAATTCGGATTGTCCTACAGCCGGTTCATCGCCGGACTTAACAAGGCATCTGTTGCGATTGACCGCAAAGTACTGGCCGATATTGCCGTACGTGACAAGGAAGCATTTGCCGAACTCGCCAGGATTGCACAGGGTTAATTCTGAGCCGCTAGTTCAGTCTCCCGGTTGGGGCGTCATTTGGCGCCCTTGATCGTTATCGAATTTCAGAAGCACTCCATCTACCCACCCAAGGCCGGTCATGATTACCCTTGAAGACGTTTTAAGGCACGCGCAAGGGGATGTTGCATCGGCGGAGTCACTGTCCGCGCTAGATCAGGTTCGCGTCCATTACCTCGGCAAGAAAGGGCTGATTACCGAACAGATGAAAATGCTCGGTACCTTGCCTCCAGACCAACGCAAGGAGGCGGGAGCGCAAATCAATCAAGTGCGCGACCAGTTTACTGCTGTATTCGAGGCGCGCAAGGAAATACTGGAGACGCATGAACTGGAGCAACGTCTCGTCCGGGAGACCATCGATGTAACATTGCCGGGTCGGGGGCAACATACTGGCGGTTTGCATCCGGTAACGCTGACACTGCAGCGAATTTCCGAGCTCTTTGCTCGCATTGGTTTCGAGAGCGTCGAAGGCCCGGAGGTCGAGGACGATTACCATAACTTCGAAGCCCTCAATATCCCCGCATCCCATCCGGCGCGGGCTATGCACGATACCTTCTACTTCGATGCGCACACCTTGTTGCGTACGCACACCTCGCCCGTGCAGGTGCGGATCATGGAAAGCCGAACCCCTCCATTGCGCGTCATTGCGCCGGGTCGGGTTTATCGTTGCGATTCCGACCTGACTCATACGCCTATGTTTCACCAAGTCGAGGGTTTTCTGGTGGATCGGGATGTCAGCTTTGCTGATTTGCGCGGCGTGCTCTATGAGTTTCTCACGCTATTCTTCGAGAAGGATGTCGAGGTCAGATTTAGACCCTCGTACTTTCCGTTTACCGAACCCTCTGCCGAGGTTGACATCGAGTGTGTGATCTGTGGCGGTTGCGGTTGCCGGGTTTGCAAGCAGACTGGTTGGCTAGAGGTGATGGGATGTGGAATGATTCATCCAAAGGTATTTGGATTTGTTGATATCGACCCAGAAGTATTTACTGGCTTCGCATTCGGTTTGGGAGTCGAGCGCATGGCCATGCTGCGCTACGGCATTAACGATTTGAGGCTGTTTTTCGAGAACGATCTTAAGTTTCTCCGGCAATTTCCCGCATTTTAGGCACATCACCGGCGACTCATATGCGTTTCAGCGAAGCCTGGCTAAGAACTTACGTCAATCCTGCCCTCACGACCCAGGAGCTGGTTCATCAGATCACGATGGCTGGTCTGGAGGTCGATAGCGCAATTCCTGCAGCAGGCGAGTTCTCTGGTGTGGTAGTGGGCGAAATCCTTGAGGCCGCCCCGCATCCGGAGGCGGATCGCCTTAAGGTGTGCCGCGTCGCGGCAGGTTTGGCCGAGCCGTTGCAAATCGTCTGTGGGGCACCCAATGCCCGAGTCGGTTTGCGTGCGCCGCTGGCGCTGGAAGGCGCACTACTGCCCGGTGGTCTCAAAATCAAAGCCTCTAAATTGCGCGGTATCCCCTCGTTTGGCATGCTCTGTTCGGCCAAGGAACTGGGTATCGATGAAGATGCGTCCGGCCTGATGGAACTTAGTGAGGATGTGCCGGCAGGTACAGACATTCGCCAGTGCCTTCAGCTTGATGATTCATTGATTGAAGTGGATCTAACCCCCAATCGTGCGGACTGTCTGAGCGTTGAAGGTATCGCGCGTGAAGTAGCGCTACTGAATGGGTTATCCATGACCCTACCGACGAGCCAGGCATTATCGACCGGGCATGATGACAGCTTGCCGGTTAACATTGATGCCCCAGGGGCTTGCCCGCGATACCTTGGTCGTCTGATCAAAGGCGTCAGCCGCGACGCACCGACACCGCTATGGATGAAAGAGCGGCTCCGTCGCTCTGGAATTCGCTCCCTGGATGTCATCGTGGACATCACCAACTACGTACTGCTGGAGCTCGGGCAGCCCTTGCATGCCTTCGATGCGGCAAAGCTCGAGGGCGGTATTCGCGTGCGGCACGCGCGTGATGGAGAAAAGCTGCGCCTGCTTAATGATCAGGAGCTCATGCTGCATCCGGACACACTGGTAATTGCTGATGAGGCGAAGGCTCTTGCCTTGGCTGGTATTATGGGCGGCAGTGATTCGGCGGTGAGTGAGACGACTCAGGATATTTTCCTTGAGTGCGCTTTTTTTACCCCTGAATTGATGATGGGCAAGGCCCGCCGCTATGGCCTAAGTACTGATTCATCACATCGATTTGAGCGCGGTGTCAGTTTTGAACTGCAAGATCGCGCTTTGGCACGGGCCAGTGAACTCGTCGTGAGTCTGGCCCGTGGCAATCCGGGCCCCATGGTCGAGGCGATCAGCCAGGCACATTTGCCTCAACGTCTACCCGTGTTGCTGAGAGCCGAACGCATCCAACGTTTACTCGGTATTGAAATCGATGCGGAGCGGGTTGCCTGGATTCTGCGGGGCCTCGGTATGAAGCCTGAGACGCATCCGGAAGGATGGCAAGTGGTCCCGCCCGCGTTTCGTTTTGATATAGCCATTGAGTCGGATCTGATCGAGGAAGTGGGTCGTGTCTACGGATATGATCACTTGCCTCGCAAGCAGCCCACCATTCCCGCCGCCATGCGGCCGGTATCCGAATCGGTGATCGAACTGTCGCGGGTCAAGCACCTGCTGGTCGATCGCGGTTATCAGGAAGCCATCACCTACAGTTTTGTCGGTTATGGCTTACAGAAGTTGATAGATCCCGACATCGAACCGTTGGCGCTTAAAAATCCCATCTCGGCTGAGCTTGCCGTGATGCGGACCAGCCTCTGGCCGGGGCTGTTGGATGCCGCGATCAAGAATAACAATCGACAGCAGAACCGCGTACGGCTTTTCGAGAGCGGGCTGAGGTTTATCACGAAGAGTGATGGGCTGGATCAGCGCAAGTCCTTGGCTTGGTTAGCCACGGGGCCCGTGAATGAGGAACAATGGGCCGAGAAGCAGCGGGCTATCGACTTCTACGATGTCAAAGCCGACATCGAGGCGCTGTTACTGTTGACCGGTCGAATCGATCGACTCTCATTCATTGCTGTGCCTCATCCGGCTCTGCACCCTGGCCAATCTGCGGAGATTATTCTTGGCTCGGAACGAGCGGGCTGGGTCGGAATGCTGCATCCGCAACTGGAGAAACAACTGGGGTTCGATCAGCGTGTGTTCCTGGTGGAACTCGACCAGTCCACCATTCTGGGTCGTGATGTGCCCCGGTTCAGCAGTCTTTCCAGATTTCCGACTGTGCGCCGCGATATTGCCGTCATCGTCGATGACGCCATTCCGGTGGCGAAGTTGACCGCTTTGGCTAAGGAAAAGGGCGGAGTCCTTTTGCGTGAAGTTATGGTGTTTGATGTCTATCAAGGCCCCGGAGTAGAGGCCGGTAAAAAGAGCGTGGCTCTGGGTCTGGTCTGGCAGGATGAGTTGGAAACGCTGGTCGATGCCCGTGTCGAAGAGGCCCTCAACCATGTATTGGAGTCACTGCGCCATCGTTTTGAAGCACGTTTGAGGGACTGACATGACGCTGACCAAGATCGATATGGTGGAGCGACTGCTCGAGACGGTGGATTTAAGTCGCAATGAGGCCAAGGAATTGGTCGAGCAATTTTTCGATGAGATCAAGGCGTCGCTTGTCCGGGGTGAATCGGTCAAGCTCTCTGGTTTTGGTAACTTCGATTTGCGTAACAAAAATGAGCGACCGGGGCGTAACCCCAAGACGGGAGAGGAAATACCCATCACTGCCCGTCGAGTGGTTACCTTCAAGTCCGGGCAAAAACTTAAGGCCATGGTCGAGGCGTTCGACGGACCAGCACCCGAAGAATCCTGACTTCACTTCGATGGTCGGCGATGCTGGCAAATTCCTTTGCGGGCAGCGTCGTTAGCTCTCAGCGGGATTTTCCCAATTCATTCCGGAGATAGACGCACATGATTCGTACCGGCATTGTTGGGGGTACTGGGTATACCGGCGTGGAACTCTTGCGGCTTCTGGCGTTGCATCCCGGGGTCAATATTACTCGCGTGACTTCGCGAGGCGACGCAGGCAAGTTCGTCGCCGATACCTATCCCAATCTGCGTGGCTTCGTCAGAAACACCTTTGTCGAGCCCACGAACGAAAACCTCGTCGACTGTGATGTCGTTTTCTTCGCGACGCCTAATGGCACCGCCATGCGGATGGCGCCGGATCTTCTCGCTCGAGGCATCAAGGTCATCGATCTTGCGGCCGATTTTCGTCTAAAAGATCCCGCCGTCTGGGCACACTGGTATGGGGAACCCCATGCCTGCCCAGACTTGCTGTCTGAAGCCGTCTATGGCTTGCCGGAAGTCAATCGCGAGTCCATCCGCCAGGCTAATCTGGTGGCCTGTCCCGGCTGCTATCCCACATCGGTCCAGTTAGGCTTGTTGCCTTTGCTGGAAGCCGGCGTGGTCAATCATGAGCGCATCATTGCCGATGTGAAATCTGGCGTCAGCGGGGCCGGACGCAAGGCCGAAATTCCGATTCTTATGAGTGAAACCGGCGAAAGCCTGAAAGCCTATAGCGTCAGGGGACATCGTCATTGGCCGGAAATTCGCCAGGGGCTCGAGCAGATGGTCGGCAAGGCCGTTGGCCTGACTTTTGTGCCGCATTTGATTCCGATGATTCGTGGAATACATGCCACGCTCTATGGTGTACTCAATGACGATGTGACGGATTTGCAGGCACTGTTTGAGCGTCGTTATCGTCACGAGCCATTTGTTGATGTTCTTCCGGCTGGCGCGCATCCCGACACTCGCAACGTCCGTGGCGTCAACCGCTGCCAGATTGCCATCCACCGGCCCCTCGATGGCGACACCGTGGTGGTGTTGTCGGTGATTGATAACCTGGTCAAGGGCGCGGCCGGACAGGCAGTGCAGAACATGAATCTTATGTTCGGGCTGGATGAGCAGACTGGGCTCCCCGCCATTGGACTCTATCCCTGAAGCATGAACCGACCCATGATCCTGGATCACCTCGTTACGCTGCGTGACTATGTTCGTTATGCCACGAGTCGTTTTACAGAAGCCAGTCTATTTTTTGGCCACGGGACCGCGGGCGCCCTGGATGAGGCCGCCGCATTGGTACTACATGCCCTCCATCTACCGTATGATCTGCCCGGTGGGTATTTTGAGGCCAACCTGATTCCTGAAGAGCGGGTAAGGGTTTTGAATCTGATCGAGCGGCGCATCACCGAACGAAAGCCGCTGGCTTATCTCACGAATGAAGCCCCGTTTGCCGGACTTTCCTTCTACATCGATGAGCGGGTATTGGTTCCACGTTCGCCGATTGCCGAATTGATCGAAAGTCAATTCGCGCCGTGGCTCGAGGCCGAGGCGGTGAAGGATATCCTCGACCTTTGCACCGGGAGCGCCTGTATCGCCATCGCCTGCGCAGCGGCTTTTCAGGATGCTCAAGTGGATGCGGTCGATATCTCGGCGGATGCGCTGGATGTGGCGCGCATCAATATCGAGCGGCATGAGGTTGGAGATCGTGTTCGCGCCATCCAATCCGATGTCTATTCTGGACTGGCTGAAAAAAAATACGATCTGATTGTCAGCAATCCGCCGTATGTGAATTTTTCCGAATGGCGTGACTTGCCGCTGGAATATCATGCAGAGCCTCGTCTGGGGCTTGAATCCGGTGACGACGGTCTTGATTGCGTGCGCAAAATCCTCAAAGATGCCGGCCGTCATCTGAAACCCGACGGCATCATCGTCGTGGAGGTGGGGAGTGCTGCCGAGCCTCTGGAAGACAACTTTCCGGATGTGCCTTTCTTCTGGCTTGATTTCGAGCGGGGTGGCGATGGCGTCTTTCAGCTGACCGCTGATCAAGTTAACCAGTTTTTCCCAAAGGGGTGAACTCAACCCTGGGGGAACAGGAGTCAATATGCTGATCTCAGAGAGAAACTTTCTGGCTCATGCACCAGCGACCATCGGAGTTTGCCTGACGCGGGTACTGGTCGGACTGATGCTGAGCCTGGCCCTGGTCGCCTGCAAGCCAGAGGCTACCCAGTCGCCCTTGGCGCCCGAGGCCAAGGTGCTTGCCTTTGGTGACAGCCTGACCTACGGTGCCGGTGTATTGCCCGAGGAAACCTACCCGGTCCAACTGCAGGCCATGATTCAGCGGCAGGTCATCAATGGCGGACTGTCAGGCGAACTTTCCGCCGATGGACTGAAACGCCTGCCTATCTGGCTAGATGAATATGAACCCAACCTGCTGGTTTTATGTCATGGCGCCAATGATCTGCTTCGTTCACTCAGCGAAGAGAAAGCCGCCGAGAATGTTCGGGCCATGGTGAAAATGGCACGAGATCGTGGGATCGACGTCCTGCTCATCGCAGTCCCCAAGTTTGGGCTGATGCGGGCACCACCCACGTTTTACGAGGATATTGCCCAAGAGTTCGATATTCCGATCGAGCGGCATGTGCTCAACGACATCGTAGAGAGCAGTGGGCTCAGGTCGGATTCAGTCCACCCCAATGCTCAGGGCTACCGTATGATTGCCCAGGCGATCGTCAGGCGCCTGCAAAAATCCGGTGCGCTCTGATAGCCAACTATCGCTCGCTGCTACAACCGATAGCCCGAATACCCTGGGCAAGCCGGGGTGGTCAGGCCCATCCCATTCAAGTCACTAGGTCAAACCCGATGTCCGGAAATACGCTTGGAAAATTGTTCACCGTCACCTCCTTTGGCGAAAGTCATGGGCTGGCCATTGGTTGTATTGTCGACGGCTGTCCACCCGGGCTGGAACTCAGCGAAGCCGATCTGCAGGGTGATTTGGATCGCCGACGCCCCGGTACCTCGCGCCATACCACACAACGGCGAGAACCCGATGCCGTCAAAATTCTCTCCGGGGTATTCGAGGGCAAGACCACCGGGACCCCCATCGGCCTGTTGATCGAGAACGTCGATCAGCGATCCAAGGATTACGGCAACATCGTCGAGCAATTCCGCCCCGCTCACGCCGATTACGCATATCACATGAAGTACGGCTTTCGCGATTATCGCGGAGGCGGCCGATCCTCCGCACGTGAAACCGCCATGCGGGTCGCGGCGGGTGCCATTGCCAAGAAGTTTTTGCGGGAACGTTTCGGCATCGAAATTCGTGGCTACCTGGCCCAGCTAGGTCCGATCAAGATCCAGCGCATTGTCTGGGATGAGATTGAATGCAATCCATTTTTCTGTCCGGACCCTGACAAGGTACCCGAGATGGAAAACTACATGGACGCCTTGCGCAAGGATGGCGACTCTATTGGCGCCCGCATCAATGTCTTGGCGACCGGGGTCCCACCGGGCTGGGGTGAACCTATCTTCGATCGGCTGGATGCCGACCTTGCCCATGCATTGATGAGCATCAATGCAGTCAAAGGTGTCGAGATTGGAGACGGCTTTGACTGCGTCGAAGCCAAGGGAACCGGATTCCGTGACGAAATCACCCCACAGGGATTTCTGAGCAATCACGCCGGTGGTGTCCTCGGTGGTATTTCCTCTGGCCAGGACATCCTCGCCAGTATTGCGCTCAAACCCACCTCCAGCCTGCGGCTTCCAGGTCGCTCCATCAACGTCCGTGGCGAACCGGTCGAAGTCGTCACCACCGGACGTCACGATCCCTGCGTCGGTATTCGTGCCACCCCTATTGCCGAAGCCATGACCGCCATCGTGCTCATGGATCACTGCTTGCGTCAGCGTGGACAAAATGCCGACGTGCGCATCGGGCTCAATCCCATTTCGGCCAGCGCGTAAACCTTCCACCAGCGCGTTGAAGATGACGGCGCGCGTGCCGGCAAGACGCCTGTCAGGGTTTTACTTTGCCTACTTCTCGATACTCGGAGTACTGGTTCCCTACTGGCCACTCTTTTTGAAGCAGATCGGCCACGATCCCGCGCAAATTGGGGTCATCATGGCCCTGATTCCGGCAACAAAAATATTTTCGCCGACGCTATGGGGCTGGTTAGCCGATCGCAACGGGAAAGTGCTCAGGGTCATCCGCTGGGCGACCTTTCTCTCTTGGGTGGCCTTTTGCGGCCTATTTCTAGACAGGACCGATCTGACGACGCTGGTGGTCGTCATGCTGGTGTTCAGTTTCTGCTGGAACGCCACCTTGCCGCTATTCGAATCGGTCACGCTTGATCATCTGGTCAAGAAAACCGCGCTGTATAGCGGCATTCGCCTATGGGGATCGGTAGGCTTTCTGTCGACTATCTGGGTGATGGGGGAAGTGCTGGATGACGGGCTGCCACTCGTGCGCTTGCCGGAAGTGATCGCCGGCTTAATGGCGTTTCAATGGCTACTGGCTCTGGCGGTTCCGTCGCCGCGGGTTGTCCACCCGCCGGGGGAAAACGTCTCCATGCTGGGCATCCTTAAACGGGGAGAGGTACTCGGATTCTTCCTGGCGGCCATGCTCATACAAGTGGCGCATGGCCCTTACTATGCCTTCTATTCCGTTTATCTCGAAGATCATGGCTTTTCGGATCGGGCCATTGGGCAACTGTGGGCTTTGGGGGTAATCGCCGAAATCGTCCTCTTTCACACCTTGCCGAGGATTCATCATTGCGTCAGTCTTCGTGCCCTGCTTTTGGGCAGTCTATGGCTGGGTGTCCTGAGGTGGCTGTTGATCGGCTGGGGGGTCGAGAGCCTGACTTTGCTGGTGATCGCCCAGATGTTGCATGCCGCCACCTTTGGTTGCGCCCATGCAGCCGCCGTTCATATTGTCCATCGTAATTTTCAGGGGCCCCACCACGCCAAGGGGCAATCGCTTTACAGTGCCATCTGCTATGGCCTTGGCGGCGCCTTGGGCAGCCTTTACAGTGGGGAGCTTTGGGTGACTTGGGGGCCGGCCTGGGTTTTTACGGCGGCGGCGGGTTGCAGCTTGTTGGCGCTAATCATTGCCTGGCCGAGGGTGGGGCGGGAGTAGTGGGGCGGAGTGGCATGCCCTTCAGCGGTGATGGCTTGTTTCCTGCCAGCCATCGGCGCAAAGCCTCACGCTTCATACCGAACTCACGGCTCGATCGAGTCCTTACAGGAACCTCTGAAAATCGCACTTCGACAGGCTAAGCCGAAGGGCATGAATGGATATTTTTTAGAGGTTTCCTAAAGCATGCCTAATTGCAACTGCGCCACTTCCGACATCCGGTCCCGCGACCAGGGCGGATCGAACACCACTTCAACGCGGACCTGATTGACGCCAGGCAGGCTTTTGACGGCCGCCTCCGCGTCAAATTGCAGCACCGGCCCCATGCCGCAGCCGGGCGCGGTGAGGGTCATGATCACGTGGACATCGTTATTGCCGGATTCGAGTGGTTTCACACCGCAGTGGTAGATCAGTCCCAGTTCGACAATGTTGACCGGAATTTCCGGGTCATAAATCGTACGCAATACTTCCCAAACGTTTTTTTCAACCGATTCAGCGTCAGTACCGCTGACCATATTGGTGTGGATAGGGGGTTCCTTGCCGATGGCATCGGCATCCTCACCGGCAATCCGAACCATGTGGCCGGTTTCGTCGAGCACCGTGAAATTGCCGCCCAGTGACTGGGTGAGCGTGACAATGTGGCCCTGGGGGAGAGTATCCGGGGTGCCGTCGGGAA
>JBILGM010000084.1:0-6226 GCA_044351045.1 Methylococcaceae bacterium | reverse complement strand
CCGTGACGGCCGATTGCGCGGCCAGCAGCAACTATGCCGCCGTCACTGGAGCCTCGGCGGGTAACTTCGTCATCAGCCCCGCCACCCCGACCCTGTCCATCAGCAACAGTCCGCAGACCTACACCGGTTCCGGCCTCTCTGCCACGGTCAGCTGCCCCGGCGGTGGTACGGTCAGCAATGTACTGTATGGCACCAGTGCGACACTTCCCATTGCTGCAGGTACGTATGCTGTGACGGCCAATTGCGCGGCCAGCAGCAACTATGCGGCAGTGACCAATGCTTCGGCGGGGACCTTCGTCATCAGTCCCGCCACCCCGACCCTGTCCATCAGCAACAGTCCGCAGACCTACACCGGTTCCGGCCTCTCTGCCACGGTCAGCTGCCCCGGCGGTGGTACGGTCAGCAACGTGCAATATGACGGCACCAGTACGGTCCCCACCACTGCCGGCACCTACGCCGTGACGGCCGATTGCGCGGCCAGCAGCAACTATGCCGCCGTCACTGGAGCCTCGGCGGGTAACTTCGTCATCAGTGCAGCAAGTCAGAGCATCAATCTTGTAGCAACACCGAATGCCATTACTGTGTCTGGCACTAGCGCTCTCTCCATCACTGGAGCCACTGGAACCGGTGCCGTGACCTATTCTTTGGTCAGCGGTCCTTGCACACTTGCGCAAAACCCGGCGGTTCTGACGGGGACCGGTGCCGGCAGTTGCGTGGTCACGGCAACCATTGCCGCCGATCCCAACCATGGCTCGGCCTCATCCAACCCGGTCACAGTGACGGTGGCTGGCCCACCGATCGTCACCCATGTCACGGCTATTCCCGGTGCAGGCTTCATCAAGGTGGTATTTGATGTGGTCAACTCGACATCTTCAGCTTCAGTGGTCCGGGTTCAGACAGCGGTCATGTACACCGCCACCTGCACCTCGACGGATGGGGGCGTCACTGTCAGCGCCACCGGGCCGGGTTCACCACTGAACGTCACCGGGACTACTGCCGGCAAGTCTTACACCTGCAGTGTCACCGGCACGGACGGCTCGGGCAGTTCGACATCAGAGCCGAGCAACGCGGTCATCCCTGCTCCAGCGCCACCACCGGTTAACCCCATTCCCACCCTGTCGGATTGGGCTCAGATCCTGATGATGCTGATGATGATCGGTGCGGTGGGCTGGCAAACCCGGCGGGTGATTCGACAGCGATCAGACTGCGCTTGAGTCAGAGCGACAACGGGCTACATAGCGTCCGTTGTGTTGTGAGGGAGTCGATCTATGGTGGGCCCGGGGCGGTAGGAGGCTCGCCCTCGGGCCGATACAGACAGCCTACCGGCACAACGCTAAGTGCCGCGGTTGGGCTCCATTCGCGCTGAGGGCAGCGCTCCCACGAGCAAGCTCCAACATCGTGGGAGGCTTGCCCTCAAGCCGATGCGGGGTTGCTGCCGGCATGGCGTTTTGCCTGTCACTGCGAGTGCGGCCGCCCAAGGCTCCTGCAAGGCTGGATGGACGTTAGACCGATTCGGTGATGAAACCCTGCAAGTGCCGGGTTAGAGCCCGCTCGCGCTGAGGGGCAGCGCTCCCGCGGCACACAACCAAATATGGGGCCAGGATGCGGTCTGTGCCTTGAGTGTCAACCTCCCAGAACCCAGCCTCTGCTAGAATCGGCGGCCTTTTTATCGAGATAACCTGCGCTTCCATGTCCGAATTTTTTCCCCAGGGTTATGCCTCTTATGTGATTGGCGGATTGCTGATCGGCCTGGCCATGAGTGTGCTTTACCTGCTGACGGGGCTGATTGGCGGCATGAGTACGGTCTTCACCTCCAGCTGGTCCTACTTCAGCCAGGCGGCTTATTTCAGCGAGCCACGATTTCGCTCCAGCCGGGTCTGGCGGCTGATCTATGTCATCGGGCTCATTATCGGCGGGGTGGTCTATCTGACCATGGGTGGGGACGCATTTGTGACCGACATCAGCCCGTGGCGTCTTGTGCTCGGCGGTGTCTTGATGGGTTTTGGTGCCCGGTTGAGTAATGGTTGCACGGCGGGTCACGGTATTTGCGGGCTGGCTTCGCTGCGACTCTCTTCGCTGCTGGCGGTGATGATATTTCTGGCGACGGCTATTGCCGTGGCGCACCTGATGCAAAGCCTAGGAGTCCGCTGATGAAAAAGTCGTCGCTATTGGCTGTGCTGCTCTGTGGGGTGCTGTTTGGTGCCGGCCTGTCCCTGGCCAGCATGGTCAAACCCGAGGTGGTGATCGATTTCCTGTTGTTCCGCGATCTGGGGCTATTGCTTGTCCTGGGCACTGCGGTACTGGTGACCTTGCTGGCTTACCAGCTGGGGCCCAGAGTGCTTAAAAAGCCGGTCCATGAAGCTCGGTTTGCCGATTATGTCTCTGCTCTTGATGTCCGCACGTTGCTGGGGGCCGGCATCTTTGGCTTGGGCTGGGGAATCTGCGGCGTCTGTCCGGGTCCCGCCATTGCCGGACTGGGTGTCGGCAACTGGCCGCTGCTATATGCCTTGGCGGGTATCGCCGCCGGGGCCTATGTCCAGGGTCGCTGGTTTCCGCCACGCTAGGCTTTGCTGACGCGATGCCCCTGCCCTATTGAATGGGGTCATGGATGAATTTACAAAGGGCATTGTGCCCGCTTGGACAGCGGGCTTACTCTTTGGCACTGATCTGACACGAATCTTTCGACTTGTGAGGGAACCCATGCTGCGTCGCTCACTGCCTGCATTCCTCCTGCTGCTGCAGCTGGCGGGATTCGCTCTAGCTGGACCCATTGCTCCTGAGGATATCCCCGATCCACTGAAACCCTGGAGCCGCTGGGTACTATGGAGCGATAAGACCCACCCCTGCCCCCTCCTCGCCGGGACACCCAATAAACGTCAGTGTGACTGGCCGGCTTCCCTGCAGCTGACATTGGATGCCCGGGGCGGGCCATTTGCGCTGAGTGTTGAGACCTTTGCGGATCACGCTGTTACGCTTCCCGGAGATGAGGGGCACTGGCCACAAGCCGTGACCGTCGACGGCAAACCCCTGGCCGTGATGAACGCAGCGGGTCGGCCCACCGCCCATTTGCAGCCCGGTTTCCACAACATTGCCGGCCGTTTCATCTGGGATCGTTTGCCTGCGGTCCTGAGCATGCCAGCCGATCTGGCGCTGATTGAACTGAATGTCGACCGCAAACCGGTCACATTTCCCGCCCTGAATGAACAAGACCAGCTATGGCTGGCTAGCGAACCGGAGAGCACTCCCATCGCGAGCAAGTCCGATACACTGAAGCTGAAGGTATTCCGCCGCATTCAGGATGGTGTTCCCATGCAGGTCATCACCCAGGTTGAATTTGATGTCTCCGGCAGAGATCGCGAAGTCCTCCTGCAGGGGATATTGCCGCAGGAAGCCATTCCGATGGCACTGGAGAGCACACTGCCAGCGCGCTTGGGGACCGATGGGGTGCTCCATATACAAGTGCAGCCCGGTCACTGGACGATAAGCCTCACGTCACGATTCCCCGGCGAGATCACTGAACTCTCTCTTCCCCACCATACTGCCCCCTGGCCCGATGAGGAGATCTGGACCTTTGAGGCCAATCCGGCCATCCGACTTGCCGAAATCGGGGGCGTTGCCGCCATCGACCCACGTCAGACCGAACTCCCGGAGGCATGGCAACCACTGCCGGCCTATCGGCTGAATCAAGGAGACTCCCTCAAGTTCAACGTGATCCGGCGCGGCGACCCGGAGCCCGACCCGGACCGGTTGACCCTTCATCGCCAGCTCTGGCTGGATTTCGATGGCGGCGGCTTCACGGTCAACGATCGGATAGGCGGACAGATGACTCGCGGATGGCGGCTTGATAGCGGAGAGGGCATGGTCCTCGGACGTGTTTCCATCAACGAACAACCACAGTCCATCACACTGGACGAAACAATGGGCCGGACCGGGGTTGAAGTGCGGCGGGGCCAGCTAAACCTGTCCAGCGATAGCCGGCTGGTCCGTCGCTCCCCGTTTTCCGCCACAGGATGGCAAAAGGATTTCCAATCCGTCAGTGCCGAGCTGAATCTTCCCCCGGGCTGGCGATTGTTCGCGGCGCTCGGCGTTGATCAGGCGGCAGGCGCCTGGCTGGACCAGTGGACTCTGCTCGATTTCTTCGTGGTGCTGACTCTGACATTGTCGGTGGGCCGACTCTGGGACTGGCGTGCAGGGGCCCTGGCGCTTTTCACCTTGACCCTGATCTGGCAGGAACCGGGGGCTCCCCGCTTCGTCTGGCTGAACCTGCTGGCGGCCTCGGCGCTGTTGCGGGTTCTGCCGGCAAATCCGGCCACGGGCCATCGTGCCGTCCAATGGGTCAAGGCTTACCGACTGCTTTCCTGGGTGGCGCTGGGCCTGATCGCCATTCCTTTTGTGTCTCAACAGTTGCAAGGAGGACTGTATCCTCAGCTGCATCAACCTAGTCGTTTCTATGCCAGTGGGATCGATGACGCGAGCGGGCCCGCCGAGCAGGAGATCGAACAGGCGGTGGATGCCGGCAATGCCGAGCGGGCGCAACTTCCCGCACCTGCGCCACCCAGCGAGCCGGCGCCTGTACTGAAGCGCAAACGGGCCCACATGCCAAAACCGATGTCCGCTCCCGCCCGACCCATCGATGAAGCCGACCCCAATGCCATCACGCAAACCGGCCCGGGATTACCTGGCTGGGAGTGGCAGCGCCTGCCCTTGACCTGGAAAGGTCCGGTTCAGTCTACTCAGGAGATGACACTCATCCTGATTCCACCGTCCATGAATCTGATGCTGAATCTGTTGCGTGCCCTGTTGCTGATGCTGCTGGCCGCATGGCTAATGAGCGGAGGAGGCGCTTGGCGATGGCCCCACCTTCCGGGATGGCGCGGGCGTTCTGCGCTGTCCGTGATCCTGCTGATACTTTTGGCGCCCAAGATCCATGCCGCCGAACTCCCCACACCCGAACTGCTCAATGAATTAAGGGCCCGGCTTATAGCACCGGCTGACTGCCAACCTCATTGCGTCGACATTCCCAAACTGAACCTGAAAACAAGCCGTGACAGCTTGAGAATGGAGTTGGATATTCATGCCCTCGTCAAGAGTGGGATTGCTCTGCCCGCTCAATCCGGCCAATGGTGGCCATCACGAGTGGAGGTGGATGGGAAACCCGCACAGGCATTGCTCCGAAGTGAGGCGGGGCAGCTTTGGCTAGCCGTGGATGCAGGTCCGCACAGCGTCGTCATGACCGGCGCACTTCCCGCCCGGGAAAAGCTGGAGATTCCGCTCACCTTCAAGCCGCACCGAGTCGACTTTACGGGGACGGACTGGCGGGTTGAAGGCATTGGCGAGAATGGCCAACCGGATCGGCAATTACGCCTGATGCGCGAAATCAATGACGCCGACATCCACCAGAAACTTGAGAGCCAGGGACTGCCCCTGCCCGATTTTGTGCTGGTTGAACGGACGCTTGAACTGAATCTGGACTGGCAGGTATCCACCGTCGTCAGGCGCCTCACGCCCACTGAGCATCCCCTAACCATGAATATCCCTCTTCTGAACGGCGAATCGATACTGACGGGCGACCTGACCACTCGTAACGGCAAGGTCGCCATCAGCCTGTCGCCCGGACAGACCGAGGCGCGTTGGGAATCCACCCTGAGTCAGCAATCCATTCTCAAACTCACCGCCCCGATGACGGAGCAGTGGACCGAAATCTGGCGACTGAATGCGAGCCCGACCTGGCACATTCAGCCGGAAGGTATCGCCGTCGTTCATCACCAAAGCATCAGCGGTCAATTGCAACCGGAGTGGCGACCCTGGCCAGGGGAGTCGGTCATACTAACCATCACCCGACCCACGGGAGCGCCAGGAAATACATTGACGCTGGAGTCCAGTGAACTGAAGCTTCGGCCTGGTGAACGGGCAACGCTGTCCAGCCTTGGCCTGAAGATACGTAGCTCTCAGGGCGGGCAGCAAAAAATCATGCTACCGCCAGCGGTCAAGCTGCAGACGGTCATGATCGACGGCATTCAGCAGCCGATCAGGCAGGAAGGGCCATCCATTATTCTTCCCGTGCATCCAGGAACCCAAACGGCGGCGATTGACTGGATCAGTGAAGCGGGCATCACCAGCCTGCTTCACACTCCTGAAATCAAGTTGGGCAACCCCAGTGTCAATGCGACCACGCATATCGAGCTGGGCAACAACCGCTGGGTACTGCTGCTGGGTGGCACGGTGC
>JBILGM010000083.1:0-6265 GCA_044351045.1 Methylococcaceae bacterium | reverse complement strand
GGCGGCGGCCATCGCCGCCTCCGTACCGGCATGACCACCGCCCACCACGATCACGTCAAATCTTTCGGTGAAATACATGCTACGAAAGGGTTTCCCTGAAAACCTTGAAACTCGTCCATAGTACATTACACCATGACCCGATAAACCTGAACTCCCAGCCGCAAACAAGCCAAGGCCCCAGCTACCGGCGCGTGATATAATTTAAAGAATTTATCGGATCCCGAAAGGGGCTACAGCATCGTGAACTTCAGACTTTACACCCTCACACTGATCGGTCTCCTCGGCATGGGGTCCCAGGCCACCGGAACCGAAACAAGCATCCCCGCACCACCCGCCATTGCAGCCAAGGCCTATATTCTGCTGGACGCAAAAAGCGGAAGGGTACTGGCCGAACGGAACGCCGATGAGCGTCTGGAACCTGCCAGCCTGACCAAAATCATGACGGCCTACATTACTTTCCAGGAACTCTCCCAGGGAAAGCTTCACCTGGACGACATGGCACCGATCAGCCCGAAAGCCGCGAAACTGGAAGGGTCTCGCATGTTCGCGGAACCGGGAAGTTCTGTCGCCATCGAGAACCTCCTCAAAGGGATGATTATTGCCTCGGGCAATGACGCCAGCATCGCTTTGGCAGAACGCATTGCCGGCGAAGAGAGTGCATTCGCGGAAATCATGA
Source organism: Methylococcaceae bacterium (assembly GCA_044351045.1). Taxonomy (GTDB): domain Bacteria; phylum Pseudomonadota; class Gammaproteobacteria; order Methylococcales; family Methylococcaceae; genus UBA6136. The sequence goes on along the minus strand of JBILGM010000083.1, from coordinate 5,589 downwards.
ATCAGAATGCCAGCAGACTCGGCATGACCAACACCCATTATGTGAACAGCATGGGACTGCCTAGTCCGGGTCACTATGCCAGCGCTCGAGACATCGCTACGCTCGCCCGCGCCCTGATTATCGAATTTCCCGAATTCTACAAATGGCACTCCATCAAGGAGTTCACCTTCAACATGATCAAACAGCCTAACCGTAATCGTTTACTTTGGAAGGACCCCACCGTTGATGGCGTTAAGACCGGTCACACCGAAGGAGCCGGCTACTGCCTCGTCGCATCAGCAGTGCGCGACAATATGCGCCTGATCTCGGTCGTCATGGGCACGAAAAGCGATCAGACCAGAGCCTCCAGCAATAGTGAACTCCTCGATTACGGCTTCAAGTATTTTGAAACCCGCTCCATTTACAAAGCCAACGAAAAGCTTACGGAAGCTCATGTCTGGAAAGGTTCGGAGTCTCTGGTACCAGCCGGCCTCAAACAGGACTTCTACGTCACCTTCCCGAAAGGTCAGTACGACTCGCTCACAGCCAGCATGGAAGTCGGCAACAAGAGCGTTGCCCCCGTTAATGTCGGGGACAAGCTAGGCGAGGTTAAGGTCACACAGAACAACGAGGTCATCGCCAGACAAGACCTGCTGGCACTCGAGGCCGTTGAAAAAGGCGGGGTATTTAAGCGGCTGTTCGACGAAATCGCCATGATGATCAAGAACTAGGAGTTTCAATTCTATGGCATCCCAAGATTTGACGGTCTATCTCAACGGGCAGTTTCTCCCGATCAATGAAGCCAGGGTGCCAGTGTTGGATCGCGGCTTTCTTTTCGGCGACGGCGTCTACGAAGTCATCCCCGTCTATGGCGGCAAGCCCCTCCGCCTTGAAGATCACCTGCGTCGCCTGGATCAGAGCCTGGCGGCGATCCGGATGCGGTCACCATTGACTGATGCCGAGTGGATGGCAATCTTTGATCGATTGATCTCAGGGACTGTCGACCAGCAAATATACCTTCAGGTCACACGCGGTGCAGCGCACAAGCGAGACCACGCGATACCCGCCGGAATTGAATCCACCGTATTTGTGATGTGCACCCCGATTGCACCGATTCCGCTGGATGGCATCAAGGCCATTACCGTCGACGATATCCGCTGGGATCGCTGCAACATCAAGGCGATTACTCTGCTGGCCAATGTCCTGCTTCGCCAGGATGCCGTCGATCAGGGTGCAGCGGAAGCCATTCTGGTCCGCGACGGTCAGGTGCTGGAGGGAGCCGCCAGCAACATATTTATCGTCAGTGGTGGCAAGATCGTCACCCCCCCGAAGGGCGACACCATCCTGCCCGGCATTACACGTGACCTGGTTCTGGAACTTGCGCAAAACCAAGGCATTCCCACTGAGGAGAGACATTTTGATGTCACCGAACTGAGGAATGCCGATGAAATCTGGGTCACCAGTTCAACTCGCGAGATACTTGCCATTATCGAACTGGACGGAAAGCCCATCAGCGGCGGTTTTCCAGGAAAAGTCTGGAAAAAGCTTCAGTCCGCCTACCAGGATTACAAGCAAGTAGCGAGAAATGCTCCTCCACTTGGATAGCCCAAGTCATGGCGGGGAGGGCCCTGCATAGAGCCTCATAAGCGGCTCTTGCCCTTTGGTTAACTGTACTTCAACACCATCCAGCCACGGCACACATGGGTTAAAAAATGAACGACCAACCCAAAGAAACGCTTCTTACCTTCCCGAGCGACTTTCCTATCAAGGCCTTTGGCGAGTCCAGCGAAGACTTCCCAAAAAAAGTCCTGACCATCGTCCAGCGTCACTCAAACTCAGTGACCACCGAGTCGCTTGAGTGCCGAAATAGTCAGGGCGGTAAATATCATGCTGTGACCATCACCATCACTGCCACCAGCAAATCACAGCTAGACGCGATTTATCAAGACCTTACGACCTGCCCGGATGTCATAATGGCCCTATAGACTCTAAAATTTCAGCAGCTAATAATCCAACGGCAGTCCAGATGAGCTTGGTCGACTCAGTCAATAGCCCCCCCGAGGAACATCTCCGGCAACACCTGAGCGAAATCATCGAGATTCTCGACAAGCAGAAACTCGAGGAAGCCATCGTCAACCAGCAGGCAATGCCTCACCACGACCTGGTGGAAACCCTGATGCACAAACGTCATCAGGTAGCACTCAAACAAAAACTCGACGGTCTCCACTCGGCCGATATCGCCTACATCCTGGAATCCCTGCCGGTAGACCAGCGTCTCGCGCTCTGGAATCTGGTGGAGTCAGATCTCGATGGGCAAATTCTCCTGGATGTTTCCGATGCAGTCAGGGAAACGCTAATTTCATCCATGGACAAGAACGAGTTACTCTGGGCTACGGAGCAGCTCGACACCGATGAAATTGCAGACCTTGCCCCCGACCTCCCCGATGACGTCATGCAGGAGCTGCTGGAGAGCCTGAATGACCAAAACCGGGAACGACTTAAATCCGTATTAGCCTTTGAAGGCGATAGCGTTGCCTCATTGATGGACTTCGGCATGGTAACTATTCGTGCCGATACCACGCTCGGATCTGTGCTCAGATATCTACGTCAGCGCGGCGAACTTCCTGAGCACACTGATAAGCTCTTCGTTGTTGATGAAAACAACGTGCTTAAAGGTGTTTTATCCCTAAAACGGCTGGTCACCAATAACGCAGAACAGTCCGTTGCCTCCGTTATGGCCCGCGATGTTGTGCACTTTCGTCTGGATGATGATGCTGAAGAAGCTGCCCGCGCCTTCGAGCGCTATGACCTGCTTTCAGCACCCGTAGTCGATGAAAATCACCGCCTCCAAGGTCGCTTGGGCATTGACGCTATTGTGGACTTGATCCGCCGTAAATCAGACGAAGAACGGCTGGCTGAAGCTGGATTAAGAGAGGATGAAGACATCTTTTCGAGCGTCTGGAAGAGCGCTCAGAACAGATGGCTTTGGCTGGGCATTAACTTGGTCACCGCTTTTGCCAGCACCCGCGTCATCGGCCTTTTCGAAGACACCATCGTCAAGATTGTAGCATTAGCTTCCTTGATGCCCATCGTGGCCGGCATAGGCGGTAACACCGGGAATCAAACCAGCATACTGATTGTTCGATCCTTAGCCCTTGGACTGATCAGTGTCAGCAACATCCGTCGGCTCATCATAAAGGAAATCGCCATCGGGCTGCTCAACGGAATTGTCTGGGGCTCTGTACTTGGCCTGTTGGCCTACTGGCTCTATTCCAGTATTGACCTAGGGCTTGTGATGGCCGGAGCCACTCTACTAAACCTGCTGGTCGCCGCCCTTACCGGGCTCTCGATTCCACTGATCAGAAATCGTATGGGGCTCGACCCCGCCATAGGAACCAGCGTTCTCCTGACCGCCATGACCGATGGAATGGGCTTTTTCATTTTTCTGGGCCTGGCCAAACTTTTTCTCGATACACCGCATTGATCGCACCCCGCATTCGCCATCTGGGTTTAATCGACTTCAATCTCTGCTGGCAGGAGATGAGAAGCTTTACCGAGTCGCGCAATGTCACCACGCCAGATGAAATCTGGCTCTTGCAGCATCCACCCATCTACACATTGGGTTTGAACGGTGACCCCCAGCACTTGATCCAAACCACCCATATTCCGCTCGTCAAGACCGATCGTGGTGGTCAGATTACCTGGCACGGCCCCGGACAACTCATTGCCTACGTCCTCCTGGACTTGCGCCGACTAAACCGTGGCATCAGGAGCACAGTCAGTAGGCTGGAGGCCGCCGTCATCGATCTATTGTCGGGCTTTGGAATTACTGGAAGAGCTCGCGCGGACGCCCCGGGCGTTTACGTTGATGATTGCAAGATCGCGTCCATCGGCCTTCGCATCACCCGAGGATGCACCTATCACGGCCTCAGCCTGAACATTGACCCGGATCTTAGCTACTTTTTAGCCATCAATCCTTGCGGCCATGCTGATCTTAACGTTACCAGCCTGCAATCGTTGGGAATCGAAAGCGGCGCTCCCGCCTTGGCTCCAGCCCTTGCAACCGCCTTGATCAGGTCATTCAGCGTCTCAAACGCCGAAATCTTACTCTCAACTTCTAATTTGCATCCATGAGCAAACCAACCGATCTGACTGCCCCATCCCGATCAACCCCGGAAAGCCATCAGCGTAACGCCGAGAAGCTCAGACGGATTCCAATAAAGGTTGAGACAATCGATATTGTAACCCCTAAGCCAGCCTGGATTCGTACGCGTCTGGGGGACTCACTCAAGGTGGGCCAGATCAAACGGATTCTTCGCGAAAACCAGTTACACAGCGTTTGCGAAGAGGCCTCCTGCCCCAACCTGTCCGAGTGCTTTAGTCATGGCACGGCAACCTTCATGATTCTTGGTGACCTCTGCACCCGTCGCTGCCCCTTCTGTGATGTCGCTCACGGACGACCACAGAACCCTGACCCACGTGAGCCCCAGCATCTTGCAGAGACCATTCGTCAGCTCAATCTGAACTATGTTGTTATCACGTCAGTCAATCGCGATGACCTACCTGATGGTGGCGCAGGGCATTTTGCTCTCTGCATCAAGGCGATACGCAACACATCGCCCAACACACGTATCGAAATTCTGACCCCCGACTTCAGAGGCAGGCAGACTGTCGCGCTGGGCCTTCTCACCAGCGCATTGCCCGATATTTTTAATCACAACTTGGAAACCGTACCCCGCCTTTACAAAGCTGCACGTCCGGGTGCGGACTACCAAACATCACTTTCCCTGCTGCGCGCGTTTAAGTCGTCTCACCCAAAGATCCCCACTAAGTCCGGACTGATGTTGGGTCTCGGCGAGAAGATAGACGAAATTGTTTCGGTTCTCACTGACCTGCGCGCTCACGGCTGTGAAATGCTGACTTTGGGTCAGTACCTACAACCCAGCCGTGATCATCTCCCAGTGGTACGCTATGCAAATCCTCATGAATTTGAAGAGCTGTCAGTTATAGGAAAGCAACTCGGCTTTTCTTCTGTTGCAAGTGCTCCCATGGTGCGATCCTCCTATCATGCGGACCAGCAAGCGAGTCCTATACTTCACTTACCCGAGCATCATTGATCCTGACCGGCCCAATAGATTTGATTTGAATCCATAGTGGTAATCGAGTTGAATCGGGATACTCCCTACGCCTTCCCTCTCCAACGCACCTGCGACATCGCATGCGGTGGTTCGTAACGAACACTAAAGCTGTTGAACTGTCTCCAGCACTGTCTGCAACCCTAACTGATCCGGTAATCCCCCCCCTTCGTGGCGTAAGCCAAAAGTAGAGGTCATGCGGTCATGGCCAACCGCTGCATGGGTGTCATTCCGCCCAAGGCTATGTGTGGACGTTCGTGGTGATATCGGTAGATCCACTGGGTCGCGACAATCCTAACCTCTTCCAGATCAGTCCAGTCGTGTTGTGAGAGCCATTCATATCGGACAGTTCGATTAAATCGCTCAACAAACGCATTCTGCTGCGGCTTCCCCGGCTGAATAAACTGGATCTTGATTTCATTCTCATTAGCCCAATTCTGGACGGACGCACTTACGTATTCTGGGCCATTGTCAC
>JBILGM010000052.1:0-19298 GCA_044351045.1 Methylococcaceae bacterium | reverse complement strand
ACTGGCGATTGCCGGCGTACTCCTGCAAGCCTTCGCTAGCTTCGGCAACGTCATCGGCAACGACATCTGCGAAGCCGTTGATCAGGGCCTGCTCGCTAAGTAAAGCGCAATAATCGATACCCCCGGGTTTACTCCGGGGAGTATCCAACAAACCCCGCCGTTTTGAATCGGCGGGGTTTTTTTATGTCTGGTGGTAAATTTGCTTTCGCGGACGGCAGGTCAAGAGCAAAGCAAATCTTACAGGGGAGTTATTCTAAAAATTCGCCCCCGGATCACTTCATAACTTCCATCATCACCTCGTTGCGACGCAGAAAAGGCAAGGTCCAAGGCGGATTGTAAAAGGCGTAAACCGGCATCCCAATCGAGTTAAATTGTCTGGATCTCATGAACTCCAGCAACTGATCAGCATTTTTCTTGAGACTTTCATCGCCCACCGTCCCCGAGAAGCGAATCACCGCAAAGCGACCTGCCGGCAGCTCCAGCAAGTTGACTCTGGGATTATCGGGTTTGGGCAAGTTCGTCATGCTCTTGCCGCTCGGCATGACAAAACGGACTTTCCAGTGATCACCCGTCACCCCCTGCAGGACTGGGGCGGTCATGGCTATTTTCTCTGCCGACTGATTGCCGCCGAAGATATACCCCGCAATTGCACGAAAGCCTGACTGGACGGCCTGTTTACGGTCACCCGTGACCTCGGTTTCGGCAATGATCATGGGCGGGTAGTCACGCAACTCGATGTTGCCGTGGCTCTCCACAACCCGATAGGGGGCTTGTTCTGTCTTGCTCATGACGCTCACTCCGTAGCAACCCGATAAAACAAAGAATCCGCTAAGCATAAACCCCGCTCGTTTCCCCATCATTCAAGGCTCTCGGGAGTGTTCAGTTTTGCGGCGGTTTGGGCATGAGATCGCATTGCCCGAGCACTTTTTGCCAGGCACGCGTGTGGCGCGCGATATCTTCGTTGAATTCCATCCAGAGGCTCGTGCTGATTTCGGGGTTGATGGTTTCATCATAGAAGACTTGGAAGGCCGGCGGCACCGGCGCTGTCTGAACCCTGAGCAATTCATTGAGCCCTTCGATTACCGGGCGTGCTCGGGTATGCAACAGGCTCAGATAGGGCTGGGCCTCGCCAATGTAGAACTTCTGAAACACGTTGAAGAGATGTTCGCCCCGCCGAGTTTTCTTGCCCATCGGGCAGAACCGGTTCTCGCTGGCGACCATCTCCAACAGATGAGTACCGCGCGCCAGATAGTCGCGACTCACTGCCATGCCTTGCAGCAGTGGACCGAGCAATTTTCCTGATTGCAGAACAAAATACCTGGATTCCAATGGGCCGTTTTCCACGGTTTCCAGACCGGACTCCAGGGTCATCCCAATCTGGGCAATGTATCCCAGAGCATCGGTGATATCCGCCACCACCGGCTCCGTATCTCGCGCCAGCGGTTCGGCGGCCGTATTCATTAGTGTCCTAAACTCGGGACTGGCAAAAGTGGCATTCCAGAAGGTCGCCGGCAAATTGGCGCGTTTGCGGGAGGCGATGGCCTGGGCATCGGCTATAAAGTCGTCGTCGCGCTTGTCCGCCTGCCGCAACTCATCAAGACAGGCCTGTAGTTGGCGGTAAAAACGCAACTCGTAAAGCAACCGCGCCGTGACCGATTGCACCTTACCTAAGGAGCTATTCCGCGCACTTACTTCGCCCAGCAGCCGACAACGGCCCAGCCCATGAAAAGTACCAAGTCCAACCCGAACATCATCCAGCGGCAAGGTCAGATCGCGGGGTCTAGGATAGGCGGGCAATGGGGCGACTGTCGATCCGGGCTCCATTTCGACTTCGGTCACATTCGACAGACGCTCCAGCAGTCGCTCAAACATCACATTGGGTGAACGATTGTTTCCACAACCACCCAAGGCGAGCAGCATCACCAACACCCCCCAATGGAATCTGCCACTTTTAGCCATCAGCCGGTGGCCTCTGACTATTTCACCAAGGGCCGGATGGCGGAAAACCCCCCATCCAGCGACCAGACCTGTCCGGTGACCCGCGATGCCGCATCGGATAGCAGCCATGCCATGAGGTCAGCCAACTCCCCTGGCGAGCCAATGCCGGGCAAGGGATATTGTCTGGCCGCCATCTCCTGCATGGCCGGGGTAGCCAGAAGGCTCTTCGTGGCGGGTGTCGTCATGATGCCCGGGGCAACGGCGTTTACACGGATGCCGTTGGGTGCATAGGTGGCAGCCGCGGCACGGACCAAGCCTTCGACGCCAGCCTTGGCGGCAGCCACGGCCTCATGATTGGGTGTACCGATCCGCGCAGCCGCCGAGGAGACCAACACGGCGGCACCCGCCAGCTGTGCCTCGCGCAAAGCGGCCACGAATGCCGCCAGGGTATGAAATGCACTCACCAGATTGGCATTCAGGCAATCGAGAAAATCCTCCTCCTTCATGCGGTGCAGGGCACCCAGACGAATATTCCCGGCGCAGTGGATTAGCGCCGTGGGGACTCCAAGCCGGGAGATGGCCTCCTGGAGAAGATGTTGGGCCCCTGATCGCGAGCTGCAATCCGCCTCAACTTGCAGGTGATCCCCAGAGTACACCTCTGCCAATCGTCGGGATGACCGACCGGCAACGACCAGAGACCAGCCCTCCCGCCCGAGGCGCTCGACGATCGCCTGACCCAGACCACCCGACGCCCCCGTTATCAACGCAATTTTTTCCATCAATCCGCCCTCAGATAGAATCCCGAAAATGAGCCCATTGCTCAGGAATATTTTTGCTTTATCAATGCCGGAGGGTGGACTGATGACACAGCCGGATAGTTCGCTACCCAGCCAATTCAGACGATCCATTTCCACGGATGCATTGCGCTTATTCACCCCATCGCCAACGCAATACGACAGTCTCACCCATAACCAGAGCATGCTAAAAAGCCCCTCAATGGATCTCTTTGCTGAGCGACTTCCATCACACGTGTTTTGCCCGCAGATTATGATGAGTCCGCACACACACACATGATCGAGTGGTGTTGCCACAGTCACTATTGGCTGGCCGATCCCAACCGGGCCGACCTGATCCGGCCTAATTAATGGAGCTGAAACATGATTTGTAAGATATTGCCCCTGCTCATCCTGTCGCCCATGGCGCTGGCGGGAGACATCAGCCAGTGTGGCTTCATTCGCGACTCGGACCTGCAGGCCTACTGCCGGGGAACCGCTGGGAACAACGCATCACAATGCAGCTTCATTCGCGAATCCGATCTGCAAGCGCTCTGCCGGGCGGAAGCCGGAGTCGGTCAATCCCCGTGCGGATTCATCCGCAACCCGGATCAACGCGCGCTGTGCATGGCCAAGGCTAAGCCATGACCGGTGGAGCCCAAGCGCGCCATCCTGTCCGGGGGCCGAACTAATAGCGCTCAACGAAGGGAGATGAGCGCGGCTCGTTATTATCGCCTGTGCTTGTGGTTGCAACGCCTGCTTGCACATCGCACTGCACTCGCAGCAACTCGACCTTGGGCAAATTCCGAATCCACCGGTTGTCAGTCCAGTATTCGCGGGCAATCGGATCGTTGTAGGCATTGGCCGTATAGCCATAGCCGGTATAGAACTCATTAAAGCTGCCCACCGCATAAAGATAGGCACGCAGTTGCCGGTCGCCAGGCTGCTTTCCAAACGAGCCAAGCACCGCATCGGTCGGGCAACCCTGGCCGGGTTGGTACTTCAGCGCGGTGGGGTTGGCGCATTTGTTATTGGCCCACAGCGCCTTCACCGCTGAGCTGAACTCCGGATTGCACTGGTCCAATTTCCGATTATCGAACCGGCCGGATTCATCAACGGGACACCCCGTTATTTGTTGGAAGCGGCGGGATTCCAGCTTCTCCAGAATGTCTGGATCGATTTTTGGCGCGCCCGACTTAAACACATGGTTGAACCACGCCTGTAGATTCCGGTAATACACAGCCGGAATGGGCTTGACCGACTCGCTCCGCTCGAACACCGTCAGCCAATAGAAATTATCCGGACGACACCGAAAGCTGGACCCATACCCCAGATCGGCAAACACCCGGCTGGCCGCATACTGTCCATCAACCAGCATCCGTTCGACCATGTCATGACCCGCCACGAAGGTAAACCACCGGCCGACACCCGCCCGATTCAAGGCGTAGGTATTCAGGACATGCTCTGCATTGCCCCCCTCGGGATCGAAGCCAGGAGTTATTTCCATTCCCCTCACAAATACGGTGTCCGCAACAATTGCCGGGACCTTTAACCACCCACTATCACGGGTAACCACCTCCGTTGCTTCAAACGCTTGCCTCACTGCCTTGGGGCTGGACAACTTGACCGGTGCAGGGTGATGGGAACCGGTCGCCAGATCAGCGAAGACTCCCTCGGGACAGGCTGCCTGCAGCAAGCAGATCATCGCCCAGCCTAATCGTGCGTTCATTTGACTCTCCTGTGGGTTAACGGCGTGTCAGAGGAATGGGAGACATCAGGCCTGCCTCAATCCAGCGTTCGATCACTTGCCACAGCAAATAGCAGAAAGTGACCATGAATCGACGAATCCGCAGCGATAACGTCGATGTCAACCACGTTTAAGACAAGCATGAAACCGCTCATCCACCCGTTTGGCAAATTTGGCAGTCGTCAGACCATGGGTGATCTTTGGGCTATTTAGCTGGATGTCGGGTAGCCGGGCCTGCGGCATATTGCCCATGGCCTGGTTGGCCAAGGCCAAAACCCTCAGAAACAGCGGAGTCTTATCAAAGTCGGCTGTCTTTTCGCGCTTTAGATCGCGGACGATCTCCCCCTCGGTCAGCTTCAGCCGATCCGCCAGCAAAAACACGGCTCGCTGTGTCTGGCTGGGCTCACCCGAGATATCACCATTGGCATAGCGCAGAAGATCCCCGTCAGCATTCAGCGACTGCCCACTCAGCTGCTGAATAGCCACTTGAAACGCGGCATTGCGGCTGGCATACCGACCCGCATTAAAGTCAGCAAAACGGTAGAGCATCTGGTCGTAGCTCGCCGGATAATCCAGCAGATACGCCATACCGAAATACAGCCCGCCTCGCCTCGAGAAGACTTCATCCCTGAGTGATGACTGGATCGAGTAGGGATAGGGCTTGTCCTTGATCTGCTGCTCCGCGAACTTGAGACTGACCTGCATGGGACCCCCGGTTTTGACAGGGTTGTAACGCTTCAAGAGTTGCCTGCCCAGCGGCAGTTCCGACGTCATATCGGCGTAGAGCGCATTCAGATCATTCTCGGTCTTGAGGGCATCGATGCGCTCGGCATAGGTGCGACCATCCGGCGAGTGGACTGCCAATGCCAGATTCACCGCCACGTCGGGTATGGCCAACTGTTCGGCACGCTGGCTGATGGCCGATCGCACAATCCTCGGCAGACCGGCCACCGGCGGGTTAGCATTGAAGGAAGATTCCTGCTCCGTCACCGCGACCACGGCGCAGATGTTTTGCTCATTCAGTGGCAACTTCAGGGCCTTGAAGGCCACGGTCATGTCCCTGGCCCATCCATCAGCATCATGGATCCCTTTGGGCAGGAATGGTCCGACCGTCCCGGACAGTTGAGGCTGAGCAATGGTCGCTTTTGGCCTGTCTGGGATTGACTCGACTGGCGAGTCGGCAGGGTTCAGCACTCCGTTCGGTGGTTTCACGACAGGCAGCCTGGAGGGAATCAGGAAGGGATCGTCTTCCTGCGAACTTTCCACCCCATCTTGAATGCCGCTGTCTTGCTGGGGCGTGCTGGCACAGCCCGGCAACAAGATCAGCATGACCAGGACGGCAAGCAGCCACCCCGCAAACCTAGGGGGTTCAGTGCCAGGAACTAAAGAGACCGTGAGCAAATTCATGTCCGAGCGTGACCAAACTGACTTATTTGGGAGCGATGATATGACAAACGTCCGCCACAACACATTTCCCCCTCAATGCGCACTCTTTCTGGCTACAGCTTCTTCCCTCCAGATAGGGGCAGACGTTCACTTCATTTTCCGGTTTGATGGATGACACCCCATTCACGCGCTGAACGACCAAGAAACCAAGCCATCACGTGCATTTCAAGGTGGTCGGCGGAGAGGTCGTCTATTAGACTTTCACTGATGTTCATCGGCTTTGACTGATAACACCCCATCAACAATGCCACGAACAAAGTCACGTTTACCGAGGAAATCATGCCGACCTTGGATAAAGCCTGCTTCGAACCTTTTAGGCCGATTTTTGAGTTCATCAAATCCAAGTGTGACGGAACTGCCCCCGCATGAGCATCAAACTCCCCATCAACCTTAACGACCTGCTGCGCCAGCGCACGGTCGAGGGCGAGCGCATCGAATACAAGACAGGGTGGAATCCCGACCCGATCATCCGCACCGTGTGCGCCTTCGCCAACGACTTCGAAAACCTCGGCGGCGGTTATGTGGTGATCGGGCAGGATTGCGATGCCAATGGGCAGCCGGTGTTTCCGCCGGTGGGGCTGGCCGATAACCAACTCGACAAAATCCAGCGGGAACTGCTGGCCCACTGCCAGTTGATCCAGCCACCATACTTTCCTGTGTTGAGCGTTGAGGAGGTCGAGGGTCGCAAGTTGATCGTGCTGTGGGCGCCGGGAGGGCAGAACCGTCCCTACAAGGCGCCGGAGTCGGTGACGGCCAAGCATAAAGTTTGGCGCTATTACATCCGCCGGTATAGCAGCACGGTGGAGGCCAAGGGTGAGATCGAGCAGGAATTGTTGAGTCTGGCAGCCAAGGTACCGTTCGATGATCGATACAACCAGTCGGCGCGAATCGATGATCTGTCCAAGCCGTTGATGCAGGCCTTTTTGCAGGAGGTGGGCAGCACGCTGGCAGAAGATGCGCCCGGGTTGTCAGTCAAGGCTTTGGCGCGGCAAATGAATGTGGCAGGCGGACCCACCGAATCACCGTGGGCCAAGAACGTGGGCTTGCTGTTTTTCAATGAAACACCGGAGCGGTTCTTTCCGGGCGTGCAGATTGATGTGGTCTGGTTCCCCGAAGGCGCGGGTGGGGATCGCTTTGAGGAAAAGATTTTCAAAGGCCCACTGGCGCGCATGACGCGCGAGGCCTTGAGCTACATCCAGCGCAACTTCTTGCGCGAGACGGTCATCAAGCATCCTGACCGCGCCGAGGCCACGCGGGTCTGGAACTTCCCCTACGCCGCCATCGAGGAGACCCTGGTCAACGCGGTGTATCACCGGTCTTACGAAGAGCGCGAGCCCATTGAGGTACGCATCAGCAACGACGAACTGGTCATTTTGAGTTTCCCCGGTCCTGATCGCTCGATCCGGCTGGAGGACTTTCCGGCGGGGCGTGCGGTAAGCCGGCGCTACCGCAACCGGCGTATCGGTGAATTTTTGAAGGAGCTTGACCTGACGGAGGGCCGCTCGACGGGTATACCGAAAATCCTCAAAGTGATGGCCGCTAATGGCTCGCCCGCGCCCCTGTTTGAATCAGATGAGGATCGACTCTCGTTTGTGATCCGGCTGCCCTGCCATCCGCTTGCTGCAGGCGAAAGCACACTCACCGCGCAAGTCACCGCGCAAGTCACCGCGCAAGTCACTGGGGGAGTCCAACGCTTGCTGGGCGCATTGGACGGCGAGATGTCACGCCAGCAGTTGCTTGACGCCCTGGGAATGACGCATCGGGAGTATTTCCGCAGCACCTTCCTGAAGCCTGCGCTGGACGCGGGTGTGGTGGAAATGACCCTCCCCAACAAGCCCAATAGCAGCCATCAGCGTTATCGCCGGACTGCGCTTGGACTACGTTGGTTGGAGACCCACCCTGATAGCGGCTCGGAGTGAAATTGTCGGAGGCGGCGCGCCGAAACAGCATGAGAGCAGGCTCTATCAAAGCGGCGCTTCGTCCGGAGAATTAGGAATGAACCCGCCCTCTTTTTGCAATGAAACGCCGTGACTGAGCACCTCTCCCAACCGCGCCTGATTCTGATCCACGGCAATCATCCCGAGTCCTTGCGGGATCTGCTGGTGTCGTGGATGAAGCGTGACCCGCTGCCGCCCTTGGAAAATGAGGTCTTCCTGGTGCAGAGCAACGGCATTGCCCAGTGGCTGAAGCTGGCCCTGGCCAGCGATCCCTCGGCCGATGGGACAGGCGGCGGCTGTGGCATTGCCGCGGCCATGGACTTTCACCTGCCGTCGCGGTTTCTCTGGCAGGTCTACCGGGCTGTGCTGGGCAGGGAGCAGGTTCCGGAGGTTTCGCCGTTTGATAAATCCCGTCTGATCTGGCGCCTGATGCGCCTGTTGCCGGAGCTCATGAACCGGCCGGCCTATGCACCGCTGAGTCGGTTCCTGCAGAACGATGCCGATTTGCGCAAACGGTTTCAGCTATCAGAGCGCCTCGCTGACCTGCTGGATCAATATCAGGTCTATCGGGCGGACTGGCTGAGGTGCTGGGAGGATGGGCAAGATATCCTGACGACACGCCAGGGCAGCCGCCATCCCCTGCTGCCAGAAGACGCTTGGCAACCCGACTTGTGGCGCGCGCTGCTGGCCGACGTCAGCCAATCGCTGACCGATCCGGAGTTGGAATTCCACAAGGGCCGGGCTGCCGTGCATGAAGCCTTTCTGAAAAAGGCCGCCCATTGGCCGGAGGGCCAGAGACCGGCCGGTCTGCCCCAGCGTGTCATGGTATTTGGTATCTCCTCATTGCCGCAGCAGTCGCTGGAGGTATTGGCCCATCTGGGCCGGTGGATCCAGGTGATCGTCTGTGTCCCCAATCCCTGCCAGCATTACTGGGGTGACATCATCCCCGATCAGGATTTGCTGCGGCCGCACCGTTCCCGGCACGCCGCCCGACAAGGCTGGCCCAAGGCCATCCCCGAAGAAAACCTGCATCAGCATGCCCAGCCGTTGCTGGCAGCCTGGGGTAAACAGGGTCGGGACTTTGTGCGCCTGTTGAGCGAGTATGACTCGCCAGATTCGCTGGCTGAATATGAAGGCTACTTCACCGCCCTGGGTCGGCCGGTCGACGTCTTCGTCGAAAACGATCGCAGGACTTTGCTGGAACAGTTGCAGGACGATATTCGTGATCTGCGGCCGCCGAGGGAAGCGAAAGATAAAGCGCCCCCGGTTGACCCGACCACGGACGGCTCGCTGCATTTCCATATCTGCCACGGCCCGCAGCGGGAAGTGGAAGTGCTGCAGGACCAACTATTGGCGGCTTTCGACGCCGACCCCAGCCTTAAGCCCCGTGATGTCATCGTGATGGTGCCGGATATCGAGGTCTATGCACCGTCGATCCGGGCGGTGTTTGGCCGACTGGGCCGGGACGACGCCCGCTACCTGCCCTTCACCATTGCCGATCAGGGTCAAATCCAGATCGATCCGCTGTTGAAGGGGCTCGAGCAGCTGCTCAATCTGCCGCACTCCCGCTTGGGTGTCAGCGAGGTGATGGGGTGGCTGGAGGTACCGGCGATTCGCCAGCGCTTCGGTATCGCAGAGACCGACATGCCCACGCTGCATCGCTGGATCCAGGGTGCGCATATCCGCTGGGGACTGCATGCCGAGCATCGCCGCTGTCTCGACTTGCCGATGAAAGATGCCAGCAACGGACCGCCGCAAAACTCCTGGCTGTTTGGTCTGCGCCGCATGCTGGTGGGTTACGCGCTGGGCGATACCGCGACCGACTGGCAAGGCATTGAACCCTATGACGAAATCGGTGGCCTGGAAGCGGCACTGCTAGGGCCGCTGACTCTCTTCATTGAGCAGCTGGAAATCACCTGGCAGACGCTGCAGCAACCCGCGACCGTGGCGGACTGGTGCCAGCGTTTCAACCAACTCCTGTCAGACTTTTTCAGCACCGAGGCCAGCCGGGATGCCTTTACCCTGACGCGGCTGCGGCAAGCCCTGCAGGAATGGCAAAACGCCTGCGAGGAAGCCAGCCTGGTTGAACCGCTCCCGTTGAGCGTAGCCGGCCCTTACTGGCTCTCGCTCCTCGAAAACCGCGGGCTTACGCAACGCTTTTTTGGCGGTGACATCACCTTCGCCACACTGATGCCGATGCGCGCCATTCCCTTCCGTCGCGTCTGCCTGCTGGGTATGAACGATGGCGCTTATCCACGCAGCCATCCACCCTATGATTTTGACCTGATGGGCCGCGACCCGCGTCCGGGTGACCGCTCCCGGCGGGAAGATGATCGCTACCTGTTTCTTGAGGCGTTGCTCTCGGCCCGGGAGCATCTGCATATTTCCTGGGTGGGGCACAGCATCACCGACAACTCGGAACGGCCGCCGTCGGTCTTGGTCGGTCAGTTGCGCGACCATATCCAGTCAGTGTGGCGCCTGGCCGCTAGCGCCCCGACTGAAGTCCCGTTGCTGGATCAGCTGACCACGGTACATCGCCTGCAGCCCTTCAACCCGGACTATTTCCCCAGCGATCCCGGTCACAGCAAACTCTTCAGTTATGCCCATGAGTGGCAAGCGAGCGCTGTCGATACTTCGCAGGCAACACCCTCGGCATTGCCGCCGCTCAGCCGGGAGGAACCTCTGACGCTGGCCGATCTGGCCGGCTTCCTGAAAGACCCGGTCAAGGTGTTCTTCCGGGAACGGCTTAAGGTGGTATTCGAGCAGGAAGATCCGGCTACCCAGGACACCGAGCCGTTTACCTTGAACGGTCTACAGGCCTGGAAACTGCAGGATGAGCTGATCAAGGTCCAGCGCGAGGTGGTGGAAGCGGCGGACGGTTCGGTCGAAGACAGCGAGGCCCAACGCATCGCGGTCCTGGCGGCGCAGCTGAAGCATATCGCCCGCCGTGGTGAGCTGGCCGACGGGGGTTTCCGTGAAGTCATGTATGACACCCTGGTTGAGCCGATGACGGCATTGTTCGATGAGTATCGAAAAGCCCTGTCTGACTGGCCCCATGCCAGTGATGAGGAGGAGGACTTTACCTTCGAGCTGATGACCGATGAGGGCGCCGTCATCGTCGCTGATCGCTTGGGCGGCATCCGCCATAACGCGGCCGGTGAACGGGGCCGTATCGTCCTGGACAGCACCAATTTGCTGGACACCCATAAACAGTATCGTCCGAAGACGGCTCTCCAGCATTGGGTTCGGCATCTGGCTCACCACCTCGCGGGCGGGCCGATCACGACCATCATCCTGAGCAAAAAAGGGGGGACAACACTGAAACCGCTCGAACCCACCATGGCCCAGGCATTACTGAGCCATCAGATCCAAGCCTGGTCCACGGGAATGACCCGTCCCCTGCCCTTTGCCATGGAAACCGCTACCACCTGGCTAAAGACCCCGGCCAAAGCCCAAACCACCTTCGAAGGGACCGACAACCTCACAGGAGAAGTGCAGCAGGATGCGAGCTTGCGTCGTGCCTACCCTGACTATGCGGCACTCATTGCCTCAGGTGAGTTTGAAACCCTGGCCCGGCAACTCGTGGAGCCCCTGCTCAATGCGATGCCGGTGAACAGGGCAAACAGGAGAAATTCCGCCTCAACAGAGGGTGAAGCATGAACCCAGCGATCGACACCGTTGTGCCAGCCGTCCAACCGGATGTGTTGGGTTTCCCTCTTGAAGGCAGCCATCTGATCGAAGCCAGTGCCGGCACCGGCAAGACTTTCACCATCGCACTGCTTTATGTGCGGCTGGTGCTGGGGCATGGCCGCAGCGGGCCGCATGCTCAGGGACTGACACCGCCTGAGATCTTGGTCATGACCTTTACCGAAGCGGCTACCCAGGAACTGCGAGATCGCATCCGCAAGCGGCTCACGGAGGCGGCCGACTATTTCCGGCAACCCGCGGATCAGTTGCCGCCTTCGCCCAAGGGCAAGGATCTGCTCTATGACCTCCGGGCCGAGTATCCACCGGAGCAATGGACCCTATGTGCACGCAAACTGCAACTGGCCGCCGAATGGATGGACGAGGCGGCGGTGTCGACCATCCATGCCTGGTGTTATCGCATGCTGCGCGAACACGCCTTCGACAGCGATAGCCTGTTTACCCAGCAGCTGGAAACCGATCAGAGCGAGCTTTACGCCGAAGTGGTGCGGGACTATTGGCGTACCTTCCTGGCACCGCTGGATGAAACCCAAGCCCGTGAGGTTGCCCAGTGGTGGGCCGGACCCGAAACACTGGAGAAAGCCCTCAAGCATCTGACCCCGTACCCAGAGCAATTTCAGGCATGTGCTGTTCCCAGTGAACAGCTACATGACTGTCATTCCCGCAAGAACCGGCTGCTTCAGGCGTTGAAAGCGAAGTGGACGACATGGGCAGGCGAACTGAAAGCCCTTTTGCAACAAGCCTATGACGATAATCACGTCAATCGCAGGAGTATCCAGCCACGCTTTTATCAACCTTGGCTCGACTCTCTCCTGGCCTGGGCAACCACTGAGGATATGGTTCGTCCCGTTCCAGATCTCAACACGGGGTGGACCCGTTTGACGCCGGAGGGCATGGCGCAAGTCTGGACGGTTGGGGAGCCTCCCCAACATCCAGCTTTTGATGCCATCGCCGCACTCCCCCTTGCCCTGGACTCACTCCCGAATGCCCGTTTCGACATTCTCCGCCATGCCGCCTGGTGGGTCGGGGAACGCTTTCAGCAGGAGCAATCCCGGCGCGCGCAAATGGGCTTCAATGACCTTTTGAATCGTCTGCGCGATGCGCTGAAGGGGCCCAATGCCGAACGGCTGGCAAGCCTGATTCGCCATCAATTCCCGGCCGCTCTGATCGACGAATTCCAGGATACCGATCCGGTCCAGTACGAAATTTTTGACCGGGTCTACTCGGTTGAAAATCCATATCAGCACACAACACTGGTGCTGATCGGCGACCCCAAGCAGGCCATCTACGCCTTTCGTGGCGCGAACATCTTCACCTATCTGAAAGCACGCTTTGCCACCACGGGCCGCCATCACACGCTCAAGGTGAATTATCGATCCACCCAGGCCATGATCGATGCCAGCAATGCCTGGTTCAGACTGGCCGAAGACCATCATGCCGGTCCGGGTGCCTTTCTGTTTCGCAAGCAAGGGGGCGAGAACCCCCTGCCCTTTATCCCTGCCGAAGCGGAGGGCCGCCAGGATGCCTGGTCTATTGAGGACAAGTCTGCGCCCGCCATGACCGTTTGGTGGCTGGAGGCCAGAGAAGAGGGCAAACCGCTCAGCAAGGAGGCATACTACTCAGACATGGCTGCGGCCTGCGCCAGCGAGATCACGCATTTGCTCACGCTGGGTCAAAGCCGACAGGCGGGTTTCAAGGGTCCCGCTGGTTTCAGGTCCGTTCAACCGGCGGACATCGCTATTCTGGTGAATTCACGGAAGGAGGCCGCCCACATCCGTCAGGCGCTGCGTCAGCGCGGGGTGCGGAGCGTGTATCTCTCCGACCGCGATAGCGTCTATCAGAGCGAAACCGCGGGTGATGTCCTGTTGTGGTTATCCGCCTGCAGTGAACCCACCGATCTTCGCCGGCTGCGGACCGCCATGGCTACGGCAACGCTGGGGCAGCAATGGAGCGAGCTGGATCGCTTCAATCATGATGAGTTATTCGTGGAAGGCTGGGTCCAGCGCTTTCGAGGCTATCAGGACTGCTGGTTACGGCGAGGAGTACTGGCCATGATTCGCCTGTTGATCGCAGACTTCAGCCTGCCTGCACGTCTGCTGGGTCCGCATGCAGAGCCCAATCCCCTGAATGGCGAACGCATTCTGACCGACGTGCTGCATCTGGCCGAACTGTTGCAGCAGACCAGTCAAGAGCTGGAGGGTGAGCAGGCCCTGATCCGGTTTTTGGCCGAACAAATCCAGGCGTCCTCCAGCCCGGATAACCAGGATGCTCCCCAAATTCGGCTGGAAAGCGACGCCGATCGGGTCAAGGTCATCACAGTCCACAAATCCAAGGGTCTGGAATACCCGTTGGTGTTTATTCCCTATGCGGCGAATTTCCGCCAAACGAAACCCACGGATCTGCCGCTGAAATGGCATGAGTCTGCTGGACAGCTGGTTCTAGCCCTTGAATCGACACCGGAAGATGTGGAGAAAGCGGACCAGGAACGCCTCGGGGAGGATATCCGTAAGCTTTATGTGGCGCTGACCCGGGCCCGCTACGCAACCTGGATTGGGGCGGCACCGCTGACTGATCTGCACAAGTCCGCCCTCGGTTATCTGATCACACAGGGCAAGCCCATTGAACCCACAGCGCTCGCATTGGCCCTGAGTCCATTAGCCAATGGTTGCGACAGCATTCGGGTAGAGCCGGCCCCAGAGGCGACCGATGCCGTGTTTGAGCGTGAGACAGCCGCTCAACTCGGTAGCGCCCGGCAATACGACAGCGCGCCGCAGGAACGCTGGTTCATCGCCAGCTATTCGGGTATCAAGACGGCTCGTGGCGCGGCGAGCAGCACAGCGGAAACGGCTACGGAAGACACCTTTCAGGAGGCGCTGAGCGAAGCTGAGTCAGATGCCAACGAGCAAGCGGCATCCACCGATGGCGCCAACAAATCCATCGCATTTCCGCACAATTTTCCCAAGGGGGCCGATGCCGGCACCTTTCTCCATGGTCTTTTTGAGTGGGCGGCGCAACAGGGGTTTGCAACCACGCAGCAAAACCAGGACAGCTTGCGCAAGGAAATTGATCAACGCTGCCAGTTACGGGGCTGGCAACACTTCATCGAACCGCTGACGGAGTGGGTGATGGATTGGTTGACGACACCCCTGAAGCTGTCTGCGCTGAACGGCATACTGCAAACGCAAATCACGCTGGCAGGCCTGAGTCGGGCAGTACCGGAAATGGAGTTCTGGCTCGCTGCCAACGCGGTTGAAACGACCATGCTGGACAAGCTAGTCACCCGGCACACGCTTTCGGCTGAACCGCGACCCACCCTGGCACCTGATCACATCAATGGGCTGCTGAAGGGCTTCATGGACCTGGTGTTCGAGCATGAGGGACGGTATTACGTGCTGGACTACAAATCAAATGTGTTGGGCCCCGATGATGCGGCCTATACACCAAAGGCAATGCGGACCAAGATTCTCCACGAGCGTTACGAACTGCAATATGTGCTCTATCTGTTGGCGTTGCACCGGCATCTGCGATCACGGTTGCCGGACTACCGTTATGAGGACCATATCGGTGGAGCGGTTTACGTGTTTCTGCGCGGCCTGAAAGCACCGAGTCAGGGCCTGCATGTCGAGTGCCCGCCAGCCCAGCTGATCGAAGCGCTGGATCTGTTGCTATCCCCCGACCTGGCGAGGGCAGCATGATGTTCAATGCCCCCCATGATGCAAGCCACGCGGAACTCCGGGAGATCCGGGATACCCTGGCAGCCTGGACCGAAGCCGGCTGGCTGCGACCACTGGATTGGGCCTTTGGCCGCTTTCTCTGGACGGAAGCCCCCGACGCCTCACCCTGGCTGATCATGGCGGCGACCCTCGCCAGTCATCAGCTCGGACGCGGTCATGTCTGCCTGGATCTGGCATCGACGCTTAAGGACCCGGCACTGGCCTTATCAATGCCGCCGGAAGGGGTGGATCCAGCCGCCAATGAATCCCTCATGCCGCCCCCTTTGCCGCAGAAGGTGTTTGCAAGGGTGACCCTGGACAGGTGGCGCGAAGCGCTCAATCACCCCACCCTGACAAGCGCCGGCGAGGGCTCTGCCCCACTGGTTGCGGTGGGCAACCGCCTGTATCTGCGGCGCTTCTGGGCCTGCGAACAAGAGGTCCTGGGCCAAATTCAGCAGCGCTTGCAGCATGGCTTGAGTAGAACGGTTTCGCCCGACAGTGATGGCATCAGACACACTCTCGAAGGGCTCTTCCCGGCCGTTGAAGGACTGCCGCTCGACTGGCAAAAGCTGGCCTGCGCCCTGGCTGCGAGGAGCTTGTTCAGCATCATGACCGGAGGGCCCGGGACCGGGAAGACCACCACGGTGCTGAAGGTGCTGGCGCTGCTGCAGAGTCTGGCCTTGTCATCAAACCAGGCACCCCGCGCCTTGCGCATCAAACTGGCGGCACCTACCGGCAAGGCGGCTGCGCGACTGAGTCAGTCCATCGCCAGCCGGGTAGAAGGGCTGGATCTGTCGCGTCTGGCCCATGCCGAGGCGGTCCGTGCCGCCATCCCGCGATCGGTCACTACCCTGCATCGTCTGTTGGGCAGTCGGCCCGATACCCGACATTTCCGGCACGATGCCTGCAATCCCCTTGGGCTGGATGTGCTGGTGATCGATGAGGCGTCGATGATCGATCTGGAGATGATGGCGGCGGTGTTGCGGGCCCTGCCGGCGGATGCACGCCTGATTCTGCTGGGCGATAAGGACCAGCTGGCCTCGGTCGAAGCCGGTGCCGTGCTCGGCGAACTGTGTCGCCGAGCAGAACAAGGTCATTACACGCCCGTGACCCGGCGCTGGTTGGAGCAGACCGCCAGCCTGTCGATTCCGGATGAGATGCTCGATCCGGAAGGAACACCCCTCGATCAGGCGGTGACCATGTTGCGACAGAGCCACCGGTTCTCCGCCAGCAGCGGTATCGGTCAACTGGCGCGCGCGGTCAATGCCGGGCAGGCGGATACTTCGCTGGCTATTCTTCAGGCGCGGCCCAGCGATCTGGGCCATCTGATCATCCGGGAGAAGCAAGATACCGCCTTCGAGGCGCTGGTCCTGGAGGGTGGAGTCGCCGCTGACATCACGGAGGCCAATGACCCGTCCCGCGTCGGCTACGGACATTACCTGAGCCTGTTGCGGCCCGAACATCGGCCAGGCCCGACATCCCGACCAGATGAATGGAATGCCTGGGCCGAGCGCGTTCTCAGGGCGCATACCCGGTTTCAGTTGCTATGCGCAGTCCGTAAAGGTCCCTGGGGGGTCGAGGGCCTGAATCAACGCATCGAAGCTCTGTTGGCCCGCCGCCATTACATCGACAAACAGGGAGATTGGTATGAGGGTCGCCCGGTCCTGGTCACCCGCAACGACTATGCATTAGGCCTGATGAATGGCGATATCGGGGTGACCCTGGCGGTTCAGGACCCGGACCGCAAAGAGCCGACCTTGCGCGTCGCCTTTCCCGCCCATATCGGCAAGGCACCCATTCAGTGGGTGACCCCCACCCGCCTGAATGGCGTCGAAACGGTCTTTGCCTTGACGGTGCACAAATCGCAGGGATCCGAGTTCACCCATACCGCCCTGGTGCTGCCGAATCGGCCCAATCCGGTTCTGACCCGCGAGTTGCTCTATACCGGGATCACCCGCGCCAGTCATTGGTTCACGCTGGCCAATGCCGGAGACAGCAAAACCCTGCGGCAAGCCATCGAGCGACACGTGTTACGAAACAGTGGACTCGATGCCGGCCCAGGCTAGCGCCTTTGTTAGCCAGGGATCAAGCCGGAAAACAGGACTGTCATGGCCCCGAGGCGGGTAAGTATGGGAAACATTCAGTGCCCCAAAATCCGGCAGGTGATCAGCATGATGTTTTCCGATGTCGTCATATCAGCCAGCCGCTCAAAACAGCGAGCATTTCCTCCTTGATTTTTCTGGAACCCAACCGAGACTGGAATGGTCCCATCAGCGCCAATGAAAGAAGGAGGATGCAATGAGAATGAAATTGTTTGAAGATTTAGCGACCCAGACAGAAATCAGCCTGTTGAGAAGCTATCAGCTCAGCGGTGGCTTCATGGTGAAGTTCAGTGCAAAAAAGTGTGTGCTTGGCGCGTCAGGGGCCGCTTCAGCCGAGTATGGCTTCGATCTTTATGACTTCGAGGATCACTTTTTCCAAAGCTCGAATGGCTTTAAAACGTTGGAAGAGGCCAAATGGGCAGCTCTGGCGGCTGCTTTACCGGCTCAACGGAAAGCCGCTTGAGTTGACCTGGTTAGCCCCTTGACTTTCCGGATTTTTGAAAGACATCCAAGAGAATTTATGCACACCCCGGCCTATCCATCTGAATTTCTTGTCATATTGGTCTGGCCGGGTACCCCTTCATTAAATATCAGTCACTTGGATAACAGCAGGATTTCCGAACAATTCAATGAAGCCCCCCAATTGCGTGTGTTTCCACTAGTCTGCCCACAAGTTTATCCACAGATTCTGGGGATAAGTCGATAAGTCATTGTTTTGACCTCACCCCACCGCCGACCGCAAAAACCCTACCCCTGTTGATTGGATTAGGATTGGCTTGTCTGATGCCCAGGATTGCGTGGGGGATTTTTTGTATGCAGGTCACCCAATTGCCATCTGCCTTGTAGAATCCAATCAGGTAAAGTCGTCACACCTGAGGTCTTCACATGCGTCTGGCTCTCCTTTTCATAACACTGGCAGTGATGACTCCTGCCGTGGATGCAGCCACTGAACTCTGCCCAAATCCAAATACCCTGACCGGACAGCCTGACCCGGATCACTACCGCTTCGTTCCGGCCGATGGCCTCCCGACTTCGGTGCCCTCCCCTTGTAACAGCTGTGATGATCCCCTCAATGCCAACTTTGCCGCGTGTGGGGTTTACGGGTTCATCCATTCGGCTGGCTGCCAAGGTAGACAGTGTCAGGACCATCAGGGAATCTTCAACTTTTACCGAACCTTCAAAAACCAGTTTGGGTTGCAATATGACATTCGTTATCGGGATCCCATCCGATATCCGAAAGCTGAGGGAGAAAATTGCCGTTTTCTGGTGTGGGCACTCAACCCATCAATTGGTGTAGAGGATATCCACACGCGAACGGATTACCCCTACTGGAACCAGGCATGGCGAGCCTCTCAGCATCTTGTGAAGCCTTCATTTCCCGTCAAGCAAGTGGGCTTCATCATTCAGTCGGCAATTACCCGTGGTCAACATCAACTTCATATTCATATCGGGCGACTCTTTCCAGACTACCGGCAAGCCATAGATACCCTGGAGCAGAATCCGTCCGTCACCCAACACATCATCATTAGGAATCGCCTGTTCTATGCCCGGTACATTCTCAATACTTCCGGGAAAGGCCCCTTCACTGGTGCAAATCCGTTTGATGTGGCCAGTGGGATGATCCCTGAAGGAATAGCCGGCATTCCGGAATACGGGATCATGGCCGCCATGGCACCCAATCGAAAGGGAGTCTTTGTCTTAGCTGCAAGGGGTGTGGAGCGTGATCAGCTAAACTATAGGGCAAAACAAGCTTGTCGACTGACTACGCCAGCGCCGACAGTCGCAAATCCAGCCCCTGTTCACTTACCCTAAGTTGGCAGGCAGGCATGAACTCCTTGCGTAGACTTCCCTAAAACGGCTACAAGTTGAAAATAGAGACCTCTGAGCATTTGGAGGTTTGGAATGAGGAAGTCGAGATTCACGGATAGTCAGATCGT
>JBILGM010000013.1:0-61980 GCA_044351045.1 Methylococcaceae bacterium | reverse complement strand
CGGCCAGTTGCTGCGGGCGTTGAAAAACGAAGGTGGGCACGCCTGCGGGCGACCGATGATTGGATTTCGGTCAGCGTATGCAGGTAGTTGAATTTTGCAGGGCCGACTACGAAGTCACAGGTGGGACGGTTGGGTGCTTACTCTTCAGTTTCGAGTGGAAAGCTTCATGAGGTGATGGCGTGAGCGAAAGGATTGGCCGGCAGGTTTTGCAGCTTTCCTGTGGTCAGAAAGATGATGTTGGTGAGGCTTCTGAGGGACTGAAAGCCTCAGGCTCTGACGATGGCGGCCTGAAGCTGGCTGTTGATGTTCTCGGCCACGGCATTGCTGGCACCGAAACGATCGGCGGCAAGAATGCCGGGGAGATGGGCCTTCAGGGTTTTGCCCAAGCGGTTGAAGGGTTCCTAGCGACTGCGCCGGGCCCAGGCGATCCAGGAACGAAGCAAGGGCTCGGCATCTTCGCCAGCTCGACAGCGCTGATGAATCTCCTGGTAGCGCTCTTTCATGCGCCAGGCCCGGGCGGTCTTCAGCCCTGAGCGTTGGAGCCAGTGCATGTCGGTGATCGGCTGAAAGGACCCATCCCTCGAGGACTTGAGCAGCGCCCAGCGGCTGCCCTTGAGCGAGGCGTCTTGCTTAACCTCGTTCCGGCGGACTTGATCCAGCGTGTCATGGACTAATTGGGCGACATGAAAGGCATCAAAACACAGCTCGGCGTTGCGAAACGGGTTCCGTGCTGCGGCCTGGAACGATCGGGACATATCCATCGTGATCAAGCCGATCGCTTCAGTCAGCCCCTGATGGAGGATGAAGTCGTCCTTGAAGGTAGCGAAGGTATCCGCTTTCCGACCTTCGACCGTCCCAATCACTCGACGGGCCAGCGGATCATGAAAGATCGTCAAATAGTCCAGACGGCGACCGACGTACTTGTCATCGACGCCCAAAGCGTGCACGTCAGCATAAGACGTCTTGGCGCGAGCAGCCTTCACATGGACATTGATCGCTCGCCAGATACGGTTCTCCGATACCCCGAACATCTGGGCAATGGCCGACACCGGCAGTTTCTTCGCCAGGGTCAGCACCAGGGCATCCATCAGCAGGGTAAACCCACTCCCCGGGCGCGCCCAAGGCACGTCCACCTGAGTAACCTTGCCGCAATGTCCATACTTCAGCCGCGACACAGGAGCATGCAGAAAGGCCTGGTACTGAGAGAAATGCAGATGTTGCCAAGTCTTCTTCGCCCGATCATGGATCGGTTGATCCGCACGGGTACAGGCGGGACAGTCCAGCCGCTTCGCCTCAAAGGTCAGATCAAAGTGAATGGCCCCCTGCTCGGGCTCAAAGCGGATATCAGACACCTGCCAAGGCGCCTTGAGGCCCAAGGCTGACGTGAACAACAACGTGGAATCCATCAGAACGTGACCTCAACAAGCCTGAATGAAAGGCATCAGCCTAGACCTGGTTCCACTCGAAACGGAAGAATGCCGTTTCCGAAGAGGATGACCAAATACAAATTGAGTGCGATCAGGGGCGCAACCATGCCAGTCATGGCCAATTGCACTGTGAAGCCGAGGCGAAAGAAATAGGTAAAGAGCACCGTGAGGACGGCGCCGACAAACAGTACGATCCATAAGATGATTGGTGGCCCATGGGGTCGCTATCGTTGTACGCATCCTGCGTTGTTCCCTCAGTTCCATCCCCTGCTCAAGCAAGAGTGGATAGATCGCCTTTAAGGTTCTTTGTCGTCGGCTCAACGTCAGACACTTGTTGTGGCAGCTGGTGAGTCAGGTTTCGTGCCACTTGGGCTGATTTTCCCTGATCCATCAAGGGCCACTCCCGCTTTACTACTTCGGTTGCATAAGATGCGCAGAGCGATTGAAACTTCTGTGCTTTTTCTGGGGGGAAGTCGTGATCAGCAATGATCCGAAAGCGTAACTCTCAACATCGAAGCGGGTGGACATGGTTAAGGCTCGACTAACCAAAAAAAGGAAATCCCCCCGAGAGACAATGGAGGTTTGATCTTTCTGGGGGTCCATCCGTACCCCAGATTATGACCCACGCAGCTCAAAGCCAGGAGGGATCGCGATAGACGAGCAAGATAGGGTCTCAAGAAGATCTTGGTGGAACATGATCTCTTTGAATGTAACTAGACCACTGGAGAGACGCCTGAACATTGAGAGAAGACCAGTTATTTTAGCTTGGTGAAAGCTTACGACAGTGAATGCCTCGGTTACGACCTTTGTCTTGGGCGTTCACATTTCTTTGGATTGGTCCTCAGGCTTGGGCGAAATGCCGGCGAAGGCTTGCAACCAGAAGCATATGGGGCAGTGTGAGCGCTCCTAGGCTCACGAAAACGACTTGAACGAGGTAGGTTACGCTCAACTGCTCGAGTTGTTTGACCCAGATGGCAATGGCAACAACAATTATCGCCATGGGCATTGCAATTAAGGTCAAAGATAATAGGCTTCGGTCGAGGACGTGCAAGCGGCAGAGTCGCAATAAGTGAATGCGACTGTGCCAACAACAAAAGTACAGTGTGAAGCCCAGCATAGGCTCCAGAAAGATGAGAGCAACTAATGGCCATAGTATTCGCTGGATAAGAATCCAGTTGCGATCCCGAATGAAATGAAGCCCAAGCATCAGGGTAAATGTGAATAAGGCAGTCCCTGATCCGTGATGGGTAACCAGGGCCCATTCGACTGCAGCCTGATGGCCAACCAAACAGTTAAACAACTCAAGGACCTGAGCCTCCCACATCAACGATGGCGCAAGAACTACCGAAAACCCATACATCAAACCTAGGGATGGAGAAGCATATTGACTAAGATCCTCGCCAAAATGCACGGCAGAGATGAGGAGCAGATAAGCAAGAAAAAAAGACGGACTGAACACCCACATTGACGCCACAAGACCTGAAAGACTGAGGTAGGTGATAACGAACAGAGCCCATCGACCCCAACCTGCTCCTGGGAACAATCTCCGAAAAATCAGTGTATCAGCCGCTCCGTGTGGAAATCCAGCCAGCAGGATAACGCATGAAATAAGGGCGATCGATGTGGTATTGACATGAAAAAATAGCGCTTGATAGACCCCGAGCAGAGCCAGAGTCAGTGCATGACCGAATATGCTTCGAAATGCCGCAGTGCTCAGGCGCATTTGAAGAATACATCGAGGAAGGGCCGACTGGGCATCGCGCGGATTACCTTAAGGTGGTCGCCAAGGGATCCCTCGTCATTCAAGAATCTCAGTAGGGCGGGTGTTGGTGCCTTTTCAAATAGCTCAAGGAACAGCAATGATGCAGAAATCGGACTTTGTATCAAAACCTTTAGGAACAACTGGTCCATTCTCTTTGTGATCCAAGGATCTGAGCGTGTACCGATAGTGGTCTGACCAGTTGCGATTGAGTGGGCACAATCTCTGGCCCACTGCTGAATCCTTAAAAATGCGTACCCGGTACTTGGCCGGGCAGCACCGGCTCCAAGACCTGATCGAACCCAAGCGGAAGGTTTTGATGGTCTGGATTCGACGCCCATCGGAATAATACCCTTCTCGATCCGTATGATACGGTAACTCACTCCGCTCAACCGTTTGTTAACCCCCTCAAAAAGCAGACTACGTAATTGCTCCGGATCAATGCAGGTTTTGGAAAAGACGGTGAACTCTATAAGGGACTGCGTTGTTGTTTTTGGCAACTCGTAAAAAAAACTGACCGGGTATTCGGGTAGTTCAACAAAGTCCATGAGCACGGCCGCTTGCGGATCAAACCGAGCTTGAATGGCTTCGATCTCAATCCCCATGAAAACCTGCCAAAGCTGTGCCTTACAGGTAGTGGCCAGGCTGTCATTTCGGCTGTCAATAATCTGTCTTGATAAATGGTCATGCCCATCAATATGAATAGAAAGTCGGTCGCCTTTGGTTCTTCGGATATCGGCATCGGTGATCAAGCGCCCCAGCGCGATCGAAAACCGGTCGTCCTTCATTAATCGTTCAAATGCAAGACAATAAAAGTCGAATGCATTCACTCGCATATAAGGCTTGGATTCAAGCGGGACATGGAGCATTTTGCCTCCCCCTCTCACAGTCCCGGTTGACCATTGTTGGTCAACCAGCGTCGGCGGGACAAGATTGGTGTCAGAGGGTTGAAAGAAGCACCAGGTCCGGTCCTGCTCATAGGCTTTCCTCCTGTCGACCAGAAGCACACGGCCTTTATAGCTTTCTATGTCTGCAAGACGAAGCGCAAGTGAGAGTCCGGCGCAGCCAGCGCCCAGAATCACCAGATCGAAATCCGACTCAGCGGTTCGGGGAAATCGGATAGATGTCGAGGGCTGCGTGAAGGCGGGGGTCATGGCCGACAGGCGTTATCCAGAAGCGAGGTGATAAGTGGGAAACTAAAATCAAGCCCAGTGCATGGCATGTCTTTGCAGGAAGGCTTACAACCGCCCGTGGTCCCCGATAATCAAAGCCCCTTGCCTTGATGATGAACCCTATCTGTCTATAGATGTGGCCTGCAACCAGAATCGCATAGCGTGATCCCAAGGGGATGAAGGGCAGGCCCTTAAAGCCGCTAGCATAGTAGGATTCGGAAAGTGCATGAAGTCTTGTAAGTATCGGGGCGATTTGCTTGGCTGTGTCATCATCCGCCAAGAGAATATTAGCGGTTGTTATTTCCGAGCAGCGAGTGTCCGGCAGATAAAGCCTCCCCAGCCGGGCATCTTCCGATACGTCCCGGATTATGTTGGTTAGCTGCATGGCGATTCCGAGATCGACCGCATGCCGGCGGGCTGTTTCGTCCATGACATTCATGACGTGACACATCATCAGTCCGACCGTACCTGCGACCCTGAAGCAATAGCGCAGGAGTTCCTCTTCATTCCTGATGGCCTCGAGGTCAATATCCGATTCAACCCCACGAAGCAATTCGATTGGTATCCATGGCGGTATTTTACATTCCTGGAAAAGTTCGATCGCATCACCTGTAATCGGGTCAAGGGCAAGCTCCGATTCGATGGATTGAATCAGCGCCGAGACAGATTTTCGAGCTTTCCCAGTATCAGTTGCAAGGTCAACCAGATCATCAACGTGACGACAAAAACGGTACAGGCGTGCCGCGCGTCTTGCTGTGGTCTGGCTCATGAGGAGGCTTGCAAAGAAGAATGAACTACTGCCCGCCCTGAGTGACTCTCGGGCTAAATCATTTGGCGGTTGCTTGAGGCTCACGCTACTGCGTCGTCCAGTAGGTTTTCAAATACCTTTGCAGAGCAAAGAACGCCTGGTAAACCAGCACCAGGGTGACAACCAGCACCGACAAGATAAAGGTTGCCGATTCCTTCTGCCTTGTTATGGAAACGAAACCATGCCGATTGAGTGAAAAGCGGTGCAATTGAAAAGGCAGCGCCATGGAGGGAGAGGTGTGAGGACTTAAAATCTTGGGGTGTTTTGTAAAAGTCAGCAGTAAGGACTGACTTCAATCCCGGCATGATGCTCTGATCCAACGCTTCGACGATACGATCGCGCAGACAAGGTCCTTCAACCGTCCAATCCACTGATGATTCAAGGTTAGGAACTGGGCATAGAACATAGAAGCTATCACAACCCTCGGGGGCAAAGCTTGGATCCGTTGCGGTCGGTCGGTGAATGTAGAGTGAAAAATCGTCTGTTAGGATTTTTTTATTAAAAATATCATCCAGCAGGGACTGATAACGATGGCCCATCCAGATCGTATGGTGCGCAAGCTCATCGTATTTCTTGGTTGTTCCGAAATATAGAACGAATAGGCCCATCGAGTACTTGGCCGAACGTACTTTTAGCCGAGCTGACCAAGAAGACTGGTCTTTTCTAACCATATGTGAATAGAGATAAGGAGCATCTGTATTCGCCACTACAATGTCGGAAGCAATAGTTTCTCCCCCTTTCAAAACAACGCCACGGGCAACCCCTGAATCTATAAGAATACGTTCCACATCTTGTTCAAGACGAAGTACTATCCCGTGCTTACGCATCAGCCGGTCTAGTGCCTGCACAATGGCACCGGTTCCACCCATAGGAAAGAATATACCCCATTTTCTTTCAAGGTAATGGATGAGGCTGTATATGCAGGTGGTGTCGAATGGATTGCCGCCTACAAGCAGGGGTTGAATCGAGAAAGCTCTTCGGAGGTGATCGTCTCTAATATGTCGGGAAACCAGTTGCCAGACCGATCTATCCCCTCGCAGTCTCATCAGCTGTGGAAGCTGCCTGATCATCGCTCTGAGCTGATGAAAAGGTTTATCAGCCAATTGAGCAAAGCCAATATCGAAGATGTCCTGCGATTTGCTCAGCAGTTTAAGGTAGCCATCTACATCACGCGCATCAAACTTACTTATCTCGGCAAGGGTTTCCTCGACTGTTCCACCGTAATTAAAAACTGATCCATCCTCAAATACATATCGGTACCAAGGATTTAAGGGTACTAAGCTTACATGGTCTTCTAACCGTTCGCCCAGTAGGGAAAAAAGCTCCTCAAGGAGGAAGGGTGCTGTAATGACTGTCGGACCGCCGTCATGCCTGAATCCTTCATGCTCGTATGTAGCGGCTTTGCCGCCTAGGTGCTGGCCTCGGTCAATCAGTTCAACCTGATACCCTCGATAATGAGCACGGATGGCGGCAGCCATGCCGCCAAAACCACCGCCCACTACGATTGCCTTACGTGTCATAGGCCAGGTTTTGAGTCTAGGAGGTTCCTCAGGGCTTTGCTGTGTCTTGTGAGTGGTTCGCCCGAGCCGTAGGGCAGGGTGTCACAAATGAGCTCTGTACGTTCAATAAGGCCAATTGCTAGCTCTTTTGCTGTCACGTAAGCAGCTCGTGCAGGCATATCGGTAGCGAGTATATGAAAAATATTAAGACATTGCGGCCGTTCAGCACTTGCCAAATCCTCATCAACATCCCTGAGGTCATCAATGATTTGATAGCTTACCGCAAAGCAGTCAGCCGCTTCTCCTGCGGCTTCAATAATAGAAGAAGCCTGCTGGCTGGCAATGAAGGGAAGTTGCAGCGCCAGGCGGATCAGGCCGCCAGATTTAGCGATCGCAATGGACTGGTAGTCTTGGACGGTAGGTAATTTCTTTGTGCTCTCAAGGTCTTTACATTGTCCATCGATGACTTGTCTCACTGTTGCATGGAAATGCCGGATTATTGGGCCAATAGTCTCTTGGCAGTTGTAATCTGCTAGCAGCCCATAAGCCCCAGAAATCATGAGATCCCCAGCTAGAATGGCGATGTCATCGCCGTAAACCGCTCGAACGTTCGGTCTGCCCCGTCGCAGGTTAGCTCTGTCGTTGATGTCATCATGAACCAGTGAAGCATTGTGCAACAATTCTATTGCCGCACCCAGTGTGATGGCCTGATAGAAGTTGAGTCCGAGGGCCGATCCGACCTCGAATGTAATAAGGCATCGGCTACGGCTTCCGCCGCCCCTTAGGTGTTTTAGGCAAGCCTGACAAATTATGCTTGAGGTGATCTTTTGGGTATCTTTGTCATAACCCACGGCGCGTTCCATCGCCTGCGATATTTCATCCAGCACAGCCTTGATTTCTATTTCAATAGCAGGAACTTTTATTCTTGTTAGAGTGTTCATATGCCACCTTCTGCCTTGGAAAGGGGTGATGAAATCACCCCAAACCGTCGGGTATGTAGTTAATTTTTCTTATAGGACTCCGCTGACGCCGCGGTCCAAATGATAACGCCAAAAGCAATTTTGTTTACAACGTCGGCAAGGTTGTAGGCCACATTAAGTCCAGCCATGCTTGAAGCGGAAGGCGCACCCATTAGGTAACCAATAAAGTAGCCTATGGGATAGATAGACCATCCAAAGGTTACGATCAGCCGCATCAGTTTGTAGGCTCTTTGCACCGATTCTGGCGCATGAGCTGCGCTGATTTTGCCCGCTTCGCCATAGAAAACTTCATATAGTATATATAGCCAGCCAACCATGCCTATGAAAAACCCTATGCCATGGCCGATAAGGCCTGCTTCTCCCAGATAGCCACCGACAAGCATAACCAAGGTACCAACCATTAGTCTCCAAAACACCCCAGCCGGTACCTTGGTAATGGCGGCGAGGATAAGATAAAACTCGACCATTAACAATGGTACAGTTATCAGCCAGTCAATGTAACGGTATACAGTTGGCGTATCCCCGGTATGAACCCAGACCTCTCGCATGTAAAAGTAATGTACGGCGGCCACCATCGTTACCAGACCTGAAACTACCAAGGATGTTTTCCATTTTCCCTCAACCCGCTGCATTTCTAGAAAGAAAAATGCGGTCGCCGCGATAAGGGCCATAGATATCAGCCAGAAACTGATACCTACGTAATCTTCCGGCTTGAGCACGACGCTGTCAGATGCAAATGCTTGGCTCGATGCGAGTGCCACACTGGCGCTAAATAGTAATCTTCCAATTCCTTTATACATGTTAACCTCCCACACTTGGGTGAAAAAACTGCGATATTAATATTAACGATTTCTAATGGGGTGGTTTGGTGCACCCAAGTGGATAGACTAAGACTGTACTGTTAAGTTCGGCCGGCTATAAAATCAAGTGCATGAGCTGCCGAGAGTAGCGTGTTGGGTTAGGACAATCATGAGAGCAGCTCAGCTTTCAGGCGCCCTTGGCTTCGTTGACAAAAGGTTGGCATGAGAACTCAAAAGGTTCAGACTGCTGTAGGCTGGGATGTTGCTGCTTCCGACAATGCTGCTTGACCGAACATTCCGGAAAATACTTGGACGAATACACAAAAAATTCACAGAGCCAGGGGTCTGGAAAGTGCAAATTCTGCGTAAATGTTTGAAGAATTGGCGCGCCCGATACGATTCGAACGTACGACCTTCGCCTTCGGAGGGCGACACTCTATCCAACTGAGCTACGGGCGCGTGATGTCTGAGTATAGCGGAATCAGGGGGTATTTAACAGGTTACGCAGTTGGGCGAGTGATGCCTGGCCCCGCTCCTTTTTGGTTTCCGGGTCCAGCGCTTTGCGTGCTGGCCATTCAAGGTCGGCTTCCGGCAATTCGTCAAGGAAACGACTGGGCTGCCGACTGACCAATTCGCCCCGGCGCTTGCGGTGCGTGCAGTAACTGAGCGTGAGATGTTGCTGGGCGCGGGTGATGCCCACATAGGCTAACCGTCTTTCCTCTTCGATGCTGTCTTCCTCGATGCTTGCCTCGTGCGGCAACAGGTTCTCTTCCATGCCGACCAAATAGACATAAGGAAACTCCAGCCCCTTCGCGGCATGCAGCGTCATCAGGTTAACGCGGTCGCCGGCCTGTTCTTCCTGGCTGCGGTCGAGAACATCCAGCAGCATGATCTTGGCCACGACCTCGGCAAGGCTTTTTTCCTCGGTTTCTTCTTCATGGGCGATGCGTTTCAGCCAGTCCAGTAACTCGCGAACTTGCCCCATCTTGCGATTGGCGGCTTCCTCGCTGGGGATGGTTTCTTTGAGCCAGCCGTCGTAGTCGATGGCCACGATGAATTCGTCGATCACGGCGAACGTATCACCCCGCTGAGCACGATCAGCCACGTCGTTGATCCGGTCACAGAAGTGCTGGAGCCGCTGGCGCGCATTATCGGCCAGCTCTGTCGCGAGACCCATCTCGTAGCAGGCGGCGAACAGGCTGATGTGCCGGCGGTTGGCATAGGCACCAAGCTTCTCGAGCGTGTTCGGTCCGATTTCCCGGCGCGGAACGTTAACGATGCGCAGGAAGGCGGCATCATCGTCGGGGTTCACCAGCAGGCGCAGGTAGGCGAGGATATCTTTGACCTCGGTGTATCCAAAGAAGGACTGTCCGCCACTGATGAAGTAGGGGATGCTCGATTCCCTGAGTGCCGTTTCAAAGATGCGGGCCTGATGGTTGCTTCGATAAAGGATGGCGTAATCCTGGAACCGGGTAGCATGACGAAATTTGTGATGAATCAGATCGGACGAAATCTGTCGTGATTCAATCAGTTCATCCTTGTGATGCAGCACGCGCAAGGGGTCTCCGGGAGCTAGCGAGCTCCATAGGCGTTTTTCGAAGATGTGCGGGTTGTTGGCGATCAGTGCGTTGGCGACACCAAGAATGCGGCGCGTTGAACGGTAATTCTGTTCCAGTTTTATGACTTCCAGTCGTGGGAAGTCACGTTGCAACTGGGCCAGATTTTCCGGCTGAGCACCGCGCCAGGAATAGATCGACTGGTCGTCGTCGCCTACCACTGTGAAGTGGCCTAGCTGGCCGGCCAGCAACTTGATCATCTGGTATTGGGTCAGGTTGGTGTCCTGATATTCGTCTACGAGCAGGTAGCGCAGTTTGTTGCGCCATTTTTCCAGGATCTCTGGGTGCGCCTGGAAAAGCAGAACTGGTTGCAGGATGAGGTCATCGAAATCCACGGCGTTGTAGGATTTCATCTGCTTGAGATACAGATCGTAGATATCCAATGCCCCGGGCACGAAGTCCGTCCCAATGGCGACGGTCTGCTCAGGGAGCAGGAACCGGTTTTTCCAGCGGCTGATTTGCGCGCTGTAACGTTCGGCGTGATCGATATCCCATTCCGGGCGACCATGCTTTATGAGTTCCTTTATCAGCACCAAGCGGTCATGCTCGTCGAAGATGGAAATGGCCTTCTTGAAGCCCAGGGCGCTGTGCTCTCGCCGAATGATGTCGAGCCCGAGTGCGTGAAAGGTTGAGACTGTCAGCCCGCGCAGCCCCTTGTCATCGATCAGTTTGCCCACACGGCTTTTCATCTCTCGTGCCGCCTTGTTGGTGAAGGTGACGGCGGCGATATTGCGGGCCGCCATCCCATGGCGGATCAGGTACGCGATCTTTTCGGTGATGACTCGTGTCTTGCCGCTACCGGCACCGGCCAGCACCAGCAGGGGTTTTTCCAGTTCGATCACGGCGGCGTGTTGTTGGGGGTTGAGCTGGGGCACGGTAGGGATCAGATTCTGGAATTGGGTGCCGAGCGGTCCAGTCGCCGGTAGCCGATGGCCTCACTAAGGTGCGGAATCCCGATGTCTTCAACCCCTTCCAGATCGGCGATGGTGCGGCCGAGCTTTAGAATGCGGTGATAGGCACGGTGAGACAGGCCAAGCTTGTCGATCGCCTGCTCCAGAAGTTTATCGCCATCCTCGCTCAGGGCACAGTCGCGCTTGATCAGTGTTGGGGTGAGCAGTGCGTTGGGTCGGCCTGCCCGCTGCAAGGCGCGCTGGCGGGCCGCCATCACCCGGACGCGGATGACGGCACTGCTTTCCTCGCCCCCCGGGCTGCCTTTGCGCAACATCTCCTGTGGGACACGCGGGACTTCGATATGCATGTCGATGCGGTCCACAAGAGGTCCTGAGATGCGGCCGCGATAGCGCAGAACCTGATCGGGTGTGCAACGGCAGCGGCCCGTGGCATCACCTAGATAGCCGCAAGGGCAGGGGTTCATGGCGGCGATCAGCTGGAAGCGGGCGGGAAAATCAACCTGTCGTGCTGCCCGGGAAATGGTGATTGTGCCGGTCTCCAGAGGTTCCCGCAGCACTTCCAGCACCTTGCGGTCAAATTCCGGTAACTCGTCAAGAAATAGTACGCCATGGGTGGCCAGCGATACCTCGCCGGGTTTCGGGTTGCCGCCGCCACCAACCAGAGCCGGTGCGGAGGCCGTGTGGTGAGGTGAACGAAACGGCGGTTGTCGCCAGCGTTGCGGGTTGAATGGTGTGTCGCTGACCGAGGCGATGGCCGCACTTTCCAGCGCTTCGTCATCCGATAGGGGAGGAAGGATGCCGGGCAGGCGCGAGGCGAGCATGGACTTGCCGGTGCCAGGCGGTCCCATCATCAGAAGATTGTGCCGGCCGGCGGCGGCGATTTCCAGCGCCCGCTTCACCTGAAAATGGCCATGCACCTCGCTGAAGTCGGGGTGGTCGTCTTCGCGGGCAGCGGGCGGCTGGAAGACGGCGGGCATGATCGGCCGCTGACCGCCGATGTGTGCGCAAACTTCCAGCAGGTGATTGGCTGGCAAGACAGTGGCCGCCTCCACCAGCGCGGCTTCGTCGGTATTCCCTATGGGGATAACCAGTGCTCGCCCGGCGTCGCGGGCTTGGAGTGCTGCAGGCAGCACCCCGGCTACCGGGCGCAACTCTCCGCCGAGCGACAGCTCACCGAGAAACTCCATGTCCTGCAAGGCCCGATGGGGCAACTGGCCGGAGGCTGCAAGAATGCCCAGTGCGATGGGCAGGTCGAAACGGCCACCTTCCTTGGGTATATCGGCGGGGGCCATGTTGACGGTGACCCGCTGCATAGGGAATTCAAAGTTGCAGTTGAGTAATGCCCCGCGAACCCGGTCCTTGCTCTCCTTGACGGCAGCTTCAGGCAATCCGACGATATTAAGGGCAGGGAGGCCATTGGAGATATGCACCTCGACTGTAACCAGCGGAGCGGCAATTCCTTGTCGGCCCCGCGTGTAAACGATGGCGAGCGACATGCGTCGAATTGGCGGCGTTCAGCGTTTCAGAATCTGCTGCTCCAGTTCGGTGACGCGCGCTTCCAGTATCTCCAATTGTTCTCGGGTTCTTGCCAATACGCTGCGCTGAACGTCGAATTCTTCACGGCTGACCAGATTCATCCGGCTGAAGGAAGCTTGAATAATGGCCTGAAAGGTCTTTTCCACGTCGCCCTTAAGCAAATGAAGATCCCCAGGGACGGCCCCGGCTAGACGTTTGGCCAAATCATTGAGGGTGGAAGGTTCGAACATGGGTCATCCTTTCGTTGGGTGGATTTGAGTGGGGCGGAATCTGTATTCCAGGCCCATGGCGGCAAGGGCATGACCTGCCATGATTGGGGCAAAGCATAGCAAGTCGGCAAACTGGCCGTCTAAATCGGGATGACTATCTCGACAGCGGGGCATTCGATACACTGGATTGACCATCTGCCAGAGGGAGTCTCGACAAACTGCGCTTCGACAAACTCAGCGCGGCCGGTATCCCAAGCATAACAGTGATTCATCCGTTCCTACGGGCCTGTCGAAGGGTCTCCTAAGCGAAGCTGAAAGGCACAAACGGATGGTTTTTCCAGGTTCTCCAGAGAGGTTTTCGATGCCAATTTCAGATCCGGACGTGACATCCACCGATGTCTGGTACCGCATCGACTTATCGGTCGACGAATACGACGGCGGTGAGGCCGAAGTCATCGAGAGCGCCTTTCGCCAGATCTACCTTGTTCATAACGCGCCTTCGGGTATGGCCATGCTGAGTGGGCGTCAAGAGGCAGGGCCCGGGTACTGCGTCTACTTCACGCCGCGTTCCCTGCCTCACGCGCAAAGCTTGGTTCTCGCCTACGCCGCCTTGCCGTCCGCTATCCCATTCCGGCAACACCTGACATTGAGGGTCGGCGATGCTTCGTTAGCGTTGGGCTACGCGCGAGAATTCTAGGTATCAACTAACGGGCCGCCCGCCTGTGAAAAAGGCTCAGATACCGCAGCCTTCGCAATCGTCCGGATTGGCAACCACACGGTAGATAACGTCGCTGCCCCCATAAAATGGCTGATACCAGACACCGCCGTATTCGAAATATGGCGTATTGTTGACCTGCTTGGCGACGGCGCCGCTTGGAATGCTGTTGATCTGAATGCCGCTGGGCGGGCGAACCACCTTGTAGCCGCCATCGACGTTCTGATAGAAAGCGCCGCCGCAATCATTGAAAGTCTGCGGGCCGAGGTAGACCGGAGAGCAATTGCTGGGCAGAGAAGTGACCACGGCCCCGGGTGGCGGGGGTACCAGCGTATAACCAGTGGTTCCCTGGGTTTGGGTGAGGTAAGCCCCATTGGCATAGTAGTAAGGCGTCCCTTCCACCATGACGGTGGTGTACTGACGAGGCAGTGTCGCCATGGAGGCACCCATCATCATCCCGGTCATCTCGCCCATCATCATGCCCGAGTAGAAACCGCCCCAGGAGCCGCCGTAGTACATGCTGCCCCCGTAGTAACCGCCGTAATCATTGTTGTAGTGGTTGTAGACTTCGTTCTGGTCCTGCAGATGATTCAATTCCTTGTCGCGATTCTGCTGCATCTGCTCGCGATCGGTGCCGGCTGCATTGGGTCGAGCACCTGAATCCTGGCGAGCATCCGCGCTGTGGTCAGACCAGTCCCGGCTAACCCCGGAGTCTGCCCCCGATCCCTTGACGCTGCCCAATCCGCCGCCGCCAAAATGGCCTTCCCCGACACCACCCCCACCGAATCGTTGGGCGTCGCCACCGCCAAAGCCGCCACCCCCAAAAGCACCTCCCCCGGCCCGGTCGCCAAAGCCACCGCCGCCAAGGCGGGCTCCGCCGAAGCCCCCGCCAAATCCACCAAAGCCCCCGCGAGACTCCGCAGGGCCATGCATCAATAGCAGGCCCGCTCCGGCGAGGGTAATCAATAGACGGATGGATTTGATTCTTGGGTTTGTGTTCATGGTTCGGTCCCTTGGCTGACGCTATTTTTTCTGGACTGAGGCGACTGAAGGCGTTTTGGCCTGACCTTCTTTCATGAAGGGAAGTTTGATCGCATTAGCCGGGATGTTGGCCTGAAACAGGGAGTCTGGGAGTCGGGTGGAAAAATCCCAGTTGGATAGCGTCGCAACGAACTGCGGGGAGCTTGGCAGGGTTTTATAGGTGATGATCAATTTGCGCGGCAGGGGTATCTTGCCAGTCTCGATCCAGAGCTGCCAATCGATGAGTTTGTCGACAAATGCCAGATGCTGGCAGGGAACACCGTTGACCTCGCTGCTGCCCACTACAAAGCCATGCACGGCATTTTTACCCAGGGCCTTTGCGGGATCTTCGTAAAGAAAATCGGACAGGGGCGGCGTGAAATGCAACTGGTTGATCATGTGATCCAGCGCCTGGTCGGTGTTGCCTGAGACGGGTTCGACTGCAAAGGTATTTCGTACTGGATCGAGCAAAATGAGCTGCTTGCCATTGAACCAAAGTTGACGGGTTCCAGTATCCGAGACTTGTGATGCCTGAAGGCCGTTAGGTCGTCGCAGACTGATCTCCGACTCGGCGGAAAAAGCGATTTTCTGGCCCGATGGCAACACATCGTCATATTGAATATCGGCATGAAAGCTGAACGACTTCGAAGCTTTAAGGTATTCGCTCATGGTGTGTAGCGATTTTTTGGCGGTTTCCTCGATACTGACCTTGGGGAGAGTCACCGCTTTGGCTGGATCAGCGATGGCGGGCCATGAAATCGTTGTTAAGTAGAGGATCAGCGCAAGCAAAACGCCGGTCCGGATATAAGTGATCATCACGATTCTCCTTCAGCAACAACTTAAGGCTAGGCGCAGGCACAAGTCGGGTTATGCCCAGCTCCTGAGAAAATCATGCATTACCCCCATGTGATCTGCAACTCTGCCAGGGAACCCTATAGTTGGTTGAGTGGCTGAGGTTAGAGTTTTCAATTTGGCGGTCCTTCCGCCCAGTGAGAGCCTGAATTTTTTCAGGATGAAGTAGAACCCGACCCCTACGGATCGGAGCGAGGAAATCATGAAGACCATCAAGTAGATCCTCGCTATTTCCCTCTTGAGATTGCTACCGGTCGGCTGTGGTCATGGTGGCGAAACCGGACCCGGACCCTTTGGTAATCCTCCGGGACCCAAAAAGCCTCAGCAGACGTGATTTAAGTGAGGTCTCATCTTTCGTGGGGGGGTCGGGTCTGATCTGAATCCAGCAAGCACCGGCAACGTCTCTTATAAGCCGGCATCTCTTTGTCTGATGGGTTGCCGTTAGGGGTTCGGCTCGTTGCTGATTTCTATCCTGCCTGCGCGTAAACGGACAGGATAAGTGGTAATGTCCTCATAAGCGGGGGGGGCAAGGACCTTGCCGGTTTTGAGGCAGAAGCGAGCGCCGTGACGCGGGCATACGATCTCGCAACCTTCGAGTTGGCCGCTGGCAATCTCGGTGCCGTCATGGCTACATACGTCCTGAATGGCGAAATACTCGCCATCAACATGGAACAGCGCGACCTCGTCGCCATCAATTTCAATCAGCAAGTGTTCGCCGGGAGCCAGGCTGCCCTCGCGAGCGGCGTCTATCCATTGTGTCATCGTCGGATGTCCTGAATCCGCAGTTATTCTGTACTGACGGTTTCGCCGTCGTTTTTCAGCGCTGATTGGAGCGAGTGCCACGCCAGGGTCGCGCACTTGACGCGGGCCGGATAGGCGCGGACACCCGCCAGCACGGCCAGCTTGCCGAGTTCCTCCAGGTTGACGTCGTCGCCATTCTTGCCGGTTGTGATGCGATGAAACAATTCAAAGAGCTGCTCGGCTTCCTGCTCGGTCTGACCCTTGACAATTTCGGTCATCAGCGAGGCCGAAGCGGTCGAAATGGCGCAACCGGAGCCCTGGAAACTGACATCTTCGATCTTGCCGTCGATGACCTTGGCATAGAGCGTGATCCGATCACCACAGAGCGGGTTAAAGCCCTCAATCTTTCGATTGGCGTCTTCCATGACCCGAAAGTTGCGGGGATTGCGGTTATGGTCAAAAACCACTTCCTGGTAGAGATCTCTGATCTGGTCCAGCATGTTGCTTGTGTGAATCGTCGAATGGATTGAATCAGGCGGTTGAAATGCCTTACCCGAACATCTTGATGACCTGGCGGATGCCACCCATGAGGACATCCACTTCCTCAAAGGTATTGTACAGGCCGAAGGAGGCCCGGGCCGTGGCCGGCACCTCGAATAAGTCCATGACCGGCATGGCGCAATGATGACCGGCCCGAATCGCGATGCCGAGTTGATCGAGCAGGGTGCCGATGTCGTGCGGGTGGATACGGTCCAGGGTAAACGACAGGATGGCCCCTTTGTGCCCGGCGGTGCCGATGATCTTCAGTTCGGAAATTTTCAGGGCTTGCTCGGTGGCGTAGGTAAGCAGATGGTGTTCATGTTCGGCGATAGCGTCGATGCCAAGGGCATTCACATAATCGATGGCGGCACTCAACGCGATGGTATCGGCAATGTTGGGTGTGCCGGCCTCAAATTTATAAGGTAGTTCGTTATATTCGGTTTTTTCGAACGTCACCTGCCGGATCATGTCGCCGCCGCCTTGCCAAGGCGGCATGGCATTCAACAAGCTTTCTTTGCCATACAACACACCGATGCCCGAGGGTCCATAGAGCTTATGGCCAGAAAAAGCGTAAAAATCGCAGTCCAGTGCCTGGACGTCCACGCTCATGTGCGGTGCGGACTGCGCGCCGTCCAGCAATACCGGAATGCCGCGGGCATGGGCCTGGGCGATAATCTGTTCGACTGGATTGATGGTGCCCAGCGCATTGGACATGTGCGTGACCGAGACCAACCGGGTGCGATCTGAGAGGAGAGCTGCGAACTCGTCCATCAGCAGTTCGCCGGTCAGTGAAATCGGCACGACTTTCAGCCGGGCGCCAGTCTGCTCGCACAGCATTTGCCAGGGCACGATGTTGGAGTGGTGCTCCATCGCTGTTATGAGAATCTCGTCGCCCGGCCCGACGCTTTTTCGGCCATAGCTCTGTGCGACCAGATTGATGGCCTCGGTCGTGCCGCGCACGAAGATGATTTCGTGACTGTGCCTGGCGTTGATGAGTGCCTGCACTTTCTCCCGGGCGGACTCGAACAGGTCAGTGCAGCGCTGGCTCAGCGTGTGTACGCCGCGGTGCACGTTGGAATAGTCCTCTTCGTACACCTTGCGGATACATTCAATGACTGCGCGGGGCTTGTGGGTCGAGGCCGCATTGTCCAGATAGACCAGCGGGTGCCTGTTGATGGTCTGGCTCAGAATGGGAAAGTCTGCTCGCGCCTTGGCCAGATCGAAACGTGGCTGTGGTTGGTTCATAACCAATCTCCGCGCACGTCGGTTTGCGGCAGGTTGGCCAGCAGTGCGTCACGGACTTGCTGCCGGTGGCCGTCGTGGCGGATCTTCTCCACCATTTCATTAGCAAAGGCGAAGGTCAGCATGTTGCGGGCAGAAGCCTCGTCTATACCGCGAGACTGTAGGTAAAAGATGGATTCGGCGCTCAGCTGTCCGACCGTGACGCCATGCGCGCATTTGACGTCGTCAGCATGAATTTCCAGCTGAGGCTTGCTGTCGATTTCGGCATCGTCGGAGAGCAGGAGATTCCGGTTGTTCATCTCCGCATCGGTTTTTTGGGCCTGGGGGTCGACCACGATACGTCCGGAAAAGACGCCGCGTCCCCGCTCGGAAGCGATACCCCGATAAATCTCGCGGCTGATGGCATGTGCGCCGTGGTGGCGAAGGATCGTATGTGTGTCGAGATGGCGCCGACCCGAAGCCAGAAACAGGCCATCCAGATCGCATTCCGCCGCTTGCCCCAGCTGGCTGTGGATTTCTGTGCGGGCCATTAGTCCGCCAAAGGCGGCGTGGTGCTGGCGAAAACGTGCCGAGGCTTTCTGATTCGAGTAAATGCCGCCGAAGTGGTAACTCCGCTCACTCTCGCTTTGCAGCTTGTAATGATCCAGCTGCGCATTGGCCGCCAGGTCAATTTCTGTGACGGTGGTGGACAGACAGGCGGTTTCTTTTTCACCAACGTAGGTTTCGATGACTGTGGCTTGGGCATGGCTGCCGAGACTGATCAAATGCCGGAGAACCGAAAGTCCCTCGCTTTGCGTCGAGATATGAAGAATCTGGATGGGCTTTACGAGTACCTGCTTGTCAGGGATGGCAATAAAGGCGCCATCCCTGAAATAGGCCATGTTGAAAGCGACGAAGCCGTGAGTCTCCTGGTCGGTCGCTTGTTGCAGTATCGTGTGGACTTTTTCCGGGTACCGCTCAAGCGCTGCGGTGACCGGGATGATATGGCTGTTTTCGGGGAGCCCGGTCAGCCTGGAGTGTTCGGCGGAGTAAACGCCATCGACAAATACCAGCGTCCAGGTGTTGGCCAGTCGATGGTGCTGGATGATTTCCTCGGCAGCGTTTGTGTAACTGGTCAAAGCATTTGGTGTGAACCGCTTTTTCTCGATGGGCGTGACATTGGTGTAACGCCATTCTTCCTCGCGGGGCGAGGGGAATCCGCGTGCCGAAAAATCAATATTTGCCGCGGTGCGTAGCGCCTGAAGCCAAGGCAGGGATTGACCCGGCAGGTCGGTGGAAACGGCTTTGTAATGCTCGGCATAGTGCATGACGTTCTGCTCCCTCACGCGGTGGCACTCTGGTCGATCCAGCCATAGCCCTTTTCCTCCAGTTCATGGGCTAGTTCGGGCCCGCCAGATTTGACGATACGGCCCTGCGCCAGCACATGCACGACATCCGGCTTGATGTAATCCAGCAGGCGCTGGTAATGAGTCACCATGACGAAGGAGCGGTCGGGTGAACGGAGCGCATTGACGCCATCGGCCACGATTTTCAGTGCGTCGATATCCAGCCCGGAATCGGTTTCGTCGAGAATGCAAAGGCTCGGTTCGAGAATGGCCATTTGCAGGATTTCATTCCGCTTCTTTTCGCCGCCGGAGAACCCCTCGTTGACGCCCCGGTAAAGGAACTGCTCATCAAGATTCAGTGACTTGATCCGGGCTTTGACCATCGGCAGGAAATCCATGGCATCGACCTCGCTATCGCCGCGATGCTTGCGGATGGCGTTCAGGGCTGCCTTGAGCAGATAGATGTTGCTGACGCCGGGAATTTCAACCGGATACTGGAAGGCGAGGAAGACGCCTTGGCGGGCCCGTTCTTCCGGCTTCATATCGAGCAGATCTTTTCCCTGATAGGTCACGCTGCCGCCGGTAACCTCGTAACCGGAACGGCCGGCCAGGACATGGGATAGGGTGCTTTTTCCGGAGCCGTTTGGCCCCATGATGGCATGCACTTCTCCCGGCTTGATTTCGAGGCTGATGCCTTTGAGGATGGCTTTGTCTTCTACGCGGGCTTGCAGATTCTTGATGCTTAGCATGGTCTTTACGGTTTTGATGTTTATTGGTTTTTACAGTGGCTTAACCTACGCTACCTTCCAAGCTGATTCCTAACAGGGCTTGCGCTTCTACTGCAAACTCCATGGGCAATTCCTTGAAAACCTGCTTGCAGAAGCCGTTGACGATCATCGAAACGGCATCCTCGGCGGAGAGGCCGCGTTGCTGGCAAAAGAACAACTGGTCT
Source organism: Methylococcaceae bacterium (assembly GCA_044351045.1). GTDB lineage: Bacteria > Pseudomonadota > Gammaproteobacteria > Methylococcales > Methylococcaceae > UBA6136. Next base: position 41,876 of record JBILGM010000013.1, on the reverse strand, counting down.
TCGCTGATTTTTGAGGTGGTCGCTTCGTGTTCCAGTCGAGCAGAAGGTTGCTTGACCTCGATATACGGGAAGGTATGGGCACCACAACGATCACCGATCAACAGGGAGTCGCACTGCGTGTAATTCCGCGCGTTTTCAGCGCTCTTAAGGATTTTGACCTGACCCCGATACGTGTTTTGTGCACGTCCGGCCGAAATACCCTTGGAGATAATGGTGCTGCGGGTGTTCTTGCCGATATGGATCATCTTGGTGCCAGTGTCGGCTTGCTGGCAGTGGTTGGTGACCGCCACCGAATAGAACTCGCCGATGGACTCCTCACCACGAAGGATGCAGCTGGGGTATTTCCAGGTAATGGCGGAGCCGGTTTCCACCTGCGTCCAGGAAATCTTTGACCGCCGGCCCCGGCAGTCGCCACGTTTGGTGACAAAGTTGTAGATGCCGCCACGGCCTTCCTCATCGCCTGGATACCAGTTCTGTACGGTCGAATATTTGATTTCGGCGTTGTCCAGCGCTACCAGTTCCACCACGGCGGCATGCAGCTGGTTTTCGTCGCGCATGGGTGCGGTGCAGCCCTCCAGATAGCTGACATGGCTGCTTTCCTCGGCAATGATCAGCGTGCGTTCAAACTGCCCGGTATTGGCAGCGTTGATGCGAAAGTAGGTCGATAATTCCATGGGACAGCGAACGCCTTTTGGAATATAGACAAAGGAGCCATCGGAAAAAACGGCCGAGTTCAGTGCCGCAAAGAAGTTGTCCGAAGTCGGCACCACTGTGCCCAGGTATTGCCGGACCAATTCCGAATGTTCTTTGATCGCTTCCGACATCGAGCAGAAGATCACCCCGGCTGCCGCGAGCTTGTCCTTGAACGTGGTGGCGACCGAGACACTATCGAATACTGCATCAACGGCCACGCCCGCCAGTCTTTCCTGCTCATAGAGGGGAATGCCCAGCTTTTTGTAGGTTTCCAGTAACTTAGGATCTACCTCATTCAGGCTTTTGGGGCCTTCCTTGACTTTGGGCGCGGAGTAATAGCTGATGCTCTGGTAGTCGACCGACTCGTAATCGACATAAGCCCAGGTCGGCTCGCTCATGGTCAGCCAATGTCGATAGGCTTCCAGCCGCCATTGCAGCATGAACGCCGGCTCGTCCTTCTTGGCCGAGATCGCGCGAATGACATCCTCATTGAGTCCGGGCGGGAACGTGTCGGACTCAAGGTCGGTGACGAAGCCCGGCTTGTATTCCTTATGGATAATGTTTTCCAGTGTTTCTGAGGTCGCCGACATCGGTTTTACTCCGTGATACGTCTTGGCTGAAAGACAATGCTGCTGAGAGGAATCCGAAAGCCATCGGGAGCTTTGCTCATCGGGCTGGCCATGTCGGCGAGGGTGACGGATTCTAATGCGGTCTGGATGGCGCGGTTGAGTACCGACCAGTTGCCCCGCACATGGCAGGAGTCGGATTGCTCGCATTGGGTGTTTTCGAGGCTGCATTCGGTCAGCGCAATCGGGCCTTCGAGTGCGGCAATGATGCTCGCGATCGTGGTCTGCTCGGGTGGGCGAGAAAGTTGGTAACCGCCTTTTGCTCCTCGGGTAGAGTGCAGAATGTGGGCACGCGTGAGTGCTTTGAGGACCTTGCTGACCGTGGGGTTGGCTACACTGGCGGATTGCGCCAAATCGGTCGCCGCATGGGTGGCTCCCGGGGCCCTGGCCATGTGCCCGAGAATGATGATGGCGTAATCGCTGAGTTTGCTGATCCTGAGCATGATGTCCTGCCGATTTATTGCGTACAATTTTAGTCCTGTTTAAATCCCGAGTAAAGAACTTGGTATTAGCTTGAGGGTGCGTCGTGCCGTTTTGGGGAAGCTATACTTTCGCGCACTCTGCCCGTGTTGGGTGCTGATGGCTTTTGAGTGGATGTGCAAGTAATGGTCGATTGGTCAGTTTTTATGTGGGCCAGAGCGGCTATGGGGAGGAGCCTTTTGGCGGCTTTTCTGATGCTTCAGGGGCTGAGCGGAGTTCATGCCGAAGGCTCGGCAAATGCGATCCAGGCCTTGCTCAAATCGGGTAAGCACCCGAGGTTGCGCTGGGGTAATTTTTCCGATGTGGCCAAGCCGCTCGGTCAACTCTATGGTCAGTCGGACCCGGCGCCGCTGTGGGTGAGGGACGGCAAGCCGACGCCCCAGGCGAAGGCGATGATCGAAAGCCTGAAAGGGGCTGATGATCGCGGATTGAATGCCGAGGATTACGATGCGGACTTGCTGTCGACCTGGATGGCTGCGTCTGCACTGAAATCCTCAGCTCCAGCCGAGCTGGTGGACTTCGACGTTGCCCTGAGCATTGCGGCAACGCGCTATGTTTCCAATCTTTATCTGGGCCGTATCAATCCGCACACCGTGGGATTTGGGCTCAATGTCGAGCCGAAGCGGCTGGATGTTCCCAAGCGTGTTCGTGAGCTGACCCAGAGTGCAGATCCCAAAATCATTCTGGCTGAATTGGAGCCACGATTTCCCATCTATCGCCCACTTAAGGAGGCATTGCTTCGTTATCGAAAACTGGCCAAGGAGTTGCCCCGTATGCGGTTTGGATTTCCGGCCAAATTCACGCCCGGGATGAGCCACAAGGATATCCCGGCGCTCCGCAAGTTGCTCGTGGCGTTGGGAGACCTCAAAAGTATCAAGCCTGACATCGAACCCTCGGAGCTTTACGATGAGGGGTTGGCTCAGGCAGTCAAGGCCTACCAGATACGGCATGGATTGGGAAATGATGCGATCATCGGCAGGGCGACGCTGGCCCGGCTGTCTACCCCTATCCCTGACCGGCTTAAGCAAATCCAGCTGGGGCTGGAGCGCTTGCGCTGGCTACCGGCGGATGTCCGTGGACATTACCTGATTGTGAACATCCCCTCATTCAAGCTTTATGGAGCCCGGGCTGGCGAAGGCCTTGGGCAGCATGATATCCAGATGAATGTGGTAGTGGGAGAGGCGATTGATGGGCGCAATACTCCGGTGTTTCATTCGGATATGACCATGGTCACCTTCCGGCCCTATTGGAATGTTCCGGACGGCATTGCTGCCAAGGAGGTGGTGCCGGATATGCTTCGCGATCGGAAATACTTGGAAAAAAACAACATGGAGATCGTGCCGAATTTCTCGCTTCAGGCTACTGCGCTGGAATCGAGTCTGGCCAACCTGGACAAGGTGGCCGCAGGGGCACTGAAGGTGCGGCAGAAACCGGGGGGGTCAAATGCCTTGGGCTTGATCAAATTCTCTTTTCCGAACACCAATAACGTGTATCTGCACAGCACGCCGAGCAAGGCTCTGTTCAATCGCGATCGGCGAGATTTCAGTCACGGTTGTATTCGTGTGCAGGACCCGCTCAAGCTGGCCGAATGGGTCTTGGCAGACAACGGAGATTGGTCGAAGGATCGGATTCAGTCTTTCATGGACGGTGAGGTCACCAAGACAATCAATATCAAGAAACCCATCCCGGTCTATATTCTGTACTCAACCGTCATGGCTGATCCGGACGGCAAGGTCAGTTTCTTCGAGGATATCTATGGCCATGACAGAACACTGCAGGTTCTTCTGGCGAAAGGCTTTCCCTATCCGCCATGAATGGCGGGGTTCAGGAAGCATTGCGGTGGGTCGTGATTGATTGATGCGTGAAAGGGGGGGCAATATTAGCTCTCATCACCCATCAGATCGAACACCAAGGTCACTGTTTTGCCGGTTTTGGTGTTGATCGCCTTGAAGGTAGCGGCACCGTCATTCATGTCCGTGCACTCGATCTCCACGGGAGGGTCATCGTAATCCTTGGTGGCAATGTCGAGTTGGTCCATCAGGTTCTGATTTTCTTCGGCAGACAACTCCATGTTGCCGGCTTCATCAATGCGCATGGGTGGAGATCCAGTCGTTCGCTAATGGTGTGTTACTCGGGGTAGCCGCGATCCGGCCTCGGAAGTCTTGGTTTACCAGGTGCGGATACGCCCGGTATCGAGGTGAACAAAATTGGAGCGTGGGTAGTAACCTACGCCACCCATGCCCAGAGCCAGTCCGGCCTGCCGAATTTCGCGGGTGCTGAGATCGTCCATGCGGATATCTACGGCCTTCCCCTCAATGTGCATGCTGTGCTCGGCCACACCGTGGCTGAGGCGGCGCAGCCAGCTATTGGTCTCGGGTGAGCGGTAGCCGGACAGTATCTTGAATGTCCCGGAGGTGCCGGTGAATGCAGAGAGCGCGAAGAAAATGTCGATCAGACCCGGGTCCATATCGCGCACTTCATCGGCATGATGGTCACGCAACAGGCTACTGAAGCGTAGGCGTGTTTCGCGGTCGTAGTCCTTTTCCGGGCAGCAGCGAATGGTCAATTCCTCGTCGGTGTGAACATTGTGAAAGTTCAACGTACGTTCCGTGCTCAGCATGTTGGCAACGGATTTCGTGGAGGGGAGGAGTAGGGCACCTGCAGCGGCCATGCTGGACCGGGTCAGGAAGCTGCGGCGGGAAATGAGGCCGGCGGATGAGTTTTGGGCGGGGGTAGCAATCAGATTGTTCTGATGACTCATAGGCTAATCTCCTGGCGACATAAGTCGGTTGAGTTTACGCATGAGCATCGAGGAATTCTCCGCTGTGGTCGTCCGGAATCAATTTGGACTGAACGGGGAATTTCTGGATGCAACGGCGGGAAAAGATTCCCATGAAAGTTAGCAATGTACTGGTCCATGGCAAAAGGTTCAAGCTTTTTAAGCATTTTTCATTTATGCACATAAGATGCCAATCAAACGATTGTTTCGTCTGTTTTATTGCTGGCTGGGGGTTTGGCGGTGGTAGTGTCAAATGTTTCTCAATGCAGATCGCGTTGTTTTTTAAATCAAACAGCGATCTCGTCGAAATTTCGGGCAGTTACATGAGGGTCTTTTGAGAGGATACAACCCTCCCGAAGCAGCCTGACGGTTTGCAAGCCGGCTTGTCGGGCGGCATCCAGTTCGGCGTCGATGTCCGATAGAAACAGAATATTTCCCCCCGGCAGCCCGATCTGGTGGGCGATGGCGGTGTAGGAAGCGCTCTCCTGTTTGGGGCCAACGCGCGTATCAAAATAGCCTGAGAACAGGGGGGTCAGATCGCCGTATTCCGTATGAGCAAAGAGCAGTTTCTGTGCGGGGACCGAACCCGACGAATAGACATACAGGAAGAGCCCCTCCGCTTTCCATGCACGAAGTTTACGGACCGCGTCTTCATAGATGTGGCCATGAAAGTCGCCGTTCTGGTAGCCGCTTGCCCAGATCATCCCCTGCAGGGCCTTCAGTGGAGTGGCTTTGCGATCCTGATCAATCCATTCAATCAGATGGTGGGTGGCCTCGGTGATCGATAACGCTCTTTCCGCCAGTCGACTCACTTCCTCGAGCTCGTTTGCAACTTCAGGCTCGGCGGCATGTGCGGCTATGAACTGGCTCATGTGCTCCCGCGAATAGGGGAAAAGCACCTCCTTGACGAAGGAAAGCGAGGAGGTAGTGCCCTCGATATCCGTGAGAATCGCGCGAATCATGCGTGGCTTGCCAGGTATTGTTCGAAAGTCGGAAAGCGCTCGGCGATGGGGTCACCCGTGAATTGGGCTACCCAACCTTCGGGATTCGAGAATAGCCGAATGCACTTGAAGTCAGGGTTTTCGCCCATGTCGAACCAGTGTTTTACGCCGGCCGGCACACTCAGAAGATCGCCTTGTTCACACAGAACCAACCAGACCTTCTGGTCGATATGGAGATAGAAAAGCCCACGCCCTTCGACGAAAAAGCGGACCTCAAACTCGGCATGTGTGTGCTCTTTGAGGAACTTGGCGCGCAATTCCGATTTTTGTGGGTGATCTGGTCGCAGGCTCACCACATCGGCCGTCTGGAATTCGTAACGATCTACCAGTCGGTTCACCGAGGTTTGGTAGGCGCTGATGATGTCTTCCTGGCTGGCTTCTGGAGTAAAGGCCTGTTCGGCCGACCAGCGCTCGAATAGAACCCCCACTTCATCCAGTTTTCTGGCGATCTGGGCGGGGTCCTCAAGGACGGTCATTTCATTAGGGCGATCGTCGGGGTGTATGGTCAGCAGCGTCATGCGGTAATTGCTCCGTGCAAGCGTGATTCGATATCGAATAGAAATTCCAAGGCCTCGACCTGCCGCAAGGTCTCATGAACATTACGGCCCCAGGTGTAGAAACCATGACTGGCAATGATGTAGGCGTGGATATCCCCGTGCTTATCTATCCAGTCATCGACGAGACTCGCCAGACAGGGGATATCCTGATCATTTGGAAAGATGGGAATGGTGACGCGGGTTGCATGCGTCTTGATGCCCTTGAGAGCCTTGAGCAACTCATAGTTTTCCAGCAGGACCGTCTCTGTTCGTAACCGCGACAGCAGAGTCGAGCCCGGGGAATGTGGGTGCAGCACGGCGCCCACTGCGGGGTAGCGCTGGTACAGGGCGGTGTGGAGTCGCGTTTCGGCCGAAGGCGTTTGGCCATCCAGTGAACGTCCCTCCGCATCCACCAGCATGATGTCCGCTTGGGTAAGTCGGCCCTTGTGGCGCCCCGAGACCGTGATGGCGATTCGGCCATCCGCCAGACGTGCGGAAAAATTGCCGCTGGTTGCGGGAACCCATCCCCGGCTATCAATGAAGCGCCCGGCTTCAATCAGTTCTCGGGCACGTTGTGCGAAATCGTCAGACATCAGTGGTTCGTCGTTCAGGCGTCAAGCGGGAGATTTCCAGGCGGAGGATCACATCGGCGAGATGGATGGGCCTCCCGCTGGGGGAGAGACCACCGGTTTGGTTTCTGGCGGAACCCGTCCTAGACTACTCCCACGAAGGGCTTTGAGCCGCTTTTCCAGTTCGACGATGCCATTTTCCAGTGAGGCGTCCATGACCACGACATTTCCCATGGAGAGGATGATCCGTTGCAGTTCCGGGATGCGGGTGCCACTGGTGGAGACGATGTAAACCGGCTGCACGTAAAGGACGGAACGGCCGACCGGTAAGACGATGATTCGTCCCCTGAGAACCCTGGATCCGCGCTGATCCCACAAGGTGAGTTGGCGGGCGATTTCCGGGTCCTGATCAATAAGGGCGCTGACCTGTGCCGGACCCTCGACCTGAGATTCGCGGCTGAAGCGGTACATGATGATCTTCTTGCCATTGGACTTTCCCTGCGGTGTGACCGGCTCCTGTCCCGGTGCAAAGGTCCCCGCTACCGCCAACACGCTGAGGTTGCTACGTCCGATCGGTGTCATTGGATTGAGCAGCACAAAGTTATGCCGTTCGCTCTGGTAACCCTCTAATGCGGTCGTCAGGTAATAGGGTTTGACGATGGCATCATTGGCCCGGGCGAAATCCCAGGTTTCGGCCTGTTCATAAAAGAGTGCCGGTTCCGTCTGATGATAGCGGGCATAGATTTTCATCTGGTTGACGAACAGGTCTTTCGGATACCGCAGGTGTTCCTTCAGTGCCGGCGGCATGGTGGTGATTTCCTTGAATAATCCGGGGTAAGCATTGTTATAGCCCTGGATGATCGGGTCGGTTTTGTCGTTGATGTAATAGTCGACACGGCCATCAAAGGCATCGACGACGATCTTGACCGAGTTGCGGATGTAGTTGAACTGCCGTTCGCCCTCGTCGCGGTTGAAATGCGCCATGATCCGTTTGGATACCGGATACCAGTCCGAGGTTGTGTAGGCGTCGATGATCCAGAAAATGCGCTTGGGTGTAATGACAATATAGGGATCGTGATCCAGATGCAGGAATGGCGTCAGTTCGCGGACCCGCTCAACAATGTTGCGATGGAACAATGCCTTGCTTTCATGGTTGATGTTCACGGAGAAGAACAGTTTCTCATCGCGGAAATACAGGGCAAACAATAGTTTCCGAAAGAGTGACGAAATGGGCACTCCGCCCGACCCGGTATAGTTGAAACTGGACTGCTCATCCGCGCTGGGAATGCCGACCAGATCCAGTTTGTTTGGGACGATGGCATAGGACAGATTCTCCTCGCCGTAATAGATGTCCGGCCGCTCCACGACGTCGAACTGGCCATTGGATTGCATGGTGAGATCCTGCAGATACCAGTACATTGAGGTCTGGCCGTCTTGCGCCGCAGGCGTTGCCACGGCTCCGTAGCCATGGGTGTAACGCAGATGCGTGTTTTCCCAGTTCTGGGCAGCGGGCGGCAACAGGCTGATGTTGTTCTCGCGTGCAGCCAGATTGACTTGCTCCAGTCGCCCGTTGATCAGGTAACGGTCGACGTCCACATTGGTGAAGTGATAGTAGGGTCGAATGCCCTGAAGTTGCTGGTAAACATCATCCAGAAACTCGGGGTCCCACACCGGAATGTTGTAGAGATGGGATCGCAGCTCCGGGTCCAGTACGTCGTCCGCGGGGAGCCCCGGGGTGATATCGATATTGGTGATACTGTTTAGATCGTAGGCTGCTAATGTCGCATCAATGTTGTTCTTCATGGCCTCCCGCTCGGTTTTGACCGGATTGGGTTTGATCACAAAGCGGTCAATCGCCTCGGGAATCGCGGATATGTTGCGAATTATGAGTGTGGACAGAAAGATCAAACCCAGTGAAAAGGCTGGAATCAGTCCCTTGCGCTGATGGACATACCAAAGTCCAGCCAACACGGTGCCAATCAATGAGGCCACAGATAGCCAGATCAGCGGCAAGTGGTAGTTGAGCTCCAGGAATCCCGGGCCAAAGAACTGCGGCTCATGGGCCTCTGTATAGAGCAGCTGGTAGCGTTCTAAAATAAATCCCCAGGCCAGAATCAACATCGTGACGATAGTCAGGCCGGTAAGGTGCACCTTGGCCCCAGCGGCCCATTCTTTTCCCTTGCCGCCCGAGATACGGTGCTCCAGGAAATACAGTAGAGCCACCGCCGCTGTCAGGATGATCGCAGCGATCAGCATTTCCCTCTGAATCAGCTGGAAAACCGGGTACGAAAAAAGGAAAAAGCTAACATCCTGCCCAAAGACAAAATCCTTGACCCCGGATTTTGGGCCGAAAACAAAGAGCAGCGCGGAGTGCCAATCTTGATAGAAGGGAATGGCAATGCCGATGGCCAGAATCAGTGATAGCGGAATATACACCCGTATGGACCCGGTCTGGAAAAGGTTCAGAAACCGTTGCCGACGACTCAGTTCATCACGGCTCAGCGAGGTAAGTCTGTCCTCGCCGATGCCCAGAAAGCGAGAGGCGGCCCAGAAGTTCAGGAAGAAAATCAGGAAAAAGAACAGCGTCACGGCCCCCGCAAGAATGTAACGGTAAAGCAGCTTTAGCCAGAAGAACTTCTGCAGGCCCAATTCGATGTGCCACCAGAAATCCACAATGAGGTCGGTGAACACCAACCCCAAGCCCAGTATCAAGGCGGCCAACCCTGCGACGGTCAGCACGATAATCAGTAACAATCTTTTCCAGTTTTGCATGAGGGTCTCGGAATGTGCGGTGTAACGAGGCAGGTAATGCCGCGCAATACCATTCTGCCAATAGAATTTGCTAGAGATTGTAAGGTATCTGATCCTGAGGGGGGTGTCTGAGCAAAAGAACCTTTCGCAAGACAGCCAATTTCCATGCTGATAAGAGGTGTTTAAGGGGTGCTGCTGATATAGTGCCTTGAGGACTTTCCGGAGATACGCATGACCCCCACCGACCTTGTTGCCCTGCAAGAGATGATTCAGCGTCATGGAGCGCATGATACGGAGTTGCTGCAGATCCTCCGTCAGGTTCAGGCGCGGTTCCTTTGTGTATCGAGAGGGGCCATGCGGGTCATTGCCGACGCCCTCGCGGTCCCGCTTACCCAGGTTCAGTCCGTCACCGAGTTCTATAGTTTCCTGACCACGGAGCCGGTGGGTCGCTTCGATATTCGTCTAAGCGATTCCATCACGGATCACATGCTCGGAAGCCGGGAACTGGCCGAGTATTTCTGCCAGCGTCTGGCTATCAAGCCGGGTCAGACGCGTGCCGACGGCGCGGTCAGTTTCAGCTTTACCTCCTGCACCGGCATGTGCGATCAGGGTCCGGCGGCGCTGGTCAACGGGCTGGCACTGACCCGACTGGATCAAGCGCGGATCGACCAGATTGCCGCGCTGGTAGACGCGGGAATGCCCCTCGATCAATGGCCTGACGACCTGTTTCAGGTGGGCGACAATATTCAGCGCCGATCACTGTTGCTGGAAGGTGCGATCGAAGCCGGTTCCGCCATTCGCCAGGTTTTTGATCAAGGGCGAGAGGCCATTTTTGCAGCGCTGGATCAGTCCGGATTGCGCGGACGCGGCGGTGCGGGTTTCAAGACGGCGGCCAAATGGCGGTTCTGTTATGAAGGCCAGGAAGGCGGCACTCCAGGCGATCCTGCAGTCCACCGCTACGTGGTCTGCAACGCCGATGAAGGCGAACCCGGTACCTTCAAGGATCGGGTGCTGCTCAACCGGCATGCTCATGAAGTCTTTGAAGGCATGACGGTCTGTGCGGCCCTGGTCGGTGCTCAGCAGGGCTTCCTGTATCTGCGGGGAGAGTATCTGCACCTATACGAACCTTTGCGGCGCATACTCGAAGAACGCCGTCAGCAAGGGCTGCTCGGCCAGGCCATCCTGGGTCAGGCTGGCTTCGACTTCGACATTCGCATCCACCTCGGTGCGGGCGCGTATATCTGCGGCGAGGAATCCGCCCTGATCGAATCGCTGGAAGGCAAACGCGGTAATCCACGCAATCGCCCGCCTTATCCCGTGACACACGGTTATCTCGGTCAGCCGACCGTCGTCAACAATGTCGAAACTTTTGCCGCAGCGGCGCGCATCACCCTCAACGGCGGTGCCTGGTTTGCCGCCAAAGGTACGGGCAAATCCACCGGTACCAAGATTCTGAGTATCTCCGGAGACTGCGCCCGTCCGGGTATCTATGAATATGCCTTCGGTACGACGATCACCCGGATTCTCGAGGATTGCGGTGCCGAAGAGACCCTCGGCGTCCAGATCGGCGGCCCCTCCGGCACTTTCATTTCCGCGCAAGAGTTTGACCGCCAGTTGGCATTCGAGGATCTGGCGACCGGCGGCTCCTTCATTGCCTTCAACCGTTCCCGCGATGTGCTGGAGATCACGCGCAACTTCACCCAGTTCTTCGCCCATGAAAGCTGCGGTTTCTGCACCCCCTGCCGGGTGGGTACCTCGCTGTTGCGCAACATGCTGGACAAGATATGCGAAGGCCATGGTACGCCGCATGATCTGGTCGAACTGACCCACATGGCCAAGCTGGTCAGGACCACCAGCCATTGCGGTCTTGGTCAGACGGCGGCTAATCCGATCCTCAGCACGCTCGAGCGTTACCCGGAGCTTTATCAGGAACGACTCAAGGACATCAGCTTCGAGCCCGGTTTTGATCTGGACGGCGCGCTGGCGATTTCCCGCCGGCTTACCGGCCGCAACGACGCGCATGCTCATCTGGAACAGGTCGGCTGAACCCCATTGGCATCCTCTTGGCGAAAGGCGCAACGATGAAATCCAGCACCATGACCATCGACGGGGTGGAAATCCCGTTTACCCCGGGGCAGACCATCATCGAGGCGGCGACGGCCGCCGATGTTTACATTCCGCATCTCTGCCACAATCCGGAATTCAAGCCGCACGGGAGCTGCAAGCTGTGCACCGTCCAGGTGAATGGTCGCCACTGCTCGGCCTGCACTATGCCGGCCGCGGACGGACAGCAAGTCCTCAACAACACCAAGGAGCTCAATGACACTCGCCGCAGCATCACGCAAATGCTGTTCGTCGAGGGGAATCACTTCTGCCCATCCTGCGAGAAAACCGGCAATTGCCAGTTGCAGGCGGTCGGCTACTTCGTTGGCATGCTCGACGCGCACTTTCCGCACTTCTTCCCGGACCGCAACGTCGATGCCTCGCACCCGGATGTGATGCTCGATCTGGACCGGTGCATCCTCTGCGAGCTGTGCGTTCGCGCCAGCCGGGATGTGGACGGCAAGTCGGTGTTCGGCATCGCCGGTCGCGGCATGCAGAGCCATCTCGTCGTCAATGCCGACAGCGGCAAGCTGGTCGACACCGACATGTCCGCTAGCGACAAGGCCGCACAGGTCTGTCCGGTCGGGGCGATCCTCGTCAAGCGCACCGCCTATGAACACCCCATCGGCCAGCGAACCTACGACCACGAGAACATCGCCGAGGTGAGTCTGGAACATGATCATGCACTGAGCGGAGGAGAGCATGGCTGAGAAACTCAAGGTCGCGACCACGTCGCTGGCCGGCTGCTTCGGCTGCCATATGTCCTTTCTCGATATCGACGAGCGTCTGCTGACCCTGTGCGAGGTCGCCGAGTTTGATCGCAGCCCGCTCACCGACATCAAGCATTGCAGCGAGCAGGTCGACATTGGCCTGATCGAGGGCGGGTTATGCAATGCCGAGAACGTCCACACGCTGCGCGAATTCCGCAATCACTGCAAGATTCTGGTGGCCGTCGGGGCCTGCGCCATCAATGGTGGCATCCCGGCCATGCGCAACCATGTCCCGCTGGAAGAGTGTCTACAGGAGGCTTATCTTGATGGGGTGGGCGTGGTCAATCCGCAAATCCCAAATGATCCCGAACTGCCCCTGCTGCTCAACAAAGTCCATCCCATTCACGAAGTCGTGAAGGTGGATTACTTTCTGCCTGGCTGCCCGCCCTCCGCCGATGTCTTCTGGAAGTTCCTCACCGACCTGGCTTCCGGCCGCGAGCCGCAGCTACCCTATGATCTGGTGCATTACGACTGAGCCGCAAGTCAGTTCCAAAATGACCGCTGCGACCAATCAAGACGACCACTGTGAGGATGTTATGAGCCATCGAACCGCTTTTCCAAAACCTATCTGCATCGCGCTTGTTGGCTGGCTTCTGGCCGGTCAATCAATCGAGGTATGGGCGGATGAACCCACCCTCCAGTTTCTGGACGCCGGCCAGCCCGTGCAGACCCTGACCCGCAAAGACTTGGCGGAAAAGATTCCGGCCACCCCGTTGACGGTGGAAAATCCGACTACATCCCAAGCGGTCACTTACCAGGGTGCGGCGCTGTCGGCTTTGCTCTCGCAGGTTTACGGGGACCGCTGGAGGAGCGCGGGACTGGTGAAGTTCGAAACCCGGGATGGCTACCAACCGGTCGTGCCCGTGGCGGTTATCAATCAACATGCGGGGCTGATGGCTTATGCCGATGCCGGCCAGGATCGGCTGCAGGTGATTGGCGATGGTCACGGCGGCACGGTCGATCCGGGTCCGTACTATCTGGTCTGGGAAAACATCAAGGACAGTGGGGCCAAAAAAGACCCCTGGCTGCAATGGCCCTGGCAGCTGGCCAAGGTCGAACTGACCTCCATGGAGCGGGAATATCCGCAGACGGCCCCACCACTCGGCGCATCCGAAGCCGTCATGCGCGGCTTTAATGGCTTCCTGAGTCGCTGCGCCAAATGCCACCAGATCAACGGTGAAGGCGGTGCCATCGGGCCGGAGCTCAATTACCCGGTCAATGTCACGGAATACTGGCAAAACGACTGGCTACCGAAGTTCATCGCCCATCCGCAAGCCATCCGCCATAACAGCAAAATGGTCGGATACAAGTCGTCTTCCCCTGACCCGTCCGCTGAAATTGACGACATCGTCGCCTACCTCCGCGCCATGAAGGACCGCAAGCTGGCGCCGAAAAAATAATCCGGCTCCACGAACCCCCATCGAAACGGAATCTTCCTCATGCTCACCGGCGAACTCCGCAGCCAAATCGATACCGTCTGGAATGCCTTCTGGTCGGGCGGCATCTCCAACCCGCTGGAAGTGATCGAGCAGATCACCTACCTGCTGTTCATTCGTCGTCTGGACGATGCCCACACGCTGGCCGAGGGTCGGGCCCTGATGCTCAAGCAGCCGATGACCCACCGGGTGTTCCCGGAAGGCACCGACCCCAAGGGCCGCAATTACGACGACCTGCGCTGGTCACGCTTCAAGCATTTCGGGCCTTCCGAGATGTTCGAGACCGTCGCCGAGCATGTCTTCCCGTTCATCAAGACCATGGGCGGTGACGGCTCCACCTATAGCCATCACATGAAGGATGCGCGTTTCACCATCCCGACCCCGGCGCTGCTGGCCAAGGTGGTGGACCTCCTCGACCACGTGCCGATGGAGGACCGCGATACCAAGGGTGACCTCTACGAATACATGCTCGGCAAGATCGCCAGCGCCGGGCAGAACGGTCAGTTCCGCACTCCGCGCCACATCATCCACTTGATGGTCGAGCTGACCGCACCCAACGCCAAGGACGTCATCTGCGATCCGGCGAGTGGTACGTGCGGCTTTCTGGTGGCTGCTGGGGAATACCTGCGGGAGAAGCACTCGGAAATGTTCGTCGACGCCGCCAGCCGGGAGCACTTCCACCATGGCATGTTCCATGGCTACGACTTCGACAACACCATGCTCCGCATTGGCAGCATGAACATGGCGCTGCATGGTGTCGAGAATCCCGACATCCGCTACAAGGATTCGCTGGCACAGGATCATGCCGGTGATGAGGAGCGGTACTCGCTGATCCTGGCCAATCCGCCGTTCGCCGGGTCACTGGACACCGAGAGCACCGCCAAGGATCTGCTGGCCATCGTTAAGACCAAGAAGACCGAGTTGCTGTTTCTGGCCTTGTTCCTGCGGCTGCTCAAGCCCGGTGGTCGGGCAGCGGTCATCGTGCCGGATGGCGTGCTGTTCGGCTCGTCCAAGGCGCACAAGGAACTGCGGCGGGTGCTGGTCGAGGAGCAGAAGCTCGACGGCGTCATCTCGCTGCCCTCCGGCTGCTTCAAACCCTACGCCGGGGTGTCGACGGCGATCCTGCTGTTCACCAAAACCTATTCTGGCGGCACCGATCACGTCTGGTTCTATGACATGCAGGCCGATGGCTGGAGCCTCGACGACAAGCGCCAGCCATTGCTGCCCGAGGACAAGCTCGGACTGGCCCCGCTGCACATCCTCAGCGCCGAGGAGCATGCCAAGAACAACCTGCCGGATGGGCTCTCTCGCTGGAAGCTGCGGGATCGGGCCGAACGTGAACGGCCCCGCACCGCGCAGAGCTTCTGCGTGCCCAAGGACGAGATCGCCGCCAACGGCTACGACCTGTCGATCAACCGCTACAAGGAAATGGTGCACGAGGAGATCGAGCACCGCCCGCCCTGGGAGATTCTCGCCCGGCTGCGGGAGCTGGAGGCGGAGATACAGGCGGGGTTGGATGAGTTGGAGAGGATGCTGAAGTGATAACCCGTAGCTCACTCGGCGATGCCTATCCAATCGACAAACTCGGGAACGTGGTCGAGTTTCTTGACAACATGCGGCGCCCAGTCACGGAGTCGGAGCGTATATCTGGCCCATACCCGTACTATGGGGCTAATGGTATTCAGGGAACCATAAACGACTTCATTTTCGATGAGCCGTTAGTGCTTCTGGCAGAGGATGGAGGGCACTTCGATAATCCAGATCGCGGGATTGCATATCGTGTGTCTGGAAGAACATGGGTCAATAATCATGCCCATGTTTTGCGCCCGCGAAGAAATATCGACATAAACTATCTTTGTCGAGTCCTCGAAAACTATGATGTCAAGCCTTTTGTAACCGGCACGACAAGAGGGAAGCTAACTAAGGGAGGTGCGTCAGAGATACCGATCCCCCTTCCACCCCTTCCCGAACAACGCCGCATCGCCGCCGTACTGGATAAGGCCGACGCCCTTCGCGCCAAGCGCCGGGAGACTTTGGCCCAGTTAGATGATCTGACTCAATCGATCTTTATTGAGATGTTTGGGGACCCGGTGGCTAACCCAAAAGGATGGCCTATTACGAAAGTTGCAAGCTTTCTACTTGATGTTACTAACGGCCTCACAAGGCGAAGGAGTGAGGTCGAAGATGGTGAGCACATCGTGCTGCGGCTTCGGGACATACGGTCAGAATCAATTGACTTCTCCACTCCCAATCGGATAACCCTAAATGAAAAGGAGAAAGCCAAGTACCAAGTATCTCCCGGAGAGTTGTTGTTTATTCGAGTAAATGGAAATCCGGAATATGTGGGAAGGTGTGCACTTTTTGAAGGTCACCCAGAGCAGGTTTTTTTCAACGACCATGTAATGCGTGTTCGCCTAAAAGCTGGTCTGACAGGTGGCTATCTGTCGCATTTCCTTAATCGGCCAGAGGGCAAGAAAGAGATAGCAAAACACCGGAAAACCTCTGCTAGACAGCATACAATCAACCAGGATGGGCTAGGAGCAATCGCGCTGCCGTTACCCGACGAGTCGCTACAAAATCAGTTTCTTGACCGGGTTTTTGCCCTTCGCAAAATGGCTTCCGTGCAGATCGATGCCCTCGATAAACTAGGTGCACTCTTCACCTCCCTCCAACACCGCGCCTTCCGAGGTGAACTCTGATGCGCCCCTCCGAAGCCTTGAACCTCTACCGTGACCGCATCCGCGAGATCGTCCTCAGCCATCGGGTCACCGACCCTCGCGTGTTCGGCTCTGTGTTGCATGGTGACGATACCGAGGACAGCGATCTGGACATTCTGGTGGAGCCAACCCCTGAAACCACACTGTTTGACATTGGCGCGATCCAGTTCGAGCTGTCGGAGTTGCTGCCAGTGGCGGTGGATGTCCTGACCCCGCGTGCCTTGCCGGAGAAGTTCCGACAGATCGTGCAGCAGGAGGCGCAGCCGATATGACTTCGGCCAAGCACAACCGGCTGGTCGACTATTTGGGCCACATGCTCGAAGCCATTGAGCGCTGCCAGGACTACGTAGTGGACATGGATGGTGTTGCCTTTCTGTCGAACCGCAAAACGCAAGATGCGGTTATCCGCACCTTCGAGGTCATTGGCGAAGCCGCGAACAACATCAGGAAGTACCATCCGGATTTTGTGACGGCGCACCCGGAGGTACCGTTCAATCGGGCCGTAGGTATGCGCAATGTTCTCTCGCACGGGTATTTCTCCGTCGATCTGGAGGCTGTTTGGTCGGCCATCCATGCCGATCTGCCGCCCTTGTATCAAGCGCTGCGTGCCTTAATCGACTCACTGGACCCTGACCCATCATGAGCCACTTCACCTTCCTCGAAACCGAGTGGCCTGCGCTCTACGAGAGCGCCCGTCGGGCCGAGGTGGTGGCGAACATCGATCCGCGCACGTCGATCTTCTATGCCCGCCGCACGCTGGAACTGGCGGTGGCGTGGCTCTACAAATTTGATCGCAATCTGCGGCTGCCCTATCAGGACAACCTCAGCGCCCTTATCCATGAGCCGACCTTCCGGCAGGTGGCCGGTGATGCGCTGTTCACCAAGGCCAAGCTGATCAAGGACCTTGGCAATCTGGCGGTGCACAGCACGCGTCCGCTGTCGGTCAACGATGCCGTCGCGGCGACGCGGGAGCTGTTCCACTTCTGCTACTGGCTGGCCCGCACCTATGGCCAGCGCTCGCGGCCCGATCCCGTTCTGCGCTTCGCGGCGGACCAGTTGCCCAAGGCCAGTACCGAACCGAAGGTGCCGCTCGCGCAGTTGCAGCAGCTCGAAGCCCAACTGCATGAGAAGGACGAGAAGCTGTCCGAACTGCTTAGCACGCAGGCGGCGCTGGATGAGGAACTGCAGAGCCTGCGGGCCGAGGTCGCCGCCGCCAAGCAGGCTAACAGCGCGCAGCCGGACACCCACGATTACTCCGAAGCCGAGACCCGCGACTACTTCATCGACCTGCTGTTGAAGGAAGCCGGGTGGAAGTTGGACCCACATAAGAATCTGGAGGTCGAGGTAACGGGCATGCCCAACCCGACCGGGACCGGCTTTGTCGATTACGTCGAGTGGGCCGACGACGCCAAGCCCTTGGCGCTGTGCGAGGCTAAGCACACCAAGAAAAGCCCCAAGGTCGGTCAACAGCAGGGCAAGCTCTATGCGGATTGCCTCGAAGCCATGTACGGCCAGCGCCCGGTGATCTTCCTGTCCAATGGCTATGAGCACTGGCTATGGGATGACCTCAGCCATCCGCCCCGGGCCGTGCAGGGTTTTTACCAGCGCGATGAGCTGGCGTTGCTGATCCAGCGCCGCACCAGCTGCAAGCCCTTGGCGGCGGCGACCGTCAACGAAAACATCGTCGAGCGCTACTACCAGAAGCGGGCCATTCGCCGCGTGCTGGAATCCTTCGAGAACGATCATCTGCGCAAGGCACTGCTGGTGATGGCGACAGGTTCGGGCAAGACGCGGACGGTCATTGCCCTCTGCGATCTGCTGATGCGCTGCAACTGGGTCAAGCGGGTGCTGTTCCTGGCGGACCGCACGGCGCTGGTGCGGCAGGCGGTCAACGCCTTCAAGACCCATCTGCCCAATGCCTCACCGGTCAACCTAGTCACCGACAAGCACGGCCATGGCCGTGTGTATGTGTCGACCTACCCGACCATGATGAACCTGATCGACGCGGCGCTGGACGGCAAAAAGCTGTTCGGCGTCGGCCACTTCGATTTGATCGTCATCGACGAGGCGCATCGCTCGGTTTATCAGAAGTACCGTGCCATCTTCGAGTATTTCGATGCGCGGCTGGTCGGGCTGACGGCCACGCCCAAGGACGAAATCGACAAGAACACTTACAGCCTGTTCGATCTGGAGTCCGGCGTGCCCACCGACGCCTACGGACTGGACGAGGCGGTGGCCGATGGTTATCTGGTGCCTCCCGTCGCCATCTCCGTGCCGCTGCGCTTTCAGCGGCAGGGCATCCAATACGACGATCTGTCCGACGAGGAGAAGGAGCAGTGGGACGCGCTGGAGTGGAACGAGGACGGCACCACGCCCACCGAGGTCGATGCCGCCGCGCTGAACCAGTGGCTGTTCAACACCGACACCGTCGACAAGGTGCTGGCCCATGTCATGACCCATGGGCTGAAGGTCGAGGGTGGCGACAAGCTGGGCAAGACCATCATTTTCGCCAAAAATCAGGCCCACGCCGAGTTCATCGCCGAACGCTTCGACCTGAACTACCCGCACTACAAGGGCCATTTCGCCCGGGTCATCACGCACAAGACCGAGTACGGTCAGACCCTGATCGACGACTTCTCCAACCCCAAAAAACTGCCGCAGATCGCCATTTCGGTGGACATGCTCGATACCGGCATCGACGTGCCGGAGGTGGTGAATCTGGTGTTCTTCAAGCCGGTGCGCTCGAAGACCAAGTTCTGGCAGATGATCGGACGCGGCACCCGGCTGTGCTTCGACCTGTTCGGACCCGGCCAGCACAAGACCGAGTTCTACGTATTCGACTACTGCCAGAATCTGGAATTCTTCAGTCAGCCCGGTGCCGGGGCCGAAGGCTCGCTGACCGAAGCCTTGAGCACGCGGCTGTTCAAGGCGCGGCTGGATATGATCCAGTCACTGGATGTCCTGAACCCGGTGACCAATCTCAAGGACGTCACCTCACCTGCATCGGGCTCGGAATCGGAATCGCACTTGCGCGGCGACATCGCTCAGTTGCTGCGAGACCGGGTAGCGGCGATGAACGTCCACAATTTCGTGGTACGCCCGCAGTGGCAGGCCGTCGAAAAGTTCGCTCAGGCCAAAGTTTGGCAAGCGCTGTCCACCGAGGATTTCGCTGATCTGGCCGGCAAGGTCGCCAACCTGCCCAGTGAGTTGAGCGACGATGACGAGGATGCCAAGCGGTTCGATTTACTGATCCTGCGCACCCAGCTGGCACTTCTGAAGGCGACGCCGGATTACAGCGGGCTGAAGGAGCGCATCCAGAAGATTGCCGCGCTGCTGGAGGAGCTGTCACCGAACATCCCGATGATCAACGCCCACATCGTGCTGATTCAGGAGCTGATGGGCGAGGACTGGTGGGAAGGCGTGACCACGCCGTTGCTGGAGTCGGTACGCAAGAAACTGCGGGCGCTGATCAAGCTGATCCCCAAGAAAGAGCGCATCGTGGTCTACACCGACTTCGAGGATGAATTGCTCGACGATCCGACGATTGTCCCCTTGCCGGAGGTGACCGTCGGGATCGATATGGCCAAGTTCAAGAACAAGGCCCGGCAATTCCTCCTGCAGCACGCCGATCATCTGTCGGTGCAACGCCTGCGCCGCAGTCAGCCTCTGACGCCGCTGGACCTGGAAGCGCTGGAGCAGATGCTGATGGAGTCGGGCGGCTCGAAGGAGCTGATCGGCAAGGCGTCGCAGCAGGCCCACGGGCTGGGTTTGTTCATCCGCTCGCTGATCGGGCTGGAACGCGATGCGGTGATGCAGTTGTTCAATGATTTCCTCAGTGGCGGCCATGCCAGCGCCAATCAGATTGAGTTCGTGAAGCTGATCGTCGAAGAGCTGACGCGCAATGGCGTCATGGAGCTGACCCGCCTGTTCGAGTCACCCTTCACCGACCTCAACGCCCAAGGGCCGCTGGGCATCTTCCCACCCGCTCAGGTCGAGAAGCTGCGCGAGACGCTGGAGCTGATTCGGGAGAGGGCGGTGGCGTGATCAATGTCCATGCCGGCCGCACATTCAAGGTGCACAAGTCATGACGATGCGCTTCGGCATTGACCTCGGCGGCACCAAAATTGAACTGATTGCCCTGGGCCGATCGGGCGAGGAGTGCTGGCGGCGGCGGGCGCCCACGCCGCAAGGGGATTACCGGGGCACGCTGGAGACCATTTGGCAGCTGGTGTTGCAGGCGGAGCGCGAGCTGGGTAGGACCGGTAGTGTCGGGATTGGCACACCGGGGGCGGTTTCCCGTGCCACGGGGCTGTTGAAGAACTCGAATTCGGTTTGTCTGAACGGCCAGCCCCTGATCGAGGATCTCGAGCGGGTGCTGGAGCGGCCCGTGCGCATCGCCAATGATGCAGACTGTTTTGCCTTGTCGGAGGCGAGTGATGGCGCGGCGGCCGGGCTGCCGGTGGTGTTCGGCGTCATTCTCGGGACCGGGGTCGGCGGCGGTATTGTGGTGCACGGGCGCCTGTTGCAGGGGCCGAATGCCATTGCTGGCGAGTGGGGCCATAACCCGCTCCCCTGGCCGGTGGCGGAAGAGCTGCCCGGGCCTGAATGCTATTGCGGCAAACGCGGCTGCATCGAGACGTTTCTGTCCGGCCCGGGATTAGCGCGGGATTTTTTCCAACACACGGGTCAATCGCTGACCGGGCCGGAGATTCTGGCTCGGGCCGATTCGGGGGATGCCGCCGCCAATGCGGCTTTCCAGCGGTATGAGGATCGTCTGGCTCGGGGGTTAGCCCAGGTCATCAATCTGCTGGACCCGGATGCCATCGTGCTTGGCGGCGGCTTGTCGAACTGCGCCCGGCTTTATGACGAGGTGCCCAAGCGGTGGGGCCGGTATGTCTTATCTGACCGGGTGGATACGCGCCTGCTGCCCCCGCGTCATGGCGATTCCAGCGGCGTGCGCGGTGCGGCATGGTTGTGGGGCTAGCGCAAGCGGCCCCTGTGCATCAGGGCTTCGCGTCCGGAATGACTCGCTGGATGGACACGCTGTAATGGGCTTCCTGCCCAGGCGAGACGGGCTCCGTGAGTCCTTCGAAATCCCCGGGTGATGGAACCGGGCGACCGGACTTTGATACCCGCGCACCAATCACCAGCCGCTCAAACGCGGACAGGTTCATGCCCTGCATCATGGACATGGAGTCGTCCAGCACCACTTCCAGAGGCAGGTCCTTGACCTGCTTCTTGACGACGGCCAGTGGCATGGGCGGACCTTCGGCGGCCTTGGCGAAAATGAAAACAGTCTCGTCTGGACTGGTTTTTTGCTTCAGTTCATCGGTCAAGGTGACTTTGACGTGCAGACGCTTGCCGCCTGTAGTGGCTTGTGGGGTGGGTGGTTCACTGGTCGCGGCTGAATCCGTGTCTAGTTTGGCAATGAAGCCGGCAATTTCTTTCGCCTCCTGGCTGCCCGGGGGGAACTCGGCCTCCAGTGTTTTCCAGTATGTCATGGCCTCGCCAAGCTGATTCGACTGGGCGGCGGCCAGGCCCGCCAACCAGAGTGCGGCTTTATGCTTGGGGTCGGCGCTGAGGATTTCCCTGACGACTTCCAACGGGCGACCGGCGAGATCGCCCTGATTCGCCTTGGCCAGCGTCTCTGCGTAGTAGCTTTTGACTTCCAGATTGTTCGGGGCAAGCTTCAGGGCAAACTCGAACGCCTTGACCGCATCCTCCGGACGCTGGGTGGCTTGCAGTGATCTTCCCAACAGAACCCAGCCCTCCAGGTCGTTGGGGTTTTGCTGCAGCCGCTGGGCCAGTCCATCAATCGCTTCCTTCGCGTCGGCCATGGTCTTGGCGGGAGGATTGGCGAGCAGGTCGGGCCGGCCCAGCTGGGTGTAAGCCAGCCAGGCAGCCAGAGGAAGGATCGCAAGCGCAACAACCACGGCGCTGAGGCCCGCTCTCGGTAGCTGAGCGGTCGGTGTGTCGCCTGTCTCCAGATCACCGAGCAGATTTCTCTCCGACTCGGCCCTCAGACGGATTAAATCCTCGGGGTTGGCCGCTTCCAGTGCCAATTCTTGTTGCCGTTGTCGATGCAGGGCGAGATTGAGTCTGGAACGGCTGACTTCGCCCGATCGCGACTTGCCCAGCAGCGCCGGAACGAAAAACAGGTAGGCAAGCACCAGCATCAGTGCCGCGGTCATCCAGAACATGATCATGCGTTGTCCTTGTCTTCCAGACGCTGCCGGAGGTGTTCGAGGCGTTGTCGTTCGCTGGCCGAGAGTCCGAGGTCGGTTTCAGTGCTACGGCCTCGGGCCTGAAACCAGAGAAACAGACCGCCGCCGAGCAGAGCCAGAATGGGTCCCAGCCAGAGCAGGATCGTAATGGGCTTGACCGGCGGACGGTAGAGCACGAAGTCGCCATAACGATCAGTGAGGAAACGGATGGCTTCTTCTTCGCTCTGGCCGCTCTGGATGATGCCGTAGACCTCGTCGCGCAAATCGCGGGCGAGATCGGCATCGGAATCGGCCAGGGACTGGTTCTGGCAAACCAGACAGCGCAGCTCTTCGATCAATCGCTCGTAGCGGGTCTGTTTGGCGGGGTTGTCGAACTGCCGCACTTCGGTCGCCAATGCGGAGCCAGACCCCATTATCAGCAGCCATCCCAGCAGCCAGGACTTCATCACGGCTCACCCTGCCATTGCTTGACGAGCGGAAGTATTTCTTTTTCGAGGACGTCGGGCGTGACTGGGCCGGTGTGTTTGTGCCGGATCAGGCCTGCTTTGTCGATGACGAAGGTTTCCGGCACGCCGTAGACGCCCCAGTTGATGCCGACCCGGCCATCCGCATCGAAGGCGCTGGCGGTGTAGGGGTTGCCGAATTGATCCAGCCAGCCATTGGCGGCCTCGCGTTGGTCCTTATAGTTAAGGCCATAAATCGGCACGACATTCTGCCGTGCCAGTTGCAGCAGGACCGGATGCTCCTGCCGGCAGGAGACGCACCACGAAGCCCAGACATTGACTAGCACGACCTGCCCCTTGAAGTCAGCGGGGCTCAGGGATTGTCCGGCATCCGCAACCTGCGGCAGGTTGAATGCTGGGGCCGGTTTGCCGATCAAAGGCGAGGGCACTTCGCGGGGGTCCAGTTTCAGGCCGATGGCCAGAAAGATGACCATGATGGCGAACACGGCGAGGGGAATCAGGAAGCGCATGACGGTTACGGCAAATGCAACGAGTGAATCGGGGGGTCGTGGGTGGATCGCGCGGGCGGCAGGCTTCAGGCTTTCTGTGCGGAAGCGGTGGCGCGTGGTTCCAGCGTCTTCAATGTCGCAAGCCGATAGCGCCGGTCGGCTACCGAGCACAGTCCGCCCGCCATCATCAGTAAGCCGCCGAGCCAAATCCAGCGAATGAAGGGTTTGTAATAGACGCGCACGCTCCATGCCGCGCCATCCATGGGCTCGCCCAGGGCGACATAGAGATCACGAGTGAGTCCGGGATCAATCGCGGCCTCGGTCATGGTGTTGCGCTGAACCTTGTAGATGCGTTTTTGCGGATTCAGGATGGCGATGGGTTTGCCATGGGACTCAACCATGAACGATCCTTCCTGAGCCCTGAAATTGGGCCCGACCACGTCGGTGACGCCCTTGAAGGTAAATGCGTAAGGGCCGAGCTGAACGGTGTCTTCCGGTGCCAGACGCACAATTTTCTCTTCGCTGTAGCTGCTCGAGAGCACAACACCCACCAGGAAAACGGCAATGCCGACATGCGCCAGCGTCATCCCGTAAACGCTCAGCGATTGCGAGCGGACACCGGCGAGGGCGGTCTCGCGCAGACGAATTCGATTCCAGAGTGAGAGGCCCGCGCTGCCGACCAGCCAGAACCCCATGCTCAGGCCCGCCAGCGTCTTGATGTCGCTCACGCTCCAGAAGAGACCTGTGGCGGCGACGCCTAGCAGCAGGCACAGCGGTGCTAGCCAGCGAAGTTGCTGGATCAGCTTCGGCACGCAAGCCTCCCGCCAGGCGAATAGCGGGGCGATACCGGCCAGCACCACCGCCGGTGCCATCAAGGGAGCGAAAACGCTGCTGAAATAGGGAGGGCCGACGGAGATTTTGCCCAGGTGCAGGGCGTCCAGCACCAGCGGGTAGAGCGTACCGAGCAGGATGCTCGCGGCGGCCGTGACGAGTAGCACATTGTTGACCAGCAGCAGGTTTTCACGCGAGATCAGCGTGTAGCGGGCGGTGTCCTTGATGGCGGGCGCCTTCAGCGCGTAAATCAGCAGCGAGCTGCCCACCACCACGGCCAGAAAAACCAGAATGAACAGTCCTCTCGCCGGGTCGGAGGCGAAGGCATGTACCGAGGTCAAGACGCCAGAGCGGACCAGGAAGGTGCCGAGCAGGCTGAGGGAAAAGGCAAAGATTGCCAACAGCACGGTCCAGGCCTTGAAGGCGCCGCGTTTTTCAGTCGCGGCGAGGGAATGCAGCAGCGCTGTTGCTACCAGCCAGGGCATGAACGAGGCATTCTCCACCGGGTCCCAGAACCACCAGCCGCCCCAGCCCAGTTCGTAGTAGGCCCACCAGGAGCCGAGCACGATGCCGAAGGTGAGAAAAATCCAGGCTACCAGTGTCCAGGGCCGCGACCAGCGCGCCCAAGCGGAATCCAGCGAGCCGCCCAGCAGCGCGGCGATCGCGAAACTGAAGGCGACGCTCAGACCCACGTAACCCATGTAGAGCATGGGCGGATGGATGGTCATGCCAAAATCCTGCAACAGCGGATTGAGGTCTCCGCCATCGCTGGGCATCGGCACCAGTCGCTCGAAGGGATTGGAGGTCAGCAGGATGAACAGCAGGATGCCGACGCTGATCAGGCCCATGACGCCCAGCACCCGGGCCAGGAACTCTTCCGACAGGCTGCCACTGAAGACGGTGACGGCGAAGGTCCATAGCCCGAGTATCACTGCCCACAACAGCATGGAGCCTTCATGGGCGCCCCAGGTAGCCGCAATCCGGTAGTAAAGCGGGAGATCGCTATTGGAGTGCTCGGCAACATAGCGCACTGAGAAATCGTTGACGATGAAGCTGTCGATCAGGCAGGCGAAGGCCACGGCCAGGAAGAAAAACTGGGCTCGTCCGGCGGCCCGTCCTACCGACATCCACACTGGCACGCCTTGTGCCGCCCCCGCCAGTGGGAAAGTCCCCTGCAGAATCGCCATCAGCAGGGCGACAATCAGCGCCAGGTGCCCGAGTTCCGAAGTCATCGTTGATAGTCCTTGTAAGTGGTGGGCATTTTTCCGCCTTGCTTGAGCGACTCCGCCACTTCTGGCGGCATGTAGTTCTCGTCATGCTTGGCAAGTACTTCACTGGCCTCGAACACGCCCTGATCGTTCATTTTGCCGATCGAGATGATGCCCTGGCCCTCACGGAACAGGTCTGGCAGGATGCCGGTGTAGGTGATCGGCAAGGTGGCGGTTCCGTCTGAAACAGTAAACCGCACCGCCAGGCTGCTCGCTTCCCGTTGCACCGTGCCTGATACTACCAGCCCGCCGACCCGGAACGGATAGCCCTTGGGCGCTTCACCCGCCGCAACCTGGGTCGGAGTGAAGAAATAAAGCAGGTTTTTCTGAAACGCCGTCAGGGCGAAAAAGGCCGCGATGCTCACCCCCAGCAGGATGAGTCCGACGACGAGCATGCGTTTACGGCGAGGGGTCATCGCTTTTTCTCTCCCTGAGACAGCAGGCGAGTGATCTTGCGGACCACCTCTTTACGGCGCTTCAGGGGCAGCACAATGTTGAGCGCCAGGAAGAAGGCCATCAGGCCATAAGAAGTCCACACATAAAGGGCATAACCGCCCATGTCGAAAAATTCGGACCAGTTCATCGATGGGAATTTTCCAGAGTTTCAATCGATAGATACCACGGTATTCATTCTATCAGTCACGCAGGGTCGAGGCTCTCCAGGGACCGCAGCCTACGCCGGCGGGTCCCGCCATTGTGGTGGCCGTGGGCGGGCAGGGCGATATGCTTCAGAATAGGCAGACTACTCAGCCAAGGAATAATCTCTTATGAATGAACAGGAAGCCCAGGCGGCCGCTTTGGATGTTTATCTGGAGCGAGAAGCTTATGCCCCGCCAGAGACGGGTGATGGCGTGGTGATTTACCGAGCCGCACCGGGCACGTATCTGCGACCTTTGGGTGAAGTGACCAATATCCGTTGCATCCAGACGGATAAACCGCTGGCGGAGGAGTTGTCTCGTCTTGGCTATATGAAGGACGAGGTGCCGGACAACCCTGTCCGGTTGGCTATTGTGTTTGCCACTAAGCACCGAGAGGAAGTGCTCTATCACCTGGCTCTCGCAGCGGAAAGCCTGGTGGAAGGTGGCACCCTAATCCTGACGGCGGCGAATGCCCTAGGCGCCCCGTCGCTGGAGCGTCGCACGGTCGAGTTGATGGGCGGTGTCGAGTCTTTCAGTAAGCATAAATGTCGGGTCTTCCATGCCATCAAATACAGCGGCCAGATGAATCTGGAGTTGTTGCAGGCCTGGAAGCAGGCCGGTGAACTTCGGCGAATCGAAGCCACCGGTTACTTCAGTTGTCCGGGGCTGTTTAGCTGGAAAAGTATCGACCTCGGCTCGCGACTGCTGGCGGACAGTCTGCCCGCTGATTTGCGAGGTTGTGGAGCGGATCTGGGCGCGGGGTACGGCTATCTCAGCCGGATGGCACTGGAACGGGCGCCGGGGATCAATGTGCTTCATCTGTTCGAGGCCGAACGCAAGGCGCTGGATGCGGCCAAACGCAATCTGGAGGAATTCGAGTCACGCTGCAAACTGCATTTCCACTGGGCCGATGTCACGGCGGGGCCGGACTTGACCAATCTCGACTTTGTCCTCATGAATCCCCCTTTTCATGTCGGTCGGGGCACCTTGCCTGCGCTGGGCCGGAGCTTTGTGCAAGTCGCACTCAGGTTACTGAAGCCCGGTGGCCGACTGTTCATGGTCGCGAACCGGCATCTCCCTTACGAGGGTGAAATTCAAGCCCTGCCTGCCGTCGTTGAAAGCGAGGTGCAGGACAGCGGTTTCAAGCTGATTGTGGTGAGGAAAATGTGATGGTCTGCTGGCGGCCGAATGGTTATGCAACTGATTCCATGTATTCGACGCGAAGCTGCACAGTCCGATTATTCCTAAATTCGTTGACGTCCAGTCGATAGGCCGCCTGGATTTCCTGGCAGCGGAGCCACTCACCCGGGTTGTCGAGGCCGAAGGCAATCGCGTCAATGAGCTGCTGGCCACCGGCCGGTTTCAGCACCATTTTCAGATGCCGTTCGCCGACGATGCGGCTGCCGGCAACGGTGAACCGGCCATCGAAGAGGGGTTCCGGAAACCCCTGGCCCCAGGGGCCGGCGGTTTCCAGCAGCTCGGCGGTAGCGAGGGAAATCTCGCTGGTAGCCAGCGAACCGTCGCTGTGAAGGGTGTGCTCAAGATCGACATCCTCGGCATGGCCCTGAACTTCCGTATCGAAAGCCGCCGCAAATTCATCGAAACGCTCACGATCCAGGCTTAATCCGGCGGCCATGGCATGTCCGCCGAAGCGCGTTATTAGCGTTGGGTGTCGGGTGGCGATGTCGGCCAGTACATCCCGGATATGAATGCCAGGGATGGAGCGAGCCGAACCCTTGAGCTGATCGGGTTCGGCATCGGCCGGCGCGAAGGCGATGACGGGGCGGTGAATCCGGTCCTTGATCCGCGAGGCGACCAGACCGACGACGCCCTGGTGCCAATCCTCCTGGAAAAGGCAGAGTCCGGCGCGGGCCTCGGCGCTCCCGGTATCCAGCTGTTCCAGAATCGCCAGCGCCTCACGTTTCATCTGATCCTCGATACCGCGGCGATCGCGGTTGAGGCTGTTGAGTTCGGCGGCCATCTCGCGGGCCGCGTCCGGGTTGCCGGTAAGCAGGCATTCGATCCCCAGGCTCATGTCATCCAGTCGCCCGGCAGCATTGATGCGAGGCCCGACAAAAAAGCCGAGATCGCTGGCCGTTGTCTGGCTCGGCTTGCGGCCCGCGGCTTCCAGCAGTGCGAGGACTCCGGGCTGAGCCTGACCGGCACGGATGCGTTGCAGGCCCTGATGGACCAGGATGCGGTTGATGTGATCGAGATGAACGACATCGGCCACCGTGCCCAGCGCCACCAGATCGAGCAGTTGGCCAAGATTGGGTTCCGGTGTTTGAATGCGCTGAAAATGCCCGTCCTCCCTTAGCGCCTGCCGCAGCGCCATCAGCACGTAGAACATGACGCCGACGCCGGCGAGTGATCGGCTGGGAAAGTCTTCGCCGGGGAGGTTGGGGTTGACGATGGCGTCTGCGGTCGGGAGCGTGGTCCCCGGCAGATGGTGGTCGGTGACTAGGACCCTCATGCCCTGCGACTGGGCGGCTGTCACACCTTCGTGACTGGAGATGCCGTTATCGACGGTCAATAGCAGCTCGGGTTGTCGTTGCGCGGCCAGCTCAACGATTTCCGGCGTTAGACCATAGCCGTATTCGAAGCGATTAGGGACCAGGTAATCCACCCGCTTCAGCCCCAGGGCGCGGAGCCCTTTCACCGCCACCGCCGTGGCCGTCGCGCCGTCGGCGTCGTAATCGCCAATGACCAGCAAAGCTCGGTCGTGGCGAATGGCGTTGATCAGATGTTCGATCATCGTGGTCATGCCCGACAGTCGGGACGGCGCGGGGAGTCGGCTCAATGATCTATCCAGTTCCTCTGCATCGCCCACGTCACGCCCCGCGTAAAGCCGTTGCAACAGGGGTGGGAGGTCGGCGATCTGCGGCGTGACCTGACCGGAAGTCCGGCGGATGATTTTCTTGCGGACGGGGTGGTAGGGCATGGTCAGGAAAGTTGGTCCGGTCCGCTGGGTGTCGAACCGGGTCGGTTGGGGACTGTTGCCAGCTCAGAAACGAAGATAATGATCCACTAGCAGCGCGCTGAAAATGCCGCCGAGGTAGAGCAGGGAATAGGCAAAGGTGCGCATCGCCAGCTTATTGTCTTTGGCCCGCTTCAGACGAATCGCGTAGTAAAGGAAGCCGCCGCCAAGCAGAAGGGCGGAGGTCAGATAAATGACCCCGCTCATGCCGGTCAGATAAGGCAGCAGGCTGAAGATCACCAACAGAATGGTGTACCCGAGGATGTGCAGCTTGGTGACGTCATCGCCGTAGATGACCGGAAGCATCGGCATGTCGGCCAGCCGGTATTCATCCTTCTTGGCCAGTGCCAACGGCCAGAAATGCGGCGGCGTCCAGATGAAGATGATCAGGAACAACAGCAGCGAGTGCGGATGGACCGCACCCGTAACGGCACACCAGCCCAATACGGGAGGGGCCGCGCCGGCCGCGCCACCGATGACAATGTTCTGGGTGGTGACCCGCTTGAGATAGCGGGTGTAGATCACCGCATAGCCGATCAGGGAAACGAACGTCAGCACGGCGGTCAGCGGATTGACGAAGACCGTCAAAATCACCATCGACAGTGCCCCAATGATCAGCGCAAAGATATTTGCCTGGTGGGGTTGCAGCTGGGCCTGGGGGAGCGGGCGGTCTTCGGTCCGGCCCATCTTGCTGTCGATTTCCCGGTCATAGACGTGATTCAGTGCGGCCGCGGAGGCGGCGGCAAGACCGATGCCCACTGCGCCCCAGAGCGTTTCGGCCAAGGGTGGCAAACCTGGGACGGCCAAAAACATGCCGATCACCGCAGTGAATACAATGGCGCCCACCACCCTCAATTTGCACAGACCAAGATAGGCGCGCCAGGTCGGTGTGGGGGTCTGAATGGGGACAGTCGCGGTCATATTGGGCAGTGGCTTTCGTTTACAATAGGGGGCTTAGGCGGGTTACCGCCTCGTCTTGAGCAAACCACGCAAGGGAGAACGTCAGATGCTTACACGCGGACTCCGCATCATCCTGCTGGCTGCGCCGTTGTCGCTCCAGGCAGCCGAGCCCCAGGTGCATGAATACCAATTGGATAACGGCCTGAAAGTTCTGGTTCAGGAGGACCACCGGGCCCCTGCCATCGTCTCGCAAGTCTGGTACAAGGTCGGCGCCAGCAACGAATATGGCGGTATTACCGGTATTTCGCATATGCTGGAACACATGATGTTCAAGGGTACACAGAAACATCCGCCAGGAGAGTTCTCGCGCATTATCGCAGCAAACGGGGGGCGGGAAAACGCTTTTACCGGGCAGGACTATACGGCTTATTTCCAGATGTTGGAGAAATCCCGGTTGCCAGTCAGCTTCGAACTGGAAGCGGACCGCATGCGCAATCTGAAGTTGATCGAGGCCGAATTCGCCAAGGAGCATCAGGTGGTGCTTGAAGAGCGTCGCCTGCGAACCGACGACCAGCCGCGCAGCAAGATGCAGGAACACTTCGAGTCGGTCGCCTACAGTAACAGCCCATACAAGAATCCCGTGGTCGGTTGGCCGGATGATGTGGCCGGTTTGACGCTGGATGATCTGAAGCGCTGGTATTCCCTCTGGTATGCGCCAAACAACGCCACGCTGGTGGTGGTGGGCGACGTCAATCCGGATGAGGTATTCAAGCAGGCGAAGAAGTTCTTTGGTCCGCTCAAACGGAGCGTACTGCCGGCCCCAAAACTGCAAGGCGAGGTCGAACAGCTGGGTTTGCGTCGCCTCACCGTCAAGGTTCCGGCCAAGCTGCCGAATCTGGTGATGGGCTACAAGACTCCTTCACTGAAAACGGTGGCGGACGAGACTGAGGCCTATGCGCTGGAAGTTGCGGCCGGCATTCTCGATGGCGGCAACAGTGCGCGGTTCTCGAGTCGTCTGGTGCGAGGACAGCAGATCGCGGCGGCGGCGGGGGCCGGATATGACCTCTATTCCCGCCTGTCGAATTTGTTCACGCTGGAAGGCACTCCGGTGCAGGGGAAGTCGGTGGCTGAGCTGGAAGCCGCTCTGCTGGATGAAGTGCGCCGACTGCGCGAAGAGCCGATCAGCGCAGAGGAATTGCAGCGGGTGAAAGCGCAAGTTTCGGCCAGCCACGTGTACCAGCTGGATTCGATCATGTATCAGGCCATGAAGATCGGCACCGCCGAAACCGTAGGATTGGGATGGAAGAAAGTCGGGGAGTATGTCGACAAGGTGAATGCCGTGACGGCGGAGCAGGTCCAGGCGGTTGCCCGCAAGTATCTGGTGGATGACCATCTCACCATTGCTCATCTTGAACCATTGCCGCTCCCCGAGGGTGCGCCGGCCCCAGAAGACGCTGCCACAGGAGGTGACCATGTTCGCTAAACCTATCGTGAATTCGATGAAATCAGCCTGGCTGGCTATATCTCTGCTGGCCTTCAGTGCCACTGCTCTGGCTGTGCCGGACATTCAGCACTGGACCACGACGCGAGGCGGCCGTGTCTATTTCGTGGCGACCGAGGGCTTGCCATTGGTGGATGTGCGTGTGGTCTTTGATGCGGGCAGTGCCCGGGATGGTGAAAAGTTTGGTCTGGCCAGTCTCACCTCTGGCATGCTCGACACGGGTGCCGGCGAGTGGGATGCGGATGCGATTGCTCAGCGGCTGGAAAATGTCGGCGCACTCCTCGGGGCAGGCGCAGGTCGGGATTCGGCGTATCTCAGTTTGCGCAGTCTGACTCATCCGGAGAAACTGGCTGTGGCCTTGGAAACGGCCAAGACCGTGCTGACGCATCCGCGTTTTGAAGCCCGGGATTTTGAGCGCGAGAAAAATCGCACCCTGCTGGGAATCCAGCAGAATGGCGAAGATCCTGCGGAAATCGCACAAATCGCGTTCATGAATGCACTGTATGGCCAGCATCCCTATGCGCATCCGCCGGAGGGCACCAAAGAGACCGTCGAGAAGCTGAGCCGCGATGATCTGGTGGACTTCCACAAACGGAACTACACGGTGAAAAACGGCATCGTGGTCATTGTTGGCGATATGAAACGAACCGAGGCGGAAGGCATGGCCGAACAGTTACTGGCAGATCTGCCGCAAGGCGAAACACTGTCTCCCCTAGCTGATCCCGTTGCCAATCCGGGCGCCGAAACCCGCAAAATGAATTATCCCTCGGAGCAGACGCATATCTTTGCGGGTGTTCAGGGCATGACGGCCAATGACCCCGATTATTTTCCGCTTTACGTGGGTAATCACACGCTGGGGGGTAGTTCGCTGGTGTCGAGGATTTCGGAAGAAGTGCGGGAAAAACGCGGGTTTGCTTACCACGCATTCAGCCATTTCAACCCCATGCGCGTGGCGGGGCCTTTTATGGTCGGTCTACAGACAAAGAATGCTCAGGCTCAGGAAGCCTTGCAGGTTGCCCTGAAGACGGTCCAGGATTTCATCGACCAGGGGCCGACGGAAAAGGAACTGGAAGACGCCAAGAAGAATATTGTGGGCGGATTTGTGCTGCGTCTCGACAGCAACCAGAAATTGACGGCGGAAGTGGCCAATATTGGCTTTCTCAATCGGCCGCTGGATTACCTCAATACCTTCACGCAGAAGGTTCAGGCCGTCACCCGTGAAGACATCAAGCGTGCCTTCAAGGCCCGTGTCGACATTAACAAGCTGCAGACCGTGCTGGTCGGTGGTGGCGCCAAGTAAGCCCATGGCGGTATTCCGATCGGTTAAAGGAGGATCGGGAGGGGATTTCTGAGTAAATCCTCCAAGGGCACTTCGCGTAACGAGATTCGCATCATCGCCGGGGAATGGCGTAGCCGGAAGCTTCGATTTCCTGCGATTGAAGGGTTGCGACCCACGCCGGATCGGGTCAGGGAAACCTTGTTTAACTGGTTGCGTGATGATGTCGCAGGAGCGCGCTGTCTGGATCTCTATTCGGGGAGCGGGGCCTTGGGTTTCGAGGCGGCTTCGCGAGGCGCTCGCTGGGTGGTGCAGGTTGAGTCAGATGTCAGAGCCTGTGCGGCTCTTCGTCAAAACTGTGAATTGCTGTTAGCGAGCCAGGTCCAGGTCCGGCAGGAGAACGTTCGACACTTCCTTGCCGAACCTGCGGAGCCTTTCGAGATCGTTTTTCTGGATCCTCCCTTTCGCCGGGCTTGGTTGATGCCAACCTGTGAAATGCTGGAGCGGCGAGGATGGCTGGCGCAGCGTGCTTATATTTACCTGGAAGCCGAACGCGAACTGAAGCCCGATGGCCTGCCTGTGACCTGGCAAAGAATTCGCCACGGGGAGGCGGGTGATGTCGCTTACGCCCTTTATCAACGCAATCTACAACCCAGTTCATGAAGATTACTGCTATTTATCCGGGTACCTTCGATCCCATCACCAAGGGGCATGTCGATCTGGTTGGACGCGCCGTGAAAATGTTTGGGCGCGTGGTGGTGGCTGTGGCGGAAAACCGGAACAAGGCACCTCTCTTCAGTCTGGACGAGCGAGTCGACATGGCGAGGTCATCCCTTAAGGGGATGAATACCGTCGAGGTGCTGGGCTTCGATACCCTGCTGGTCGAGTTCGCTCGGGCCACCGAAAGTCGGGTGATTCTGAGGGGTTTGCGGGCCGTTTCCGATTTTGAGTTCGAATTTCAGCTGGCTGGCATGAACCGACATCTGGGGCCGGAAATTGAAACCGTGTTCATGACCCCGAGTGAGCGTTACGCGTTCATCTCTTCCTCGCTGATTCGCGAGATTTCAAGGCTGGGGGGCGATGTATCCGAGTTTGTGCCGGATGCGGTACAGGGCGCGCTGAGCCAGAAACGAATCCGTTTGTCCTGAGGTTGCCATGGCATTGCTCATTACCAACGAATGCATCAACTGCGACGTCTGCGAGCCCGAATGTCCCAATGGAGCGATTTCGGAGGGAGAGCTGATCTACGAGATAGATCCGGACTTCTGTACCGAATGCGTCGGTCACTATGACAAACCCCAATGCATCAGGGTCTGTCCGGTTGAGTGCATCATCCATGATCCTGACCGGCCAGAAGAACAGAACGGGCTTTATCAGAAATATCGGAAGCTGACGGCAGGCTGAGCCAGCTGTCGTTGTGGATCTTTTGATGGTCTCGCGTTGCCCGGTCCAGGTCGATGCGGGATCAGAGCCGAATGTCGCCGCTGTTTGAAACCGTCAGGGACTCGGTCACACTCTTGACCTGTTCCCCCCGAATCCGGTCCAGATAGGCGCGGGATTTGTCGACTTCTTGGGTTAGTACATCGACGGTTTTTTGCATGTTGTCGAGCGCCTGGACCTTGTAGCTGGAGACCATGTCCATGGTCTGGTAGATGTTCTGGAAGGCAAGCTGCAGCTTGTCCAGATCGACAGCGGCGCTGGTTGCCTGTTCGTGAATTTTTCCGGCCTGCTGTTTCATGAGGCTGGATGTTCCTTCGATCAGGTTGCTGGTGGTTGTGTTCAGCGCGCCGATCTGGTCCAGCACCAATTTCTGGTTGGCTAGGGCCTGAGCGGTGATGACTGCCGTGCGCAGAGCCGAGACGGTGGTTGTCGTGGCGCGATCGACGCCCTTGATCAGCTCTAGGTTGTTCTTGCGCACCATATCCATGGCCAGATACCCCTGGACGGTGACAGCCAGCTGGGTCAGCAGGTCCTGCACTTTCTGTCTCACGTAAAAGAGCAGTTCCTCCTTCACGACGCGGGCTTTTTCCGGGTCAGTGGTTTCCAGTTCTTCCAGCTTGGCGCTGATGCCGGCATCGATCTTTTTGCCGACATATACGAACTGTTCCAGACGTTCCATGATGCGCCAGGCGTTGACCTTCTCTTCCTCGACGGCGGCGTTGTCCTTGCGGAGTTCGTCCTGTCCGTTGTAGAGCGACTTGATGATGGCGTCCAGGTGGCTTTGCGCCGATTCGTACTGGCGGAAATAATCCTGGATCGAGCTTCCCCAGGGAATAAGGCCAAGGAGTTTCCTCGGCTGAAGCAGATTGGCTTTTTTGGTGGGGTCCAGTTCCTCGATTTTGCGGCGGAGATCCACCAGTGATTTGGAAATGGTGGAGCCTTCATCAAACAGGCCCGAGTTCATGGCCCTAACCGGTTGCTGGAGCAATCGGTTGGAAATATTGGCGGCCGCGCGGATTTCCTCATTGGCCAGGGTGTGGACCCCGGATATTTTGGTTTTGAAGGCTTCGCTTTGGGTCTGTTCCTTCAGGATGATGTTGACGAATTCCTCGACTTTTTTATCCAGCGCCTGGATTTTCGCGGTTTGCAGCTTGACCAGTCCTTCGGCGCGTTCAGGCTCGATGGTCGTGACGGGGGAGGGGGGGGTCAGTGATTCCGGGGGAGTCAGCTCAATCGGTGTCTCGGTGGAAGTGTTCACTGGTGGCGGTCCTCTTGGGCTTGTAAAAGTCAGCTCGGGATGGCCGTTTCGGGCCGCCGGCGATTGTATCCGAATTGGTGTTTGTGGGCCTTTCCGCAGGCTTTTGATGGACTGAATGGGGCTGGTTTGCTATATTGCGGCCTAATTTTGCCGGGACAAGTTACCCCAACGCATGTTCCGGTTGCTGGGCGCAAAGCCCACAAACTTCGCTAGATTCATGAGCTTTCCGCTTGCTGTCTTGCCCGGATCGGTCTCCGTTTGAGACGGGTCAAGGCGAAGGGGCGAGCGGGGAAAATGGTTACTGATCCTCTTAAAATTTAGATAGAGCACTGGAGATAAGGCATGACGATTAAAGTTGCTATCAATGGCTATGGCCGCATCGGACGGAATGTATTGCGCGCCCTGTTCGAGTCTGGCCGCAAGGATATCGAGATTGTGGCCATCAATGATCTGGGCGATGCCAAGATCAATGCCCATCTGACCAAGCGCGATACCGTTCATGGCCCGTTCAACGGGACTGTTGAAGTGGGTGATGGCGCCATCATCGTCAATGGCAAGGCCATCAAGGCCTTCTCTGAACGTGACCCGGCCAAGCTGCCTTGGGGCGCCCTGGGTGTGGACGTGGTGCTGGAATGTACCGGTATTTTCCGCACCAAGGAAAAATGCATGGCCCACATCCATGCGGGTGCCAAGAAAGTCATTATCTCCGCGCCGGCCGATGGCAATGCGGCCGATGCGACCATCGTGTTTGGCGTTAATGACAGCGTGCTGAAGCCGACCGATCAGGTCATCTCCAATGCCTCCTGTACGACCAACTGTCTGGCGCCGCTGGTCCAGCCGCTGCACGCCAAGCTGGGCCTGGTGTCTGGTCTGATGACCACCATCCATTCCTATACGAATGATCAGGTATTGACCGATGTCTAT
Organism: Methylococcaceae bacterium; assembly: GCA_044351045.1. Lineage (GTDB taxonomy): Bacteria > Pseudomonadota > Gammaproteobacteria > Methylococcales > Methylococcaceae > UBA6136. Next base: position 5,226 of record JBILGM010000013.1, on the reverse strand, counting down.
CACAGCGACATGTACCGCGCTCGCGCGGCCGCGTTGAATATGATTCCCACCAAGACCGGTGCCGCGCAGGCCGTGGGTCTGGTGCTGCCGGAGCTGAATGGCAAGCTGTCCGGTTTCGCCATTCGTGTACCAACCGCCAACGTCTCCGTCGTCGACCTGACCTTCGTCGCTGGGCGCGAAACCAACAAGGACGAAGTCAACGGCATTCTGAAGGCAGCTTCCGAAGGCGCACTCAAGGGCATCTTGGGTTACAACGTCGAGCCGTTGGTCTCCAGCGATTTCAATCACACCACGACATCGTCCAATTTTGATGCGACCCAGACCCAGGTCATTGGGAACCTGGTCAAGGTGCTGTCCTGGTATGACAACGAGTGGGGCTTCTCCAACCGCATGCTGGACACCACTGTGGCATTGATGAACGCCAAGTAAATCCGGCCTCAAGCTACCGATTAGTTACTCCACAATGTAGGGCCACATGAGGTGGCCCTACGCATACCTGATAGATGGTTTCCATGTCTAAAGTCTTTCGTCGCACCAAGATCATCGCAACGTTGGGGCCGGCCTCGGAGTCGACCGAAGTCCTGGAGAAACTCATCAGGGCAGGGGCTGATGTGGTTCGACTCAATTTTTCTCATGGCACGGCTGACGAGCATCGCGCTCGTGCGGAGCGGGTTCGTGTCATCAGCAAGAAGCTCAATCGCCATGTCGCGATTCTGGCGGATCTGCAGGGGCCAAAGATCCGTGTCGAGAAATTCAAGGACGACCGCAAGATCCAACTCGAAGTCGGTCAGAAGTTCGATCTGGACACGGCCTTCGCGGCTGACCGGGGCGACGAGACTCAGGTCGGTTGCAGCTACGAGCCGCTGCCCCGTGACGTCAAGCCGGGCGACACCTTGCTGTTGAATGATGGTCTCATCGTCATGCAGGTTGATGATGTGGTCGGTACACGGGTCAAGTGCACAGTGACCGTGGCTGGCGTTTTGTCCAACCGCAAGGGCATCAACAAGCTGGGCGGTGGCCTTTCGGCCCCGGCCCTGACCGACAAGGACAAGGAAGACCTGAAGACCGCCGTCAGCATCGGCGCGGATTACTTGGCTATTTCGTTCCCGCGCTCACGCGAGGACATGGAAGAAGCTCGCCGGATGCTGGATGAGCTCGGCAGCGACATGGGCCTGGTGGCAAAGGTCGAGCGTGCTGAAGCCATCCTGGAAGGCACGATCGAAGGGATCGTCGAAGCGTCCGACGCCATCATGGTGGCGCGTGGTGATCTGGGTGTGGAAATTGGCGATGCCCGTTTGCCGCATGTCCAGAAGCACCTGATCCGCCTGGCCCGCACCTACAACAAGGTCGCGATCACGGCGACGCAGATGATGGAGTCGATGATTAACAATCCGGTGCCGACCCGCGCCGAGGTCTCCGACGTCGCCAATGCGGTGTTCGATGGTACAGACGCGGTCATGTTGTCGGCGGAAACCGCGTCCGGAGATTTTCCGGATCTGGCGGTAAAGGCCATGGCGCAGATCTGTGTGGAGGCGGAAAAATATCCGCGCGAGAAATCCAAGCATCGATTGCATGAGCGATTCGAGCGCATCGACGAAACGGTTGCCCTGTCGGCCATGTATGCGGCCAACCACCTGGAGGTCCGTGCGATTGGTGCGCTGACGGAAACCGGTTCAACACCATTGTGGATGTCGCGTATCAGTTCGGGTATTCCGATATATGCGTTGACCCCCCACGAGAAAACTTGCCGTCGGGTGACCCTATTCCGTGGCGTTTATCCCATCAGCTTCAATCCGGTGGGCATTGCCGATCATGCGGTACTCAACCGCGCGATTGTCCAAGAATTCATGGATCGTGGGCTGGTGGATCCAGAGGATACCGTGATTCTGACCAAGGGCGATCTGATGGGAGCTCGCGGCGGTACCAATGCCATGAAGATTGCCACCATTCCGGAGGTGCTCGAAGCGGCTCCGGCTGACTGGAAGTCGCAGTGTCCGGCTTACAAATAAACATAACGACAGGTTCGGGAGGACATCATGATCGGTCAACATCTCACACAATTTCTGATCAACGAGCAGAGAAAGATTCCGGGCGCTACCGGAGAACTGACTCTATTGTTGAATGACGTGGCTTCTGCCTGCAAAACCATCGGTCATGAGGTGAATCGCGGTGCCCTTGCCGGCAACCTGGATGTGATTGGCTCTGAAAACGTTCAGGGTGAAGTTCAGAAGAAACTCGACGTGCTCTCCAATGACATTTTCATCCGTTCGCTGGAGTGGACCGGCCATTTGGCCGCCATGGCGTCCGAGGAGAACGATGAAATCATCCAGATTCCGGACGAGTTTCCGAAGGGCAAGTATCTGATCGCCTTCGACCCGCTGGATGGCTCTAGCAACATTGAAGTCAATCTGTCAATCGGGACCATCTTCTCGATCATGCGCGCTCCCGAGGGCAAAAAGACCATCACCGCCGATGATTTCATGCAGAAAGGCACCGCCCAGGTAGCGGCCGGATTCTGCATCTACGGCCCGACCACTATTCTGATTCTGTCGACCGGTCAGGGCGTGAACGGCTTTACCCTGGATCGCAACGTCGGCGAGTTTGTTCTAACCCATCCCGATATCCGTGTACCGGAAGATACCGCCGAGTTCGCGATCAACATGTCCAATCATCGTTTCTGGGAAGAGCCGATGCGTCGCTATGTGGATGAATGTGTGCAAGGCAAGGCCGGTGGCCGCGAGAAGGACTTCAACATGCGCTGGCTGGCGTCCATGGTGGCCGAGGTCTATCGCGTGCTGATGCGTGGCGGCCTGTTTACCTACCCCATGGATGAAAAGCTGAAGTCCAAGGGTGGTCGACTGCGTCTGTTGTACGAAGCCAATCCGATGGGCTTCCTCATCGAGCAGGCCGGTGGCGTCGCCTCGACCGGGCGCGAGCGTATCCTCGATATCCAGCCGACGGGTGTCCATCAGCGGGTACCAGTCGTTCTCGGCTCCAAGAATGAAGTCGAGCGGCTGGTCTCTTATCACAAGTGAGCAACAGGCCGTTTGGTCCTGTTCTAACTACCCCGCAAAGCCCCGTCATTCGGGGCTTTTGCCTGTCTGGATGGAACGGTGGGGTGCTAAGGACGCGGACAGGGATTTTGCGATCGTGCCGTGGCTCAACGCATTTGACGCCAGCGATAATGGACCTGACCGTCATCGCATTGGTAGCCGGAACGGTTGCTGCCATCCGTCACGCTGACCGGGACGCAGTGATGGGCTTCGCGAAAAGCATCCCATTCGTCTTCTTTGCTGCGATTGTGCTGTAGTAAGAAAATATCGCCGAGGACGACAAAGGCGATACTCGCAACGATGATGGTGCTGATTTTCATGCCGACTCTCCTTATTTGTAGTTGTTTTTCGGGTTCATCAGATAACTGCAATTCGGACCGCGAAGGAGCAAACCAGTTCATAGCGGGGCAGATAATCCGAATGCCATAGCCTTCAGTCAGAGTTCGGTCCGCGGTCAGGCGATAACCGTGACTCAGGGGGGGCTTGACTGTATTCCCAGCTCTTTTCCGCCCCGTTCCCTTGTACGACATAGGAATTATGAAGACTTTCAGTTTCCTCGTTTTTTTCCTGCTGGCCGGGTGCGTAACCGACTCGGTCTTGTATCGAAGTGATAACTCCTCGGTCAGTCAGGCCATGGCCCAAGAACGCGCCATGAGAGATTTGAAATGCAATGAAGCTCTGGCAGACAGACCGATCAGAAGCGACCGGATGGATAACTGGCCAGAAGAGCCGCTTTACAGCCAATATAAAGTTTGGTCGGAGGGGTGCGGGAGAAGCGCCAACTATGTGTTCGTTTGCAGAAGCGGCAATGTCTGTACTTTTGCTGACCAACCGTTGCCGCGGGAGGAATGATTTTGTCCAGAGTGGTCACTCTCTGGGTGATTCTTGCGCTGCTCCTCGGATGCTCGAGAGCCTCCGACAGACTTCGAGGCGTCAAGGATACTTGCGTTTGCAGTCAACCGACCGACTCGTTCGAGCGCGATGAGGCCAGCCGATAAGCTGAAATGTGCCTCGCTTACGTGGCGAAGGCGTTGTTCAAGTCCAGTTCGGGGAAAATGCTTGATTCGGTAGCCCAATTCTTCATGGGCTGATGCAGACCATAATGTGGTGTATGGTGCTGGCGGAACGATTTAGGCGTCATCCCAAAACGCTTTCTGAAAGCGCGCGTAAAGTCTCCGGCATGGTTGTAACCGACATGTCGACCGATGAAGGCAATCGTCAGTGAAGTGTCTTTCAGCAAGTCACTGGCCCGACCCAGTCGTAGGTCATTGAGATAGGCGGCGACCGTTTTTCCTCCGTTCTGATTGAACAGTTCGTTCAATTTGTGCACACTGAAGCCACTTTCATGAGCCAGCTCACTGACGCTCGGGGGATTGTCGAGGCGGGACTTCAGGGTTTCCACCAGACGCTCAAAAATCGATCGATCCAGTTTGGCGGATGGGGTTTCGGGGGGGGAATAGTCCTCAACCAGTTGCTGCAGCTTTTCATGCCGGTCCGACCATACACCATGACTGGCCAGATCATAGTGCACCAGTAAGCGCGCCAACAGTTCCTGGCGCGAGCAGGGGCGCAAGATGAAATCGACGGCCCCTAGCGCAAAAGCCTGCAGGCGAATCTTGACGTCCAAATTATTGGATAGCGCAATCACGGGGATCGAAGCCGTCTCCAGGTTCGATTTCAGCATCTGGCATCTCTCCAGGGCCTGTTCCGGTTCAGTCGGAATCTCAAGAATAATCAGGGCAGGTCTTGCTTGCGCCACTTTCAGTGTGGTGACATCTGAATGGGTGACCACGCGTAAATCAAAGCCCTGACGGGTAAGGTAATCCTCCAGAAGGCTTGAAGGTTCGCCTTGTTCATTGATCATCAAAAGGGGAATGCCGTTGTTCATCGTGATGAGCGAATGTAGGACGAATGATTGAAGGAGCTTTTCCACTTTCAGGGTTGAAACGGGAGCGTCCCTTTTCAAAGAAGGATTATTGATTGAGGTGGCAAGACAATAAACCCCATGGATATGGGATTTTTTTGAAAAATATGCGGGTTTGATATTTAGTCGGCCCTGCAAAATTCAACTACCTGCATACGCTGACCGAAATCCAATCATCGGTCGCCCGCAGGCGTGCCCACCTTCGTTTTTCAACGCCCGCAGCAACTGGCCGATCAGGCACAAAAAAGC
>JBILGM010000103.1:0-20224 GCA_044351045.1 Methylococcaceae bacterium | reverse complement strand
TACCCTTCCTTTTCTATGAGGTAGCGTTGTACGGCAGCCTCATAAACCTCTGTCGAAATCTTGACGCCATAGATCACCGTCTGACAATGCTCCTCCAGCATGATGCTCAGTAATCGGAAAGCATTACGCGGTGTCAGCTGCCTTACGATGAAATTAGCCTTACTTTCACCCTCATTCTCGAAGATGTCGGAAAGGTGGATGGGAGGGCTGCCCGGCTTACGGCCGACATTCATCCGCTTTTCTATCAGACGGATCATGTTGTCGGGTGACCAGTTGATTGACGAGATGGTTTTGATCCTGTCGCTCCGGTAATACTTTTTAAGGTCGTGGAGCTCGTAGGGCAGGAACATGATGATGCCCAGGTGATCGATCTGAAAGAGCTGGTCATTCAGCATCGGAGTAACGAGTTCGCGCATCTTCTCGGGGTCGCCCTTGATGCTGGTGGGTTCATCCACCCGGTCAACCAGCAGGTAAACACCGGCCAGTCCAAAGTAACGCACCAGATCCATGAAGATCTTGAATAGCGTGAATCTGTTCTCGGTGGTTCTGGGGATGCCATGAAACTCAAATAGACCTACGCCAATTTCCTGGATGGTTTTCACCATGCCTTCCAGCGAAACGGGGACGCCACGGATGTTGCGGTATATCTCACCTGCCAGCAGTCGGGCCTGCTTTTTCAGGAAAAAAGGGGTCTTTCGCTCATAGCCGGCAATTTCCATGATTCGCCGCAAGGTAGCGATCTTGCTGGAAAGGTCATTCGGCGTGTAATACAAGGCTGAAAGCAGCAGGAATTTCTCGGCGATTTCCCGATTGTTCTTAAGTAGATCCTCTCTCGGTGTGTCGACTATGGTCCGCCACAATTCCTCGATGCCTAGTTTAAGGATGTAGTCGAGGTGATCATCCAGCGTTATCCGTGGATCACGGTTGAGCAGAATTTGCTTTTTTCGCTTGAAAAAGCGGGTCAGGGCAGATTTATCCGAGGCATAACCGAGCGGCAGATGGCGGGGTCGGGCCACTTCGGCCAGCAACTCGTTGAATTCCACATAGGAAATCACCAGGACCTGATCGCGGTAATCGTTCAGGTAGCGCTCAGTATCGATGCGCATCGACGATTTGCCCGCGCCACGAATTGCGAAAATGACGTAGGGTGTGGGTTTGTCGATGTGCGACAGGACAGAACGGAGTGACGTGTTCTCCACCATGGAGGTAGAGAGGTATGGGTCACGGTCAGCGTCGAAGATGACGAAGGGATTATGTTCAAACTGCCAGACCTGCAGCCACTCTTTGATTTCCATGAAGCTCTCGAATGTTTTTTATGGGTCGGGGGCTTTTGAGCGTCTTCGATTTTGAATGTGCTGCCGAGGGATGGTTACTTCTGCCGTAAATCCACGGGGTCGTAGGTGGATCGGGCCCAGTTTTGCCGGCGAACTATATCATAGTTGCGATGGGCAATAACGCCTCGACCCTGCTGTCATTTTGGCTCCTGTCAACACTTTCAAGGCTTGTCCGGAAACTCGTTCGCCGTTAATCTCAAACACTTTTTGATGTGAGACGATCCGAATTTAGCCATGCTACAACCCGACATGAATGAAGATCGTGACCCCGACGATCTCGATTTAGCCCAAGAGAACATACAGCCCACCTGGAAACCCCTGCTGTGGTTCAGCGGCGGCTTGGTGGCGCTGATTGCCTTGTGGGAGGTGTTTCTCGAATTGGGCATGAACATCTTCGAGTTACTTTTCGAAGTCCTCGAGAAAATCTGGTTAGTGCTCATCGAGGCGCCGGAGGAAATGCTGGAAGATGCTTTAGCCGACTGGTTGAAAAATCATTTCCCCCATGAGGCTGATCGTTATTCTGAAATCGCCACGGCCCTTGGGCTGACGCCACTGAAGCTGGTGCTGATTTTCTTTTTGGCCCGCTGGGGGTGGCGTCGGGTAAGGGCGCAGTTGTGGCCTCGATTCAGACGCTGGTTCCATATCCGGGTGACCGAGGTGAAGCTGGCTTGGGCTGAATTGTCTTGGCCCTACCGTATTCTGGGCGGGGTGCTGGTGCTGGGATTGCTCATCCTGCTGATCTGAGTCGTGTCTACACCCCCCAACCCACCCATTCATGTTTTTATTCGATAGAAGAGGTCACCATGTCCCAGTTCGACAAAGTCAGCGTGGTAAAGAAGTCCAACATCTATTTTGATGGCAAGTGCGTCAGTCACACGGTCCTGTTCGATGACGGTACCCGCAAAACCTTGGGGGTCATCTTTCCATCGAGCCTGACCTTCAATACGGTCGCTCCGGAAGTCATGGAGGTCGTGGGTGGGAAATGCCGTGTTCGCCTGAAGGGCGAATCGGACTGGAAGGAATACGGTGCAGGTCAATCGTTCCATGTGCCGGGCGAAAGCGCCTTTGATATTGAAACGCTGGAACTGATGGACTACGTCTGCCATTTCGGCAGCTAATCGTCGATATCTGCTTGCGGGTTTCAGCGGTTTGCTGATTTGCTTTTCGTTGATTGCGGTGGGGAGCCAGACCGGGCTTTCTTATTGGCGACCGGGTTGTCCAGCTGACCGTTGGCGGAATCGGTCTGCCGTTTGTCGTGTTGCCCCCGCCACACATTCAGCTGGGTCAGCGCATTATTGAGGTCGTTGGGGGATAATTCATCCGCCAGGTGTGCCCGTTGATTCAGGGCATCCTCCTTGCCTAGGTCAGCGGCAATGGACAGCCAGATATAAGCGTCGATCTTGCTGGCCGGAACGCCGTCGCCCTTATCGAATAGTTCTGCAATCACCATTGCGGCCGCGGGATCGCCCTGTTCGGCGGCTTTCAAAAACCACTGGGCCGCCTCGGTATGATTCTCCTTGATGCCGAGTCCGTAATACAGCATGACCGCCAGCTTGTTTTGCCCCGTCGCATGGCCTTGGTTTGCCGCTTTTGCATACCAGCCATAGGCGCTGCCATAGTCCTGCTCGACACCCAGGCCACGCATGTAAAGATTGCCCAGGTTCACCTGGGCATTCGGGTCACCCTGGTTGGCCAGTGGTTTGAACTCGGCCAGCGCAGTGGGCCAATGTCCCGCCTCGACGGCCTCCAGTCCCTTGGCCAGATCTGCCCGCGCCACCGGGTGCAGCAGCCAGAAGGACAGCAAAATGGTGAAACATGTTTTTATCAGCATCATTTGGGTTCCAAAGTCAGGGCGATCTTGCCGATGTGCTGGCTACTTTCCATGCGTTGATGGGCCATAGCGGCTTCTTGCAGGGGAAAGCTTGAGTCAATGACCGGTCTGAGTTGACCGGTGCTAACCCAAGGCCAAACCTGTTCGCGAATCATCCCGGCCAGGCGAGATTTTTCGGTCAGACTGCGTGGGCGCAGGGTGGAACCGATCACGGTCAAACGCTTCAGCATGATCGGCAGAAGGTTGATTTCGGTTTTGGGGCCGCCTTGTACGGCGATGATGGCCAAACGGCCATCCGACGACAGAATCTCCAGGTGACGAGCCAGGTAAGGCCCACCGACGATATCCAGAATCACATCGACCCCGACGCCTTGTGTCAACTCCATCACCTGATCCCTGAAGTCGGTTTGCCGGTAATCGATCGCTTCGGCACCCAGTGCCAGGCAGGCATCACATTTTTCCCGACTGCCGGCGGTCGCCAAGACCCGGGCGCCATAAAGTTTAGCCAGCATGATGGCGGTGGTGCCAATGCCACTGGTGCCACCGTGGACCAGCAAGGTTTCTCCCGGCTGCAGCTGACATCGCTCGAACACGTTCGACCAAACGGTGAACAAGGCCTCCGGCAGAGTGGCGGCTTCGACGAAGCTCAGATTTTCAGTGATCGGCAGGCACAACGGAGCCGCTGCCAGACAGTATTCGGCATAGCCGCCGCCGCTCACCAGGGCGCAGACCGCATCCCCAAGCGCAATTCCCTGGATCGACTCACCTAGGGTAACCACCCGACCGGCGATCTCCAGGCCCGGGATGTCAGAGACACCGGGCGGCGGCGGGTAGAGCCCGCGTCGCTGCATGATGTCCGGTCGATTGACGCCGGCTGCCGCTACTTCAACCAGGACCTCCCCCCGGCCTGGATAAGGCATGGGGCGATCAACCAGTGTGAGGACGGACGCATCGCCCGGCGCTTCGATGGCTATCGCTTTCATGGACGATGGCAAGATGGCCATGATGTCGCGGGTCCCGGCGATCCCGGTCAGTGAGGTTTGGGATGCAGAACCGAGTTGCGTGGGGGCTGGCGAGTATCCATCTCCGGGTAATCCAGAGTGAAGTGCAGGCCGCGACTTTCCTTCCTCAGCAGCGCACAGCGAATGATGAGCTCAGCGACGATGGCGAGGTTGCGCAATTCAAGCAGGTCATTGGTCACGCGGAAGTTGCCGTAATAATCGCTGATTTCCTGCTTAAGAAGCTCGGCTCGGCGCAGGGCCCTTTGCAACCGCTTGTCGGTGCGGACGATCCCCACATAGTCCCACATGAAACGGCGTATCTCGTCCCAGTTGTGCGCAACGACCACTTCCTCGTCCGAATCGGTCACTTGTGATTCGTCCCAGTCGGGTAGTTCGGGCGGAAGAGGGCGTTCATCCAGCGTCGACAGAATGCGTTCGGCCGCTTGTTTCGCAAACACGAGACATTCCAGCAGGGAATTGCTGGCCATACGGTTGGCCCCGTGAAGTCCGGTGCAGGCCGCTTCGCCAATCGCAAGCAGCCCCGGCAGATCCGTGCAGGCCTTGTGATCCGTCAGGATGCCACCGCACGTATAGTGGGCCGCCGGCACCACCGGAATCGGATCACGCGTAATGTCGATGCCGAGCTCCAGGCAACGCGCATGGATGGTCGGAAAATGTTGTTTGATGAAATCAGCGGGCCGATGTGAAATATCCAGAAAGACACAGTCGGCGCCCAGGCGCTTCATCTCGTGATCGATGGCGCGCGCCACAATGTCCCGTGGCGCTAACTCTTCGCGCGCGTCGAAACGCTGCATGAAAGGGCTGCCATCAGGCAATCTCAAGCGGCCACCTTCGCCCCGTACCGCTTCGGAGATGAGGAATGATCGAGCATGAGGGTGGTACAGACAGGTGGGATGAAACTGGATGAATTCCATATTGGCAACGCTAGCCCCCGCCCGCCAGGCCATTGCAATCCCATCCCCGGTCGCGATGTCGGGGTTGCTGGTATACAGATAGACCTTACTGGCCCCGCCGGACGCGATAACGGTATAGCGGGATCGAAAGGTTTCTACCTGCTGTGTTCTGCCATTCAGCACATAGGCGCCCACCACACCCCGATCGCTCAGCCCGAGCTTGCCACCGTTGATCAAATCGACGGCGTTGTGATACTCGAACAGGTGAATATTAGCGTGCCGGCGCGCGCGTTGCTCCAATGAGGTTTCAACGGCCCGGCCAGTGGCGTCGGCGGCATGGACCACCCGTCGGTGGGTATGACCGCCCTCACGCGTCAGGTGCAGCTGGTGTGTACCCCCGTCGGACTCTACTTCGGTAAAGGGAACGCCCTGATCCAGCAGCCAGTCAATGCAGGCTTTACCCTGTGAGACTACCAGCCGCACGGTGTCCGGGTCGCAAAGCCCGGCCCCGGCATCCAGGGTATCCTGGATGTGCGATTCGATGGAGTCTTCCGCATCCAGTACGGCGGAAATGCCGCCCTGCGCATAAAGAGTGTTCGACTCAGACAGAGCCGTTTTTGAAATGACGGCCACCTGAGCGCGATTGGCAAGCCGCAGGGCAAGGCTGAGACCCGCCGCGCCGCTGCCAATGATCAGTACGTCAAACCAAGGTGGTGTCATTGGAAGTCCATCGTTGAAGAGGATTGCCAGCCATCCTACTGTAATGAAATTGAACTGTCAGGTTTGGGGAGAAGGGATGAGATCGATGAGCCTGGGGCTTGCCTTGCTGACCGCCGGGGTGTCGGTATGTGCGTTCGAACAACAAGGTCAGGTCGTGACGGTACTGGACGGTGACACGATCACCTTTCGGGCAACCGGCAACTCGAGCGACAAATCAACCCAGGACATCCGTCTAAGCCAGATTGATGCCCCGGAAAGGAACCAGCCCTTTGGTCGGCAGGCCAGAGAATCATTATCCGCACTAGTTCAAGGCAAGGTGTTGAGGATCGACGTACTTGGGAAGGACCGCCAGGGCCGAACCATGGGCAAGCTGCGTATGAAAGGTGTCGAGATCAACCTGGAGCAAATCAAGCGAGGGATGGCATGGGTCGATGTGAAGCAGGCAAAAGACCCAGACTATGCGCAGGCAGAGGAGCAAGCGCGCACGGCCCATGTCGGCCTGTGGTCACAACCCAATCCCCTGCCACCCTGGGAATATCGGAACCTTGAAATCCGCTGGCGTGAGTGATTGTCGCGGACCGGATTCTGAATCGGGTTGTCGGCCAACTGGGCGGGGTTTGGCGTTCAACCCGCCTTGAAACCGACAAAAAAACCAGCAATCGCACTGCCACCCTGTGTAGACATCAGCTTCAGGCGATCGGTGAGCAGGGTGCCCGTTTCCTTGAGCGCGCCGGCGGCCTTTGAGGCCACATCAAGCACGGCACCGTCTTTGACGGAAATCAGATCCCATGACTCAGCCAGGAACAACACGGCCAGCAGGGCGCCGCCCACGAAGATGGCCATCTTCGAAACTTTCTTGGCAAAGAAGCCCACGGCCGCGCCTACCAGAAAGGGCGCACCGACATTGCCCAACAAAAAGTCCGTAGAAAAAATGTCTGGGCTGGTGTCCTGATGGCTGGTGTTGGGGGTCATGCGAGTGCCTTTGGTAGTTAAAAAAACGGCCATCAGTGTAGCAAGTGGTTGGCTTGCATGAGAGCCTGTAGAAATTGATGTGGCAAGGCAGCCGGTGCGGCCCACGACACGTTGGCTCGAGTGAAGCGCCCACATCCAGCGCAACGCGGCGTTGGTTGTGGCTATGAGTTGGTATAAGCTGCCCCCTCATCGATAGACAGCCTCGAGAACTAGGCATATAAAACAGATACATATCCATAGCCGTTCATGCTCAGCCCTTCGGCTTAGCTTTGAAGAGTCTTGACAAAGTAATTACGGGTGGTTATCAAAGTCCCCCGACAGCGATCGAGCAGCTACCGGCCCCTTTACCCCAACCCGAGGCATCGATCATCGTGATCAAGTTCAGCATCCTGGCGCTATCTCTAACCCTTCTGTTGGGTTGTGTTGGCTACGTGCCCGGCGGAGGGGGTTTTATGGGCTATGGCATGGGCGGCATGGGTGGGGGAGGTATGGGCACCCAATATGGAACCGGCGGCATGGATTTCGGGACCCAGATGGGCGGCTGGAATGATGGGTATGGCAATGACTGGGGTCACAGCACCCAAACCGCCAACGCCCCTCTCGATAACGACCCACATGCCACCCTGAGCTACCACAATCCCGATTTCATCAACGATCGTGGCTACAGCTACTACCATCCCGCCAGCGATACCGGCGGTAATCCAAGTCGTACCACCCTAACCACCACGGAATAGGAGGGGCGCCCTTCCGTTTCCAGTCGTCGCAAGGCCCTGTAGGGGCCGTTATGGCACCATCTGGGTGAGGTATTTCGAAAGGTTAGCTGAGCAAATAGTGAGAGATTCGTATCTTGGAAGGGCACTTCATGCCTGATCATGTGCCTATGCTGATTGCAATACCGCCGAAGTTTGCGCTGTCGTATGTGGTTGGGTTCATCAAAGGAAAGAGCACGATTTACCTAGTCCGAGTCTATGGAAAGAGAAAGCGTAACTTTGTGGGCGCAGCGTTTCTGCGCCCGTGGGTACTTGATCTCGACGGTCGGACGAGATGAGGCGATAAATCGCCGTTTTCATGGTCAGAAAGAAGGGCCCGCTTGGATCAGCCAACACTGTGGAACTGCTCTGCTACCATTAGGTGGCTCCAGAGCAGGGGGGGTCGCGTCAGCGACTCCGCGTTCCCGCTGCGAGCGGCTCGCAAATGAAAGCCCCCGGCTTTGGCGGGGGGATTTTTGCTGGTGACTTAATGGGTGGAATGGAGACTGCGTTATAGGCTATTACGTAGTCAATTAAGCCCGTACTGAAGGTATCTATCAATATGGAGTATTATCGTGAGTAAAAAACAGCTTATTATGTCTTGGCTATTTCTGGCCTTGATTCCATTGCATGCCCATTCTGATGCTGGTCGTTTATGCATGAATGCGACTGCCAACGTTGGGAGGTTCTATCTTGAATATCGCATCAATTCTATCAGGGGCAATGAAGCCTCATTGGCAGGCATGACCTGTCTGATGGAGGGCGACGGATATCGAGATTGCTTTCCGTCTTTTGGGTCAATGATTTCCGAGAATGGTGTAATAGAGATATCATCTACGGGCTCATCAAAATATGAAGAGTTAGGTTACCCAACTATCTATGGCTACACTGAAAGGTATACTACAATTGATCCCGTCACCATGACAGGTTCTTCAATAATACTTACTCAGTATATTAGTGAAGGAAAGCTTTCATATATTCCTAGCAAGGCTGACTTGTCTGTCATTCAGTGCGCAAAGCTGACTTCGACAGATAAGGCTAACGCAAAAAATCTCAGGAAGTTCGTAAATGACGCGCAAAAAATACAATGACAATTATGCATGTTGATGGTGAGAGGCTTATGTATATTAATGCGGTGAAAAACTCCAGCCCCGCGACGCTAGGCCTACAATGAAGGGTTTATGCGGCGATTCTGCATGAAGAACTTTAATCTCGCCTAACCTGTTCAAGTCCATAGCAAGGCGGTTGTTGTCCTATTGATAAACAAGCATGTACTTCCCGAAAGCATGGTTGACTAGAATGATGGCAAATATATGATTAGCCGAGCGTTGTTTACAGCGGCTCTTACCGTGCTGGTTGTGCTGGGTGTTCCCGATGGCCAAGCTGCCGCTCATCCGATTGCAGCCGGACTGGGATTTGGAGAAGAGCAGAATTCCAATGCGGTTACTGCACCCAATCCATCGCCACAGGCGGTACCAACATCCAATCGTGCGGCTAGCATGATGGGTGAGGCCGAGTTGCCTGATGTCCCCATCCTTACTGAACAGCGCTTTAGCACGGTGGATGCCGGAGGATCGGCCACTTGTGCCATTCTTAAGGGTAGCCATCAACTGTTGTGCTGGGGCTTGAATAATTATGGCCAGGCGAGCCCACCGATCGGAACTTACCAACAGGTTAGCATGGGAGAGCACCACGGCTGTGCCTTGAGGAGGGATAGACGCTTAAGGTGTTGGGGACTTCCTGAGGCACTGCCAGGGGTGGGACTCGGCAAGGGCCGCTATCTCGCGGTGGCTTCCGGTGACGATCATACCTGTGCGATTCGCCTGGACAAGCGCATGGAATGCTGGGGCGATAACAGTAACGGTGAGCTCAATATCCCCACAGATCGATATACCCAACTCGATGCCCGGGGTGACCATACCTGTGCCATTAATACACGCAAGCAGTTACTGTGTTGGGGTGAGGAAGGATTCACCAGCTATGCACAAAAAATCTCAGAGCCCATCGCTAGGGTAGCGACGGGTCAACTCCATGCGTGTGTACTACGGGCCTCCGATGGCCGGGCTTTTTGTTGGGGAAATGGTTTATTTGGTGAGGCAGCACCCCCTTCGGATCGTTTCATCGACATCAATGCCGGTGACTGGCATACCTGTGGGCTAAAGCCAGATCGGACGACCGTATGTTGGGGGCGAAATCAATATGGTCAAACTCATGTCGGCATGGCTAAGTTTCTTTCGATTGCAGCGGGTGGAGCGCAAACTTGCGGGATTCTGCGTGGCGATAATCGGCTGAAATGTCGAGGCAGCTTTGCAAGCAATGATGTGTTTTATCCCCAGGATATAGTGGCCAGCCGTCAAGCCTATCAGGAAGACGGTTTGGTGCGGCCGCAATTAGCCTTCCTCGCAATATTTCAAGGGGTATCTGCCTTTTTGGAAAGTGGGATAGTAAACACGGGAAAGATCCTAGACAACAAGCCTACTTGGGAGACAAAAGGTGCCCAGATACAAGTGGCTACGTTGTTTGTAAACATGTTCCTCGGTTGGTTCTTGCCAGAAAAACCCGATAGGACCTATGAGTTACTTAAAGACATTCAGGTTGACATTAAGAATATTGAAAAAGGTGTAGACGAAGCCAATCGTCAAATTAACAATACGCAACTCAAGGTGGTGACGGCATGGTGTGATGCTCAGCTCAGGGACTACACCAATGCATATAATCTTTTGGATGGTGAAGCGGGTGGGGAGAAGTCCGGTGCAAGAGCAGCCTATTTGAAATTATTGAAAAAACAGGAGGCTAGCCTGACGCAGGCGATTGAGACTAAATCCAGAGTGCCATTTCCGACGCAGGAACTGTTGGCTTTCAAATCAAAATATCTAGGTCAACTCAAGACGGCACGGAGCAATCTAGTTAATTCCTTGTTAAGCGAGAGTGGGCAGTCCTCTCCGCTACTCGCTTGCTTTGAAAAAGGTTATGGAGAATGGAAGCAATCCATGCTGAAAGACGGTGCTGGCTATCTTTTCGATGATCGGGCTATCTATAAATATGCCTATCGGGTATTGCGTGGCGCATTATTGATGCAGGGTGAAATTCTCAACATGGAGTTGGACTTGGGGATGCATGAAGCCTATGACGCCTTAACGGTCGCGCGGCTTGATGGGGCCCCTGCCATTGACTTTAATCCGGTTAGTAATGGGCTAGGATTTTGTCTTTATGCTGACCAGCAGGCACAGCTTAAACCGGGTGAGACTGGCTATAGCCCGCGTTGGCCAGAAGTCGCGCAGGTCTGTGCCGAAAACCATCAGCGCATCAAGCAGGCATATATAGACATGGTGAATCAAGTCGAAGAACTGAGCGGTGCCTACAGCGATGATCAGGTTGTGCTATCCCTTACTGCCAAACAGGTGGGCCTTGAAGAGGGAGGGGAGAGGAATTGGCTATGGATGAGACATGTTCCTGCTCAAAATGGCGCTGTATATGGGTGGCGGAATGAATTTGACAAAGTAGGTTATGCTTCACCATTTGTCTTAAAAAAGTCACCACCACCATTCCCTCACTTTACTGACGCAGCTCTTTATTATTTTAATGAGGGGAGTTTTGAAGAGGGTGTCTGGCACTCTAATGGGTTAGCTTGGCAGGATGCATTTAGAACTAGAGAATTAATTAGAGGCAAGTCTAAAAATAATCAGGACGAGGATGTGCTGGAAAGAATGTCACAACTCGAGGATATGACCCAGGAGGCATGTCAGCGTGATGCCAGTGGTAAATGTAAGGTCAGAGAAATCGGTACTGGTCAATATGAAATAGTCCCCGGACCTCGACCTAATCTTTTTTCAGGTTTTGAAGGGACCCCTTTCTGGATGAGTGGCAATTACTCTTACACTTTTGATGCGCGGTCGAAAACTGAAGGGGGTGGGGCTGACATAGATCGAGGCTCTTATCAGGTCAAGTTCCACTGTTTTGTTGCCAGCGCTATTAATAAAGGTGGTTGGTACCACCCATCTTTGGAGCAGGATAAAAGAGAAGTATTAAAGCTGTCTGGTAAGGTCTGTAGTACTGAAGAGATGGCTGCGATGATCGTTAGATATAGTGGAGAAAGAAATGTGGGCCCGATAAACTGCTCTGGTTATAATGCAGATGGAAGATGCATAGGGATCGGCATATCTCCCCTGGAAACCAAACGATATAGATTATATGAAAAAACCGTTGGCAAGTGGATTATGGAGAAATATCTTGAATGGGATGGCCCGCTTTACGCATACCAAAAATATAAAAATCACTATCTGAGTGATTTTAAACCCTGGACTGAAGGCCCCATGTACCACATGCCAGTCGTCAATGTAAATGACCGTAAATGTAAGAATCGCCTAACCAGCAACACAGGACAGCCAGGTTTTTTTAGCATGCGTATTGGTGCAAAGCTGGTCGATGGAGTGTCAATACCTACTATTTGTGGTGCAGATATGGACAAAACTATCCGTGAGCTGATACCGCGGCCGGAGTATCCACCAATTGATGTTCGAGAGGTTCGCCTTCCAGACAGTAGTCAATAGCCTATCGATACGCAATGTTACAGGGATGTGCCTGCGAGTCAGGTTATTGCGATTGTCTTTTAGTTTTTTACAAGCCCCTTATATGGAGAAATCCATGAAAGTCACCCTTCTTGTTTTTTTTAGAATATTTCTATTTGCCTGCATCGTAGTATCTCAAGGCACGTTTGCTGAGGTGGTACCAATCAACCCAGGTCCCATCGCTAAACGGCGGCCACTTGCTGGAACCACACAAAACCTGCCGCCTATGGTGGCGCAAGGGCATTATTTTGCAGGCCCCGGTCTGGCCAATGAGGTTTATGCTTATTACCAGTCCGGACGCGCACTGAAGGATCAGGCCGATATTGCATTCGCCGCTCAACAATGGGCTCGGCAGTGGCTTTCCAGATATTGCCCACATTCCAAAAGACAATGCAAGGGCATTGTGCTGTTCGACATCGATGAAACGCTGCTGAGCAATTTCGACTATTACGCCAACGAGATACCTCCCTTCTCCTTCAATCAGGACCATTGGAATGCCTTCACCGCGCGTTGCGGTCAGACTCCCATTACCCCGGTATTGGAGTTGTTTCACTGGTTACGTCAACGTGGGGTGAGTATAGTTTTATTGAGTGGCCGATCAACGGCCTTGCAATTCGAAACAACACAATGCCTGGCTCAACGAGGCATGCTGGATGGTTACCGACTGATTCTTAAATCCCCAGAGGATACGGAATCCACCGCCGCCAGCTTCAAGGCCAAGGTGCGCCGTCAATTGGAGGGTGAGGGCTACACCATCATCGAGAGCATAGGTGATCAGGTCAGTGACATGTCTTTTGGGTCACTCAATAAGGGCTTTTTATTGCCAAACCTGATGTATTTCATCCCTTGAATAGCCTATGACTGACTTCTCAATTTAAGCCTTTAAGCCGGTGTTACACCTAAACTTTTTCAGTATCGCATGACGCCCCCCTTTTTTTCAAAAGCGCTACTAAAGGCGGGATGGCGTGGTGAGATAGATACGGTGGGACAGACTTGAGGGTTCCGGATTGAAGGGGATAGTGCCCCGATGGGTTATGCGATGACACAAAGACCACCTGCAGGTTTCAGCTCACCAAAGAAGTATCGATGAGGCCATTTTTCTGGTAATTGAAGGCTCACCCGTTCCAACGCCAATCCCAACTCTTCCAGGGTGTGGCCAGAACATAATGATGATCCTGAGGAGGGTAACGTACAATCCCCCCAAGTTAAGGATGAGAGCATGATCAGCAGGGTTTATTGGCCATGAACTTATGTGGTTTTGTTCTTGGATATCGAGGCTTTGATTGTCCTTCGCGGTGGCACTAGGTGCGTTTGGCGATCAACGCCAGCGCATCAGACAGAAGCGAGGCGATTGACCGGCCCAATAAAAGTGATGGCATCAAGGGTTTCAAGATGCTGATCGCCGCTGCATGATGCATCCGCCTCTCGGGAGGCACCGCGTGTTGGTGGTAGTCTTCGAGGGCGATCCGGGCTTGAAGGATATCGCAGAGCACCTTGGCGGCGACATCCTGCATGACGGCGAGTTGGGACAGGCCTGACACGTGTTCAAGATTGAGGCGATGCTTCAACCGTTTGAAGGTTTCCTCGATGCGCCAGCGGTGATGACAAAGATCGCCAAACAACTCGGTTGGGAATTTGCTGGTATCCAGCAGGTTATTCATGAGCACGCGGACCGGGGCGGGAGGACAGTCTTCATCACGGACATCGGCGGCATCCGCCGCCCTGTTGCTCGATCCGCATACAGAAGGGGATCTGCCGCTGAGTCAGTAACGCGGCGAACCAGCGACAGGGATAGCCCCGGGGTCCAGCAGGAACAGATCGCGACTCGAGTGGCGGTGGACTTGCTCAAAGAGCATTTGCCGTACACTTTCGCCGGGGCTGAGGAGGGTCGCCGCCAGCATGAGATCGGCACCCGGAAGATACAGGCCGAACAGTATTTGGTCCGCGTTGGCCGCTCGTGACTGATGGCTGGCGCGGGGCCCCAAACGGAGGGTCGAGGCACCCGCCGCGACGAGCCGCAATCTATGCCATCGTGTGAGGTCACCGTCGTCTTCGTCGCGGGCGATGAGCCAGTCATTGAGGGAAGGGATGGCGGTCGCTGCCAGCTTGATGCGGGCTTTGGCCAAGGCCTGCTCGGTGACCTGACGAGCGAGCTGGGCCTGCTGCTGCAGGTGGGCAAAGCACTCGTCCAGTTTGGTTTTAACGTTTTTGCGCAGACCGGAGCACAAGACGGCCACCAGCGCGGGTAACGGCAACTTCCGGCGCCGCGAGAACGCCTGGGGATGCTCGGGATGGCTGGCGACTTGGTGGAATTCAGCGGACTGCAGGTGAGCGGCAAAATCGGAGACGAGGGCGGTAAGTGACATAGCCAAGAGCGAGGATAAAAAATCCTCATTGGCCGTCGGCTGCGCGGGTCAGATCACATGTAAAGTACTTTCGTGCATGAATTTTATTTTTTGGAGGGCTTCCTTAACAGGGTGTTGAAGTTGTTTCTTATCTGTATGTTGATGAAGTGATTCTTAATTGACTTGCTATTAGGGCTATTCTGAGAGGTTAATATGAAGTATATAATAATTGCATTATTTTCTTTTTTTGCTTTTTCTAATAATGCTTGGTCGCTGACCACGCTGAAGTTTAAGTCAAAATATGATGGGCGACATGTGATCGATCTGGGGGATTCTGGCACATCCATTGGTGATCTGACAGCAGGGCATGGTAATGTGTTTGCAATCAACGGAGACGTCATAGGAAGGTTTTATGTCTACACAATAAGTACTAAAGAGAGCTCTTCTTCCGAGGTTAAATACGTCAATGCAGAGTATGCCTTCGGAGATGGGCTCGACACCATAAATATAATGGGTTCTGGTGAGTATACGCCGGGTGGTCTGGCTGCTTTAAATAGGCCGCTATATTTTGCCATATCAGGAGGTACTGGAAAGTACTCCGGTGCAAGAGGCGTTTGTGAGGTGGCTCGCATGAACGATGGCGATCATATAGTTACCTGTAAGTTCTCTGCTATGCGTATCAAATTCAAATAACAGGCAGTTAACCTGTGTTGATGCGACAGCCTGTTAAACCGTGGAGGTCTATGGCCTTGTCGCCATGCGGTCCAAGAATGGCGCCGTGAAGTGAAAAAGTACTATCTTCAGTTAGTTGACTCCAGTGGGGTCAATGTAGTTATGAATGGCTTAGCAGAACGGCGGCAAGAAAGAATGCATGTCAGGGCCTGCCATACCGCGTTGGGCTCCCTTTAACCTAGCACCAACCAACTTATGAATCCCGACAACCTTTTGGTCCAAACTATCCTAGGGAACCTCTGAACAACTCCCTGTTGTAGGATTGCGCCCACTAATGGATGCCCCTTGGATGACCCTATGAAGCAGACCCACTTTGCCTCTCCCAGTTATGACGCCAAGAAGAAGCAAAACCGCCGGGAGCGCTTTCTGTTGGAGATGGAGCAGGTGGTGCCTTGGGAGGCTTTGTTGGCCGTGGTTGAGCCGTTCTATCCGAAATCGGGTCAGCCCGGGCGTCCGCCGATGCCGTTGAGCATGATGCTGCGGATTCACTGTTTGCAACAGTGGTTTGACCTGTCTGACCCCGGGGCGGAAGATGCCCTCTATGAGGTCGAGTCCATGCGCCGCTTTACCGGCATTGAGTGAGGCGAGACCCCGGTCCCTAATGAGACGACGATTCTCAATTTCCGGCGCTTACTGGAAGAGCATCAACTGACGGCCGCCTTTATGAACACCATCAACGATGGGCTGGAGAATGAAGGTCTCTTGCTTAAAGGCGGCACCATGGTGGACGCCACTCTCATCCATGCGGCCCCCTCAACCAAGAATCGGGACAAGTCCCGCCACCCTGAGATGCACCAGACCAAGAAAGGCAATCAATGGTATTTCGGCATGAAGATTCATGTGGGGGCGGATGTCGATAGTGGTGTGGTTCACACCGTATCCGTCACCCCGGCGAATGTGGTCGATATCACCGAACTGCCCAATCTGCTACGAGAAGATGACCGGGCCGTCTTCGGCGATGCCGGCTATGTCAACGATCATTATGAGCGCGCGGCCCGGCGGGCGGGCGTCTATTGGGGTGTCGCACTGAAAGCGCGTCCCACATCCCGTTTAGGGTCCAGCCAGAAGCAGAGGAACCGCAAACACTCATCGATCCGCAGCCGGGTCGAACACGTATTCCGGGTCATCAAGTGCCAGTTTGGCTATACCAAGGTCCGTTACAAAGGATTAGCCAAGAATGCCGCTCAAGTCTTCATGCTCGTGGGGCTAGCGAACCTCTACCTCAAGCGACGGGAGTTACTGGCATGACGGGAGCAATCCGTCCGCCGCGTGGAGAAGCCCGCCAAAAGCCACCGATTTCCGGGGATCCATGAGCCAAAACACGAATCCGACCCGGCGAACTGAAAAAACGATCCCACTCTGTCTTCATCGACAAAAAAAGCGAATTGTTCAGAGGTTCTCTTAGGTTTTTTGAGTGCGTATTCCTTAACTTGGGTGGATTGGGTCTATCCCGGGTGAATTGTAATCTGCCATTTAGGTCAGCCCATCGGTATAGTGCGCCTTGTTGGGCAACAAAGCAGGAACTCATTCAGAGTTAACGATAAGACTATGAACACCAGAAGAGATTTTATAAAGTTGGTTGGCGCCAGTGCCGGGGCTTGTTTGATGACGCCTGCTAGGGTTCAGGCAGTATCAATTGATATTCCAACGGAAGCGCCTTATCGCGTCGGCGAGTGGCTGCCCAGTGATGAACGTTTTCTAGCGGAATGGCTGACTGCACAAATTGAACGGGCAGAGGCCAATCTGCAGCCCTTGCATCCCGAGGTGCAGAGGCTTCAGGATTTGATCGAAACGGATCCGGCGCTTTATATGCTGTTCTCTCAGATGTTTAAGCAAGTTCCGGCACGCTTTCATAAGACGCCATTGGGTGACCCCCAAATTAGGGATTACAACACGGCATTGGTACTTATCAGTCAGGTAATGACCACTGCGCCGGAATACAATCGGAAAGGTTTGGTCGGCTTTCCGATCAATGCAATCCTGAATTGGGCGATGGGTACCGAGGCCGGGTTTGCAGCCTTTCTTAACGAGAAGGTTAATGCTCAATTTAAAAGGATCTTGGATGCCTGGGGACAATTCCTATCGTCACCCGATTCACTTTATGTGTTGAACGATGATCCTCGACAGGGCTGGCTTGGTCGGCGTGCCTTGGCTGATATGCCAGATTTTGTTGAAAACTTTGTATGCGACTCCGCGCTTCCGCATTACGGGTTTAAGTCATGGGATGATTTCTTCACTCGGCAATTCCGACCGGGTATTCGTCCGGTAGCTGATCTGTATGATGATGCTGTTATCGTGAATGGCTGCGAGTCAGCTCCGTTCAAGGTGGCCAGAAATGTTCAAAAACGCAATCGATTCTGGATAAAGGCCCAGCCCTACTCGTTAGAGCACATGCTCGCTGGGGATGATTGGGTAGATCAGTTTGTTGGCGGCACTGTTTATCAAGCGTTTCTGAGCGCCCTGAGCTATCACCGCTGGCACAGTCCAGTGACCGGAACCATTCTGAAAACCTATCATATTCCTGGGACCTATTATTCAGAACCAATGGCGCAGGGATTTGATGTTTCTGCACCAAATAATTCACAAGGCTACTTGGCGGAAGTAGCTACCCGCTCTGTGATATTCATGGAAGCGGATAATCCTGAGATTGGATTGATGGCGATCATGCATATAGGCATGGCTGAGGTTTCCACCTGCGAGATTACGGTTACCGTAGGTCAGCGGGTCACCAAGGGCGATCAGTTAGGTATGTTCCATTTTGGCGGATCGACCTATTGCATGATCTTCCGCCCGCAAACGCGCCTTAAATTTGATCTTCGCGGCCAGAAGCCGGGTGTCAAAGCAAAGAACATTCCGTTGAATAGCCTCATTGCCCGGGTGGGCTGAATTTTCTAACCTTATTAAATCTGTCCAAGCGGCACCGTCGACTTTGCCAATGGCATCAATATTCATAATGATCTGAATATACAGTGAAACTCCTGCCACATGACTGCCCATTATTCAATGTGATAGTCACTGCAATGTGTGCGCAACATCCATGAAATTGAAAAGCTGGGCGTGCTAGATGATTTCTAAGGTAATCCCTTTCAGCGTGAATCGGCGCCGCTTTCTTACCACGAGCGCTGGTTTAGCCGGAGGACTTTTACTGGACTACCCTTTCGACGGGCTAGCCCACGTAGCGCCGCTCGTGGGAATAAACGATCCCCTTCCGCCTAAGGCGTGGCGCCAGCTTGGATTGCAGCTGAAGGGATCGCTGATTCGCCCGGGTGAAACGGGGTTCACCAATCTGGCGCTCCCCAACAACCTGCGTTATCGATCCATCCAGCCAGGCGGAATAGCCCTTTGCGCAGATGTTGCCGATATTGCGACGTCGCTCAAATGGGCTAAACGTCACGGAATTCCTATCGTCGCGCGTGGAGGTGGCCATTCCTACGCAGGGTTTTCCTGCACAGAGGGCCTGATGATTAATCTGCGACAGTTCAATGCGAACACTTATGACGCCGCACGGCAAACGATCCGTATCGGCGGCGGTATCCGTAATGGCGCGGTCTATTCTGCTTTGCAGAGTATTGGCCGATCCATCACGCATGGTCGTTGCCCGACAGTCGGTGCTGGCGGTTTTCTTTTGGGCGGCGGACTTGGCTTTGACATGCGTCGTCATGGTATCGCCAGCGACAAGCTGGTCAGCACCGAGATGGTGTTGGCCGATGGCGAAATCGTGACAGCCAATGCCAATGTGAATGCCGATCTGTTCTGGGCCTGCCGAGGGGGTGCCGGGGGTAACTTTGGCATTAACACCGATTTTACGATGGAGACCTTCCCGGTTGACCGCTCTATCGAACTGCAATTGATCTGGGACGCGGTAAGCGATGAATTTCTGGCCGCCTTGTTTCTGAATCTTGAAAATGCGCCGGCAGAGTTTGGTTGCAAAATCACCCTGGCGCCGGGCTTGCCACTACCCGGCAGGCCGACACCGATTAACGTCTTCATCATCGGTCAGTTCATTGGCACCATTGCCAGACTAGACGGGATCTTGGCGCCGATCAATGCGATGCAGGCCCCGAGCAGCCACGTCATTGAGCAAGTCGCCTATTGGAGTGCTTCCGCTTTTCTGGCGTCAGAGGATGGGCCGGGGTATTCCCAGGAGCGGTCTCGATTTATCAATGGTCCCATGACGCCTGAGCTCATCGCGACCATTAGAGATTGGTTGCCCCGTTGGCCGAACGCTCAAGGCGCAGGCAACATCAAGTTTCACCTGACCGGAGGCGCAACACAAGCGCTCGCGCCCACCGATACGGCTTTTGTCCACCGAGATAGCCAATGGCTCTCCACGATCGCCATCAGCTGGACTCCGGGTCAATCTATGGCCTCCCGTTATCGGGCGCATCGTTGGCAGAATGGCTTTTACGCTATGGTCACTCCACTTTGTGGCGGTGGGGCTTACCAGAATTTTTCGGACCCGTCCTTGCAGGATTGGGCTGAGGCTTATTACGGGGAAAATCTCCCTCGCCTACGCGCCATCAAATCGGCAGTCGATCCTGACAATCAGTTTCGTTACCCGCAGTCTATCCGTCCAGTCGCGCCCGGCAGGGCATAATCGGGTGGGCGCCTCGGATTGTGTGATAGACCGAGTATTCGGTTTGCCACGGTCGCGAAATGGTTACGTGGGAATTTAGCCATCCTTGTCAGCGTGAATCAATGACTGGCATGGGTGATGCCGGTTTTGAGTTGATTGCCGGTTCGAAAAATCGGATAGAGCCATTTCGGCAGGACCAAGGCGTGATGGGTGAACTCTAATCGCTGCGATTTTTCCACCGCCGGGGGAAATCCGCGGGTTTTCGGTAGAAGTCCAGACCACGGCTAATTTGGTTGAGCCAGGCGGATGGGACGGTCGTTGATGTTCGGATTGTTGCACCTAAAGCCAGTGCAAGCGTAGGCTTCCCCGTCAAGGCTACAGTTCAAAACTATAGACCTCGTCCGTTAAAACACCTGGGCATGTACAGGGTAGGTGGTACATTTCCCAGGGACTCATGCGGTCGCTTTTCGTTGTAATCCATC
>JBILGM010000012.1:0-62724 GCA_044351045.1 Methylococcaceae bacterium | reverse complement strand
CAATGGGCGCAGGGGCTGATGATGCTGTCGATGATCGGCATCGCGGGCTATGGCCGCAGGCGGCGCTTAGGCCGCTCCCGCTGACAGTGAAACGGGCACCTGGGTGCCCGTTTGTATGAAGCTTGTCTGTGATGGCCGCCCGTGCCGTTCAGGCTCGGGCGACGACGTAACCGACAGGAGAGAGGCCGGGTGCCATCAAGCGGATTTCGCGGCGTCCAGGGCGGCCTGAAGCTTGGATTCCTCCTCATGCGAAAGTGAGGTTTGCAGTACTTTGCCGCCGGCGCCCTTGAGTTCCTCCAGTACCTTGTCCGGAGTTGCCTTGCGCACCAGTACGAACAGCGCTGAGGTGCCGGGCTGGAAATTCTGCGCCAGTTCCTTCATGAACTTGTCGTTGACACCGACATCGGACAAGGCGCCGGAAATCGCCCCGGCACCGGCACCGACGGCGGCACCCAGCAGGGGATTGAGAAAGAGTATGCCCACCAGGGCGCCCCAAAACCCTCCGCCCATGGCACCCATCTGTGTGAGCGGATAAGCCTGGTTGAGCTTCACCTTGCCATCCTTGTCTTTGACAGCCACGACGGCATCTTCTAGGTCAATCAGGTAGTCGCGTTGCATTTTGATCAGTTTCAGACGGGTTTCCTCTGCCTTGAAGAGGTCGTCATAACCGATCACGATTAAATCGCTCATTTTGGGTGTTCCTGTGTTGGGGTGGGATTGAGCGGCAGATTATAGGCGCTATCGACTTTCGGCATGATCCTGGCCTTGAGGTAAACTTGCTTCCCTGACCCCCGCGCTCCGGGGACATCACTTTCGGCACCTGCGTCTGGCTCAAGGAATTGCATCATGAAGAAATTTAACCATTTGGTTTTGCTGGTACTCGTCGCTCAACTAGGCTGGGGCGTCCCCGCAATCGCGGAAGTTGGTTCTCCGGGCAGTACCATGACGGACAGCGGCAATTATGGTGACGTCTATGGGGATAGTTACGGCTATGGGCGCGGTCGGAATCTTGGTTTTTTGGGGGTGCTTGCCGACCTGATTCTGTTGCGACCTGTGGGGCTGGCTATCACGGTAGGGGGAGCAGGATTGCTGGTGGCCACCTCGCCCTTTACCGGACTTGCCTCTATCGCGCCGCCGCATGATGCGTTTGTTCGAGCGGGAAACGCGCTGGTGGTGGGGCCGGCCGGCTTTACCTTCAACCGGCCTTTGGGTGAGTTCAGTTATCAACGCAGCGGGGTTTATCCGGTATTGACCCGTCCCTCGGATATGCCGGTGAAGGTACCTGTTCCCGTGGTAACGCGCACGACGGCGCCACCCCCCGCCGCCCCTGCCACGCCTAAAAAGCCGCTTTACAACTATTCCCCAGACCGCCTGGAATATCCGGCCGACCGACAGGAAGAACAGGGTGGCCAATAGCGGCTTCGGTCAGCTAAAAAGGCCAGCGAAGGACGGCATACCGATAAAACGGGATTTGCTGTTGGAATTCGACGATTTGCAATGCTTATGGGAGGCTTGAAGATGCCAGCATGGGGCCTCCGGTTCTCCAGTCTGAGGCAGCGAATATTTCTCGTCGTGGGTGTCCCCGTCGTGGCCTTGCTGCTCTTTGTCGTCGCTGCGCTCGGCACCAGCCTATACCGTAATCTCTACCAGTCTGACCTCTCCCGAATCAAGATAGAAACCAGTGCCGCGGCCAATCAGATTGATGGCTGGAACCTGGAAACGGTGACAGTGCCCAGAGTCATGGCCGCCGCTCAGGAGCATGGCATGTTTGGTGACCGGCAGGCATCCCTGGCTTACGCTCGGCAGATATTGGAAAGCTATCCCCAGTTCACCGGCGCGTATTTCGGCTACGAAGTCGATGCAGACGGGCATGATGGGGCGTTTCTTGCCAAGGCTGCCGGCGACGAGAAGTTGGCCATCAATCAGGAGGGACGATTCATACCTTACTGGTTTCGGGACATGGCCGATACGACCCGGATTCGGCTGACACCCCTGGTGGATATGTCGACCAGCTTCTATTACGGTGGCCTGAAGAATCGCGTTACCGGGAAGTCGGAAATTGAAGGGATCGCGCTTGCCAAGGAGATCAGCAGCCACTTCAATCCTCTCAACTCTTCCCTGGCGGTCATGGGCAAGACGATGGTGACGGAGCCCTACGTCTATGAGTCCAAGATGATTGTCGAACAGACTTACCCGATCATGATCAACGGTCAATTTGCCGGGGTTGCCGGCGTTGATCGATCGCTGGATGAAATCGATGACTTTATCAGGGACCTGAAGCCTTACCGGACCGCGAGCTTTATCCTCATCAGTCACCGGGGCCGCATTATTGCTGCCACCATGGATCCTTCCTTGAATACCCAGCCGATCGAGAAAACGCCTTATGCGGATCTGCTGCTGAGCTTGTACAAGGTGCCGGAAGCAGAGAGATCTACCGTCCGGATGGGGGAAACGGCTGACGGCAAACACGTCTTTTCTGCCGCTCGGATTCCAACGGGTGACTGGACCCTGGTGATGTTTGTAGATCGGGATGAAATTCTGATTCCGGTTTGGTCTTCCCTGCGCTGGGTCGCTTTTATCGCCGTGGTGGGCTTTGTGCTGAGTCTCCTGATTCTGGCCTGGTTGGCGCAGTCCATTGGCGGTTCGGTCAAAACGGCGGCCGAAGCCGCAGGTCGGGTGGCTGAAGGCGATCTGTCCGTGCAGATTGTTGGGGGCGGGTCGGATGAAACCGGGCTCTTGCTGAGGGCCATTCAGAGAATGACGACGAATCTGAACGATCTGATCGGGCAGGTCAAAAAGTCGAGTATCAATGTGATTTCATCCGCAACCACCATTGCGGCGGCGTCGAAATCACAGGAAGCCGTCGCTCATGAGTTGGGTTCCGCGACCACGGAAATTTCCGCGGCGACCGCCGAGATTTCGGTGACGGCCAACGAGTTGGTGCGCACCATGAGCGATGTGTCGGGCATGGTCGTCGAAACGGCGGACATGGCGCGTGCCGGTCATGCCCGCATCGAAGGCATGGATGCCACCATGCGTGACCTCTCCACGGGGGCGGATTCGATTTCTACCAGTCTGTCGGTCATCAGCGATCGGGCCCAGAATATCACCGGGATTGTGACCACCATTACCAAGGTCGCCGACCAGACCAATCTACTTTCGCTGAACGCCGCTATCGAGGCGGTCAAAGCGCGCGAATATGGTCAGGGCTTTTCGGTGGTGGCAGACGAGATTCGCCGACTCGCTGATCAGACTGCCGTGGCGGCTCTGGATATAGAGCAAATTGTCGAAGAAATGCTGGGCTCAGTTTCTACAGGCATTGCGGAGATGGATCGCTTCAGAGTTCAGGTACACAAGGGTGTGGACACCATGGAGCAGGTGAGCCTTCAACTGGTCTCCATCATTGACCGGGTTCAGGACCTGTTGCCCCGATTTGGCCAGGTCAATGAAAGCATGCAAAGCCAGTCCATCGGGGTCGAGCAGATCAGTACGGCTATGCTTAGTCTCAAGCAGGTGGCGCATTCCACCACTTCATCAATCGGCGATCTCAATTTGGCAGTGGGCGGCCTGCATGAGGCGGTCAAGGCCCTCCGCGAAGAGGTCAGCACTTTTAAGGTTCAGGAGTAGACTCGGCTCACGGGCCTGGTGTCGGTGGCAGCGGTTCAGAAAGTGATGACGACATCGGCCGAAAAAGTGAACTGATTGTCCAGCTGCACCCCGGGTGTACTGCTCATATAGGTTTTCTGGCTGGACCAGTCATAGCGGAAGTTGGGTCGTAGGATGACCCATTTGAGTGGCTTGTAGTTCATGCCTGCTGTCAGCCCGTAGTAGTTTGCGCCTGCGAGGGGGTATGAGGCCATGTTGTTCAGGTTGCAGGCGTAGGAAGAGCCGATGCCCTGTTGATCCACGTTGACGCTGACAGGACATCGGGCCGGGCCCCAAACGCGGAACCCGTTGTTATCCCTGAACCACTCCGCACGAATTCCCACCCCCAGATTCTCCATGAGGTCGTACATGAGGTACTGGTTGATGCCGTACCACATGGCATTTTGATTCGTGTTCGCGGCGACGCCATTGATGTAATTTCTGATGCCATCACCGGTAATCACATCATCGGCGAAGCCCATGTCGTTTTGCAGGACGTAATGCAGCGTGCCATCCAGAAAATTGGCCTTGCCTACCAGGCTGTACAAGGCCCACGGGCTGTCGGACTGGGCGGAGCGGGCGCCGGCCGTTGATCCCAGGTTCACCGAATAGTCCTTCTCGTCGCTGGTCCAGGTCACGCTGCCCAGAAACCCCCAGTTAGTCAGCTGGGTGTTGAAGTTGCCGTCCCAGCCGCCGGTGGCGCTGCCCGTTGCCGCACCCGCGCTCGCGGTCCAGTTCTCATCGAAGGCATAAGTCCCAAGAATACCGGTATGCGTGAAGGGTTCACCGTATTGGTAGGTGTAGGCGTGGCTATAGAAGAAATTATCCGGGGCCGAGACGACTTCATAACCGACGATGGCATAGAAGTGCCCGGCCTTGACTGTCAGGCCATTGCCCACCGGCAGATTCATCTCCAGATAGGCTTGGGGTAGGGCGAGTTGATAGAAACGGTTACTCCAGCTCGTCAGATGCAAGTCGTAGTTGCCTCTATTGAGCCGTTCACCGGTGCCCAATTCGTAGGGCGGGACCCCATAAGCCTGAATGAAGGTGGAATCACTGCCATAGTTGATATCGACGCGACCACCGAAATCCCAGTCATCACCGCTGACGTTGATAGTCCGCTGCAGGTAGCCGTAAAGCTGGTTCATCTGCAACTCACCGGCACGATCACCCAGAGTGATCGGCCCATTGAATCCATCGGCCGGATTGTTGGCATTGGCAGTGACGCCGGCGTTCAGCCAGCCGCCCCAGGTAATGCCATAGTCTTTGAGAAATTGCACATCGGTGCTACCCGCCGCGTAATCCGCGAGTCCCGTGGTCTCCTCGATGCTCTCGGCCCTCACCGGCCCGGTGGTTGCTAATGACAGCAGGGTAGTAGCAACGAGGGCAAAGGTCCTGGAATTCATGGGGATGTGTCCTGTTATGTCGGCTAATTTTCGAGTAGCGGCGCTATAGCGTCGCGCGAGGCCTATATGGTTGTGATTGAGCCGATTTCAGGTTTCTGTTGATCCGTCACTGCACTCGCCGAAGACTTCTCGAAACACTTCAATCATGGCATCCAGGCTGTCGAGCGACTCCGTTTCCGTGGGTTCAATCAGCATGGCTGATTTCAGATCACCCGGAAAGTAGACGCATCCGGCACCTACCATTGTCGGCGGATGTAAAACCTGATCAATCAGTTTTTTGGCGAAATAGGCCGTTTCTGTCTCTAAGCGGCGGCCGCTCAGCAGCGTCTCATGCATGCAGAGTCGATTGAAAACCGGCGGAAAAAGATCCGCCAGGCGCGCTTGAACATAGTTTGCATTGAGAACCGCGTTCTCGGAGACCTGGCGGAGTCCCAGAGCCCCCATGGTCAGAATGTAGGCATAGGCGCGCACAAGCACGGCTACATGACCGTGATGGCTTTTGATTCGGCCTATGCTGAGAGGACGAATCGGGTCCGGCATGAAAGTATTGCCGGCGCGGACGATCACGGGCCCAGGGAGAAAGGGTTCCAATAGCTGATTAACCGCCACCGGGCCGGCCCCAGGCCCGCCTCCACCATGTGGCGTGGAAAAGGTTTTATGCGTATTGACATGGATCACGTCAAAGCCCATGTCGCCAGGCCGAGCAATGCCCATTAGGGCATTCATGTTGGCTCCGTCGTAGTACAGCAGACCACCGCAGGCATGGACCTTGTCAGCGATTTCCAGGATATTTTCCTCGAACAGCCCCAGTGTCGAGGGATTGGTCATCATTAAGCCGGCCACGGACTCGTCAAGCATGGTATCCAGCATCTCAATATCCAAAAGACCATTAGGGTCTGTTGGAACCAGCCAGCATTGGAATCCGGCCATTGCAGCGGAGGAGGCATTGGTGCCATGGGCCGAGTCCGTGATCAGCAAGATCGGGCGATGCTGGTTGATGTGCTCGAAATAGGCCCGAATCATCAGTAGTCCAGCCAATTCGCCATGGGCCCCGGCGGCCGGCACCAGGCTGGCCGAGTGCATGCCCGTGATTTCGCAAAGATGGCGCTGGAGATGAAAGTACAGTTCCCACAAACCCGTCAGTGTTGTCGCTGGCTGTTGGGGATGAGCGTCACGAAATCCACTTAAACCAGCTACGACATCATTACGCTTGGGGTTGTACTTCATGGTGCAGGAGCCGAGTGGATAAGCCCCGTTGTCCACTCCGTGCGACTGCTTGCTCAGCGCGGTGAAATGCCGAACGATCTCCGATTCCGTCAATTCAGGCAGGCCAATAGGCGAAGTTCTGAGCAGGGAGGAATCAAAGTAATGATCAACGCTCGGTTCCCCGAAATCGTTATCGGTGATCAATGCACCGCTGGCACCCGGGCGTGATTTTTCTAAGAGGGTTTTAACGTCCATGTTATTCATGCACAGGTCTCCTTCAAGGCCGCCTCAAACGCGGTGGCCATCTCGTCCAACTCCGCTCTGGATTTGATTTCGGTGACCGCGATCAAGAGATGTTTGCCATGATCCGGACCGGGAAGCTCGACGGTCAGGCCGGCAAAGATGCCCCGGGTTTCCAGGCGTTCCAGCAGTTCCCCAGCCAGGCAGGGCAAGGTCAGCATGAATTCATTGAAGAAGGCAGACTGAAAGGTCAGCTCGACCCCCGGCAGAGCCGTCAAACGGCGGGCCAGATAATGGGCTTTTTCAGCATTGAGGGCGGCAAGCCGGGTAAAACCGGTCTCGCCCAGCAAGCCCAAAAAGATGGTCGCCCGGATGGCCTGCAGCGCCTGGTTGGA
The DNA here is from genome assembly GCA_044351045.1 of Methylococcaceae bacterium. GTDB lineage: Bacteria > Pseudomonadota > Gammaproteobacteria > Methylococcales > Methylococcaceae > UBA6136. The sequence goes on along the minus strand of JBILGM010000012.1, from coordinate 55,832 downwards.
GCAGATGTGGCTGGTCGCCTTTTCCCGGGCGATGTGTTGTTCGCGCTCTTCCTTTACCAATGCATAAAGTTCGCGTCCCTGTTTGTTGACCATCCGCCCGACAATCCGGCCGGGCAGATACTTTTCATGGATTTGCGAGGTGGCGATCACGCCGAGATAAGGGCCCCCGGCAGAGAGGGGAATGCCGAGTGATTGAGCCTCGCAACAGACGATGTCGGCGCCAAGTTCACCCGGACTTTTCAGGATTCCAGTGAGCAGCGGGTGCCAGGATATGCAGGACAGTGCGCCATGGGCGTGAGCCACAGCCGAGAGGCTGGCCACATCCTCGAGCACACCGAATCGATTTGGCGTCTGCACCAGGATACCTGCGGTCTTGCCGTCCGCCAGCACGCTGTTCAGCGCCGCCTGATCGAGCCGACCATCATCTTCTCGTGCCCTGATAACGATAACTTCGACATTGCGTCCTTTCATGTAGGTGCGGATGACTTCCAGCCACTCGGGCCAGAAACTGTCGGCGACGGCGATCCGTTGGTGTCCGCTGCTGCTCACCATCATCCAGGCCGCTTCAGCGGCGGCCGTGGCGCCATCGTAGACCGAGCAGTTGACACTGGGTTGGCCCAGCACGCGGGCGAGCAGGGTCTGAAATTCAGACAGGGCCTGCAGCAGGCCCTGACTCATGTCCGGCTGATAGGGCGTGTAGGCTGTCAAAAACTCACCGCGATTGACAATGGCATCGACTACGGCAGGAATGGAGTGCTGGTAGGCCCCACCACCGAGGAAAGACAGGTGAGTTTCTGTGGTGGCGTTTTTTGCCGCCAACAGCCGAATATGTTTCGCCAGTGCCCACTCTGATAACGGGGCGGGTAAATCCAGAGGCTTTTGCAGTCGAAGCGAGGCCGGAATGGCGGCAAACAACGCTTCGATGTCCGGCAGACCCATGCGTTCGAGCATGAGGCTAACATCGCTTTGGCGATGAGTGTTGTAGCCAATGGGAGTGACAGGTTCGGTCATGGCATCGCCCGGGATAAAGGGGTTGGTATCGAGTGGCGGGAAGGCGGCTACGGCCGGTTTCGGTGGCGTTTCATAGGCATCTCGACAGCATGTCGAGCAAGGAATGTTGATCGTAGCCCCGGAAGGGGACCTCAAAAAACGTTACTTCGACAAGGCTCACCTGAGCGCAATCCAGGTGCGTCAATGGGAGATTTTCAGAGGTTCCCGGTAGCTGAGCCACCGCCATTCTTCCACCTCAGGCGATTCTACCTGCCATGAGTCATACCAAGCACCTTAATTTGTATCAATTGATACAAAAGGGCTGCTAAACCGCATTAAGTTTCCACCCCCGGCGTTGTGTAACGATCTAGCGTTTTAGCTGGAGAGCTCCATGCATCAGGCACAAAACGTATGGTCCGCATAGCGATTCAGCCGTTAGTAGTTGGCATTTCTGCGCCTGGCCGGCTTAGTCCTGGGCAATTGCCTTGGCCAGTGCCGCCGCATTGGCCGGATTGCTGGTCAAGTGCAGCGTTTCCATGATGCTGTCATAGCTGTCTAGCGACATCACCACGGCATCACTCTCAGCGTCGCGGCGACTGATGAAGGTCACATCGGCATCCTGTTCGACCTCATCCAAAATGGTCCTCAGCGAATTGCGCGCGGGAGAATAGGTCACAACTTTCATGGTGTCCCTACTTGATCAAAATGTTGTTCAAGCATGCCCAAGCGAAATTTTGAAAGTAATCACCTCCCAACGAACGCCCACGATCAATGAATGGAACGCCGAAAAAGCATCGGCATGTCAACTGAGTCGATGGCGCGTAGCCGAAAGTTTGAGCGGAATAACGCTTGCCATGTTTTTTGGTCCAGGTAGTGATGGGTATTGAAGCTAAATCCGAGTAACCGTTTCGGTCATGGCATCACCCAGTTCACGGTGGTCGGATGGATGGATTGATTTTGATTGGCGGGAGGAGGCTACGGCTGGTTTGGGTGGGGTTTCATAAGCCCCTCGATAGGCATGTCGAGCAACGGCTGCTGATCGCAGTCGCGATAGTTGAAATGCCACCATTCGTTGGGCAGTACCTTAAAGCCTTCCGCTTCCATGGCCCGGCGTAGCTCGTCACGACTACGCCGTGGCTCGATAGGCCCACCCGCCCAATCGGCATGGGCGCGAACACTAAAGTCATCAAACGGGCTGGGCATGAGCACTACCCTACTATCTGTCAGATAGTAGAGACCAATATCCACGGCACAGCCACGATTGTGGCGTGAGCCGATCGCCGGATCGGCGACATAGCCATTGGACCGGTCGGCTTCACTGGCCGAGTCCCAGAGCTCTCGGGTGACGCGCCAGGGCCGATAGGCGTCATAGACGAGAATGCCATAGCCCTTCTCCTTCAATGCCCGATGAGCCTGCGCCAGTGCCTGGGCCGGTGCTGGCAGCAGCAGGGCCCGAGCCTGCGGATACAGGGTTCGGCCGGTAAAATTGTTGGGGGTGGCATAGCGGATGTCCAGCCGTATGCCGGGTTCCAGTCGGTTGACCTCTACCAGCGTAGCCCGCTCGACCAGGGGCGGATGAGTCTGACATCCTGTAAACAGGGCGACGATCCACAGGCAAGACCACCCCGCATCCCGAGTTTTGCCAGCTACCCATCCAGGCCGCCGCATTGCCGTTTCAGTGCTATTCGCCCTGAATTCCACCCGCCGTCAACGCTTTTGGATCGAGCAGTCGTTCGAGTTCTTCTCGGGAAATATTGGTCATCTCGGCAGCAACCTCGATGATGGGGCGGCGCGACTGGTAAGCCTTCTTGGCGATTTCGGCAGCCTTGAGATAGCCAATCACCGGGTTCAGGGCCGTTACCAGAATGGGGTTCAGGGCGACCGCCCGTTCCAGATTGTTCGTCTGCACGGTGAAATCGGCGATGGCCTTTTTCGCCAGCAAGCGAGACGCCTTGGTGAGCAGTTCGATGCTCTGCAGGAGGTTGTAGACAATGACCGGCAGCATGACGTTGAGCTGGAACGATCCGGACTGTCCCGCTACCGTTATGGTCGTATCATTGCCGATCACCTGCGCGGCGACCATGCAAACCGCCTCGGGGATCACCGGGTTGACCTTGCCAGGCATGATCGAACTGCCCGGTTGCAGCGCCGGCAACGCGATTTCACCCAGCCCGGCCAGGGGGCCCGAATTCATCCAGCGGAGGTCATTGGCGATCTTCATCAGGCTGACGGCGAGGGTCTTGAGCTGACCGGACAGTTCCACCGCCGCGTCCTGGGTGCTCAGGCTCTCGAAGAAGTTCGCGTTGGGACTGAACGGAATCCCGGTCTGGCGACTCAAGGCTTCGGCGATGCGTGGGGCAAATTCCGGGTGAGCATTGATGCCGGTGCCGACCGCGGTGCCGCCCTGGGCGAGCTTGTGGATGCGGGTCAGGGCCGACTGGATGCGGGCGCTGCCATTGCGGATTTGCAAGGCCCAGCCGTCTAGCTCCTGTCCGAGGGTGATGGGCATGGCGTCCATCAGGTGGGTTCGTCCGGTCTTGACCGCATGGTCCAGCGTTCGAGCTTTAGTCTCGATGGCATCGGCCAGTTTATCCAGGGCTGGCAGTAACCGGGATTTGCATTCGATCGCTGAGCTGAGATGGATGGCCGTGGGAATGACATCATTGCTGCTCTGCCCCATGTTGACATGATCGTTGGCGCTGACCTTGTGGCCCGACACCCGGGAGGCGAGGGTGGCGATCACCTCGTTGGCGTTCATGTTGGTGCTGGTGCCGGAACCCGTCTGAAAGACATCGACCGGGAAGTGCCTGAGATGTCTGCCTTCGACGATTTCCCCCGCTGCCGATTGAATGGCGCCAGCGATGGCTGGGTCGAGCAGGCCCAGTTCCTTGTTGACCTCAGCCGCACACTGCTTGATCAAGGCGACGGCGCGAATGAATGCCGGCGGCATGGGCAGACCGCTGACGGGGAAGTTCTCCACCGCACGCTGGGTTTGGGCGGCATAAAGCGCGTCTTCGGGGACTTTCAATTCCCCCATGCTGTCCTTCTCGATACGAAAGGCGGTGCTGGTCATGAGATTACCTCGTGTCGCAATGATTGATATCGGTCGGGCTGCAGAACGCCTGACCGCAGATCAGGTCAGGTTCTTCAGAAAGTTCATCACTGTGCTGGCGTCAAAGGGCCAGTCCAGTTCCTGGTCGGTGCCGGCATGGCGCAGGACCGGTATACGCATGCCATAGCGCTCCATCCATTCGTCATGGTCGGCGATATCCACAGAGATGAGATCGATGGTTCTCCCATGCCGGGATAGGGCTTCGCCCAGCAAGGCAGCGGCCTTCTCGCATAAATGGCACCCCGAGGTGCCATAAAGCGTCAGCTGAAGCATGGCGATTCAATCCGGCTCGTAAGCCAGTGTCGGCGCCAGCCAGCGCTCGGCCACCGCCAGCGACATGCCTTTGCGCTGGGCGTAGTCCTCGATCTGATCGCGGCCGACCTTGCCGACATTGAAGTACCGGGCGGCCGGGTGGGAAAAATACCAGCCGCTCACTGATGATGCCGGGGTCATGGCAAAGGATTCGGTGAGCTCGATGCCGGTGCGGGCTTCCACGCCGAGAATACTGAACAGCGTCGCCTTCTCGGTGTGGTCCGGGCAGGCCGGGTAGCCAGGGGCTGGACGGATGCCGCGATAATCCTCTTTGATGAGTGCCTGGTTGCTCAGGTGCTCGTCGGGTGAATAGCCCCAGAATTCGCGCCGCACGCGCTGATGCAGGCATTCCGCGAAGGCTTCGGCCAGCCGATCGGCCAGGGCCTTGAGCATGATACTGCTATAGTCATCGTGGTCCGCCGCGAAGCGGTCGAGATGCGGCTCTATGCCGATACCGGTAGTGACGGCAAACCCGCCGACATAATCCGGCTGGCCGCTTTCAATCGGCGCGACGAAATCCGACAGGGCATAGTTGGGTTGCCCAGGCGGTTTCACCGCCTGCTGACGGAGGTGATGCAGGGTTGTGAGCGTCTGTGTGCGCGTGTCATCCGTATAGAGGTGAATGTCGTCGCCATCACGGGCAGCGGGGAAGAAGCCGAGCACCGCCCGTGCCGTGAGCCATTCTTCCTTGACCAGTGTCGACAGCATGGCCTTGGCATCCTCGAACAGGTTGCGCGCCTGTTCGCCGACAACATCGTCATCGAGAATCCTGGGGTAACTGCCGGCCAGTTCCCAGGTTTGGAAGAATGGCGACCAGTCGATGAAGTCGACCAGTTCCTTCAGGGGATAACGATCCAGCGTCTGGACGCCCAGGAAGGACGGCGTAGGCGGGACGTAATCCGACCAATCGCCATGGAACGCATTGCCCCGAGCCTGGCCAATATCATGCATCGGGACCCGGGCCTTGCGGCCACCATGATGGACCCGGACTTCCCCATATTCGGAACGAATGCGGGCGACATAGTCGTCATGCAGGTCTTCGCTCAACAGACTGCCCGCCACGCCGACGGCACGGGAGGCGTCGGTGACATAAATGGTGGGCCCCGCCTGGTAATTGGGCTCGATCTTGACCGCCGTGTGGGCTCGTGAGGTGGTGGCACCGCCGATCATCAGCGGCATGGTGAAGCCCAGTCGCTGCATTTCCTTGGCGACATGGACCATCTCATCCAGTGATGGCGTGATAAGGCCGGACAGACCGATGATATCGACCTGATGCTCCCGTGCGGCATCAAGAATGTTCTCGCAAGGCTGCATGACGCCGAGATCGACCACATCAAAACCGTTGCATTGCAGGACCACACCGACGATGTTTTTGCCGATATCGTGCACGTCGCCTTTCACCGTCGCCATCAGGATCTTGCCATTGGATTTGGGTGAGGGGTTCAGTGCCTTTTCATCCTCCATGAAAGGCATCAGGTAGGCCACCGATTTCTTCATGACGCGAGCTGACTTGACTACCTGCGGCAGAAACATCTTGCCGGCGCCAAACAGGTCGCCCACCACGTTCATGCCGTCCATCAATGGCCCTTCGATGACATGCAAGGGGCGTTCGCACACTTGGCGCGCCTCTTCGGTATCGGTTTCGATGAACTCGTCGATGCCCTTGATCAGTGCGTGCTCCAGCCGCTTGGCGACGGGGAGGGAACGCCAGGCCTGATCTTCTTTCTTCTCGACAGTGCCGCCTTCCTCACGGAAACGGTCGGCTAGTTCCAGTAATTTATCCGTGGCGCCGTCATGACGGGCCTGGATGACATCCTCTATGGCCTCGCGCAATTCCGTCGGAATATCCTCGTAAATCGCCAGCTGACCCGCGTTGACGATCCCCATGTCCATGCCGTTTCGGATGGCATGGTAGAGAAACACGGCATGGATCGCCTCGCGCACGGCGTTATTGCCCCGGAACGAAAACGACACGTTCGAGACGCCGCCCGAAATCAGCGCATGTGGCAGGGTGTCCTTGATGGTCTTGACCGCTTCTATGAAATCCAGACCGTAGCGATTGTGCTCGTCGATACCGGTCGCGACCGCGAAGATGTTGGGATCGAAAATGATGTCTTCAGGCGGGAAATCCAGTTGCTCGGTCAGTAGCTGGTAGGCGCGGGTGCAGATCTCCACCTTGCGCTGGACTGTATCGGCCTGACCGACCTCGTCGAAGGCCATCACAATGACGGCTGCGCCATAGCGGCGCACCAGTCGAGCCTGATGAAGGAAGGCCTCTTCGCCTTCCTTCATCGAGATGGAGTTGACGATCCCCTTACCCTGCAAGCACTTGAGGCCGGCTTCGAGGATGTCCCATTTGGATGAGTCCAGCATCACCGGGACGCGGGCAATATCGGGCTCGGCGGCGATCAGGTTGACGAAGCGCACCATCGCCGCCTGGGAGTCGAGCATGCCCTCGTCCATGTTGATGTCGATGATCTGCGCGCCGTTCTCGACCTGCTGGCGGGCCACTTCCAGCGCTTCTTCGTATTTCTCCTCGCGGATCAGACGGCGGAACGCGGCCGAGCCGGTGACGTTGGTGCGCTCGCCGACATTGACGAACAGGGTTTCCGGCCCGATGTTCAGTGGCTCCAGGCCGGCCAGCCGGCATTTCGGCTGGATGACCGGAATGCGCCGGGGTGGGAAGTTCTGGACCGCATCATGGATGGCCTTGATATGGGGCGGGCGGGTGCCGCAGCAACCACCAATGATGTTCAGGAAGCCCTGCTCGGCCCACTCGGCGATTTCCTTGGCCATGGCCTCAGGTGACTCGTCATATTCGCCGAATTCATTGGGAAGGCCGGCGTTGGGATGGGCCGAGACATGGGTGTCGGCGATATTCGACAACTCCTCAATGTACTGGCGCAACTGCTTGGCGCCCAGCGCACAGTTGAAACCGAATGAGATCGGCTGAGCATGTTTGAGCGAGTTCCAGAACGCTTCGACGGTCTGTCCTGACAGTGTGCGGCCCGAAGCATCGGTGATGGTGCCGGAAATCATGACTGGCAGCGGCAGGCCATGGTCTTCAGCGAACTTTTCCACCGCAAAGACGGCGGCCTTGGCGTTCAGGGTGTCGAACACCGTCTCGATTAAGATCAGGTCGGCGCCACCATCCACCAGTCCCCGCGTTGCCTCGGTGTAGGCGTCCACCAGTTCGTCAAAATGAACATTGCGGAAGCCGGGGTCGTTGACGTCGGGCGATAGGGTAGCCGTGCGGCTGGTTGGGCCGAGCACACCGGCCACAAAGCGCGGCTTGCCGGGCGTTTTGGCCGAGATGGCCTCGCAGGCTTCACGCGCCAGGCGGGCGCCTTCAAGGTTCAGCTCATAGGCCAGTGACTCCATGCCATAGTCCGCCATGCTGATGCGGTTGGCATTAAAGGTGTTGGTCTCCAGCAGGTCCGCACCGGCTTCCAGGTACGCGAGATGGATCGCCTTGATGATCTGCGGCTGGGTCAGGGTCAGCAGATCGTTGTTGCCCTTCAGGTCGCTCGGCCAGTTGGCAAAGCGCGTCCCGCGATAGTCTTGTTCGGCCAACTGGTAGGTCTGGATCATCGTGCCCATGGCGCCATCCAGAAACAGGATGCGTTCGGACAACAAATTGCGGATCAGTTGGGTGCGGGCGGCGTAATCGACGATCATGAATGGCGGGTCTGGAAACAGGCGGAGGTACCGCGAAATGCAAAGCATTGTAGAGAGACTTGCTCGCTATATAAACACCAGGTAGCCAGTGGGTCAGTGGCGGCAACATGCTTGAGAAGATAGCGATCAGCACCAGCAAACGAGCCGCCGGCAGTTGAACCCATACCAGCGCCGCATAGGTCAACAGGGCTAGAGCGACCGCCCCGCCGATGCGAAACGCCATCTGCGAGCGCATGCGCACCGCGTTGAAATCCAGTTGCTGTTCATGCAGGTTCGCGGTGGTCTGGGCGAACTGCCGCCGGTAGCCGGGGCTCCCCGTGGATCTTGATCAGCTTGAGGGCACCATGGAATTCCTGGAGTTGGTTGAACAGCCCCTGATTGGCCCGGCTCATCACCACGCCGCTTTGCTTGGCGACATCCCGGACTTGCGCAGGTCCTACCACAATCCCGCCCCGGTCGGCGGCGCCAGTCCCGTGACCGGCGGTGAGAGCTGGAAAGCCACCGCCAGATAAACCGGAACACGGTCAATTGGGAAAATATGGACCATGTGGACACAGGAACGATTGCTGCCGTCGAGCGTGGGCAGGGGGAATTCGTGGTTCCCTATGAACGATCTCTCGAATATCGCCGATAGTGGGGTCAACCTTCTATCCCAATCGCTGCACCAGTCGGGTGCAGCGCGGCATGTCCTCTGGCTTGAGCAGGATATCGATGTCGCCCGACAATCGGGTCGCCATGTTCTGATAAAGCTTCTTTATGATCCAAAGACCTTTCTTCAACAGAAGGGGAATGCCCTCGGCCTCGCAGGCGTCCAGCATCTGCCGAAGCTGCGACTGCCGCTGCAGATTCATCATGAGCATAGAGCGGACCGTCTGGTTCAATCGCGCCCGGCATGACTCTGGTAGAAAGGCTTGCAACGCCTGCTGCACTTTGAGGTATTCACTCACCTGAAAGGCGAGGCGATAACGGGGGCCTCGGTGGTGAACTCTTCCCATTCCACCGGGCTCAGTGCTTCAAACCGATGGGGGTCAGGCAAGGAGGGATCGGCGTGAAGAATCTTGAGCAGTCGTTCAGCGAAAAGGGGGGTGGGGACGGGGATTCGTCCCGAAATAAAGAGTAGGCGCAGGGAGTGGGTCTGTTTGTCCACCGTTTAGTTGGCACCCATGCGCCACATTGCCACCAATACACCGAAGAGGGCGAGGAGGGTCGGAAAGGCGACTGAAAACAGCGGGTTGAATTCGTAAACCAGGCCCAAGTGACCAAACATCTTGTCAAACAGGTGAAAGCCCAGCCCGATAACCACGCCGGCGACAACACGTTGACCGGTGCCCACTTCACGCCGAACCGTCAGCACGAAGGGCACGGCAACCATCAGCATGACCAGGGTGACGAAAGGGTTCACCAGCCGGCCCCAGAATGCCTGTTCCACCAGCATGGAGGTCTGACCGTTCTCCTGCAGGTAATCGACATACCTGGAAAGTTCCAGTGCCGACAGGTTCTCGGGACGAATGATGAAGGCGTTGAGCAGTTCGGGTGCCAGCACCGACGACCAATCCGCTTCGGTCTGGTTTTCGGTGGTGATTTCCGAACCTTTGAACAGCGTTGTGTTGATGTCCTTAAGCCGCCACTGCAAACCGTCATGTTTTGCCTCGACGGCATGCGTTGCGCGGGTGATCTGGCGGTTTTCGTCAACATCGTAGATGCTGATGTCACCTAGCGTTTGCCGCTCGTTCATCGAGCGAATGTTGATGAACACATCACCATCGCGAACCCAGAATCCATACCTTGTTCTGGAAGTGACCTGTTTGCTTTGAGCAATGGATTTGAGGTTTTGCGCGGCCCGCTCGGACGGGGGTGCAATGAGTTCGCCGACAAACACAGAAAGCGCAAGGAGAATAAGCCCGCCCAGCATGACGCCGGCGATGATCCGGGCACGGGAGACCCCGGCCGCCTGCATGGCGACCAGTTCGCGGTGGTTGGCCAGGGCGCCCAGGGTGACAAGACTACCCACCAGGGCCGCTGGTGCCAGCAGTTCGTAAAAGTTTCGGGGCAGCGTCAGTAGCAGATACTTGACGATCTGGCGCATGCCGTAGTCACCCTTGCCCATATCCCCAAGTTCATCGGCAAACGTGAAAAATGTCAGCAGAGTGAGTAGCACCAGGATGGCGACCAGGGTCCCCTTGATGACTTCCCGGGCGATATACCAATCAAGGCTGCGGATCATGTTTGCCGCTCCATGCCCAGAGCATGCCTGATCCAGCGGGGGCCCAGGTTCTTGAGAAACAGAAAGAGGGTCATCAGCAGCAATAATCCATAGATCACGGTGTAGGACGCCCATGCCGGAATCTTTCCTGACATCAGCATGCCCTGAGAGATTTTCTGTGAATTCTCATAGAGGATGTAAATGATGAAGGCGGAAAACACGCTTCCATAGGGGCCTTGGCGTGGTGAAACCCGAGCCAAGGGGACGGCCAAGAGCGCAAGTGCGAGGACTCCCAAGGGAATGGCCACGCGCTTCTGCAATTCTGCAAGCTCCTTTGGGGTGCGGCTGAGGAGCAGGGTCAGACTGTCGGTCCCTTCGCGCCTCAAGGTGGCTGACATTTCCTCTGGCCCGCTGATGCGGACAGCATATTCATCGAACTCGCTGATGACGTAGTCCGCCTGCCCCGGGGTGCCCTGTAATCGCCGTCCTGCATTGAGAATCACAAAGTTGTCCCCGTTATCGGCTTTGTGCAAGTGCCCCCGCTCGGCGACGACCACGCCCGTTTTATCGTTTTGACGGCTTTGCACAAATATATTGAGCATGTCGTTCTGCTCGTTCATTGACTCTGCATAAAGCACCACATCGCCGGAACTGAATTCGTTGAATCGGCCGGCTTTGATGCCACGAATGTCCTGGGTTTCCACATCATGCATGATGCGTTCCTGGCTCTGTCGTTCACTCCAGGGCAACACCACCAGTGCCATCCAGGCCGAAAGGCAGAATACCGGGATGACTACCCAAGCCAGGCTGCGATAGATCCTTGTGGCACCCATGCCGGCAGACGCCAGCACCGACATTTCATGGTCACGATACATGCGTCCCATGACCGTCAAAACCGCCATGAAGAGCGAGGGCGGAATGAGGATGGCCAGGGCAGTCAGAGTTTTCAGGCCCAGCAGTGTGAAGACGGTTTCGGTCGCTACTTCCCCTTCGATGGCCTTGGTGAGAATGCCGAGGAACTTGCGGCTGACGATGATGATGACAAGCACCAACAGAATGGAAATCAGGGTTTTCACCAGTTCTCTCGAGACCATGCGATCGATGACGGTCAGCAGAGATCGCCTGATTTTGCGGGGAGGCTTGGCGGCGGTTTGGTTCATCGGTCAGTTCGAGCTGTGGTCAATTCGTGGAATGGTTGCCAGCTAGACTAAGGCCGGCAGATGGAGCGTCGTGAAAATTCCGAGCAATGCCAGGGTTTACGATTGATGGGCTTGGACGTTTTGCCTGATACCTTGCTATTCTTTGCGGCGATTGAATCTCAAACAATGACTCATGGGTTCTGCTCGGCCATCGGAGCGGAGCCAACCCCCATAAACTCAAACTCAGGCAGTTTACTATGGACTATCAGGTCAGATCCGAATTTGTCGAGAATGTCGTTACACCCTGCGTGGTTCTGGGTTTCTACCATAAGCGCAAACTGACGCCCTCTGCTGCTTTGCTCGATGCTCGATTTGGCGGGATGCTGGAAAAACTGCTGAAGCGTGATGATGTCGATGGCAAGCCGGGCGAGGTATTGGTCATCCCGCACACGCCCGCTGATGATGTAGAGCGCATCATCCTGGTGGGGCTCGGAAAAAAAGAAGAACTGACGCCCGGCGCCTATCGAAAGGCGCTCGTGGCGGCAGCGCGGGCAGTCAAGGACTCGCATGCCAAGCAGGCTGTCAGTGCCCTGCATGAGGCGGAGGTTCAGGGCCGGGATCTGGGTTGGAATGTTCGGCAGTTCATCGAGGCGTTCGAATCCTCGGTTTACCGCTTCACGGAGCTCAAGAGCGAGCCGACTAACCAAAAATGCAAGCTGACCAAGGTACAGTTTTTGGTTCACGGCGATGCCGCGATAGCCAATGCGCAAAAGGCGATTGACCAGGGTCAAGCTATTGCCATGGGGGTTCACTTGGCGAAGGATTTGGCGAATCTGCCGGGCAATGTCTGCACGCCCAGCTATCTGGCGGAACAGGCTGAGCGCGTTGGTAAGCGTTACAAGAAACTCAAGGTCAAGGTGCTGGGTGAGAAAGACATCGCGGACCTTGGCATGGGGGCCTTCAGTTCGGTGTCACGGGGCAGCGAGGAGCCGGCCCGCTTCATCATCATGGAATACACGGGCGCTTCCGCCAAGACCAAGCCCTATGTGCTGGTCGGCAAGGGGCTGACTTTCGATGCCGGCGGAATCTCGATCAAGCCGTCCGCCAACATGGATGAGATGAAGTACGACATGTGCGGCGGCGCCAGTGTGATCGGTGCCATTGCTGCGGCGGCTGAGTTGCAGTTGCCGCTCAATATCGTGGGTCTGGTGCCGGCTTCGGAGAATCTGCCCTCCGGCGCGGCCAACAAACCCGGTGACATCGTCAAAAGCATGGCGGGTCTGACCATCGAGATTCTCAACACGGATGCGGAAGGACGCCTGTTGTTATGCGATGCGCTGAGCTATGCCCAGCGCTATGAACCCGCTGCGGTGATTGATGTCGCTACGCTCACCGGTGCCTGTGTCGTCGCGCTCGGCCGGCATCCCAGTGGTTTGTGGAGTAATGATGAGCCGCTGGCGGCTGCCGTCGCCGAGGCGGGCGAGACCGCGCTGGACCGGGTCTGGCGCATGCCGCTTTGGGATGAGTATCAGGATCAGCTCAAATCCAACTTTGCCGATCTGGCCAATATCGGTGGACCCGATGGCGGCAGCGTCACGGCGGCGTGTTTTCTATCCCGGTTTACCAAGGATTATCCATGGGCTCATGTCGATATTGCCGGTACGGCCTGGAAATCGGGTGCAGAGAAGGGGGCGACCGGCCGTCCCGTCCCGTTGCTGGTTCAGTACCTGCTTGATCGGGTGCAATGACCCGCATCGACTTTTATATTTTGCCCGGCAGTGACCCGCATGCCCGACGCTTGACAGCCTGCAGATTGGTCGAAAAAGCTTATCGCCAGGGCCACCGGCTGTACTTGAGGACTGATTCGGAAGAAGAGACGCGACTGTTCGATGATCTGCTCTGGACATTCCGGCAAGGCAGCTTTGTGCCTCACGAACTTGCCGAAACGGCTGATCGGGAAGCCCCGGTCGTTATCGGTCACATATCGCCACCCCCGGAACTGTGTGATGTGCTGGTCAATGTGGGATCGGAGGTCGCGGAAGGTTTTAGCGGTTTCGAGCGGGTCGCAGAAATTGTGGACCAGCAGGAATCCATCAAGCGGACAGGACGGCTGAAATACAAATACTACCAGTCCGAAGGGTACGAGATTCAGACCCATCAGCTGGATCGCGCCTGACCGAGGTTCGATTTGTTGGCCTATGTGCAGGCCTTCACACTAACCAATGTGATGCCGCGGCGCTTGCCGCGGCTTTCTGACGATCATCATGGACAAGACTTACGAACCCCACGCCCTAGAGCAACGCTGGTACCAGACCTGGGAAACACAGGGCCATTTTGCACCGTCCGGCAGCGGCGATCCCTACTGCATTATGATTCCGCCGCCGAATGTGACCGGCAGCCTGCACATGGGGCATGGCTTCAACAACACCATCATGGACACGCTGGTCCGCCTTCGCCGGATGCAGGGTCGCAACACGTTGTGGCAGGTCGGAACCGACCACGCCGGTATCGCCACGCAGATGGTGGTCGAGCGGCAACTTGCGGCCGAGAATGTGACCCGGCACGATTTGGGCCGCGACAGGTTTCTGGACAAGGTCTGGGAGTGGAAGGCCGAATCGGGCGGCACCATCACCCGCCAGTTGCGCCGCCTCGGATCATCGGTCGACTGGAGCCGCGAGCGCTTCACCATGGACGAGGGACTGTCCTGCGCCGTGCAGGAAGCCTTTGTCCGCCTGTACGACGATGGCCTGATCTACCGCGGAAAGCGCTTGGTGAATTGGGACCCCAAGCTCCACACGGCCATTTCCGACCTCGAAGTGCAGAACGAGGAGGAAAAGGGCTTCATGTGGCATTTCCGCTATCCGCTGGCGGACGGTTCGGGGCATCTGGTGGTCGCCACCACCCGGCCCGAAACCATGCTGGGCGACACCGCCGTCGCGGTTCACCCGGAAGACGAGCGCTATAAGCACCTGGTGGGCAAGACCATCCGCCTGCCCATCACGGGCCGGGAAATCCCCATCGTCGCCGATGACTATGTCGATCCCGAATTCGGCACTGGCTGCGTGAAGATCACCCCCGCCCACGATTTCAACGACTACGAAGTCGGCAAGCGCCACAACCTGCCGCTGATCAATATCTTCACAAGAGATGCAACGATTGTTAGTGACACAGACTGGCCGATGACCCATGAAGGGCTGAGACACGCTCGAATTCAATCCAGGGATGTGATTGATTTAGCGACAGATATAGGCATTCCCAGAGAATACTGGGGACTCGACCGCTTCGAGGCCCGCAAGCAGGTCATCGCCGAGTTCGAGAATCTCGGGCTCCTCGAAAAGATCGATCCGCACACCCTGAAAGTGCCACGCGGCGACCGCTCGGGCGTGGTCATCGAACCCTGGCTCACCGACCAGTGGTACGTGGACGCCAAGACCTTGGCGAAACCGGCCATCGAGGCCGTGGAGGATGGCCGCATCCGCTTCGTGCCGCAGCAGTACGAGAACCTGTATTTCTCGTGGATGCGGGATATTCAGGACTGGTGTATCTCCCGCCAACTGTGGTGGGGCCACCGGATTCCGGCTTGGTACGACAACCAGGGCAAGGTCTATGTGGGCCGCAACGAAGCCGAAGTCCGCGCCAAATATAGCCTCGATGCCAGCATCGAACTCCGCCAAGACGACGACGTGCTGGACACGTGGTTTTCTTCCGCGCTGTGGACTTTCTCGACCTTGGGCTGGCCGGAGCAGACACCGGAACTCAAGACCTTCCATCCCACCGACGTGCTGGTGACGGGCTTCGACATCATTTTCTTCTGGGTCGCCCGCATGATCATGATGACGATGCACTTCATGAAGCATCCCGATGGCAGCCCGCAGGTGCCGTTTAAGACCGTCTATGTCCATGGCCTGGTGCGTGATGCCGAGGGCCAGAAGATGTCGAAATCGAAGGGCAACGTGCTCGACCCCCTGGACATCATCGACGGCATTACGCTGGATGCGCTGGTGGCCAAACGGGCCAGCGGGCTGATGCAACCGCAGATGGCGGAGAAAATCGACAAGCGCACCCGCAAGGAATTTCCCGACGGGATTGCGGCCTATGGTTGCGATGCGCTGCGTTTCACCTTTGCCTCGCTGGCCTCGACCGGCCGCGACATCAAGTTCGACATGGGCCGGGTTGAGGGCTATCGCAATTTCTGCAACAAGCTGTGGAATGCCGCTCGCTTCGTGCTGATGAACACCGAGAACGAGGATTGCGGCCTGACTGGCGAGGTGAGCTACAGTCTGCCGGATCGCTGGATTCGTTCGCGACTGAATCATGCCATCGGCGAGACCTTGGCGGCATTCGAGGACTTCCGCTTTGATTTGGCGGCCCGCGCAATTTACGAGTTCATCTGGAACGAGTATTGCGACTGGTATCTGGAACTGGCCAAGGTCAGCCTGCAATCCGAGGATCCGGCACGTCAGCGCGGTACCCGGCAGACGCTGGTGGAGGTGCTGGAAACGTCGCTACGACTGACTCACCCGGTGATGCCCTATATCACCGAGGAAATCTGGCAACGGGTCGCACCGCTGACCGGGCAAACCGGCCATACGGTGATGCGGCAGGCCTATCCGCAGGTGGATGTTGCCAAGACCGATTCCGCCAGCGAAGTCGCCATGGCCTGGGTGATGTCCCTGCTGCTGGGCATCCGCCGCATTCGTGGTGAGATGAACATCGCCCCGGGCAAGCCACTCACGGTGTTGCTCGATAATGGCAGTGAGCAGGATCGATCGTTTGTGGAACTCAGTCGGGATTTCCTGCTGCGCCTCGGTCGGGTCGAGAGTCTTTCCTGGCTGGCGCCGGGCGCGAAGGCGCCGGAATCCGCCATCGCCTTGGTCGGCGAGATGAAAGTACTGATTCCAATGCGTGGCCTGATCGACAAGGAAGCGGAACTGGTGCGGCTGGACAAGGAGATTCAGCGCCTGAGCAAAGAGTTACCCCGGCTGGAAGGTAAGCTCGGTGACCCAGGTTTTCTGGCTAAGGCTCCGGCTCAGGTGGTTGAAAAGGAGAGGGCACGGCTCGAAGATCTGAGAGCGGGTCTGTCCGAGTTGCAGGCCCAAATGGCAAAAATCCATGCCATGTAACTGCGCATTGGTGGCGTCATTCTGCGCTGCCAGACCGATCGGCTTTTAGGTTTTGTCGTGTCTGCCGTGTTGCCTGCTTTCAGTGGTCTGGCCAAGGGGCTCATCAAACGGGCCTTGCTGACCGAGGAAAGAGCGCAAAAGTGCGCTGAAGAGGCCGCACGCAAAAACATTCCTCTGGTCAGTTATCTCGTCAGTAGCGGTAGGCTGCAAAGTCTTGAAATCGCTTCCGCCATGGCGGAAGAATTCGCGGTACCGTTGCTCGATCTTTCGGTGTTTCTGCCTGCCTATTTGCCGGTCAAAGCGGTCAGCGAGAAGCTGATACTCGCTCATCATGTTTTGCCATTATTCAAGCGCGGCAATCGTCTTTCCCTAGCCGCCGCTGATCCCAGCCAATATGCCGCTTTCGAGGAGATCAAGTTTCACTCGGGTATGACCGTCGAGATCGTGGTGGTCGAGGAGGACAAGCTGGTCAAGGCTATTGAGGCGGTGGTCGATGCGGCAGACACCACATTCAAAGACCTTCTCAACGTCAACCTGCAAAGTATCAACCTGACGGCACCAGAGGGAGCGACCAAAGTTGAATCTGGGGCCGAACCAGATGATGTCCCAGTGGTACGCTTCATCAACAAGATTTTGCTCGACGCCATCAAGAAGGGTGCTTCGGACGTTCATTTCGAACCCTATGAAAAGGAGTTCCGCATTCGCTACCGCAATGACGGCATGCTCCACGAGATTGCTTCGCCGCCGATCAATCTGGCGGGCCGCATTGCCGCGCGTCTCAAGGTCATGTCGCGCATGGATATCGCCGAGCGACGAGTTCCTCAGGACGGCCGCATCAAGCTGGAAATCTCCAAGCAGCGGGCTATCGATTTTCGTGTGAATACCTGTCCCACGCTGTTTGGCGAAAAGATCGTGCTGCGTATCCTCGACCCTACCTTGGCGCAGATAGGGATTGAACGGCTGGGTTTCGAGCCTGAGCAGCGGGTCAGTTTTCTACAGGCCATCAATAAGCCCTACGGGATGATCTTGGTGACGGGTCCGACCGGGAGTGGCAAGACGGTATCGCTCTATACCGGCCTCAATATCCTCAATACGAGTGATCGAAACATTTCCACGGTCGAGGATCCGGTCGAAATTACCGTCCCCGGGATCAACCAGGTGAGTGTCAATGTCAAGACCGGGCTGACCTTTGCGGAGGCGTTGCGGGCGTTCCTGCGACAAGACCCTGACATCATCATGGTGGGTGAGATTCGTGATCTCGAGACAGCTGAAATTGCGGTCAAGGCCGCGCAGACAGGCCACCTGGTGCTGTCTACGCTTCATACCAACGATGCGCCGCAAACGCTCAACCGTCTAATGCAGATGGGTATTCCTCCGTTCAATATT
This sequence comes from Methylococcaceae bacterium, assembly GCA_044351045.1. GTDB lineage: Bacteria > Pseudomonadota > Gammaproteobacteria > Methylococcales > Methylococcaceae > UBA6136. The sequence continues at coordinate 37,889 of JBILGM010000012.1, read as the reverse complement.
GCGGCCTCGGTCCTGTTGATTCTCGCCCAGCGTCTGGCGCGTCGCTTGTGTGAATACTGCAAGAAACCGCTTGATCTACCGCCTGAGACGCTGCTTGAGGCGGGTTTCAAGGAACATGACCTCGCGGGGCTGGTAGTTTATGGCCCCGGCGAATGTGAGAACTGTGTCAAGGGCTATAAGGGCAGGGTGGGTATCTATCAGGTGATGCCCATTACCGAGACACTGAGTCGCATCATTCTGGAGGGTGCGAACGTAACCCGCATTGCTGAACAGTCTGCGCTGGAGGGGATCGATGACCTAAGAGCCTCGGGACTGAAAAAGGTTAAGGCCGGTGTGACGAGTCTGGCCGAAGTAGACCGGATTACAAGGGAGTAAGCCTGTGGCGGCTGAGAAAGACTATCTGGTCTGGTTCGTCTGGGAAGGGACCGACCAGCGTGGCGGACGAACGCAGGGAGAACTCTCGGCGCGGACCGAACTGGTAGCCCGGGCTGAACTTCGCCGGCAGGGAATCCGGGTCGTCAAGATCCGCAAAAAGCCGTTGGCCCTGTTCGGGGTCCGGCAAAAAAAAATCACGACCAAGGATATCGCCATTTTCAGTCGTCAGCTGGCGACCATGCTGTCTTCCGGTGTGCCTTTAGTTCAGGCCTTCGAGATCGTTGGGCGAGGGCATGAAAATCCATCTATGCAGGATCTACTGCTCAAGATAAAGTCTGATATCGAGGGGGGTATACCACTGGCCGAGGCTCTGGGTCGGCATCCGCTGTACTTTGATGACCTGTTCTGCAATCTCGTCCAGGCGGGGGAGCAGGCCGGTGTGCTTGAAACCCTGTTGCACAAGATAGCGGAATACAAGGAAAAGACCGAGTCCATCAAAGCCAAGATCAAGAAAGCCTTGACCTATCCGGCAGCTGTCATTGTCGTGGCTGTGGTGGTAACCGCCATTCTGCTGATTTTTGTCGTTCCTCAGTTCGAGGAGTTGTTCAAGGGATTTGGCGCGGACCTGCCAGCATTCACACGCATGGTGGTGGACCTTTCCAAGTTCGTGCAGGCATGGTGGTATGTTGTCTTGGGTGTGGTCATCGCTGTGGTTTATGTCCTTGTTCAGCGGAGGAAACGCTCCGAGAAATTCAACCAGATGATTGATCGGGTAGCGTTAGAGGTGCCGGTGGTGGGCGAGATTATCCACAAGGCCGCCATTGCCCGCTTTGCAAGAACGCTGGCCACGATGTCGATGGCGGGTGTTCCTCTGGTGGAGGCACTGGAGTCGGTTTCTGGTGCGACGGGCAATTTTGTTTATGCCAATGCCGTGCTTCAGATGCGCGAGGGGGTCTCCTCGGGGTCTCAGTTGCAGCAATCCATGCGTCAGACTGGCCTGTTTCCCAACATGGTGGTGCAGATGGTTGCGATTGGTGAAGAGGCTGGCTCCCTCGACAATATGTTGGCCAAAGTGGCGGATTTCTATGAGGAAGAGGTCAACAATGCGGTGGATTCTTTGAGCAGCCTGATCGAGCCGATGATCATGGCGATTCTTGGCGTGGTCGTGGGTGGGCTGGTGGTCGCGATGTACCTGCCCATTTTCAAGCTGGGTTCGGTCGTTTAATCGGGTTGGATATGTTTGAAGTATTTTCTGCCTTCCCGGTTCTCTTTCTGGCATCTGTCGGAGTCATGGGTCTGCTGATCGGTAGTTTCCTGAATGTGGTGATTCATCGCCTTCCGATCATGCTGGAGCGTGAGTGGCGGCAGGAGTGTCAACAGTTTCTCGCGGTTGAATGTGACGAAGTGGTCACCACTGAAACCTTTAATATTGCTGTGCCGCGATCTCACTGTCCGGAGTGTGGCAAATCGTTGAGCGTTTTGGAGAACATTCCCGTCATCAGCTATCTGACCCTGCATGGTCGGTGTTCCGGTTGCGGTGCGGGGATATCCGTCCGTTATCCCCTTGTAGAAATTTTGACGTCCCTACTCTCTGTTATGGTGGCCTGGCAGTTTGGTGTCACACCTCAAATGTTGGCGGCATTGGTATTGACATGGGGCTTGCTGGTGTTGAGCTTCATCGATTTTGATCGACAGTTGCTGCCGGACATCATCATCTTGCCGCTGCTTTGGTTGGGCTTACTCCTCAGTGTCTGCGGCGTTTTTACCGATAGTACCGCCAGTATTGTCGGTGCCACAGTGGGATACTTGAGTCTGTGGATGGTCTTTCAGTTATTCAGATGGATCACTGGCAAGGATGGGATGGGCTTTGGCGACTTCAAGTTGCTGGCCCTTTTGGGCGCGTGGTTGGGCTGGCTATTCCTTCCGCTGATCATCTTGTTGTCATCCGTTGTAGGGACCGTCGTTGGTTTAGTGATGATCCTCTTCATGGGGCACGATCGTCGTTTGCCGATCCCTTTCGGCCCCTTTCTTGCCGCCAGCGGTTGGGTGGCGCTGATCTGGGGTGATCGATTAAATGCGCTTTATCTAGGATGGATCAATTCCCCTTGAGAGATGAGATGCTCAAAGTAGGCATTACAGGCGGCATTGCCTGTGGAAAGAGCACGGTTGCCAATCTTTTCGCCGAGAAAGGTGTCCCGGTGATTGATGCGGACCAGATATCGCATCAACTGGTTGAACCCGGGCAGCAGGCATTTCAGGCCATTGTTCGGCACTTTGGGGAGGATGTGCTGCTGGATGGGCGTTTGAACCGCCGTGTTCTCAGAGAGAGAATATTTTTGCGCGCTGATGAAAAGGCGTGGCTCGAAAATCTTCTGCATCCTCTCATTTTTCAGGAAATGCAGCGCCGGGTGGAGACTTTGTCATTCCCGTATTGTTTGCTTGTTGTGCCATTGTTGCTGGAAACCGGGCGAAGAGAATTTGTCGATCGCTTGCTGGTAGTGGACTGTCCCCCTGACGTTCAACGTCAGCGCATCAGAATTAGGGATGGCCTCGATGATAGTGCCATGGATGCTATTCTGGCGGCTCAGCTGGGTCGGGAGCAAAGGCTCGAAACCGCCGACGATGTTATCGTAAATGTTGATGAACCGGCCGCGCTGAAGCCCCGTATCGATCATTTGCATCATCGTTACATGGCGCAAGAGCATGTGTAGGGGCTGGCGCCAAAAGCGCTTGCAAGAAGCTATGCCTCAAACTGGGGTATGCCCAGTCGCATCGAAGTTATAATTTGTTCAAAATCAACGCCATTTAACCTTGAATCCGGGACCCCTGCTTGAAAGATTTGACTCTTTACGAATTCCCGCTCAATGAGAGGGTTCGTCTGTTCATTCGTTTGGAGCATCTGTTCCTGCAATTTGACCACTTCATGAATGGTCGTTCGACCTGGGATTACCGGGCGGTCGTTTCAACGCTGATTGATATCGCCGGTGTCTTTGGTCGAAATGACTTGAAGTCGGAAGCCCTACAGGAAATTGATCGACAAACCGCCGTGTTGAACCGAATGGCCAAGGTCTATGAGGGTTTGGATCAGGATATGGTTCAGCAAGTCATTGGACGGCTTGAGAGTATCAGCAAGGGTCTCTATGCCTTTTCGGGAAAAGTAGGCATGTCCCTGATGGAGAATGAGCTTTTCAAGGGGATTGCCCAGCGAAGCAGCATGCCGGGTGGTAGTTGCTCGTTTGATCTGCCGGCCTATCATCACTGGCTGGAGGGTGATGAGGCCCAACGGCGGAATGATCTCGAAACCTGGATTCAACCGTTTCTTCAGGTGCGCTGTGCAATAGATTTGTTGCTGGACTTTATTCGTACCAGCGCGAATCCTGTTCAGGAAATTGCCTCTGCGGGGTTTTATCAAAAGACCCTGGATCACACGCTGTCATATCAGCTTTTGCGCGTTGCCGTGCCTCGGCATGAGCCGTACTATGCCGAGGTAAGTGGCGGAAAGCACCGATTTACCATCCGGTTTATGTTGCGAGATTCAGTGCTGCGGCCTGCTCAAACCAACGAGGACATCCCCTTTCTTTTGACTTGTTGTCTTTTCTGAAAATAGGCTGGGTAAGTCATTTTTTCGGATTGCGTAATAGAGGGAATTGTGACGATGGCCCCGACGGTGAAGTGTCCAACCTGTGAAAGACTGGTTCAATGGACCGTGACCTCGGAGTATCGACCGTTCTGCTCTGAACGCTGCAAGCTTATCGATTTGGGCGAATGGGCCACCGAGTCCTATGCCATTCCCGTCAACCCGATAGATGAATCAGGTTAGTTAGAGGACCGCAAAACTGATGAATTTTCAGTTCCGGGCGATGGATACCATTTTTGATCTTAACGAAACCTAGGGAATTTTTGGCTTTTCGTTTTCTGATTAACTTTTCTTTTGCTTATGGCTAATCCTACCTTTGATTTGGATACGTTACGCTTCGAATTGGCGGGCAAGAATCCCCGGGTCGTTCTTAAGGCCGCACTGGCGCATTTCCAAAATCTGGCTATTTCCTTCAGTGGTGCAGAAGATGTTGTCCTGATTGATATGGCCGTTCAGATTTGTCCGGACATCCGGGTTTTTTCGCTAGATACAGGGCGTTTGCATCCGGAAACTTACCGATTCATGGAGGCGGTCAGGAAACGATATGAAATTTCCCTAGAAATCTTGATGCCGCAGGCCCATGAGCTTGAGAGAATGGTCCACAAAAAGGGTTTGTTCAGTTTTTACGAGGATGGGCACTCGGAATGCTGTGGTATCCGTAAGGTCGAACCACTGCGACAAAAGCTTTCGAAGCTAGATGCTTGGATCACAGGCCAACGACGGGATCAAAGTCTGACTCGTAGCGAGTTGGGCGAGGTCGAGTTGGACGAGTCATTGGCCTCGCCGGGACAACGGTTGATCAAGTTCAATCCTTTGGCTAACTGGACCTCACACCAAGTCTGGGACTACATAGACGCCTACGATGTTCCGTTCAATGAGTTGCACCGGAGGGGCTATGTCAGTATCGGTTGTGAGCCTTGTACACGACCGATTTTACCCAATCAGCATGAGCGTGAAGGGCGATGGTGGTGGGAGGATGGGGGAAAGAAAGAGTGTGGTCTTCACGCCGGAAACCTCTCCGGCTCTACCAGCAAATAGCGGATTTAAAAAGGGGTGACCGCGGTAGGTCACCCCTGAATATAAATATAGTGACGAAAGACAAGCTGGGAGTTCCGAGAGGGCTGTGGCAGCGGACTTATCTTTCGAGAAATTCCAGCTTGCCCGGCTTGCCGTTCCATTCATCAGCATCTTCGCTGGCGGCCTTTACTTCCGTTATGTTGGGCCATTTTTTTGCAAGATCCGCGTTCAGTTGGATAAAATCCTGTTGATTTTCGGGCACTTCATCCTCCGAAAAAATCGCGTTCGCAGGGCACTCGGGTTCACATAATGTGCAGTCAATGCATTCGTCCGGATCGATTACCAAAAAATTAGGACCTTCGTGGAAACAGTCGACCGGACACACATCCACGCAATCGGTGTACTTACACTTGATGCAGTTTTCTGTAATTACGAATGTCATTATGTTGTCCTGTCTTCAGGCAGATTTGCCTGGGTTAAGCCATATCTCAGTCGCTAAAAAACGCGCTGCTGATTCCAAGAGGTGTTGGCTAGGTGCTGTGCATGGGTGCTATGGTTTAAATGCCGCTATCACCCCTTCATTTTTGCGGCATCATTATATGACGGTGCATCCGCCAGACCAAGTCCGTGAGCGCCGAAAATTCACGTCTCACAGCCGACGCTGATGGCTCAGAGATACAAAATAAAAAGGCCTACACGCTGATTGACAGTGGTAAGCCTTCCGATAATTGGTGGCCAAGGACAGAATCGAACTGCCGACACGGGGATTTTCAATCCCCTGCTCTACCAACTGAGCTACTTGGCCGCATCTCAAATCGAGTCGCGTATTAAACCTTCAAAGGCTTGGCTCGTCAATACCAAGTTGCGATTTTGGGTCTCCTATTGGTTTCGGTTAAGGGCGGCGGAGAACTCAGAATTTACAGCTTGATTCGGCTAAATCATTGCCCAGCGTGTCGAGTTCGTTCTTCGGGTGCAGGTAGCCGTCAATGGGCGCCACGGCGACCAGTGAGCGTTCACTGGAGAGAAGCACAGGCTGGCGTAACTGATAATCCCAAGTTCGAAAAGACAGCGGTACCCCCTTGAAACCAGCCAGAGCAAAGTCAGGACCGAGTATGAATGATCTGACCTTATCAAAGTCAAGGGATTTGGTCCGGGTGGCCGCCTCTCCGAGCGTGCGAATGGCCAGCCAGGCCCCGTAGTCCAATTCAGTCATCCAGTGTCCCGCCATTTCGCGGAAGCGATTTTGCAGTTGCAGCGCTCCCCAGGCCTCGTGTGTTTTGTCCCAGGAAACGGTGGTTAGGCCTGAGGTCCCAACAATTGGGCGAGGCAGCCAGGTGCGATACGACAGGATATCGCCGAAGGACTTTGTTTCGTCAGTTACGACAACCACGTCATAGTCATCCGCCTGAGTGAAAACCGGGACCTCGGATTCAGGCGTCCGGCGATCATCTAATTGATGGCTCCAGGATTTATCCAAGACCACCTTTGCCCCGAATTTCTTGGCTGATTTGCGGATCGCCTCTGCAAATAGTTTGTCTTCGGGGGCATTGCCCGTCGCTATGAACCAGTGCTTCCAGCGCTTTTTCATAAGATATTGTGCCAGGGCGTCGGCACGCATGGCGTGGCTGGGCTGGAAGTGCAGCACATTTGCCCGACAGCGGGCTCCCCGCAGCGAGTCATCTCGGCTTGAAATATCGAGCAACAGCAGATTGTTGGCTTCCGGTAGCTGAGCGAGTTGGGCGATCAGGTCGGCAGGTAGGTCGAGGATCACATAACGATAGCCCTCTCTGGCCAGCGTCTTGAACGTCTCAACTACTTGTCCCTCGGGAGGAATGATCGATTCCCTGAGATTGAATCTTTGATGTGTAAATTGTCCGGTCGTATTGTTGTCGAGAACACCCAACCGGGCTCCCTTGAGACCGGGGTCAGTTATGGCGGGATCAAAAAAGAGTTGTGCCGGCTGTATGTCAGGAGGCAACTGTTTTAGATAAGCGATTTCTAGCGTATTGGGCGCATTGCTTGGTGTTTTCTGCGCGGCTCTTGCGGAGGTGACGATTCCTGGAGTAACGGTTTTTTTTGCCCATAAGCTCGTCGAGGTAAAGCCTAGGGAGAGCAGCACGATTAATCGGGCAGATTTAAGGCTTGTTATTGACAACGGAGTCTCCTGTGCGGATAGAGACGGTTCAGCGAAGATCCCTGTGTCGAACCAGCAAATCATAATTTGTTGACGACAAACGATCCGCCAGAGCTTCCGTGAGGTAAACGGAACGGTGCTGACCGCCAGTACAGCCAATGGCGATAGTCAGGTAGTTTCTGTTTTCCGAGGCAAAGCGCGGTGTCCATTTCTGCATGAACTGGGTGACATCCTCGAGATAACGCTGGACTTCCGAAATTTTGTCCAGAAACTCCCTCACTTCTGGGTCGCGTCCGGTTTTCGGTCTGAGCAACGGTTCCCAGTGCGGGTTTGGAAGGCAGCGCGCATCGAATATGAAGTCAGCGTCAAACGGAATGCCGTTCTTGTAGCCGAAAGACAGGCAGTAGACCGACATCCTATGCTGGCTTTTGGCACCTATGCGTTCCCGGATCAGTTCACGCAACTGATGAACATTGGTATGGCTGGTGTCGATTACTAGGTCCGACCGACTTACGATTGGGCGCAACAGGTTTTGCTCAAGATCGATCGCTTCGATCAGCGAGTGGGTGCTGTCGGTCAGTGGATGCTTGCGCCGGGTTTCGCTGAATCGTTTTAGCAGCGTTTCCGAACCGGCTTTCAGGAACAGAACTTGATAGGAAACCCCAAGCTTTCCGGCGAGTTCAAGCGTCTTTGGGAATTGGTCGAGACTTTCGCACCGACTACGCGCATCGATGCTGATCGCAACTTTACTGTAGGTTACATCACCTTCACCCATGGCTTCCCGCACAAAGGGTTCGAAAAGGGCGATGGGCAGGTTGTCAATGCAGTAGTACCCACCATCCTCCAGAGTTTCCAGTGCAATACTTTTTCCGGACCCTGACAGGCCACTGACGATGATCAAATCCATCGGGCAAATCTCATGGTCGCCTGCTTCATGTGGTTCATGGGCGCGTCACGTCAACTGGCAAGGCTTGATGTGTCGATTAGTGCTGCTGATGTTTTTCCTTATGCTTGACAAGTTGTCTGTCCAACTTGTCCATCAGTCCATCGATGGCGGCGTACATATCTTCCTGAGTGTCTTCAGCAAATAAAGAGCCGCCGTAAATTTGTACAGTGGCCTCGGCCTTATGCGCCAGTTTCTCCACTTCAAGCACGACATGTACGTCCATAACCCGGTCAAAGTGACGCGCTAGGCGAGCAAATTTCTCATTGATGTAATTCCTGAGTGCCTCGGTAACGTGTAGATGGTGTCCGGTTATATCGATGTTCATGCTTAATGCTCCTTAATTTTGGGGGGTTATGATTCAGAATATTCGTTTGCGTTCGCTGGATGGCGCAATGGCCATGGCTTCGCGATATTTGGCGATAGTTCGGCGAGCAACATTGATGCCCCGACCTTGGAGTATTTTGGCTATGGCCTCATCGCTCAGCGGTCTGTGAGCGTCCTCGGTGCTGATGATGTCCTTGAGATAAGCCTTGATGGCTGTGGCGGAACATTCGCCTCCTCCCTTCGTGGATACATGACTGGAAAAAAAATATTTGAACTCGAAGATGCCATTGGGTGTATGCATGTACTTTTGGGTCGTGACCCGGGAAATGGTCGATTCATGCATGCCGACCTCTTCGGCGATATCTCGCAGGACCAAGGGCTTCATCGCCTTTTCGCCCTCATTCAAGAAAGTCTGCTGGCGTTCGATGATGCTCTTGGCGACCTTCAACAAGGTCTCGTTGCGGCTTTGGAGGCTTTTGATGAACCAACGGGCTTCCTGCAAGTGGTTGCGCATCGAGGTATTTTCAGTACTAGCATCCGCCCGCTTGACCATGCCTGAATAGAAGGGATTCACGCGGAGCCGGGGCGCAATCTCGGGATTCAAGGCGACCGTCCAGTGGTCAGCTTGACGAATCACGAAAACGTCCGGGGTGATGTAGTGTGAATCGTCGGCTGCGATCTGTTGCCCTGGCTTGGGCTCGAGGCTCCTGACTAGGTTGATCACTTCACCCAGCGACTCATCGTCGAGATCCAGTTTGCGCTTGAGTCCCGTGACGTCTTTTTTGGCAAGAAGATCCAAGTGTTGACTCACCAGCTTTAAGGCCAGTGCCTTGCGGGGGGTGGAATCCGGAAGCTGTGAAAGTTGTATCCGAAGGCAATCCGCCAGATCCAAAGCCGCAATACCCGCAGGTTCAAAAGTTTGCAGTCGATGCAGGACGGCGGTGACCTCATCCAGCTCCAGTGCCGGTATCTGTTGGCAAAGTCCTTGGTGAACCTCTGCCAATGCCGCACCGAGATAGCCGTCCTGATTAATGCTGTCGATTAAGGTTGTCGCGATGGCGTAATCGCGATCACTGAAGCGTGACATTTCCATTTGCCAGACCAGCGATTCATGAAGAGTCTGTCCGGTCGCACGCTGAAAAGGGTATTCGTCATTTTCGCCGCCGAACTGCCCCGAGGACTGGGCTATGGAAAGGCTGTCATAAAGTTCGTCCCAGGACACATCGACCGCAAGTTCTTGGGGGATCTCCTTAACCGTGTCCATATCGCGCAACTCTCGATAATCCTGGTCATCGGAACTGGATGTTATCCCTCCCGGCAAATCCGCTGCGGGGCCTTCCCCGGATTCCTCATCGACGGTCTCCAACATCATGTTGGAGTCCAGCACATCTTGGATTTCCTGTTGTAAATCCACGCTCGAAAGCTGCAAGAGCTTGATGGCTTGTTGCAGTTGCGGTGTCATGGCCAAGTGTTGGCCCATGCGGAGTTGCAGAGACTGTTTCATGGAGGTCTTGATCCCTGTTTACCGTTCGGCCACGCCATCCCTGGCTGAGTATAGCCCAGAGTGCGAGGTACTCAGAGGGCTTACATGGAGAAGTTTTCACCGAGGTAAACCTGACGTACTTCAGCGTTGCGTACGATTTCCTCAGCATTGCCTTCCGCAATGACGCGGCCACCGGCCAAGATGTAGGCGCGATCACAAGTACCCAAGGTTTCCCGTACGTTGTGTTCGGTGATGAGTATCCCGATACCCCGCTCCCTAAGATGAACGATGATTTTTTGGATATCGATGATCGAAATCGGATCAACACCGGCAAAAGGTTCATCTAACAGCATGAAACGGGGTTCGCAGGCTAGTGCACGGGCAATTTCCACCCGTCGTCGCTCACCCCCGGAGAGCCCTATGGCCGGCTGATTGCGCAGATGGCCAACACTGAATTCCTCGAGCAGCTCTTCAATGATGAGTTCGCGCTGCCCGTAAGTGAGTTCCTTTCGTAGTTCAAGCACTGCCATCAAGTTTTCCGCCACTGTGAGTTTGCGAAAGATGGACGGTTCTTGCGGCAGATAACCGATTCCCAAGCGGGCCCGCTCATGCATGGGCATGAGTGTGATGTTTCGACCATCAAGACGGATATCGCCTTCATCGGGACTGATCAGTCCGGCGATCATGTAGAAACTGGTGGTTTTTCCCGCACCATTGGGCCCCAGTAGGCCCACGATCTCGCCGGTATTTATGGTAACCGTCACACCATCGACGACATTGCGTCGATGATAATGTTTGACGATCTGATGAGTGGTCAGCGTGGTCATCGGCTATTCGGGCTGGGCGTCCTTGGGCACAATTTTCACATGAACGCGACGACTCCCGGATTTGCTGGAACCTGCCTTATAGATGGAGTTCTTGGTGTCGTACTCGATGTGATCGCTTTTGACGGTATGTTCACTGGTGCTTGGGTCAGGCCCTTCCCAGGTCACAGCGTCTCCATTGAGAATGAGGATGCCGGATTCAGGGAAATAATCCGCCCGTTTCCCCATGCCATGATTATCCTCGCCGCCACCGTCTGGAGTCTGTTTCAGCCGGGCAGGGCTGCCATAAATGATCATCTGGTCAGCCTTGCCCGTTTGCTGATTGATTATCATCTTGTCTCCAGTCACTTCAAGACTACCCTGGCTGGCCTTCACGTTTCCGACATAGACCGTCTCACCTTTGCTTTCGTCATAAACCACGGAATCGGATTCGACATACATGGGCTGTTTTGAGTCACTGCTCAGCGCCCATGTAGCCCCTGATGTGAGCGTGAGGCTTGAGATAACAGCGGAATAAAGCCATGCCGGCACGACCATCCCAGCCGCCAGCAAGCCTAATCGCGGTCCGGCTTTCTGCCATCGGTCAGTGTGCCTCGGGGCTGCGTCAAGGATTTGTTTGTTTCTGTACTTCATGTTTTCTTCGGACATTGGCCAGAACGCTGTATTGAATGCCATCGCCAAACTTCATTTTTGCGCCGGTTCCGCTCATATAATCCGGCGGGCTGATGACTCGTATGTCCTCATCCGTCTCGGCGTAATTATTGTTGGGTTGCACCCTGGCATTGGTCGTTTCAATACGCATGGTTCTTCCGTTCTTGTTCGCATCACGCTGGACAAGTACCTCACCATTCAGGAGGATTTCATCACCCTCACCCGGAAGAGTCGCCGTTTCCGCGTGAATGACCCAAGGTGGGCCTTCCTTGGTATAAAGGGTGAAAACCGGTTTGGTTAGCTCTGTTCGATTCTCGCCTTCATAATGGACCAATTCCTCAGTAAACAGCATCTCCTTGAGCTTTCCCGACTCATCCAGGACCGTTCGCTTTAAACCCTTGGAGTAGTAGTCCACTTTGCCGGGTTCCAGCTTTTGGCCAGGTTCGATCTGTGGGCCAAAACGCTCCGCGGCCCACCAGGAGACCATGGTTAACAAGACTAGCAGCAGATAGCGCGTGATTGAACTCAACGCGCCCAGTTTTTCAGTAATAGCTTTCAATGATGGCGGGAAGAGTGTTTTGAGCGTGCATGATGAGGTCACATACTTCGCGAACGGCGCCATGCCCGCCGGATGCTTTAGTTCTCAAGTGCGCGGTGTCCGTTATACTGAAATGGGCATCCGCAACAGCCACTGCCAATCCCGCGCGCCTCAACAGGGGCAGGTCCAGAAGGTCGTCGCCCACAAAAGCCGTTTGCTGCGGCGTGAGTTTCAGTAGGCCAAGCAGTTCCTCAAACGGCTCCAGCTTGCTTTCGCGGCCCTGGTAAACATGGCGAACCCCCAGGCTGTTCATCCGCAGCGCGACCGCAGGGGAGTTGCGTCCTGAAATCACGGCGGTTTCCACCCCCGTTCGCTGCAACAGTTTTATGCCGTGTCCGTCCCGGGCATGAAAGCTTTTCAGTTCATGTCCATCAGATGTGAAAAAAAGCCGCCCATCCGTCAGTACACCATCTACATCGCAGATCAGCAGCCGAACTCTGGCAGCCCGACCAAGAATATCCTGCGGGGGCGCCAAGGGATTCAAACAATGCCCGCCTTGAGCAAGTCGTGCATGTTGAGTGCCCCTATCAATCGGGTCTCGCCATCAGTCACCAGCAATCCGCTGATACGCTTTTCCTCCATGATGCGAACGGTTTCTGCAGCCAGACGGTTCGCGTCAACCGAGGCACAGCCCGGGGTCATCACCTGCTGGATGGGGGTTGTGTGGATGTCGATGGACCTTGCCAGCAAACGCCTCAGGTCGCCGTCGGTAAAAATGCCGAGTAACTTTTCTTCGCGGTCCACCACAGCGGTCATGCCGAGTTTTTTGGCCGTCATTTCGAGTATTGCATCGCTTACAGTCACTTGTGCATCAACCGCAGGGATCTGATTGCCCGTATGCATGATGTCGCTGACCCGAATCAGGAGGCGACGTCCTAGGCTGCCGCTGGGATGGGAAAAGGCAAAATCTTCCTGGCTGAAGCCTCGGGCCTCCAGAAGCGCGACCGCGAGCGCGTCACCCATGGCTAGAGCTGCAGTGGTGCTTGAGGTGGGCGCCAGTCCCAGCGGGCAGGCTTCTTCGGATACACCGGCGTCAAGGGCTACATCGGCCTGACGAGCGAGGGGCGACTGTAAGTTGCCGGTCATGACGACCAAGGGGATCGCCAAGCGCTTGAGAATGGGGACGATGGTCAGAATTTCCGAGGAGTCGCCCGAATGCGATAAGGCCAGGACGACGTCTTCCGGGGTGATCATGCCGAGATCGCCATGCCCCGCTTCGCCCGGGTGAACGAAGAACGCAGGAGTTCCGGTGCTGGCAAGGGTTGCGGCTATTTTTCCGCCGATATGTCCCGACTTGCCCATGCCGGTGACAACAACGCGACCTCTGCACTGCAAGAGCAAATGGCAGGCTTGGGCAAAATATTTGTCGATTCTGCCTGAAAGTGCCGCAACAGCAGCCGCTTCAGTCGCGATAACCCGCGCACCTGAATCACAGAGTGAACGCGAATCAAAGGCCGGTATGGCGCGGTTTAGATTGGTTCGAGGGGTCATTAGATCGCTAGAAGTTCAAGCGCTATTATGCCACGGCATGCTTATAGATTTTCGCATTAGGCTATCGATTTGCTTCGGACTTCTCTCGGCCATAGAGAATATTCTCGGGGTTTCTTTCCAGCGTATCGGCCAGTTTCCGAATCGCTCGTGCGGCTTCGGATACATTCCGCATCGTGTTGGAGAGCTCGGAGTCGGGTTCGGCGAGCGCCTCAAAAGCCGAAAGGGTTCCTTTGGCCTGCGTCACGCCCTCGTTGGTGTTGCTCAGCAGTGGGGGAATCTGCGTGTTGAGGGAGTTAACCAACACCCGACCATCACTAACTGCCCCTTCAACCGAGGTAGTCAAGGTCATCACCGTAGCGTCCAGTCGACGGATCAATTGCTGCATATCCCTGGCAGTAGTATCCAGGTTGCCGCTCACGGAATCCACCTTGCCATCCAGGTGACGAAGCACTTTCTGCAGGTCCAGAAGAGTCTGGTTGAGATTCTCGATACTGGCATCGGTTTCGGGTTTGGTGAGGAGGCCATCGACCCGACGAATCATTCCTAAGGTCGCATCGACGGTATCCTTGAGGGGGAGCTCCCGGATCTCTCTTGCGACTTGCTGCACCGTCTTTTCGATTTCATCCTTGCTGGATGGGACGGTCGGGATTTCCGGCAGATCCAAAACTTTTTCCCCTAACAGATGGCCCGGGTGATCCGGTTGAAAATCGATGTCCACATAAAGCTGGTTGGTGACCAGGCTTTGGAGCGATAGACGGGCCCGAAGCCCGCGATCAATCAGCTCATTGAGGCTAGGGTGCTGATGGCCTCTGTCGGAATTCTGACCATAGGTTTCCATTACCTTTTCGAGGTCAATTTCGGCAACAACCGGAGTCAAGACTCGATTGTGATCCGTGTCGTACTGGATCAGTACGTCATTGACCCTGCCGATGGCCACGCCCCTAAGTTTTACCGGCGCGCCCGTGACCAGTCCATTTACTGAGCCGTCGAAGTAGGCCACATAGCGTTTAACCTTGCTGAAATAATGTCCGCTACCGAACATCAGCAGAAGGACGCTGCCGAGGAAAAGTCCACCCATTACAAAAAGGCCAATCAGTCGGGCGCTGGCGGAGGCTTTCATGCCTGATTAATCTCGCTTGGTAGGGAAGTATCGAGCTGGGAAGGCATGGATTTCAAAGTGTTTTGCGCGTTTGTCAAGGGTTGGCCTCGCCTCAGGAAGTCGCGGACTGTCGGATGTTCGGCTTGATGGATCAGGTCGCGAGGGGAGCCTCTGGCTATGATCGTTTTCGAGTCGGTATCCAGAAAAACGGAGTCTGTCCCGATTTCAAGAATGCTGGCGAGATCGTGTGTCACCACAATAGCAGTACAGCCCAGGCTCTGGCTGAGATGCAGGATCAGATCATCGAGGCGACGTGCACTGATGGGATCAAGTCCTGCAGACGGCTCATCAAAAAAAAGAATCTCCGGGTCTAGCGCCAAGGCTCTTGCCAGCGCTGCACGCTTCTGCATACCACCACTGATTTCGGCGGGGTAAAAATCTTCGAAACCTGCAAGTCCTACTAAAGATAGTTTCAGCGAGACCAGTTCACCGATTTCCTTTTGACCCAGCTTGGTATGCGCCGAAAGGCTCAAGGCGATGTTTTCGGCCAAGGTCATGGAGCTCCAGAGCGCTCCACCCTGATACAGGATTCCCATTTTTAGCAGCATACGATCGCGGACCCGGGAAGGCGCCTCCCATAGATCAAGGCCATCAAAGAGCACGTGGCCTGCCAATGGGGGTTTGAGACCGATCAGATGCCTGAGCAGGGTGCTTTTTCCACAACCGCTGCCTCCCATGATGATGAAAATCTCACCTCGACGTACTCTGAAATTCAAGTCTCGTTGAACCACTAACTCGTCATAAGCCATAGTTAGGCCAGCAACGCTGACATGAGCATCATCTATATTAGCGATTTCTTCCAAGGACCTAGGTGATGACATCGGCTTGTTTCCGTCATGTACAGATCGGATCTCTCTATTGGATGATCGTTTTTCGCATAATTGACGGCTACTCAACCCTGAACCGTCTCGCATTTTCCCATAAGAGTATAAGTGCACTGGCATCTGGCAACAGAATGAAGCGCATGATGCTATGGCAAGGCGAAGGCAGGCTCAGGCAGGCTTTTCATTTGTTGAGGGTTTATGTTAGCGTCTACCCTCCATTAAAACTAAGACTTAGGGGGGTTTCCATGATCAGACATTTCAATTCATTTTTGCTAGCGGTTCTGCTTCTCCTGTCTCCGATGCTTATGGCTGACCCGGTGGATATAAACACTGCCTCGGCTGCTGAATTGTCGAAAGCACTGTCTGGCGTCGGGCCTGGGAAAGCCAAAGCCATTGTTGACTATCGTGAGAAGAATGGTCCTTTCAAATCTGCTGATGACCTGAAAAAGGTCAAGGGAATTGGCAAGGCAACGGTTGAAAAGAATCGTGCCGTCATGAATGTGGCCGGCTCTGCGGATGCGGCAACGCCGGTGGCTGCTCCGGCTACTGCTCCTACTACGGCACCCCCTGCGCAGTAATCGTTCGGCATCAGGACCAAAAAGGCCCCGGACGGGGCCTTTTTCACGAGTAGTTCAATACTTACGTTAGCGCCTTGATTTTGATGCAAAACCATAACATTAAATGGCAGCACGGCAGCGTGAACCGCGCGCAGCGAGAACAGCTTAATGGTCACAAAGGTTGCGTTGTCTGGTTGACCGGGCTTTCTGGTGCCGGAAAATCGACCTTGGCGCATCGGGTTGAGGAGAGGCTCGCTGCTGAGGGTTGCCGAACTTACGTGCTAGACGGCGACAATGTCAGGCATGGTCTTTGTCGCGATCTTGGCTTCACACCCGAGGATCGTTGCGAAAACATTCGTCGAATTGGTGAGGTGGGCAAGCTCCTGACCGATGCCGGCTTGATTGTCATCTCGGCCTTCATTTCCCCTTTCCGTAGCGATCGCGATGGTGTAAGAGAGCTCTTGGGAATTGGCGATTTTATTGAAGTCTACTGCGATGCTCCGCTTGACGTATGTGAAGGTCGAGACGTGAAGGGGCTGTATCAGAAAGCCAGATCAGGCCAGCTTGCGGAATTCACTGGTATTTCATCGCCCTATGAGGTGCCGTTGAATCCTGAAATTCTTGTTCATACGGGGCGGGACGGTTTGGATATCTGTGCCGATAAGGTTATTAATCATCTGAAAAATAATAATAAACTGCTATCAACTCGCTGAATAAATTAGAAATCTATATGAAAAAACCAATCAGAAAAGCGGTGTTTCCTGTTGCCGGCCTCGGGACACGCTTTCTTCCCGCGACCAAGGCCAGCCCGAAGGAAATGCTACCTATCGTTGACAAGCCGCTGATCCAGTACGCCGTCGAGGAGGCGGTCGCGGCGGGTATTGACACGATGATTTTTGTAACCAGTCGGACCAAGCGGGCCATCGAGGACCACTTCGACAAGGCCTATGAAATGGAGACCGAATTGGCCATGCGAGGTAAGACGGAGGTTCTCAAAATTCTGCAGGACTTGGTCCCGCCAAACGTAACCTGTGTTTACATTCGCCAGGCTGAAGCGTTGGGATTGGGGCACGCGGTGAATTGTGCGGCCAGTGTTGTTGGCGATGAGCCGTTTGCGGTTGTGCTCGCTGATGACATGATCGACGATGGTCCCCGCGGTTGCCTCAAGCAGATGGTCGGAATCTACGACGAGTGGCAGTGCTCCATTCTTGGAACCGAGAAAGTGCACCCCTCCGAAACCGCGAGTTACGGTATCGTCGATGCACAAAATATTCGCCCGGGTCTGGCCAAACTCGACGGGATTGTTGAAAAGCCAAAGCCTGAGGATGCTCCCTCCAATCAGGCGGTCGTCGGGCGTTACATTCTGACTCCGGGAATTTTCGAGCGGCTCAATATTGTCAAGCGCGGTGCCGGTGGCGAAATTCAATTGACCGATGCCATCGCCATGCTCTTGCAGGATGAGCCGGTATTGTCTTTCGAGTTCGAGGGCAAGCGTTACGACTGCGGATCAAAGCTGGGCTACCTGATGGCGACGGTGGAGCAGGGCCTTAAGCACGATGAACTGAGGGAGAGCTTCAAGGCTTACTTGTCGGGACTGAAACTGGGTTAATCTCAGCAGGATACGCGTAGCCTGAAATGTTTTAGGCTACGCGGACCAATTTACAATCTTCTTTTATCTCAGCCTAACGCCGCCTTGATGCGAATCATGGCTTTTTCGAGGTTAGCCATGCTGGTGGCAATCGAAAGTCGAATGTGGCCGGGCGCGCCAAAGGCGCTTCCCGGGACGACTGCCACCCCACCCTGTTCGATCAAAAACTCGGACAAGCCCAAGTCATCCTCGATGCCGGGGAGACGCGCAATGACCCGACTCACGTCGGGTAGCACGTAAAACGTTCCATCGGTTTCCAGACAGTTCACGTCAGGGATGTTATTCAACTCCTTGACGACATAATCATGGCGTTCCTTGAATGCCTTGAGCATAACGGCGATGAAGCCCTGGTCACCATTCAGGGCCACCTCGGCGGCTACCTGCGAGATGGAGGTCGGGTTCGAAGTGCTTTGGGACTGGATATTGGTCATGGCTTCCACCAGCCAGGTGGGTCCGGCTGCATAGCCGATACGCCAGCCGGTCATTGAGTAGGCCTTCGAGACACCATTCAATACCATCATGCGCTCGGAGAAATCCGGGTTAGCGTTGAGAATATTCACGAAGTCACCCGTCCACAGAATGTGTTCGTACATGTCGTCAGTGGCGATGATGATGTTCGGATGCTTGCGCAACACCTCTCCCAGAGCTTTCAGTTCCTTCGCGCTGTATGCTATGCCGCTCGGATTGGAAGGACTGTTGATGACAAACAGCCTTGTCTTGGTGGTGATAGCCGCATCCAGTTGGTCGGGAGTAATTTTGAAGTGTTGTGATTGCGGGCCATCAATGATCACTGGCTTTGCACCCGCCAGCAACACCATGTCCGGGTAGGACACCCAATAGGGCGCCGGGATGACCACCTCATCTCCGGGATTCAACAGTGCCTGCGCCAGGTTGTAGAAGCTTTGCTTCCCCCCGCAAGACACCAGAACCTGTTTTGTCTCATAGTCAAAGCCGTTCTCTCGCTTGAATTTGTCGACAATGGCCTTTTTGAGGCCCGGTGTGCCGTCCACGGCGGTGTATTTGGTGAAACCATCCTGAATCGCCTTGATGGCCCCCTGCTTGATATGTTCGGGAGTATCGAAATCCGGCTCGCCAGCCCCCAATCCCACGATGTCCTTGCCGGCGGCTTTCATGGCGGCAGCCCTTGCGGTGACAGCCAAGGTAGGAGAGGGCTTGATGGATCTAACGCGGTCGGAGAGTGTCTTGTTCATATGTGGATAGAAAAGGTTGGGTTTCGGCTAAGTTGCCTGCGTTCACTGTTCAACTGAGCATCGCTCTCGATGGTCGTGAAGATGTTGGTTATGAGGACTATGAAATTATAAACCGGGTAATTGCTGCCAGCGCCCAAACTTGGGATATTCCGAGTGGCTGGACAATCTGGCCGTTCAATCAGGAGGTACCCGCCATGGTCGGCCGGGAATCATGCGCCTTGTCAGTAACCGGGGCAGGCGAATCAAGAAACCCAGCATCAAACGGGTGTGCATCCAGGTCAATAAGGCGTTGTCTTGCCAATAGTTGAAGTGAGAAACGCCTCCATCCTCGGCTTTGAAATATTTGACAGATGCGGGCAAGTTGACCATGGGGATGCCGGCCCAGCTCATTCGTACTGCAGCTTCCGGATCAAAATCAAAACGGCGCATCCACCGGGTCTTTTGCATGACGCTAACCAGCGGTGCAATCGGATAGACGCGAAACCCGAACAGTGAGTCGCCTATGCCAGACCACAAGGTTTCGAGCTGGGCCCAACCATTTGAGATTCGACGTCCCTGTACCCGCAGGATGGGTGCGCTGTCGTCAAAGATCGGGTTGCCCAGAATCATGGCGCCAAGTTGCCGATCCGAGGCCTGCATGAATGACGGGATCAATGCAGCGGGATGCTGCCCATCGGAATCCATGGTCAGCACATGGGTATAACCCTCGCTCTTCGCCATTCTCATTCCCTGCAGAACAGCCGCGCCTTTACCCTGGTTTTCGGGCAGGAAAATCACCCGTAGGCCTGGATCGTTGTTGGCCAGATCGGCAAGCAAACTGGCGCTACCGTCGTCGCTACCGTCGACGACCACCCAGACTGGACACCAATATTGTCGGGCACCACTGACTGTTTCAATGACTTTTGCACCCGGGTTATAGCTGGGGATCAGAACGAGATGGGTATTCGAGCAGGGGCTCATGAGTTTTCCGGATTCCTGATTCTTCATTCAGGCATCAATGGATAACTGGGATCGCTGTAGTTCCGATGCAAAGTACTGTTCCAGTTCCGTGGTGAAAGTCCGGACCTGTTCCGGTTGTGGAAAGCGCCGACCTAGTCTGACCTTGATCACGATCGGGAGAGGAGGGCGCCTAAATAGTGGCCAGTCCTTGCCCAGAAATCCAGAGTTGGTTTCGATAAAAATCGTCTGGATGGATGCCCCCGCTTTGCTGGCAATCAATCCAGGACTATTCTTGAGCGGATTGATTGGAATGCAGGTAGTGCGGGTACCTTCGGGAAACAGAAGGAGGTGCTGCCCCGTTTTAAGTTCCTCAACGGCCGCATGGATCATCCGATGCCGGCGATTATTCGGAATATATCCCGCCAGCCTGGCGCCGGCACCTAGCAGGGGGTGATTGAGTAAATCGGCCTTGACGACACATCCCGTATTTTCGGATCGCGACAATATCAGCACGGCATCTAGAAGTCCCGGGTGATTGGGTGCGAGTATGAGGGGTGGGGCATCCTGAAGACTGTCCAGTACGTCAAGATCCAACCTGATCCAGCCCGGCAGAGCCAGACAACCAAGATAGGCTCGAAATCCCCTGGAGATTCCCTTTCGCCCCAGTTCTCTGATCCAGGGCGAAGAGGGCAGCAAAGAGAGCAGCATCGCCAGAACAGACCATCCGATACACAGAATAGCTAATAGTCCCAATCCAAGAACCAAAGCTAAATATTGATAGGCAGCCTCAATTCGGCTTGATGTTTGTTGGGGGTTGGCGCCTTCGCCCGGCAGGGAATGGGCCTCATTCATATGCGCCCTCTTGCCTTATGAAGGGTCGGATTGCGGGATGGGGCGCGAACCATAAGGAGTATTCTCGGTTTGGTGCTGAGTTTATGATACAGGGCTGCGGAGGGCGTTCAGGTATGATGCAACCTGACCTAGGCCGATGCTGTAAATCCTATCATTCCTCTTTCTTTGGATGAATGTAATCGGATCCCGTTTTTTGAATCTTGATTGAGGATCCTAGAATAGGCGTCAGATGTGCTGATCGTGAAGATTGATACAATCCAAGCTTTGAATCAGAGGAGATCGCGAACATGACCAGTCCATCCAGTGCACCCTTGTTCTTCACGTATAGCGGGGGCGAATTTCACAAGGCCGATGTCACCCGTTTTTTTGGCGGCAAGGTCAAAACCACCAGCGACATTGTGGATGCCATCAAGGCTGAAGGCTATGAGTCCATGACCCGCAAGGAAGTTGACGCCGGTGAAGTCACTTTCGCTCTCTGGGAAGGTCCGGGGCATCAGTGTGTAGTGCGCATTACGAGTGCGGGCGTCCCCCCGCACATCATTTATCTGGACGGTTTGCTGAACTGGTTGCAGTTTCAGGGCGCCATTCTCAATCCGGCGTTTCAGATTGCCCGCTTGGTGCATGGGGACGCCTGACCTGATTTCACTATGAACGCGCGATTACCCAAGATCCTGGTGACAGGTGGGGCCGGCTATATCGGTTCACACGCCTGTGTGGAGTTGTTGACCGCCGGCCACGACGTGGTTGTCTACGACAATTTCTCCAACAGTAATCCGCAATCGCTGGAGCGAGTTGCCCAGATCACCGGCAAGAAAGCGACCGTTGTTGAGGGGGATGTCCGGGATAAATCAGTGCTGGAGCAAACACTGCGGAAGCACCAATGTACCTCGGTCATTCACTTTGCCGGACTCAAGGCAGTGGGTGAATCGGTCGAGAGGCCCCTGGACTATTACGACCACAACGTCATTGGGACCCATCGGCTCCTTCAGGCCATGCAGGCGGCGGGGGTCCGTTCTCTGGTGTTTAGTTCTTCCGCCACGGTTTATGGCGACCCTCTAAGGTTACCGTTGACGGAAGATCATCCGCTATCAGCCACCAATCCCTATGGGCGTTCCAAGCTGATTATCGAGGATATGTTGCGGGATGTTTTCCAGTCATCACCGGACTGGAGAATTGTGATCTTGCGGTATTTCAATCCGGTCGGCGCCCATGAAAGCGGGCTGATCGGTGAAGATCCACGGGGAATCCCCAACAACCTGATGCCTTTCGTGGCCCAGGTCGCCGTGGGCCGGCGGGCGACGCTCAACGTCTGGGGCGATGATTATCCAACGCCGGATGGGACCGGAGTCCGTGACTACATTCATGTGGTGGACTTGGCCGCTGGGCATCTTCGCGCTCTGGAGGCCTTGGTCGAACCCTGCTGCAAGGCGGTCAACCTGGGTACTGGACGTGGTTACAGCGTGCTCGAGGTGGTCAAGGCGTTCGAGGCTGCTTCCGGTCAGGCGGTACCGGTGAAAATGGCCGGCCGACGCCCGGGGGATATTGCCGCCTGCTACGCCGATCCTCATTTCGCTCAAGAATGGCTGGGCTGGACTGCCTCTCGCGACATCCAGGCCATGTGCCGGGATCATTGGCGATGGCAGGCGCGCAACCCCGAGGGATACACCCCCTGATCCAGCCTCTGCTCAGCCCGCCCGTTTTGGTATTGCCGCTCCTTTCCTAAGCCAAATCAATCAAGAAAATGGTCATGTCCAAGAAGGAACCGCATCAGCCTGAGCCATGTCATTTCGTGACCTTCGGTGCGACGGGGAATCTTGCTCAGATAAAACTGCTTCCCGCGCTTTATCGGCTCGATGTCTCCGGTCACTTACCCGGCCAGATGACCCTGCTGGCCCTTGGACGGCGACCCTGGACGGATGAGGAATGGCAGGCCAGCCTGCTCGAGTCGATTCGCGCCCATGCGGGTGACGCTTTCAACAAGAAAGCTTACGAGCGCTTTGCCCGGCGCTTCAGTTATCTGTCGGGTGACCTGCGGGATCTCGATTTTTACAAAAAAATAGCCGAGCACACCTGTGGCGATGATCTATGCGCCAATACGGTGTTCTATCTCTCCATCAAGCCGTCTGATTTCGGCACAGTCATCACGCACCTGGATGAGGCTGGCCTGAACAAGCCGCGTGGACGGCATCGGATCGTAGTGGAAAAGCCCTTTGGTGAAGACATCGAGAGCGCGCGCTTGCTGAATCGAGTCTTGCATGAGCATTTCGATGAAGAGCAGGTTTTCCGCATCGATCATTATTTGGGCAAGGAATCCGTGCAGAATCTGCTGGTGTTCCGCTTCGCCAACACGTTGATCGAACCGCTATGGAACCGTAACTTCATCGATCATGTGCAAATCACCGTGGCCGAGGATGTGGGTATTACAACCCGAGCAGATTACTACGAAAAGGCCGGCGCGCTGCGGGACATGCTGCAGAACCATCTGCTGCAATTACTGACTTTGGTGGCGATGGAGCCACCTCCGGCGCTGGAGGCAGATGCCTTGCGCGACGAAAAGGTCAAGGTATTGCGTTCCATCCGGCCCATCGCCAAGCAGGCATTGCATGCCCATGCCTTTCGGGCCCAATACGGCCCGGGTGTGGTCAAAGGGGTTGCGGTGCCGGGTTACCAGAATGAGGCGGGGGTGGAGCGGAACTCGGTGACCGAAACCTATGTGGCCGCCAAATTCTATGTCGATAACTGGCGGTGGCGAGGGGTGCCGTTTTATCTTCGCACCGGCAAGCGACTGGCCAAGTCGCAGTCCATGATCGCACTTCGATTCCGCCATCCTCCGCAACAGTTGTTTCGCGAGACGCCACTGGAATTTCTAGAGCCGAACTGGATTCTGTTGTCGCTTCAGCCCTCGGAAAGCATGCATATGGAGATCCACTCCAAGCAGCCGGGGCTTGGCATGCAGACGCATACCATTCAGTTGAATGCTTCCTACCGCCATGGTCGGGAGGTCAAGCTGGACGCTTATCAAGCTCTCCTGCTCGACATCATGGAGGGCGATCGTACCCTCTTCATTCGTTTCGACGAGGTGGAATGGGCCTGGCGCGTGGTGGACCCCATCCTCAAGCATTGGGCGGAACAACGGGAGTTCATCCACACCTATCCGGCCGGAAGCTGGGGCTTACCCGAAGCCAATCGCTTGTTCGACAAGGATGAACAGGTATGGCGCAATGAGCTCTGAAAGCATTCATTAACGCAGGAGGTATTCCATGCATGTCACCCTCGTTCATGTCCACGTCAAGCCGGAATGTCTTCAGGCCTTCATTGAAGCGACGGCAGCCAACCATAGGGCATCGGTGCATGAAGCCGGAAATCGACGTTTCGATGTGTTGCAGGACTCTGAGGACGAAGGTCGGTTTATCCTTTATGAAGCTTATGCCACTGCAGAAGATGCGGCGGCCCACAAGCAGACTCCGCACTATGCTGAATGGCGGGACACGGTAGCCGAGATGATGGCCGAACCTCGCAAGGGGGTGCCCATGAAGGGTCTTTATCCTAGCGCCTGATTCATGATTCAGCCATTTTCCATCGGTCAATTGCCTCGCATCGAATTCGGGGCCGGGCGGATCTCCCTATTGCCAGGGATTGCTGCCGGATTTGGTCAGCGGCTGTTGTTGGTAACAGGTGGGCAGGCCTTTCTCCGTTCCAAAGCATGGCCAACCCTGCAACAAGGCTTGGCCGAAAACCACTGCTATTGGGAGCGGCTGAGCATCAAGGAAGAGCCATCTCCGGAAATGATCGATGCGGCGGTGGCCACTTTTAGACAAAAGCCTGTCGATGTCGTGATCGGGATTGGCGGCGGCAGTGTGCTGGATGCGGCCAAGGCTATTGCGGGATTGCTGCGGCCGGGCAACAGTGTGATGGATCATCTGGAGGGTGTTGGTCCGGAGTTGCCTTATCAAGGACCGGCCACGCCGTTTATCGCCGTGCCGACCACGGCGGGCACGGGCTCGGAAGCCACGAAAAATGCGGTCCTGAGCCGGCACGGGGCGGAGGGTTTCAAAAAATCGTTTCGCGATGAGCAACTCATGGCGACTTACGCGATTGTTGATGCCGATCTTCTGGCCAGTTGTCCGCCCCAATTGATTGCCGCCAACGGCATGGACGCCTTGACGCAATTGCTCGAAGCGTTTGTCTCCACCCGCTCTAATCCACTCACCGATGCGCTGGCCTTGTCCGGCATTCAGGCTGCCGTGGAAGGTCTTCTGCCCTGGTACGAGGGTGATCCAGTTACTGCGATTCTCGGGCGAGAAAAAATGGCCTATGCCGCGCTAATGTCCGGAATTTGTCTGGCGCAGACCGGGTTGGGCTCTGTCCATGGGCTTGCGCAGCCCTTGGGCTCCTTCTTTCCTATTCCGCATGGTGTTGTTTGCGGCACCCTGCTGGCAGCCGCAGTCGAGGTCAATGTCGAGGCCATGCAATCCCGAGCGCCAGATCATCCCGCTTTGAAAAAGTATGCTCATGTGGGTCGGCTGATTCTTCATCGTCCGGCATTGGAAGATACACACGCTCTCGCTGGATTGGTCGAGGTGCTGAAGCAGTGGACGGTCCGTTTGCAGCTGCCGACACTATCAGCATTGGGTGTCAAGGCTTCGGACTTTCGCCGCATCGTCGATCACTCCCGTGGCAGCAGTATGAAAACGAATCCGGTCGTGCTGGATGATGCGGAGATCGAACGGATTATCCGACAGCGGCTCAACTGATCATTTCACGGTCTATCATCCCTCTTTGGGCTTGTTCCCTCCGCCTCGGTCTAAAATTTGATTTCCTCCAAGATGCCTTCTAGTCAGTGGTTGTTGCCGGTTCTTTCCGGCATCTTTATCGGCACCAGCTATATCCCATTTCCGCCTTGGGCTTCGCTGTTTTGCTTCGTTCCTCTATGGTTGTTCTGGCAGCGGCAAAATCGGCTTAAGACGGTTTTGATGGGTGGATTTGTTACCTCGTTTGTCTTCACTCTGATCGGCTTCAACTGGGTGACTTATCTGTTGCATGAATTCGCCCATCTCGATTGGCCAATTGCCGTCTTGGGGATGGGCCTTTTCGCGTTACTGGCTCATCTCTTTGTGCCGCTCGCTGGCCTGCTCTGGTTTCTCGGGCAGCGGCTTTTCCACTGGACGTCGGGCCTGTCCCTCTCACTCATGGCCTTGATCACGGCCTTATGCGAGGCTTATTCGCCGACGTTATTCGACTGGAATTTTGGCTACTCCTGGTACGGGGCCGGCCTGCCGGTATTTCACTGGGCCGAAATCATCGGTTTCAGCGGGCTAAGTGCCCTGACACTGCTTTGCAATGTGCCCCTGCTTTATGCCTGGCGATACCGACGGGAGGGCCGGGGGCGGCAATTGTTGGCCGGTGTGCTCACAGGCTTTGTAGTACTTAACTTGGGAGGCCTTTGGCTGAAGTATCGTCTGCCAAAACCCGATGCGGTGTTGCAGGCTCTCCTGGTACAGGGAAACATTGGTAACACCGAAAAGATCGCCGCCGAGTTGGGGCAGGGCTATCAGGAGGGGATACTCAAAACCTTCATGCGGGTGACTGATACGGCGGTAAAGAGCAGTACTCAAGTCATCGATTTTGCGCTATGGCCGGAGACGGCTTTCCCCGCGCTGATGGGCGAGGGGCTCAACCCGAATGCCTATACCGAGCAGTTGCGGGCGTTTCTCAAGGCGAGGCAATTGCCATTGGTGACTGGGTCCTATAGTGTCGATCCGAGTACCGGTTTGGTCACCAATTCCTTGTTTGCCCTTAATGGCGAGGGCGACATTGTGCCGCCTCACTACAGCAAGACCATTTTGCTGGCTTTTGGCGAATATATTCCGGGTGAACAATGGTTTCCACAAATTCGCGCGTGGCTTCCGCCAACTGGGCAGTTCGCTCGTGGGCAGGGGCCCACAACCTTGCTGGAGATGAATGGTTTCCGCATGGGCCCGCAGATTTGCTACGAGAGTCTGTTCCCCTGGTTCACGCGGTCACTCTCCGATCTCGGGGCCCAGTTCATCGTCAACACGACCAACGATTCCTGGTATGGAAAATGGCAGGAACCTTGGCAACACATGTACATGACGCTGGCGCGTGGGGTGGAATTTCGTAGGCCGGTGCTCAGGGCTACCAATACGGGCATCTCCACAGTGGGCTTGGCGAACGGCGACGTTCTGGAACAATCCCCGCTGCATGAGGAGTGGGCCGGCGTCTATGCGGTACCTTATTTGAAGAACCCCCCCGTGACTTTTTATCAGAGCGCGTATTGGCTCTTGCCAGTCATGCTTTGGGGAGGCTTGGCCTGGTTGCTGCTTCGTGGCGCCAGGCAGTCAAAAATCGAATCAAGTTAATTCTCGCCTGTGAGAGGTGATCCGCCGACACGATGTCGGTGAAATCACTCCATAAAATGCTCATGGTTTTCCGGGCTGGGCCGGCACGGTTTCATCCTTCTGATCCACATAGACCAGTTTGTCCAGTTTGAATCCCAAGTCGATAGCCTTCTTGACCAGGCGCTGCATGACTTCGTTATCCAGGGTCTTGTCGCGCGCGAGAATCCAGAAGAAACGGGTGCTGGGGCCGGTAATCATGGCGTAGGAGTAGTTTTTTTCATCCAGATCAATGATGTTGTAACTCCCGTAGAAAGGACCAAAAAATGAGACTTTCAGGCGGCCTATATCAGGCGACTCGATAAATCCGGCTTTGGCTTCTGACGCTTGCCAGGTGCGGTTCTTGGTGTCGAAACCCTTGTTGATAACCTTCAGCGAACCATCTGGGTTCATGCTGTATTCCGCAGAGACATGACTCATACCTTTTTCGAAACCGTGATCAAGCCGGGCGATTTCGTACCAGGTGCCGGTAAAGCGGTTGATATCGAAACCCTTGACCGCGGTCATTCCCTCCGGAATACCGAGTTTGCCGAACATGAGATAGGACGCGCTGGCGATCAGAAAGACCAGAATGATGCCGGAGAGTATTTTCATTGCTTGAATTCCAGTGAATCAGTTAAGACGAAGGGCGGTAAAGAAAGAGCCAAGCGCCAGAAGGCCTAGCACCAGGCTGGCCACCAGGGAACCCCAGGCAGGGATTGACCACCCACCCACCGATAGCTCCCACGCTGCCCACCATCGAGCGAAATGGAACAAAGCCATGACCAGGAAAGCGACTCCGGATACCCACATTACCGCCCCGGCAGTCGCAAGATAATCTCTTTCCACCGATGAATCGTCGGTGTCGTCGGCTTCCTTCAGCGGGGATAGCTTCTCCCTTTGCTGACGCTTGCGCAGCTTATCCCGCTCCCGCGATTTTGCGGCCTGCTGTCGCTTGTATAGCTCGATACCCTTGGCAATGCCCTGAGCGATCAGGCGGGTCTGTTCCTTCGTTTGGCCCGGTTTCTGTATGCTGCGTGCCACGGCCAAAGCCTCTTCTTGAATGAGGTCGTTACCGGCGGGCGAGGGCGTGGGTTTGAGCATGAGGGGTTCAGGTGGTGACAGAAAGTTTATTTTAACCGGTCCCGATACGGGAAGGATGCAACCCATTTGCGGCGGACGAAAAAACGGCCCGCCGGATGACTGGAGTCACCCCGGCGGGCCGCTGGATTGCTATGCTCAGTGGGACGGTGCTGCAGTGGTACCAATCGGTGCGATGTCCACACTATCCTTCACTGACGATCCACCTTCGCTGCTGCCCTCACTCGAGGGTTTCGTGGAGGTCCAGTCCTTCGGCGGGCTGGGAACACGGCCCTGCATGATTTCATCGATCTGATGGCGGTCGATAGTTTCATACTTCATGAGAGCTTCGGCCATCAGGTGCATCTTATCGAGATTTTCACGTAACAATCGATCGGCTCGTTCGTAGTTGCGATCGATCACCGAGCGAATTTCTTCGTCGATCAGATGCGCTGTTTCCTCGGAGACCGATTTGGTCTGCGTGACCGAGCGACCGAGGAATACCTCGCCTTGCTCCTCTCCGTAAGCAAGGGGTCCAAGCCGCTCGGAAAGACCCCAGCGAGTGACCATGTTGCGAGCCAATTGAGTTGCACGCTCGATATCGTTGGAAGCACCCGTGGTGACTTTCTCTGCACCGAAAATGATCTCCTCGGCCAGACGACCACCGTAGAGGCTCGAGATCTGGCTCTCCAGTTTCTGCTTGTTGGCACTGTACTGATCCTTTTCGGGCAGGAACATCGTGATGCCGAGCGCCCGTCCACGCGGAATAATGCTGACTTTATAGACCGGGTCGTGTTCCGGAACCAGTCTCCCCACGATGGCATGGCCCGCTTCGTGATAAGCCGTTACCAGCTTCTCTTCTTCGCTCATCACGGCAGAGGTTCGCTCAGCACCCATCAGGATCTTGTCCTTGGCCTTCTCGAAGTCGTACATCTCGACCTGTTTCTTGTTGCGTCGGGCTGCAAACAATGCCGCTTCGTTCACCAAGTTAGCCAGGTCGGCTCCCGAGAATCCCGGTGTACCGCGCGCCAGCCATTCGGGCTCTACATCATCGGCGACCGGTACGCGCTTCATGTGTACCGCAAGAATCTGCTGACGACCACGTACATCGGGCAGTCCAACCACCACCTGACGGTCGAAGCGACCTGGGCGAAGCAGTGCCTTATCCAGTACGTCAGCGCGGTTGGTGGCAGCGATGATGATAATGCCTTCGTTACCACTAAAACCATCCATCTCGACAAGCAGCTGGTTCAGGGTCTGTTCGCGTTCATCGTGTCCACCGCCGAGACCAGCCCCGCGTTGGCGGCCTACCGCATCGATTTCATCGATGAAAATGATGCAGGGTGCACGCTTCTTGGCTTCCTCGAACATGTTGCGAACGCGGGAGGCGCCCACGCCCACGAACATTTCCACAAAGTCTGAACCGGAAATCGAGAAGAACGGGACTTTGGCTTCTCCGGCAATGGCTCGCGCTAGCAGAGTTTTACCAGTACCGGGCGGTCCTACCATCAGGGCGCCTCTCGGAATCATGCCGCCCAATTTTTGAAATTTGCTGGGGTCACGAAGGAAGTCAACCATTTCCTGCACTTCTTCCTTGGCTTCGTCACATCCCGCTACGTCACTGAAAGTAACCTTGACCTTATCCTCTTCGATAAGCTTGGCCTTGCTTTTTCCGAAGTTCATGGCGCCACCGCCGGCACCACCCTGCATGCGCCGCATGAAGTAGATCCACACCCCGATAAGCAACAGCATCGGGAAAGTTGCCATCAGCAATTGAGTCAGGAAGGAAGGTCGCTCCGGGGGGACAACCTTGATGTCGACATGATTCTTGAGAAGATCATCCACCAAGTGGGGATCACCTGGGTTGTAAGTGGTGAAACGGTCACCATCAGTCATCATGCCACTGATGGTATCCCCGTCCATATTGACTTGCCGGATCGTCCCTTGATTAATCGCAGCGATGAAGTTCGTGTAGGTCATCGCCGTATCAACCTTGGTTTTAGGGCTGAAATAATTGAACATCGACAACAGCGCAAATGCGATGACGACCCACAGGAGGATATTCTTCGTCATGTCTTTCATGTCTCTTCCTCTTTTGTTTTAGATAATGTGGGTACGTAATCCCACAGCCTCAGCGTTTTGTTCTCTACTCAGATCCATCTTCACCGGTACCACCTGTGGGATGCCGGTGACAGAAGCTGCATTCTAGCCTGTACGACAGCTTCCGGATGTCCATTTCCTGTCTACCATTAGCCCATGCCACATTAGTTTTGTCAAACCGTTGTCAAGGACAAATATATTGCGTAGCATTTTTCAGACTGGTTGCTACGCTATTTGTTCAACGGAGGTTTCCAATGAAGACAGAGTTGTCCGATTCCACCTTCGCTATCGGCGCGGTGGCGCGACTAACCGGCATACCCATGGATACGCTGCGAATCTGGGAGCGCCGCTACCGGGCCGTAGTGCCCCAGCGATCTTCGCAAAACCGAAGATTCTATTCGCGGGATGATGTCACCCGGCTTTTATTGATAAAACAACTGATCGAGTTGGGAGAACCCGTCAGTTCGGTAGTGCATTTGACCGAGGAGCAACTGAGGGAACGTCTTGACGCACAGGCAGAGTTGCAGCATGCGGGTACTCCGGCCTCAAACCCCATTCATCGCCAAGAGCGCAAAGCCTCCGTGCTGGTGTTTGGTGAGGCGCTGCCCTATCAGATGGATCATTGGTCAAGTGAATTGGAGCCACTTAATCTTATTGCTGGACACAACCTGATCAGTGTTTTTGAACAGGCGGTATTGAAGCACCACCCAGAGATTCTCCTGATGGAATTTCCCGCCTTGCAAGCTGATGCAGTCAGCCATGTCCAAGCGCTGATGAATAAGGCCAACTGCCAGCGAATCATTGTGATATTTGCCTTCGCGCCCCGGCCTCTCTTGGAGCGACTCCGCAAACTGGGCGTGATGACCTTGCGTGCACCGGTGACTCCGGCTTTGTTGCTTGAAGCCTGCCAACGCCCGTTCCACCAGGGCCTGCCGGAAAAAGACTTTGGTACTCACATCACGGGGATCACCCACCGGCGATTCAGCGGCAAGCAGCTGGCCATGATTGGCGGCATAACTTCGCGGCTTGTCTGCGAATGTCCCCAGCATCTGGCGGATCTGGTCTCCCGCGTCAGCGCATTCGAGCAGTACAGCCTGGACTGTGAACTGCGATCGCCAAAGGATGCCGCCACTCATGAACGACTGCATCGCATGACCGCCCATGCACGGGCCACCCTGGAAAATGCGCTCGCCTATTTACTGGAGAGTGAGAAAATCGATATTCCGGAGCATGAGGATTCCGAAGCGGTGACATAGCTCGCTTGGATTCTGGCAGGACAACAGATCAGATGGTGGCCAAGCTAACCAAAGCTCAGATTGATATCCGCCGGCGCCAAGTAACCTGCCTCTTGCTCCAGATCAGCCACCGTTAGGGGGTGTTCTTCCATCCATCCCGCTGGAAAAGTCAGGCGGACTAGGCTTTTATTCATTTCCAGGTGGATTGGTGGTACGTGAGTCAGGGCACGACTCCGATGTAGCAGGATGGCCAAACGAAGCACAACAGCCAGCGATCTACCTTGTTCATCCCACGGCGCCGATAAATCTCTGAATAGCTTGGCGGGAAATTTTCGCCTATGACTGCGGACCAGTGTCGCAAGCAGCAACTGATCCTGATTTGAAAAGCCCGGAAGGTCAGCATTCGCGAGGATATAGGCGCCGTGCTTATGGTAGCCGCTATGTGCAATATCGCGCCCTATGTCATGTAGTGTCGCCGCCCAATCCAGCCACTGTCCCGCAGTCTCTCTGTCCAGCGTTGCCGAAAACGCCAGCTGATTCAGCAGCATATCGAGAGTCGCCTGAATCTGCAGCGCGTGATCCGTTTCGACGTGATATCGAGCTGCCAGTGCCTGGACGGTACGCTCACGCACGTCCTCATGATTGATGCGGCCCAACAGGTCGTGGAGCAACCCCTCTCGCAATGCGCCATCGGAAATTTGCATGTGTTCTATCTCGAGTGCTTCGAAAGTGGCCTGAATAATCGCCAGACCGCCCGGGAAACTGGGGAAGCGCTCTGGATCAAGTTCCGGAAAGTCGCTTTGGTTTAAGCGTCCGGCATCAATCACGGCCTTCACCAGGCGGTTCAGGCCCTCGATGCTAATGCCCTCGCGGCTCCATCCTCGGCTGTGCAGCAATTTCTGGGTGGTGCGCAAAGTGCCCGAGGCGCCCACGGCCAGTTTCCACTGTCGACTGTGGAACAAATGTTGGAATGGCTCCAGCTCCCGATTTGCGGCAATCACCGCCCGTTTGAAGCGTTTTGTGCTGATCTTGCCGTCACCGAAGTGAGCCATGCTCATGGACACACAGCCCATCCGCAAACTCTCTTTTTGCAGCGGTGTCCGGTCGATCCCAATGATGTACTCGGTGCTGCCCCCGCCGATATCCATTACCAACCGCCGCTTGCCATCCAAGGGTAGACTCTGCGAGACGCCCTGATAGATGAGGCGTGCCTCCTCGATACCGGCAATGATTTCGATAGGGTGGCCCAGTGCCTTCTCTGCTCTGTGCAGCCAGGGGCCTGAGTTTCGGGCTGCGCGCAAAGTATTGGTGCCTACGGCGCGAACGCTGCCCGGAGGGAGCGATCTGAGGCGTTGCCCAAAGCGCTCCATGCAGTCGAGCGCACGCTGCTGGATCTCCGGCGTCAGATCGCGGTCTGGGGTAAGACCGGACCCCAGACGTACCATTTCGCGAAGCCGATCGAGCACCACGATTTCGTTTGCACGCAGTTCGGCGACGATCATGTGGAAGCTGTTGGAGCCTAGATCAACAGCAGCAACTTGTGTGGGGCGAGGGGAGGTGATCACAAATAGTCAAGAGTCAAAGCAAAAGGGAGGGGGAGAGGTAAGTTCGCTAACCTGTGCTGCCCGCGGATAGGCGCGCGGCACAGTCGCGGTAAGTGGAATCACCCACACTGTCCTATTGTCACAAATGCCATCATAAAAAACAGCCACTATGAAAGCGTTGTCTCTGCGAGGGTTGCAAAAAACCTACAAGAACGGCCAAGAGGCATTGAAGGGAATCGATCTCGAAGTCGAATCTGGCGACTTCTTCGCCTTGCTCGGACCCAACGGCGCGGGCAAGTCCACCACCATCGGCATCATCAGTTCGCTTGTCAGGAAGACGTCGGGCCGTGTGGAGATATTTGGCCATGATCTGGATCGTGAAACCGAGTTTGCCAAGCGTCTGATCGGCATTGTCCCGCAGGAAGTCAACTTCAACCAGTTCGAAACCGTATTGGGCGTAGTCCTCAACCAGGCAGGGTACCAAGGTATTCCCCGCAAGGAAGCCCATCTGCGTGCCGAACAATGTCTCAGCCAACTGGGTCTGTGGGACAAGCGCAACAGCGTGTCCCGCACCCTGTCCGGCGGCATGAAGCGCCGGCTGATGATCGCCCGGGCGCTAGTTCACTCGCCCCGGTTGCTGATTCTTGATGAACCCACTGCCGGGGTCGATATCGAGATTCGCCGATCAATGTGGGAATTGCTGCAACGCATCAATCGCGAAGGGACGACCATTATCCTGACCACCCACTATCTGGAAGAGGCCGAGCAGCTTTGCCGGCATATCGCCATCATCAATCATGGCCGCATCATTGAGCACAACACCATGGAGAACCTGCTCGCGAGGATGCACGTCAATCGCTACATTCTTGAGCTGGATCGCTCTCTGGAAGAACTGCCGCAATTGACCGGATTTGCGCTGGAACGGCTGGATGCCAGAACGCTGGCGACCGAGGTGCCCACCAGCGCAGGGATTCACAGCCTTTTCGATGAGTTGGCGGCCGCAGGCATCCGGGTCGTTTCAATGCGCAACGCGGCGAACCGGCTGGAACAGCTCTTTCTCGAAATGGTGGATGCGCAAGAGGGACCCAAGACGCGAACCGCTATCTGAACAGACCCGGCAGGTTACTCAGACCGGACAGGTCGCCTGTTTCGGAATAAACCCACACCGCATCCGCCTTAATGGGCTGCAATGGGATCTCTAAAAACTGACCTTCAGCAGCACTCATGCGAGCCTAGTCGAAGGGCATAAATCGATGATTTTAGGAGTTTCCTCAACTCCGGTTGGCTTTGGCCGGGGCTGCCTGGGCGGGGCCATTAGTCTGCTGAGTACGGAGTGTGGTTTGAATGTCAGGCACAGGTTCACCCCGCTTGACCGCCTCATAGACTGGCATCAGCTGGTTCGACTTCACCTTCATCGCGGCAATCCGCGTTTCCGGGTGCGGGTGAGTGCTCAACCATTCGGGTGCGCCGCTGCCGCCCACCTTGATCATTTTCTCCCACAAGGTCACCGAGGCTTCCGGATTGAACCCGGCCCTGGCAGCCAGCTCGATGCCCACGATATCGGCTTCCGACTCGGCGTCACGGCTATTGGGTAATTGCAGTCCAACCGTGGCCACTGAGTCGGCAATCGAAGCAATATTGCCCAGGTTTACCCCAAAGATCGCACCGGCTAAAACACCAGCAGTCAGGCCTGCGCGCTGCATCTGCGCCCGCGACAGTTTTTCCGCCTGATGTGACAGCAGGGCGTGGGAAATTTCATGACCCATGATTGCCGCTAACTCGTCATCGGTGGGTTGAATCTTCTGCAACAGCCCGGTATAGACCGCCATCTTGCCGCCCGCCATACACCACGCGTTAACTTCGCTGCTCTTCAGCAGATGAACCTCCCATTTCCAATGCTGAACGTCCGGCCGCATCTTGATGGCTTGCTGGATCAAAGGCTTGGTGATGGATTGCACCCGGCTTAGCTGGTAAGTGTCATCGTCCAGCGCTCGTTTCTGCGCTGACTC
The DNA here is from genome assembly GCA_044351045.1 of Methylococcaceae bacterium. Lineage (GTDB taxonomy): Bacteria > Pseudomonadota > Gammaproteobacteria > Methylococcales > Methylococcaceae > UBA6136. Next base: position 2,856 of record JBILGM010000012.1, on the reverse strand, counting down.
GCTGATCAGCTGGGTGTAAGCTTCAGCAGATTGTTGGGCGGCAGACTCGTCACTGACGATCATGGCCTGGCTACGACCGGTAATTTTGTTGGTGGCGCACCCGCTGGCCAGAGCGGTGGCGCCAACGATCATCAAGGCATAGGCTGCTGCTTTCACTTAGGTTTTCTCCGAAAACTAGTTGTTCGTTGTACTCAATCTAAAAAACAAAGGTGAACCGCGCAACGGCGACACCGGGACGTTTTTCAGCGAGGGTTCGCGTTTTGAGCTCGTTCTGTGAACTCATGCATACATGGCGCAAGAATCTCCGTGCTATTTTTGAGAAGACGACCTCGATAATTTTGAGCCACGAACCGTGCCAGTGCCGGAATGGACCACAGTTCGGCGTCCAACCTATGCGCCAAGCGTTTGGTACAAGCCAAGCTAACCACCCACGCTTTGGCTGCGTCGGTGATCTGGGGTTCGTGGAGGCAGGGGGTGGGGGGTATCCTTGAGTCCGGCACTCATTCCGGCCGCCAAGACCTTATCGATGCACTTGAAAATCATGGGGCGCCCAACGCCAATCCGATGCATCAGACCACTGATCGCTGCACAGTCCGCGTAGCCCAACAGAATGCTGGCGCTCCCCCACTTCACGTATCGATGCCATTCTTGAACGCACAAGCACAGTAACCACCGCTCTGGTTTGGGTCATCCATGACAGTGCTGCAGGTTTGGTCTTCCTGGCCGTGTTCACGCTCCTCGAGAGCTGCAAAAGCGCTATAGCCATTATCGAGTATTTTCTATTATCGTTGTTGAAGAAGACTGCTAGGGTCTGATAACACTGAATAAGTCATAAATATCAGTTGCCTGCAGAAAGAATCCATTTGATCGTATAATCCTAACTTATTGATATGATTTATATTTCTATTCTTAGTGTTAACCGGCTCCTAGGAGGCTGTCCGAGAATGCGGCCACAAAAGTGTCATGCAGCTTGCCTCCGGACGGCGTTACCACGCCACCCTGAAGCAAACCGCCCTGGCTGTTATGGGGGACATGAAAAACGTCCCGGTTTCGCCGTTACGCGGCTGACCTTTTTCAGCATGGCTCACAGTGCAATAAGTTAGGCTGGGTCGGTCGTTCAGTCTTGACGAAACGAAGGGGGCTGGAGGATCCTTTATAGGCTTTATATGACTGATGGCGATTAAAAAAACACCTCCAAATCCGGCGGTCAATGCAGTCAAAAGTTATCCAGTTTTGAGCTACATTGGGTGCCTTTAATTTTATCTTAAGTAATGGCTTTGGATGATCAATGATGCTAGCTCGGCATTTTGTTCGTTGCTTGATGTTTGCGTTACTCCTGGCTTGGGTGCATGGCGCTCTTGCAGTTGATGCAATCAACGCACTTTCACCCGCCTTGCGGGCAGCCATTGTTAGTGGCAACCCATCAACGGTTAAGCAAGTCATTACGATTCTGTCTGGTGGTAACCCCACCAACGTCGCCAACCTTTCTCTAGATACGGTCAATGCGGCTGAGGAGATGGTAAATACCAATCCCACCAACGCCGTTAACGTGGCATTGGCGGCATTAGAATCAGTTCAACCGATCAGTGTGATCTCGGCAGCTCCCATGCAGACCGTCAGCGTTGTCACGGCGGCAGGCCGAATTTTCGCCTCCCCGGTGACGCAGCGAGTCGCTCCAACAACGGTCATTTCGCTGGCATCTCTTGCGATCGGCGTGGCTTCCGATCTATCTAACGTCTCGCTAATAGCGAGTACTGCGCAACAGGCTCTTGTCGCGGCAGAGAACCTTGCCGTGAGCCATTCCGCTAGTGTGATCAGTCTTGCCAGAGTAGCAATGACAGCCGTAAGTCCGTCGTCGGTCGCGCTCAGCTCGCCAGTTGAAGTTGCCGCCGCGGCGGCGGCGGCAGGTCGTATTGCACTGGTGGCCGATGTGATCGCTGTGAATCCAACCTCTGCCGCCTCAGTAGCGCTTGCCACTGTGCGGGTACTGGCCCTCCCGGCTGTATATCAGACATCTCCGGTCGCTGCCATTCAGTCGTTCGCCAACGCCTACGCCGTGGTTTATAACTCGCTGGTCGTCGCAGCTGTCCCTGGAGCGAGGGGCGAGTTGACCACATTGTTGATTAACGCCGCACAATCGCCGGAGTTGAATGCGGCCAACGTGGCAACGGCAACCCAGATCAATACGATCTTGTCTGCCTCCGCAACGGTGGTCAACGTCACCGGGTCCCAGAGCTACACCTACACTGGCAGTGGGCAGGGCCCGACCACGGCGACGGTCAGCGGCTCCAGCGGTGCCGTGACCTACAGCTATAGCGGGACCGGGTCGACGACCTATGCCGCCAGTGCTCTTCCGCCGACCAACGCCGGCAGTTACCAGGTGATCGCCAGCGTCGCCGCCGACAGCCACCACGGCAGCGCCACCTCGGCTGCCTATGCCTTTAGCATCAACAAGGCCAGCCTGACCATTACCGCCGATCCTCAGAGCGTAGCGTATGGCACCGCTATCGGGACGGTGACTGGCGCCGGCAGCTACACCCCGAGCGGCTTCGTCAATAGCGAGACAGCGGCCGTCATCAGCGGCAGTGCCACCTATACGACGAGCTACACCGCCAGCACAGCGCCCGGCACGGCGGGTGTCACGATTACTCCCGTCGTGTCGGGTCTTACCGCGACCAACTACAGCTTTACCCCGGCCCCGGGCACCATCACGGTTACGGCCATCAGCACCACGGTCAACGTCACCGGGTCCCAGAGCTACACCTACACTGGCAGTGGGCAGGGCCCGACCACGGCGACGGTCAGCGGCTCCAGCGGTGCCGTGACCTACAGCTATAGCGGGACCGGGTCGACGAC
>JBILGM010000051.1:0-20542 GCA_044351045.1 Methylococcaceae bacterium | reverse complement strand
TCAACCGGGGAAGCCCCAGCAGAATGCTTTCGTTGAGCGGTTCAATCGAACGGTCCGATACGAATGGCTATCGCAGTATGACTGGAATGACCTGGAAGAGGTGAGGACGTTTGCAACCCGATGGATGTACCAGTACAACCATGAACGCCCACACATGGCCTTGGGCGGGATGACACCCATTCAGCGGTTGGCCGTGGCCGCATAACCTCTACTTTTGGCTCAGACCAAAAATGGGGGGATTACCAATGGGTCGATTTCTTCAAAGAACAGCTGAGGAGCGGTCAAAAGAAGCTATAAAGAACAATAACATGCGTTATTTTTTGTCCATGTGGCCAGCAAATAAAGGCTTTTTTTGAGGGGGGAGCGAGGGAAACCTCCAGAAAAAACCATAGGCAATTGTATCAAATGAAATAAAAAAGGGGTTGGCAAGTATATTCTTTTATGAGGTTGTGCTATGGAGTCTAGTCTTGCGTCATTGTTTTGGTGAACACCATGAAAAAAATTTGTTACGTATTATGCTTGTTAGCGGCCATGATGATTGGTTCATCAGTGGCATTTTCTGCAATCTCCCTGCCTGAAATTGGTGTAGAAAATATCTCCGGCAGTTGGCAGGGAAAAAAATACATAATCGAGTTTGATAAACTGGATATAAATGATAAATATAATGTCATGATAAGTTATCCAGAATCAACAAAAGGAAAAGCAAAAAATATTCCAATCAATAGAGGGCGTGTGGTTATTAGGGATCAAGGAAGCTTCAGGGTTGATAAGAAAAATATATATCTGATAAGTATTACCCGGAAAAGGGATAAAGCTACCAAGACGCTCATGTTGAATTTTAAAGGGAATGGGGTGCCAGGAATAACCTTACCCGTGGGTTCGAGTAGTGCGGCGTTGTATAATTATATTGGAGATGGAAAAAACCCAAGTCTGAAAATGGTGCTTGGAAAAAATGGTCCCGGATGGGGAACCTATTCTATCGGTTATCAGGGAAATGGCGGAATTCCAACCTCAACTGATACCTCAAAACAGTGGAGTTCATGGGATATAAAGGATGCGACATCAAATGCTTACTTTGGCACCTTGACATTGACTTATGATGGAAAAACACTGAAATACAGTGGCTATACAGCAGATGGAACGGACGGAAATTATTTGAAGGACATCAAGATTAGTAACTCAACTACCAGTAACCCTTCTGTCAGTGCGGGATCAGTTGTCTGCAGTTATTGTCAGGGAGCAAATATTGCAAATTCGGTTGGTGATGGGGTTAATCCCAATGTATATCTTGAGCTAGGTAGTAATGAAGCCAACTGGGATAGTTATAATATTGGCTTTGGGAGTAGCGGTAAATTGCCGGTGCCGGGCACCTGGAGTACATGGAATGTTAAAGACGCTGCCGGTCACTATTTTGGAACAATCAACTTAAATCTGGTGAGCGGAAAGGTGAGTCTTGATAGTTATTCAAGACCCGAAGGAACCGAGTATATTGATGACGTAAGTGTATCTGATTATACTGTAAGGGCGACTGTTCATTGCGGTTCTCCGTGTGGAGCATTCTCAGGGGTTCCTTTAGCAACCCCTCCGGCAAATTTCACTCTTTCGACGAGTGGAGACAAATTGCTATTGAATGGTGTAACTGAAATTCGTCTAAAAGGAATGGCCAGACCCAGCCTCGAATGGTCTGTTACAGGAGAAAACCTGAGTGAACAAGATGTTGTAAACATGCATAATTGGGGTTCAAATCTAATCCGTGTCTCCATGAATGCTGACTATTGGAATAGTTCTGCTGATGAAACAGTGCCTGGGTCATACAAGCAAACCATAGATGCGTTGGTTTACCTGGCAGCCAAGTATAATATGGCAATTATACTTGACTATCATTGGTCCAGCTCTGAAGCCGCACAGCAGAATATGGCGCCAAAAGGTAATAATAATGCTTCCTTAGCATTCTGGACTTCAGTGGCTAGTAAATACAAAGGCTATGGACATGTGCTATTTGAACTCTATAACGAGCCTTATGGCTTGTCCTATACCGACTGGCTTAAAGGGAATGACAATTATTATGGGATGCAGGACCTTTACGATACGGTTAGAGCTACCGGCGCCAAGAATGTAGTCATCGCAGGGGGTTTGGATTATGCCTATTATCTTGGATTTATTTCATCCGCTAAAAACTGTGGTAGTGAAGATTGTTTTATCAAGGATAAAGATCAATCCGATGGCTATGCTTTCAATATAATGTATGACTCTCATCCTTATAACGATAAAGGTGAACAGGGTTATACTGTCGACGGTGCCCCAGCTGACTTTGCTGCAAACTTTGCTGGCATTACAGGAAAGTATCCGCTGATATGGACAGAGTTTGGTGATAATCAGAGTGCCGATTATAATGGTGATACGCCACACTACCCGATTGTTTATCAGGAAAAGCTGGATGAAATAAAAAAAATCGGTATTCATTACTCCGCATGGGCTTGGTATATATCAGCGTCGCCCTCGTTTCCAGTGGTCATAGACGGAGATTGGACCAACCCCACGCCTGCATATGGTGGGATATATGTCCATTCGGACCTGCAGTCTTTCCCTGGTACATTGCTGACCATAGGTCAGTAGGTATAAATAGAGATTGAAAATACAGGCTGCCATAAACCAGTCAGCTGTGTAGCTGAGAGACAGGGATTATGTTTTCCAAGCCTGCAACATGGGGCAAGGCTGTGCGGTTGGCTGGTGGCTGCTGCGATACGCTGTCCGGAGGCAAGCTTAGTCGCTTGTGGGAAGTCTCAGACAAATCTGAGAGTCTCGTTCAGTGATTCTTTTGTCGCTGTGTGGTTTAAGGCGATGGCTGAGGTGCCGGAAGCATAACCGTTCTGAAATAAACTCGGTCATACGGCGTCGAAATACTGTAGACAGAGGTTTTGGTGTGTCTTGAGTAATTTTTAAATATGCTCTTGCTTCACACTAAGCTAACTCAATATAGGTTATTTAATAAGGAAAGACGACGCATTAAGCTGGACTAACGGTCTCCGATTAATAATCTCTACCGATGGGGGCTTTCAGATATGGATAAATAGAGCGCCTTAATATCTTCCATAATGGTCGACAAACTAAGGTGATAACAATCCATGATTGGCGCCTGAAAAAATTTAGTGGGCAAGAATAAATGATAACTTCTAATTTCAAGCCAAGTTTAGGTATTAAATCCGTCCTGCCTGCTGCGAGGCTTGCTTCCCTAGTTATGGTATCTTTTGGTGCTGCTACAAATGGATTGACAGCCCCTCTACCCTTGGATACTGGGTTCAACCCTATAAACGCGGGAGAGGTTAAGTATTTGCCTTTGGCGCCGAAGGAGGCAACTCGACCTCAGCAAGTCAACGCGCCCCTCGGACTGAGGGAAGCCCATCGCATTGCCACCTTGCTAGGCTTCGACAGGACCAAGGGTTTATCAAAGGGGCAATATGCAAAGTATATGGCTGGTTTAGGTAGGCCACCCGGATATAGCAAGGCTGATGCTCAAAAGGCTGCTCAACTTACCCGTCTTGCCGTGGAATACCTTGGAAACACTACCGGTAACACATACACTCGAATTATTGATGGGGAGAAAGTTACAATTAACCTAGGTAGTTACGGGCTTATTGTAGATCGAAAGGGGATGCTAAGAGTCCCTGCCAACTGCCCGGACCCTTCATCTCCCGACTTCACCCTTTGCTCCCCAGTGCGTTTGATCAACTGGGTCCTTGCCCCGGATGCTATTTGCAATTATCAAGTGCCACCGCCCGGGATCCCCTGCGGATACATGGGGGCCTGGATGCGCCATAACAATGCCAGAGATACGCTAAAGGAGCTCTACACATCAGCATACGCGCGTGAGGCTCCTTTCGCCTCACAGTCACAGGAATTGGCAGGTATTGCGCAGTTGATCTATGTTGACAAGGCAGATGCAGGCATTCAAGTCGTTGGAGTTCCCGTAGCACCGGCGATGTGGTTTACGAACTTCCTGCTCATCTACGCGCTTAGCCCGGACAAGGCTGCGTTGATGCCGGCCCACTGGGCGGCAATTCCTAGTGGTGTAGCAACAGCCATTGAGGGATCAAGCATGGGTCAAGTCCACTACAGGGACTATCAGCAGTTTTTTGAGTTACAGCCTGATTTCGGCGCACGTATAGGTGAGTATTGGCGTTAGCATCTCGGTAACGGCTGGTGCCGATTGCGGAGAAAGACGATGGGTGACAGCGTTTTCACGCCGAGTCAATCGGGTGGGCGTAGTGTCTCGGAAAATGCATTTAACATTCCAAGCTATTCAAGCCGCGGAAAACTGTCCCGCATTCAGCTTACTAGGCTGGCCTGTTGCCTTGTAAACCCCATTGATTTGGCCTGAATTCGATGAAAGTCTCGGGGCGCATTTTCGTAGCAATTGATTGACGGCGAGGGCTCGAATAGGGCCGTTTTTTTTCTTTAGGAGAGCGCTCACAAACCGATCAGCTCTTTGACGAAGGGTATGGTCAGACGACGTTGGGCGACCAATGAGGCACGGTCCAGCTTATCCAGCAGGGCAGTCAGTGTGGGGAGGTCACGCTGGGCGTGATTCATTAGAAATCGCGCCACGGCATCGGGCATCTCCAGTCCCAGCGAGCGGGACTTCATCTGCAGGATGTGGCGGGTATCTTCCTCGTCAGGGTGTTGAAGCCTCAGCGTCAGACCCCAGGCCAGACGGCTGGTAAGATCGGGCAGGTTGACGTTCATCTGGGCCGGCGGCAGAGACGCGCTGATGACCAGACGGTGACCCGCTTCACGCAAGCGGTTGAAGAGATTGAACAGACCCAGTTCCCAATCAGGTTGACCGGCCATGGCGTCGATATCGTCGATGCAGATAATCGGATAGGTCTCGGCGCCGTCCAGCACGGCCGGGCCATGTTCGTGCAGCAGACGCATGGGGAAGTAGGCGGCAGAATAGCCATGATCGGCTGCCCTCGAACAGCAGGCGTTCAGCAAGTGCGACTTGCCATTGCCTGGGTCGCCCCAGATCAGGATCAACGGTTCACCCTGGCCCAGGGCAATTTGCTGCAGTTGCTCGACCGCCTCGCGATTGGGGCCGGGCCAGAACTGCGCGAAGCTGAGTTCCTGATTCAGACCCAAAGGCAACGGAAGTTGCTGGGGCATGGCTCGGGACAGCCCGGCGCTGCTCAGTCGACGGGGGCTTTTTTGACCGCCAAGGCGGTTTTGGCAATCCGGGCGCCGAGCACCCGGCACAGCTGCCGTTCCTCTTCGCTCACTGAATCCTTGCCACCGCCGGTATACCGACTTGGGCCATAGGGCGTCCCGCCGGTGGTGGTCTGGCTGAGGGCGCGCTCGCGGCTGGGAATGCCGACCAGGAGCATGCCGTGATGCAGCAGGGGCACCATCATGGTCAGCAGGGTGGCTTCCTGCCCGCCGTGCATGGATGAGGTGGAGGTGAATACCCCGGCAGGCTTGCCGGACAGAGCGCCCGAAAACCACAGGCTGCTGGTGCTGTCGATGAAATGCTTCAGGGGGGCCGCCATGTTGCCGAAATGGGTCGGACTCCCCAGCGCCAGTCCATCGCAGTTCTGCAGATCCTCAAGCGTCGCATAGGGCGGGCCGTTTCCCGGGATGCTGTCTTCGACGGCTTCGCAGGTCGGCGACACCGGTGGTACGGTTCTCACCTTGGCGATCACGCCGGGGACCTCTTCAGCACCGCGTGCGATCAGATGGGCCATTTCCGTCGTGTTGCCGAAGCGGCTGTAATAAAGGACAAGGATTTCAGTCATGTTAAGTTTGGGTTGTTCAACGAGGGCGGTTGAGCCGAGTCCTCGGTTGGGATCAGGTGGTCAGGTTTCAGTGAGCTTCTAAAAATCGCATTTCGACAAGCTCAACGCGATCGGTGTTCTATATAAAACAACAAACTATCCGTTCTTGCTGAAGCCTTCGAAGGCCCTCCTGAGCACAGTCCAAGGGCGTGAATAGATAGTTTTAGAGGTTGCCTTCAGACTATGGACAGCACGTTTTCCGGCGGTCGGCCGATGGCGGCTTTGCCGTTGGCCAGCACGATAGGGCGCTCTATCAGAATGGGATGGGCCACCATGGCGGCAATCAGTGCGTCCCGGTCAATGCCGGGATCATCCAGACCGGCCTCGCGATAAACGGCTTCGGTCTTTCGCATCAACGCCCTCGGCTCTATGCCCAGCCGCTGGAGGATGTCGTCCAGCTGGGCCGCATCGGGCGGGGTTTTAAGATATTCGATAACCTCGGGTTCTGCGCCCTGGTTGCGGAGCAGTTCCAGGGTTTGTCGGGATTTGCTGCAGCGGGGGTTGTGGTAGAGGGTCACAGACATGGGCTTATCCGTTGCGTTGGGTAATTTCGCGTTCCTTTTCCCGAGCGTTCAGTTTGACCAGATCATTGAACTCTCCGGCGAGCAGCTCCATCAGGTCATCGACACTGATGATGCCTATCAGCAGGCCTTGCTCATTCAAGACGGGCATCCGGCGGATCCCCTGGCTGCGCATGCGCTTGATGGTGATCCAGATGCCGTCATTCTCTTGGGCGGTGACTAGTTCATGGCTCATGATGTCGCCCACATTGACGGACTGGGGGTCCAGATGGGTGGCCAGCACTTCAACCACCAGATCGCGATCGGTCAGGACGCCAATCGGCATGACTCCGGCCGGTGCATCCTTGACGATGACGACACTGCCGACGTGATGTTCGCGCATCAGTTGGGCAACGCGATGAAGCGATTCATGCGGTCGGGCGATAACGATATCGCGGTTGCAGATCAGTCCGATGGTCATGAGCAAATTCCGGCCAGTGAATGGTGCAGGGCAAGATGGGTTAAAGATAACCCAAACCCGCGCGTTTCAGACATCCAAAGCGTCCATGGCCACCAGCTCTCTCAGTACCGTCGTGGCATAGGCTCCGGATGGCAGGGTAAAACAGAGCCGCAGGGTGGCGGGATCGGGAAACTCCCAGGTCAGATCTTTCGGGCAAAGCCGAAAAGGGCGACGCGCGGTGTCCATCCCTGAGGCCGCTAGACCGGATGCTAGTTCGGACAGTTGTGCCGTGACGTGGTTTTCTATCTCTAAGGCCTCATCAGTGGCTGATGAAGGGGCATGGCCCCAGAGAACCCCGCTGGGATGGATCGCATGATCACTGACCCGCTGCAGGATCTCGGCGTCGAGTGCCTCTGGTTTGAAGAAGCTTTTGGAGTCGGAGAACATGAAGACGTCGCCAGAAATGGCGCGGTCCCATTGGTTAGCGCTGACCCGTTCGCCCAGGATTCGATTAAAGATTTCGGAGCGGGCTGCCGACAGATAGAGGCCCCGTTTATAGGGGTCGATGCGGTGCCCGGGTTCGGCAAACAAGGCTTTCGCCTGCTCGATGTTCTGGCCATCATGGCCGAATCGTTGCGGCCCAAAATAATTGGGTACCCCTTGCCGGGCAATGTCGGCCAGTCGGTTCTCGAGCGACTCCGGGGTGGCGGTGAGGTCGCGCATGGTCAGTTCGAACCGGTTTCCATTCGCCGCGCCTTTTCTCAATTTTCGGGCGTTGCGCATGACGTCCAGCACCCGAATCGTGTCGGAGTTCAGTCCCGACCAGTCTGGCCCGCTCTGGCCGGGCAACTGGATACTGAACCATTGGAGAGTCCGGCCATGACGATCCTTCAGGCCGGCATAGCTGACATTGTGGACCGGTACGCCGGCAAAACGACCAAGCTGACGAGCCACGTAGTCGGTATTTTCACCGCGCTTTTCGATGCGCAGAAAGACATGTTCCCCTTCGCCAGAGAGTTCAAACCCGAGGATTTCCTCGACCACAAAATCTTCGGGCGTGAGCTTGATGGTCCCCCGGCCCACGGGGCCACCCAGGGCATGTGGCAACCGGGCCGTGGGATCGCTCATGACGGATCAGGCTTTGTCGAGAATTGCCACGGCGTAGGAGGAGATGCCTTCGCCCCGGCCTTCGAAGCCCATGCCCTCGGTGGTGGTGGCCTTGACGTTGACGGCGTCGATTTCTATCTGCAGGTCGGTTGCAATGGTGGCCCGCATGCGATCGATGTAGGGTGCGAGTTTGGGTTGCTGGGCGACGATGGTGACATCGACGTTGCCCACGGAAAAGCCCTGCGCCGTCAATTTGGCGCAGACATTGCGCAACAGAATGCGGCTGTCGATGCCCTTGAAGTTTTGATCGGTATCGGGGAAGTGCCGGCCAATATCGCCCATGGCGGCGGCGCCCAGCAGCGCATCGCATAGCGCGTGCAGGGCCACATCCCCATCGGAATGGGCAGCGAGGCTTTTTTCATACTCGACGGGAACCCCACCCAGGACCAGTTGGCCACCTGCGGTAAATCGATGCGCGTCGTAACCTTGTCCTATTCGTAACATTGTTGCTCCAGATAAAAGGCCGCCAGAGGCAAATCTTGCGGCCGAGTGATTTTGAGATTGTCCGGTCGTCCCTCGACGATGCGGGGGCGGTAGCCAGCCAGTTCCAATGCGCTGGACTCATCCGTGACCAGACGGTCCTGCTCGGCGGCATCGAACAGGGCCTTTTTGAGCAGGCCATAGCGGAACATTTGTGGGGTCAGTGCGCGCCAGACATGCCGGCGATCGGGGGTGCCGGCGATGGAGTGATCTTCCACGTTTTTCAAGGTGTCGCTGACTGGCAGCGCGAGAATGCCGCCCACGGGGTCATCCTTTAAGGTTTTGATCAGTTTGAGTACATCGCTGCGAGTGATGCAGAGCCGTGCGGCATCATGCACCAGCACCCAGTCATCGGGCTTTGCCTGATCCTCGAAATGCAGCAGGGCGGAATAGACCGAATCCGCCCGCTCGCGGCCACCGGGCACGGCGCGGATACGCGGATGATCACTAAAGGGCAGGTCAGGCCAGTAGCCATCGTCCGCGCCCAGGGCGACATTGATGCCGGCGATGGTTTCCACCGACAGCAGTCGTTCCAACGTGTGCTGAAGGACCGGCTTGCCACCGACTTCAAGATATTGCTTGGGTACTTCCCTGCCCATGCGCTTGCCGACGCCAGCGGCAGGGACAATGGCCCAGAAGGCGAGGCTCATGAGGTATTCCTCATCGCTAAGTACTCATTTGGTAATTCGAGCCGATGCGTTGTGACTGTCAGTGGTCGGATCGTCAACCATCAGCGGGATTTGTTGCGGGTCTCTGCCGAGGTGGGTGGTTTTACAGTCGGTTTATTAGCCTTGGAATTCAGACTTTTGGGTGGGCGTGACGATTTGGGTTCATTGGTTATATTGGCGGAAACATCGGTAACGGGTTTTTGCGATTTTCGCTCGACTTCATCGTAAATCTGAACGAAGGTTTCACCCGACTTGATCATGCCCAATTCATGGCGGGCACGTTCCTCGATTGCTTCCTCGCCATCTTTTAAGTCCTTTACATCCGCCGCTACCGCCGAATTACGTATGGCCCGCTGTTCGGCCTCCTGCTTGAGTTCCGCGATTCGCTGGTTGGTTTCCCGAAATTCGCGAATGCCACCATCCCCCAGCCAGAGTCGGTACTGGAGGCCAGCGATCAGCACAAGCAGAAAGGCGATCAGCTTATACACAGTTGACTTGACCTTGAACCCGGATCAGAAAGCGCGTTTGAAAGCGCTCTTACCGGCGTAGGTGGCCTTGTCGCCGAGTTCCGCCTCGATCTTGAGCAGACGGTTGTACTTGGCGATACGATCGGAGCGACTCAGGGAGCCGGTCTTGATCTGACCGGAACGGGTAGCCACGGCCAGATCGGCGATGGTGGAGTCCTCGGTTTCGCCGGAGCGGTGTGACATGACCGTGGTGTAGTCTGCAGCATGGGCCATGTCGATGGCTTCGAGCGTCTCGGTCAGGGAGCCGATCTGGTTGACTTTGATCAGGATGGAGTTGGCCACCTTGGCTTCGATGCCCTTCTTCAGAATGGACGGGTTGGTCACGAACAGGTCGTCACCGACGATCTGGATTTTGTTGCCCAGCTTGTCGGTCATGATGCCCCAGCCGTGCCAGTCGCCCTCGGCCAGGCCGTCCTCGATGGAGATGATCGGGTACTTGTCGACCCAGGCGGCCAGATAGTCAACGAATTCCTCAGAGGTGAATTCCTTACCTTCGGATTCAAGGTGGTATTTGCCGTCCTTGTAGAACTCGGAGCTGGCGACGTCGAGCCCCAGGAAGATGTCCTTGCCAGCGACATAACCGGCATTCTTGATGGCTTCAAGAATGACTTCGATGGCCGATTCGTTGGAGGGCAGGTTGGGGGCAAAACCGCCTTCGTCGCCCACGCCGGTCGCCATGCCACGGTCATGCAGCACCTTTTTCAAGGCATGGAACACTTCGGTGCCATAACGGATGGCTTCGCGGAAGTTGGGGGCACCTACGGGCAGAATCATGAATTCCTGCATGTCGACGCTGTTGTCGGCATGTGCACCGCCGTTGATGATGTTCATCATCGGCACCGGCAGCAGGTATTCGCCGCTGTCGTTCAGATAGGCATACAGCGGCTTGCCGGCTTCCTGGGCGGCGGCCCGGGCTGCAGCCAGTGATACACCCAAAATAGCGTTGGCGCCAAGGCGGCCTTTGTTGTCGGTGCCATCCAGCGAAATCATTTTGGCATCCAGCGCTTTCTGATCATTGGCGTCCAGGCCGATGACAGCGGAACGCAGCTCGCCGTTCACGTTGGCGACGGCCTTGGTAACGCCCTTGCCGAGATAACGGGCTTTGTCGCCGTCACGCAGTTCAATGGCTTCACGGGAGCCGGTGGAGGCTCCGGAGGGAACCATGGCGGTGCCGACGGCGCCGGATTCGAGGATGACATCGACTGCAACCGTGGGGTTGCCGCGTGAGTCCAGCACTTCGAGTGCCTTGACGTCGACGATTTTGCTCATATTGCTTGATCTCCTGTGATCGTGGATGGGTCTAGTAAGGGTGAAATCAGTAAAGCGGATGGGCCTTGACGGTCCGGTCTATTGCGGAGAGGGTTTCCAGCAATTCGCGCATGCGGGCCAGAGGCCAGGAATTGGGACCATCGCTGAGCGCCTTGTCCGGTTCGGGATGAGTTTCCATGAACAAGCCCGAGATGCCGACGGCGAGGGCCGCCCGTGCCAAGGCAGGGATGAATTCGCGTTGACCGCCGGAGCAGCTGCCCTGACCACCTGGGAGCTGGACCGAGTGGGTCGCATCATAGACAACGGGGCAGCCGGTCTCGCGCATGATGACCAGCGAGCGCATGTCGGACACTAGGTTGTTGTAGCCAAACGAGACACCGCGTTCGCAGACCATGATCTGCTGGTTGCCGGTGGAGCGGGCCTTGTCGACCACATTCTGCATGTCCCAGGGTGCCAGGAACTGGCCTTTCTTGATGTTGACGGGAACCCCGGTGGCGGCAACGCTGTTGATGAAATTGGTCTGCCGGCAGAGAAACGCCGGGGTCTGCATGACATCAACGACGGCGGCAACTTCGTCCAGCGGTGTGTCCTCATGCACATCGGTGAGCACCGGAACGCCGATGGACTGCTTGACCTGGCTCAGTATGCGCAAACCCTCATCAACGCCCAAGCCACGAAAGCTGGTGTGTGACGAGCGATTGGCCTTGTCGAAGGAGGACTTGTAAATGAAGGGGATGCCCAGTTGGCCGGTCAGCTCCTTGAGGGCACCGGCGGTATCGAGCGCAAGCTGTTCACTTTCTATGACGCAAGGGCCGGCTATCAAAAAAAACGGTCGATCCAGGCCGACCTCGAAGCCGCAAAGTTTCATGCGTGGTTTTGCCTCCGTTGGGCGTGTTCGCGAGCGGCCTGGATGAAGCCTATGAAAAGGGGATGCCCCCGGCGTGGGGTCGATGTGAATTCCGGATGGAACTGGCAGGCCAGAAACCAGGGGTGTCCAGGAATTTCGATGGCCTCGACCAGTTTGCCATCGAGCGAGGCTCCGCAAAATTTCAGCCCGGCCGTTTCCAGGCTTGCCTGGTAATGATTGTTGAATTCATACCGGTGGCGATGACGTTCCGAGACGACGTCCTCACCATAGACACGGCGTGCCAGACTATCAGGGGCCAGTTTGCACCGCTGGCCACCCAGACGCATGCTGCCACCGATTTGTGATTCTGCCGAACGTTGCTCGACCTGACCGGAGGCATCCTGCCACTCGGTGATGAGGGCGATGACCGGGTGCGGCGTCTTCGGCTGGAATTCAGTGCTGTGCGCGCCGGCCAGTCCGGCCACGTTGCGGGCATATTCTATGACCGCAACCTGCATGCCGAGGCAGATGCCGAGATACGGCACCGCCGATTCGCGGGCATAGCGGACGGTGCTGATCTTGCCCTCGACGCCGCGCTCGCCGAAACCGCCGGGCACAAGAATGGCATCCACATCCGCCAGCAGGGTACTGGCGTTGCCGCCGATATCTTCGGAATCGCAGTAGCGAATATTGACCTTGGTGCGCGTCTTGATGCCTGCATGGGTCAGGGCTTCGGAGAGGGATTTGTAAGCCTCGGTGTGATTGGCGTATTTGCCGACCATGGCGACATTTACTTCACGATCGAAGTGGGTCAGCCCGTCGATTACGTCCCGCCATTCCGAGAGATTGGCGGCCGGCGCCTCCAGCTGAAGCTTGCGCACCACGATATCGTCCAGGCCCTGCTCATGCAGCAGCAGCGGAATTCGGTAAATGGTGTCGGCATCCACGGCGGTAATGACGGCTTTTTCGCTGACATTGGTAAACAACGCGATCTTGCGGCGTTCGGCTTCCGGAATCATCCGGTCGGAGCGGCAGATCAGGATGTCCGGCTGTATGCCGATGGTGCGCAGTTCCTTGACGGAATGCTGGGTCGGCTTGGTTTTTAGCTCACCGGCGGTGCCGATGTAAGGCACCAGCGTCAGGTGGATGAACAGGCTGTTTTCGTCACCCAGTTCGACCCGCATCTGGCGAATGGCCTCCAGAAAGGGCTGGGACTCGATGTCGCCCACGGTGCCGCCGATTTCGATGAGAGCCACATCGTAGCCTTCGCCACTGAGACGGATGACTCGCTTGATTTCGTCGGTGATATGCGGGATCACCTGGACCGTCGCGCCCAGATATTCGCCCTGACGCTCCTTGCGGATAACGTTTTCGTAGATTTGTCCGGTGGTCCAGTTGTTCACCTTGCCCATGGTGGTGCGAACAAACCGCTCGTAATGCCCCAGATCGAGATCAGTCTCCGCGCCGTCATCAGTGACGAAGACTTCGCCATGCTGGAACGGGCTCATGGTGCCCGGATCGACATTAATGTAAGGGTCGAGCTTGGTCAGGGTGACCTTGAGGCCGCGGGCCTCGAGGATGGCTGCGAGTGACGACGCGGCAATGCCCTTCCCCAGCGAAGACACCACACCGCCGGTAATGAAAATGTATCTGGTCATTCAGAGAAAAATGGAGTGTGAAACCTGCGACACGAAGCCCCGATGACCCGATTCGGAAAGCCCGTCATGGGTATCCGTCACAAGTTACAAGCAGGGCATTTTACTTGACGACCGCGCCCCCGTCATCGGGACTGAGAAGATTGCCCCGCAAAGCGCCCCATCTCAATCGTTAAAGACCAGCCGCATTTCACAGGTATTCATATTGTTGACATGGATGTCGACGCGGTCGGCTAATCGTCTCAACATATAGCCAGCCATTTGCAGCACGGCGTGCTCGCTGTCCAGCAGTTGTTCATGAGTGGGAGGGTGCATGGCTAGCGGCACAGTGATGCCGTAATAGCGCAGGATGACCGTGAAACTGAATTCGGTAAATATCGTTTCTACCTCGATCGTCTTCGGTGCTTTTTCACTCATATCTACCATTTCGTGCTCGGTAAGGATCTCGAATGCCTGCCACGAGGCAAATTCGGCCCGGCGCACTACCTCGCTGGGTGCTCCCCAGCTTTTGCCCTGCCGCTCGAGAAATTCGGTCAGTTCACTCAGCGAGCTGTGCAGGGCATCAAAGGTTCGGCGCCGGCGGGTGTGGTCGCCGACCCGAAACAAGCTGGAGAGTAGAACCGCCGCCATGACGCCAAAGGCCACGCCGGAGAACAGCAAGGGTGCCAAGGCTTCCGGTGCGGTTTTCAGGATCAGGTTACGAAGTGGTTCATAGCTGATGCCCAGCAAAAGGCCCACGCCGACGGTCAGGATCTTGCGATTGTCCAGCAGGCGTGAGGCGATGATCTGCAGTCCCGCCATGGTGGTGAAACAGGCGAGAAAGATCATGGCTGAGCCCATGACGCTTTCAGGCAACATCTCCCAGAAGATGATGACCCTCGGCATGAAGGCGAGCAGGATCATGATGCCCGCCAGCCAATAGGCCAGGTATCGACTGGTACAGCCTGTCGCCGCAGCGAGACTGACGGCCCCGCCACTGGAGGTGATCGGGATGCCATTGAGTAATGAGGAAATGATATTGGTCAGGCCCTCGGCCACGACCCCCTGTCGAACCTGGGTCATGTCCGGGCGTTTCCAGTCGGCGTCATTGAATCGTTGGGCGGCGATGATGGCACCAAACCCATGTAGGGCAAGGAACAAACCCGTTACAAGGAGCGGAAGAACGCTGTCGGGGTGCAGTGACCAGCCAATATTCATGGGTTGTGGCAGCATGAATATCGGTGTGTCATAAAAGAGGGCCCAGTCGGCGTCAGTCATGGGATCCAGCCAGAAACTGGCCACGATGCCAACGCCCAGACCGATGAAGGCTGAAAAAAGTCGGAGATAGCCGGACGACCAGACATTGCACGCAATCATGGTGCCGAGCGTCAGTACACAAATCATAGCCTCTGCGCTGGTGGGTTCCTGGCCGGGATGCGGTTCCATGACCAGCTTCAGTCCATTGTGTCCAAGGCCCAGTCCAATGAGCATGACCGAAATCCCGGCGATCTGAATGCTGAAGATCGACCGTAGCCTTGAAAAAATGAAGCCGAATATCACCTGGCTCAGCCCGATAATGGCTATGGCCCCAAAACAGGCCTGAATTCCGCCGATCACCTTGGCCATGGTCAGCGCGCTAAATGTTGAAGAGGTCGTCTGCAAAGGACAAAAGAACCCGGACCCGATCCCCCAGCGGCCGAGCGATTGCAACAAGACCCCCACGGCCGACGCTAGCAAGGTAGCGGAGATCAGTTGCAGCGATTGCTCATGATTGAGCTGCAATGAGCGAGCGAATAGTGGAGTGACGACCAGATAAACTGCGAGAAAGGAGAACTGCTGGATGGCCAGGACCAGCGAAATTTGTCGCGGGGGTTTCTCGTTGAGCCAGTAGGTGATGTTGTCGGGTTTACGCATATTGTCATCAATTCGGTCTGCCCAATGCGAGCCGGATCTCCATTTTGCCGAAAAATGCATGGGATTGCTGGATCATGGGGTAGTGGCAGCCAGAAAGTTACCCGAAGATCTATCGCGGGCCCGGTCGGAGATGCTGGACAAGGAGAGAGAAAATCATGTGAGGGCTTCAGGGCAAGTTCTTGATAAAGATGGCAGTTCGAGTTCCGGCAATTTGGATGTCGATATCGTCACCTTTTTTCAGATTGGTCGCCCTACATTTTACCCATGGTTTTTATTCTCGTCGGGCGCGGAGATCATCGGGTGGGCGGCTTGTGACCGTAATTGAAAAGTCCTATCAATCGGTTCAATGAGTAGTTGCCTCAAAAGCTGATGTGGGTGGTTCCGCGAACCGTGCGCGGTTCCGGGAGTGGATGACCATGCCCTCGACGCCGTCAGGACCTTGACCCTGGGGGCGATGTCGTTGGTTATGGAATCGAACAGGTTAAACCGGTCCAATTCGAGCCATAACCGATGACGATGAAAGAGTGACCCCAGTCCTGTGGCCGCCGTCGCAGCCTCGTCATAGGGTAGCTGCCGGTGCCCAAATGCGACCGGGGTGGCCAGGCTCAGGGTGACAGGCAGAACGAGATAGAGGCAAGGTTTCTCGTTCATGAAATGACCCGTCGCAAGACAAAAGTCTTGAGCCACGGGTGTGCGCATATTGCGAGACTAAAAACTTCCCACCTTGTAACACCCGATTTTCACGCTACCAGGTTCACGCCCTTACAGTCATTGCCGGTCGGCGTGCGTTGGCTGTGTCGTTCATTGAGGCATTCCACCCGCGATCTGCAAATACACGCGCAGACGGCGGAAGGATTCCGGGTCCACCGCATCCCGACAGATCGGGAGGCAGAGGTGTTGCCGTTCCGCGCGCAAGCCGAGAATAACGATCCAGGGCGTCACCAGCGTCCCCGATCCCAGATGGGCCAGCAGTGAACCGGAAGGGAGGATGACTTCCCAGTCGCCTTCGCTGTTCAGTGTGATGCCACGGACCCGGGTCAGTTGGCGCCAGCTCAGGGGGAGGCTGATGGCTATGACGGCCAGCAGCGACAGCTTGATCCGAAAGTCCAGAGGATTGGCGAGCGCCGCCACCACGGCCAAGCCGTGCGCCGAAATGACCAACGCCTCCAGCCAGCGGGAACGTTCAAGAATCAAATGCAGTGGAACGACGGATTTGCTGGATGAGGTGGGCAAGTGCGGGGTCTTCCGGTGGCAGTGTCAGGGTCAAATACCGCCAGAGAGTCTCGTCGGATTCTTCCAGCAGGCCTTCAAACCGCTGGCGCTCGTGGGGTGCGGCATGGGGATAGTCTCGACGAAGGTAGCCGGTCAGCAAAATATCCAGTTCCTGCATCCCTCTTCGGCAGCGCCAGGCGAGCCGGTTTGCATTCATTCTGGGTTGCGGCGTCGCCGGACCATGGCCTGTTTGATATCGGCGATGGCCTTGGCGGGGTTTAGCGACTTCGGGCAGCTGTCGGTACAGTTCATGATCGTGTGACACCGGTAAAGCTTGAAGGGGCCTTCCAGTGCATCCAGACGTGCTTCCCTCGCCTGGTCCCGGCTGTCCTTGAGCCAGCGCTGGGCTTGAATGAGCACGGCGGGGCCCAGATAGCTGTCGCCATTCCACCAATAGCTGGGACAGCTGGTGGAGCAGCAGGCGCAAAGGATGCACTCGACCAGCCCATCCAGCTGGCTGCGCTCTTCATGACTTTGTGGCTGTTCCTGCCCTTCGGGTGGCGGTCCGGCCTTCAGCCAAGGCTCGATCGAGGCATATTGACGGTAGATCTGCGTCATGTCCGGGACCAGATCCTTGATGACCGGCAGATGCGGCAAGGGGTAAATCTTCACCTCATCGCGGCAATCATCCAGTGCCTTGGTGCAGGCGAGCGTATTGCGGCCATCGATATTCATGGCACATGAGCCGCAAACCCCCTCACGGCAGGATCGGCGGAACGTCAGCGAGCTGTCGATCTCATTCTTGATCTTGAGCAGGGCATCCAGCACCATCGGCCCGCACTGATCAAGGTCGATTTGAAAGGTATCCAGACTCGGGTTACCCCCGCTTTCGGGGTCGTATCGGTAGATCTGGAAGCGACGAACCCGTTGTCCATTCGCCGGAGCCGGATGGTTCTTGCCCCGGACGATTCTGGAATTCGCTGGAAGAGTGAATTGCACCATGGGGCGTTCGTTTGAATGGAGTTTCGTGTGGGGCGAGGTCAATACACGCGCTTCGCCAGGGGCACGACCGCTACATCCTCGCTCAGGGTATAAAGGTGGACCGGCCGATAGCCCAGTTTTATCCGCCGCCGCTCGTCCAGCCAGATCAGCGAGTGTTTCAGCCAGTGTTCGTCATCCCGTTCCGGGTAATCCTCGCGGGCATGGGCACCCCGGCTTTCCAGTCGGTTGATCGCGCCGACGACGGTGACCAGCGATTGCTGCAACAGATTTTCCAGTTCCAGCGTTTCGACCAGGTCGGTATTCCAGATCAGGGAATGGTCTTCCAGTCGGACATCGTTGAAGCGCTCGGCGATCTCGGCGAGTTGCGCCAGTCCTTCCTGCAGGACCGTTCCCGTTCTAAATACGCTGGCATGGCTTTGCATGGTGCGTTGCATGGCCAGCCGGATCTCAGCCGTCGAGTGGGAGCCTCTGGCGTGTCGCAGGCGATCAAAGCGATCCAGCGAGTGATCCCAGGATTCGCGGGATAGAGATTTATGCGGTTGACCCGGCGTAAGCAGCGCATCACAGCGCTGTGCGGCGGCACGGCCAAACACCACCAGATCCAGAAGCGAGTTGGAACCCAGTCGGTTGGCGCCATGCACCGACACGCAGGCGGCTTCGCCGATGGCCATCAGGCCGGGTACCACGGTCTCCGGATTGCCATCCTGAAGCGTGATGACCTCACCGTGGACATTGGTTGGAATGCCACCCATGTTGTAGTGAACGGTCGGGAGTACCGGCATGGGTTCCTTATGAACATCGATGCCGGCGAAAACTCTCGCCGTCTCCGCAATGCCTGGGAGTCGTTCGTCGATGATGGCCACATCGACATGCTCCAGATGCAGGTGCACATGATCCTTATGGGGCCCGCAGCCACGGCCTTCCCGAATTTCGATGGTGATCGCCCGGCTGACTACATCGCGGGAGGCGAGGTCGCGCGCATGGGGCGCATAGCGATCCATGAAGCGCTCGCCTTCCGAGTTGGTCAGGTAGCCGCCTTCGCCGCGGACACCCTCCGTGATCAGGCAGCCCGCACCATAAATGCCAGTGGGGTGGAACTGGACGAACTCCATGTCTTGCAACGGCAGACCGGCCCGCAGCACCATCGCATTGCCGTCGCCGGTACAGGTATGGGCCGAAGTGCAGGAAAAATAGCTGCGTCCGTAGCCACCAGTGGCCAATATCACCTGATGGGCGCGGAACAGGTGAAGACTGCCGTCTTCCAGACACCAGCTAAGGGCACCGCGACAGACCCCATGGTCCATGACCAGATCCAGCGTCACGTATTCCACGAAGAATTCGACATGACGCTTGAGCGATTGCTGATAGAGGGTATGCAGGATCGCATGGCCGGTCTGGTCCGCCGCCGCGCAGGTCCTTTGCGCCGAACCCTCACCGAAGCGGGTGGTCATCCCGCCAAAGGCGCGCTGGTAGATGCGGCCATCTTCGGTGCGGGAAAAAGGCACGCCGTAATGTTCAAGCTCGATAATGGCCGGGATGGCCTCGCGGCACATATATGCGATGGCATCCTGATCGCCCAGCCAGTCCGAGCCCTTCACGGTGTCATACATGTGCCAGCGCCAGTCGTCCTCGCCCATGTTGCCCAAGGCGGCGCTGATGCCGCCCTGGGCGGCGACGGTATGGCTGCGCGTCGGGAAAACCTTGCTGATGCACGCCGTTTTCAGGCCTTTCTCAGCCAGGCCCAGCGAGGCTCTCAGTCCGGCGCCGCCGGCGCCGACGACGATGACGTCGTACTCGTGTTCGATGATCGGGTAAGACCTGGACATCTCAGCGCGTGTGGCTCAGGACATAAAGCGCAATGGCCGAACTGCCCACCGCTCCGGCAAGTAGCCCGGCAATGGCAAACAGACCCAGGCGTCTCAGCGCGGGAGACTGCACATAGTCGGTCATGACAGACCTCAACCCGAGCCATGCATGATAGGCGCTCACCAGCATGTAGCCGAGCAATGGCAGGGCATGCAGCGGGCTGCCCAACCAGTCGAGGAGATCCGGCAGACGGGTGGCCGGCAACCGCACCAGGAAATAGGCAAACCAGACCGTCAGTGGAATGAGGAGCAGGGCGGTGAGGCGTTCCTGCAACCACTCGCCGGTGGCCTTGCTGGAGACACTATGCTTATCCGGAGAGGGGAGGTACATAAAGCGGATCAGCTGGATCAGAGCGGGGATGAGCCGGTCAGGCCCTGTCCGGCCAGAAAGGAGAGCGTAGCCACCGCCAGCAGGATGGACACCCCGATCTCGATCAGGTTATGCCGCAGCAGGTCGCGCTTCTCAAGGCCATGAAGGCTGTCCCAGATCAGGTGTCTGACGCCATGGCTGGCGTGAAAGCAAATCGCATAAACCCAAAGCCAAAGCAGAATCCTGGCGGGCCAGGTATCGAATGCTGGCTGGAACAGGGTGAACCATTCGGGAGCCCAGACCGCAATGGGGGGTAGGGCGGCGATCGCCAGCAGGCCGACCGACAGGACCACTCCGGTGATGCGATGGCTAATGGACAGAACCGCTGTCAGCGGCAGTCGGTAGACCTGCAGATGAGGTGACAGGGGGCGGGGTCGAGAAACGCTGCCGGGGCGTGACACGGGTGTGGGTTGGGTCGAGGGTGCGGACATCAGAAATCGATACAGCGCCCCGCCTTTTCCCAATCCCCATAGCGCGTGGGTTCCGGACGCGGTGGGTTGGGAGAGGGGTTAGAACCGACGTTTTGCGGAGCGATCACGATATCCGTCGGGGTTTCGTTGTCATGCCTGAGTGCAGGGTCGGTATCGGTTTTGTTGCTCATCAAACGCCCCAGGATCCATCGCTTCAGGGAAGCTCAAAATATGCACTTCGACCAGCTCGGTGCGAAGGATGCTCATAAATTAATCAACAAATCATTCGCTGGTGCTGAGCTTGTCGAAGGCTCTCCTGAGCGAAGCCGACGGGCATGAATGGATAATTTTTAGAGGATCTCTTTATACCTTGAGGCCCGGGCAATCACAAC
>JBILGM010000011.1:0-64588 GCA_044351045.1 Methylococcaceae bacterium | reverse complement strand
CGTTGTACCGGTCGCGGATCTGCTGACGGTCCAGCCCTTCCAGTTCGGGAGCAAACACGGTGTCGACATCCGACTCGGTATAGCCACACACGGCAGAACAAGCCGGGGAGACGGTGATATCGCGCAGATTGTTGAACCCCGAAAACAAACTGACCTTGCTGAATTTGGAAACGCCGGTCAGAAAAGCGAGGCGGATGTGGGCGTCCTGGCCCTTGATGACCGAATACAAATTACGCAGCCCATCACGCATCTCCCGGGCAATGCCGGCATCGGTGATGTAGTCGAGGATGGGCTTGTCATATTCATCCACTAGCACCACGACTCGCTGTCCGGATTGCTCATGCGCATGAGCGGATGATCGCGGCAAAGCGACCGGGGATACTCTGAGCCTCCGCGGGCTTCAAGCCGAATCGTTGTTCGTTTTCACCGAGGATTTCATCAATCCGCTGATCCAGAGCCGCCCGTCCCTTCAAGACCCCTTCGGCAAAGCTAATGCGGATAAACGGTTAGACGGTCGACCAGTCCTAATCGGTGAATAGCCAATCCGCGAGACAAGGCCTCACTGCCCGCAAACAGCTCCCCCAGCATATCCAGAAACAACGACTTGCCGAAACGACGGGGACGGGAGAAAAAGAAATGCGAGCCCTCTTCGATTAGCCTCCATGCTAATGCCGTCTTGTCGACATAGTAATAATCATCCTCCCGCATCTTGCGGAAAGACTGAATGCCGATGGGAAGTTTTTTGCGGTGCGTGGGTTGGGCGATGGGAAGAGAGCGGTCATTCCACTCCGTGCCCGTTGCCTGAGATCCTTCACTCCCGCTGGTCGCTCAGGATGACATGGACATCCTGTCGTCCTGAGCCCCGCGAAGGACCTCAGGCTACCGGCACCCCTCAGTCCCCAGCCCGCAGATTGGGGTGAGCCCAATGAACCCCAACGGTCGAGGCCGAATTCTGTTGGGGTTTCGCGACTACGCTTCACCCCAACCTGCGGAAGCAATCATCAAGACGCTCCACCCAAGCCACCGGATTGGCTTTAAACTGGCCCTTTACCTAGACACACCACTACCCCATGAAGAAATCCACTCGACTCACCCGCCCATTGTTGCTGGGCCTTCTGGCTCTCGGCGCCTGCACCACCATCAAACATGACATGCGGGAATCCAGTACCCGTTCGATGGAAGACCAGCTGAAGGCGGCGGGCTTCAAGCTCATGCTGGCGGACACGAAGGAGCGGCAGAAGATGCTTACTACCCTCCCGCCGGAGCGGGTAACCCGCATTCCAAGGCCGGACACCGTTTACTACATTTACTCCGACCCGGATTTATGCAGCTGCCTGTATGTCGGCCGCCAGCAGGAATACGATCATCTGCAGCAACTGTCGGTGGAGATGGTCAACGCCAACCAGGCGATGGTCACGCACGAAATCGCCGAGAACCAGCAAGCCGGCTGGTCCCCCTCCGGCCCCTGGGGCAACATGGGCTATTGGGGCCTGACCAACCCGAACAGCATGGGACGTCCGGCCTGGGATCCTGAGTAGCTCTTACGAACCAAAACGGGTCCGACCAATGCGCGGTTAAACGCGTGCGCTTCCTCTCAACCCTCCTGCAGCAAAGGATAAACCCCAAGCGACTCGTCCCGACTACACTAGATCAAGCCGTCCTGACTAAAACACGTGTAGCGTATCTGACCACGTCAGCCATTCTGGAGACAGAGACCCTAATAAAAACCACTGAGCCACCAGCCATGACTTGAATTTTCCAAGCCTCTGGGCTGGATATGCACCGGATTACCGGGCTGTTGGCTGAAAACCATGAGCGATTTGTGATTCGTTTCCCGATGCAGGAAATGATTGGCTGATTTTCGGATTTTGCGTCATGTCGGGTATCATTCCGCCCTTAATTTCAGCCTTCAGCGCCGTGCGGTTACCCATTCACAAACCATCCTTGCGTACCCTAAAGGGCGTTATGTCTAACCGAGCTTCACAGGCTAGGCGCCGGCTGGGCGATCGCCCGTGATCCGCCTTCTGTCCCTGGCGCGCATTTTCGGGTTGATGCTGACGGTGTTCAGCGTGACCTATCTGCTGCCCATCCTCACCTCGCTGGCTTACGAGGATGGCACTGCAATGCTCTTCCTCATGGATATGGGCCTCACTCTCGGTTCGGGGCTCATCCTGTGGGGCCTCACCCACCAGTTTCAGCAGGAACTCAAGGCACGGGATGGCTTCATTCTGGTCGTTCTGGCCTGGCTGGGGATGGCGGCGTTTGCCACTTTTCCGCTGATGTCCCACATCGTGGAGCTGTCCTTTACCGATGCCTATTTCGAGACCATGTCGGGCTTGTCAACGACCGGCGCTACCGTATTAAGCAATCTGGATTACCTGCCCCCCGCGATCAACCTCTGGCGGCATGAGCTGAACTGGCTCGGCGGCATGGGCATCATTGTGTTGGCAGTGGCCATTCTTCCCATCCTCGGCATCGGTGGGCGTCAGCTATATGTGGCAGAAACGCCGGGGCCGATGAAGGACAGCAAGCTCACCCCGCGCATCACCGAAACCGCGAAGAATCTCTGGCTGACTTATGCCGCCATTACGGTAGCGTGCATCATTTCGCTCAAGTTGGCGGGAATGGACTGGCTTGATGCCATCTGCCACGCCTTTGCCACCATGGGTTTGGGCGGATTCTCAACCCATGATGCCAGCGTGGGTTATTTCGATTCCCCGGAAATCGAGGGGGTGCTGATCGTCTTCATGCTGCTGGCGGGAATGAACTTCGCGTCGCACTTTCTGGCGATCCAGCAAAAAAGCCTCTCACCCTACCGGCAGGATATCGAAGCCCTGCCATTTCTGGTGCTCATGCTGGGTAGCTGCCTGGGGATCGGCTTTTATCTCTGGCATCAGGACGTCTACGAAGACTTTTTCACTGCGCTCCGCCACGCCAGCTTTAATCTGGTATCGATCGGCACGGACTGTGGCTTTGCCAGTACCGACTTTAATGAGTGGCCTATATTTGCCCCTCTGTGGATGCTTTTTTTGAGCTCGATCGCCGCCTGCACGGGCTCTACCGGGGGCGGCATCAAAATGATGCGGACGCTCATTCTGGTCAAACAAAGCTTGATGCAAATGTTCGTGCTAGCCCATCCGGCCGCCATCAACCCGCTCAAGCTGGGCGACACCGTGATCAGTTCCCGCATCCTACTATCGGTCCTGGGCTTCATCTTTGCCTACTTCATGACCGTGGTGACACTGACCTTTCTCCTCGTCGTCAGCGGCCTAGACTTTATCTCGTCCTTCACGGCCATTATCGCCTGTATTAATAATGCGGGCCCCGGACTGGGTGAAGTTGGCCCCGCCACCAACTATGCCAGCCTGACCGATTTCCAGACCTGGATCTGTACTCTGGCGATGTTTCTCGGCCGTATCGAGATATTCACGGCGCTGATTCTCTTCACGCCTACTTTCTGGCGGAGATAAGCCAGCATGACTTGTTTCCGGAAAGGACCCGCATGAAGCCCTGCCGCCTCAGCCTGTCGCCGCTGACGGCGCGCTGGACGGATTCGCGCCTGGTCCGCTATGGATGGGTAATCGCCGTATCCGCCCTGTTGCATGCCGGCCTTTGGCGCTATCGCGATCTGCTTGGTCATCGTCCAGACACGCCCCTCAAGCCCAAGCCGCCGATTGAAGTGACCCTGACGCCGGCGACCAAGCCGGTGGCGGAGTCACCCAAGCCCCTGCCTACCATGGCGGCTCCGGCGGCGAAGCCTGCGCCCAAACCGAGGGTTCAGCCGGCCCCAGCCTCCGTAGCCCCGGCGACACCCCTACAGCGCCCGGCGCCGAAGGCGGAACCGGTGCCACCGGTCACTCCTAAATCAGCAGCCCAACCGGCCCCAGCACTCAAACCCAGACCGGCTCCGAAACCCCTCGTTCGCCCGCACCCGAAACCGGAGCCAGACCCCAATCTGCCGCGGGAGGAACCGGTCGCACGCACCGCGCCGAAACAACCCTTAGCGCCCCCCAAGATGCATCAGCCCACGCCGCGCGAGATCGAAGACGATCCGAACCTGCCGCCGATCAAGCCGGTCGAGCGCACCTGGGACAAGCCGCTTCCACCCCCGCCGCTGGAACCGCCCGCGCCACCGCCCCCGCGGCCGGCCCCCAAACCCCGGCCGACGCCGAAACCGTCACCCACAAGCCCAGACGACGGGGACCCCAATCCGCCCGTTCCCCGGACGGCCACTCCGGAAACGCCGGCACGTTCGGCCCCTGTGCGCGCCGAAACCTTGGCGCCTGCACGCATCTCGGCGCCGGCCCCGTCAGCCGCTGCGGCCACCCCAAAATCCCCGACACCCACCCGGTCCAGTGCGCCGACCGGCGACACCGGAGCCCGCTCCACCGCCCCGGCCCGTCCGTCGACTGCGACGACCTCGGGGGCCTCCGCCACTGGCGGTGGCGCTTATGAAGGCCCCAAGGCCAATGCCGCCTACCTGCACAACCCCAAGCCGGACTACCCCGCCCTCGCCAAGCGCCGGCAATGGGAAGGCAAGGTCATCCTGAAAGTGCGCGTCCTCGCCGATGGCAAAGCCAGCCAGGTCAGCGTCGCCACCAGCAGCGGTCATGACATCCTTGATGAAGCCGCCATCGAAGCCGTCAGCCAGTGGCACTTCGTCCCCGCCAAGCGCAGCGGACAGGCCGTCGAAAGCTGGGTCAACGTCCCCATCAATTTCAACCTGCTGGATGCCCAGTAAGCGCAAACCCCCTGATTGTCGTTCCACCCCAACCCCCCAAATGCCCCGCCACCCAATGCCCCAGGAGATCCCAGCCCATGAGTGAATTTGCCTCCAGTCATATCGTCAACCTGACCCTCTGGTTACTGATCGGCTTCTCCGTCATCGCCTGGGCCATCATCTTCCTGAAAAGCTGGGAACAATGGCGCCTGCAGCGCGCCAACCGCGCCTACACCGCCGCCTTCTGGAGCGCCCCCAGCCTGGCCGCCGCCGCCGAACTCAGCGACCGCCCCGGCCCCCTGGCACGCATCGCCAAGGCCGGCTTCGACGTCCTCCAGGACACCCATGCCGACAACGCCCCCAGCCTGCAATCCAGCGGCGATCGGCAGGATATCCTGGAACGCAGCCTGCGCCAGCGCATCCAGCAAGAACGGCACAAAGTCGAACAAGGCCTCACCATCCTCGCCAGCATCGGTAGCACTGCCCCCTTCATCGGCCTGTTCGGCACCGTCTGGGGCATCATGCATGCCCTCAAAGACATCAGCCAAGCCGGCTCCGCCAGCCTCGACGTCGTCGCCGGCCCTATCGGCGAAGCCCTCATCGCCACCGCCATCGGCATTGCCTCAGCCATCCCCGCCGTCCTCGCCTACAACTACTTCCTGCGCAAAGTGAAACTCACCGAAGCCGACCTTGAGAACTTCGCCACCGACTTCCTGCACCTCGCCCTCAAGACCGGCTTCTCCCTGAAGCGGGGAGGCTGATCATGGCCTTTGGTAACAAGAACGACCAGGACGCCATGAGCGAGATCAACGTCACCCCCCTGGTGGACGTCATGCTGGTCCTGCTCGTCGTCTTCATCGTCACCGCCCCGCTGCTCACCCAATCCGTCGGTGTCAACCTCCCCAAGACCGTCGCCGCCGCCCCGCCTCCGCAAAATCCGGTGACTATGGTCAGCGTCGACCTCGCCGGGGACATCTACCTCGACAAGGAAAAGATGACCGCCGAGCAACTCGCGCAGAAGCTCACCGAACGCCATAGCGCAAACCCCGACCTCACCGTCCAGTTCGAAGTCGACGAAAAAGTCCCCTACGGCAAAGCCGCCGAGGTCCTGGCCATCGCCCAGCATGCCGGTATCACTAAGGTCTCGTTGCAGACCAGGCCGTAATACCCTCTTACCCAATCCGCCATGAATATCGTTAAAACCTATCTGCGCGCCCTTGGGCTGCTGGCCACCGAAAAATGGCTGGCAACCGGTCTTGTCGTGGCGAATGTGGCCATCGGTCTGGTGCAGTTGGCGGAGCCGGTGCTGTTCGGCCGAGTCGTCGACGCACTGGCCGGCGGCGAGGAAGCCTTTCCGCTGATTGGTCTATGGGCCGCGCTGGGCTTGTTCAGCATCCTTGCCAGCGTGGTCGTCGCAGTGGCGGCGGACCGGTTGGCCCATCGTCAGCGGCTGCTGGCCCTGGCCAAGGCATTTGAACGGGCGATTACGTTGCCGGTCAGCTATCACGCGGAACGCGGCTCCGGCAGCGTGGTGCGCACTTTGTTGGCCGGGAGCGATGCGCTGTTCGGGCTCTGGCTGACCTTTTTGCGGGAGCACCTGGCGGCGGTGGTCAGCATCGGCTTCCTGATTCCGACCGCCATCACCATGCAGCCGAAACTGGCGGCCATCCTCGGCGTACTGGCGCTCATCTATGCGGTCGTCAATGTCATCGTGGTCAATCGCACCATCGGCGGACAAAATGCCGTGGAGCAGCACAACCAGAATGTCTTTGGCCGCGTCGGCGATGTGCTGGGCAATGTGACGGTGGTACAGAGCTATGCCCGCCTCAATGCCGAAACAACGGCGCTGCGGGTACTGATGGGGCAACTGCTGTCGGTGCAATACCCGGTGCTGACCTGGTGGGCGATCCTCACGGTACTGACCCGTGCCTCAGCCACCATCACCATGGTGGCGGTGTTCGCGGTCGGTGCGTTATTGGCGAAAAAAGGCGACGTCAGCGTGGGTGAGATCGTCAGTTTTGTCGGCT
Organism: Methylococcaceae bacterium; assembly: GCA_044351045.1. Classification (GTDB taxonomy): domain Bacteria; phylum Pseudomonadota; class Gammaproteobacteria; order Methylococcales; family Methylococcaceae; genus UBA6136. Next base: position 57,841 of record JBILGM010000011.1, on the reverse strand, counting down.
TTGCCACCCTGCTGATCGGCAAGCTGGATCAGCTCTCCAGCTTCGTCGCCCGCATCTTCAATCAGGCGCCGATCCTGCGGGGTTTCTTCGGCCTCATGGATGCCGCCGTCGGCATGGAGGAAAAACCGGATGCCAAAGAACTCGAACTACAGGGCGGTGCCGTTCGGTTCCAGGACGTGAACTTCTGTTTTCCCAACAGCACCCAGGGGGTGTTCGATCTTAACTTCGAGGCCCAATCCGGCGAGACCATCGCCCTGGTCGGCTCGACCGGCTCCGGCAAAACCACCACCCTCACCTTTCTGCAGCGATTACGTGATCCGGACTCAGGCTGCATCATCGTCGATGGGCAGGATATTCGTGACTTGACGCTACACTCGTTGCGCAAGGCGGTCGGCGTCGTCTTCCAGGATGCGGGACTGTTCAACCGATCCATTGCCGAAAATATCCGCATTGGTCGGCCCGAGGCGACCGATGCGGAAGTGATCGCCGCCGCGAAACTGGCCGAGGCTCATGAATTTATCCAGAAGAAGGCCGATGGCTATGGCTTCATCATCGGCGAACGGGGCACGGCACTGTCCGGAGGTGAACGACAACGGCTGGCCATCGCCCGGGCCATCCTTAAGGACGCGCCCATTTTGATTCTGGACGAAGCCACCAGCGCGCTGGATACGGAAACCGAAGCAAAAATCCAGCGGGCACTCGATGCCCTGTTGCGCGGTCGCACCACCTTCATCATCGCCCATCGGCTCTCGACCGTCGCCAATGCGGATCAGATTCTGGTAATGATGGACGGCCACATTATCGAACGTGGCCGCTTTGCCGAACTGGTCGCCCAGGGCGGCACTTTTGCCCGCATGGTGCAGGAGGGCGGATTTGCCGAACCCAAGGACAAGTGCTAGTTCTGGCGTCGAGAGTAGCGCATCAACTCGGCCTCCCGGCCTTTTATTGCGCAGTGGTGGCAGACCATTTCTGCGCTACTATGAAGCAACTTTCGAGACCCATTAGCATCGTACGCCACACAAAAGTTTTATAAAAATCCGAGATTAAAACGCTCCATGGTTAAGCTTACACACCTGATCCTTGCCATCTCCTTGCTGAGCTTGCCTACCCTCTGCCTCTCCGCCGAGGGGGCGACGACACCGCATTTTGACTTGACCCATCACTGGGTGGGCTACGGTGCGCTGGGCATCTTCTTCCTGGCCTATGTGCTGGCGATGCTCGAAGAAGCCACCATGCTGAGAAAGTCTAAGCCTATGGTGCTGGCGGCCAGCATCATCTGGGTGCTTATTTCTGTGGTTTACGTCAAAGGCGGGGTAGGAGAACAATCCGGACATGCGTTCCGCAGCACACTGGAAGGCTATGCTGAGCTGTTTCTGTTCATCCTGGTCTCGATGACCTACCTCAATGCCATGGAGCAACGGGGGGTTTTCGACAATCTTCGGGTCTGGTTATTAAGCAAGGGGTTTGGATACCGAAAGCTGTTCTGGATTACCGGCATCCTGTCTTTCTTCATGTCATCGGTACTCAACAACCTGACCACGGCCCTGTTGATGGGCGCAGTGGTCTTGGCAATGGCCAAAGATAATCGGCGTTTCATCACCATAGCCTGTGTAAATATTGTGGTGGCGACCAATGCCGGCGGCTCGTTCAGCCCATTTGGTGACATCACGACCCTGTTCGTCTGGCAAAAAGGCGTGGTGCCATTTGCTCATTTCTTCGCGCTATTCCTGCCGGCTGTCGTCAATTTTATGGTGCCTGCCGCCATCATGCACTTCTGGGTACCCAAGGAGCGGCCCAAGGCAGCCGCTCAGGCAGCTCCACTGAGACGGGGCGCCATGGGCATCATCGTGCTGTTTTTCATGACCATTGCCACAGCGGTCTGCTTCGAGAACTTTCTGGATTTACCTCCCGCCGCTGGTATGCTGGCTGGCCTAAGCTACCTGAGCTTCTATTTTTATTACCTGTACAGTTCCCGCCACAAGGAACTCACTGCGACTAAAGGCTTAAACGAACAGGATGAAAATGGAACCCTACCAGAACCATCGCAACCCGAAAGTCCCGAACAACACAATATATTCGACGTTTTCCATAATGTCTCGCGGCTGGAATGGGATACGTTGCTTTTTTTCTATGGCGTCATGGTCAGTGTTGGGGGGTTGAGCTTCATTGGTTATCTGACGCTTGCCTCCCACTATTTGTACACCGATCTGGACCCCACCGTGGCTAATGTGCTAGTGGGTATTGTTTCCGCCTTCATCGATAACGGCACCATCATGTATGCGGTACTCACGATGGCACCGAAGATTTCCGAAGGGCAATGGTTGCTGGTCACCCTGACCGCTGGCGTCGGCGGTAGCCTGTTGGCCATTGGTTCAGCGGCGGGCGTGGGGCTTTTGGGGCAAACCAAAGGCATATACTCGTTCATGTCCCACCTTAAATGGATGCCGGTCATTGCACTGGGCTATGCCGCCAGCATCTTCACGCACTTTCTTATCAACTCAAGGTTTTTTTGAGTCCTTTACAATATACTTTTTATTCAGACATCATATCCCTTAAAAAACGCAGATAATCCAATAATAACGCTCCGGGTTAGGATTAGGGCTTGACCAAGCTCAGGTTGAAGGAATATAAAAGCACTCATAAGCCACAATGAAATATATCGGCCTAGCACTTTACCTTGCAATAGGTTCAGCCTTTGCGTCCAATAATCAATTCATTGCCCTCAACTACCACGACATTATTCCAGAGGAAGAGCGTACTCCACCTTTTGATCGGGTCGCAGTCAGCCAGAAACACTTCGAGAGCCATCTGGCCTGGCTAAAAAAACAAGGGTTTCAGGTAGTGAGTCTCCATGAAGTTATAAGGGCAGCCCGTGGCGGCGAGGCTCTTCCGGACAAGGCTGTACTACTGACCTTTGACGATGGCTACAAAAGCTTTTACAAACGAGTATTTCCACTTTTGAAAAAATATCGGTTTCCTGCAGTAGTGGCACTGGTTGGGAGCTGGATGGATGGCCTCGACAGCCATAACCGACCAGCCAACAAGGAACTCCTGAGTTGGCCAGAAGTTCGCGAAATACAGCAATCAGGCTTGGTGGAAATAGCCTCTCATAGCTACGATCTGCACCGCGGACTGGTGGCTAATCCACAGGGGAACGAGCAGGCAGCAGCGACAACCCACGTCTTTGACACGGATCTTGAGCAATACGAGGATGATGCCGAGTATCAGCAACGTATCCTGGCCTCATTGACTAAAAGCGCCGACTTTATCTGGCAGCACGCGGGCATCCGTCCACGTCTCATGGTCTGGCCCTTCGGCGAATACAATGAGGCATTGCTAGCCGCTTCCCGCAGCGCGGGCATGCCTTACACAATGGCACTCAAGGATGACAAAAACACATTCGCAGACCTTCGAGCCATGCATCGGCTGCTGATTGCTGATGATCCCGATCAGAAACAATTTTCCAAGATTGTTAAGGGGTTACGAGCCGACCGTCCCCTGCGTGTCATTCATCTGGACATGGATTACATCAATGACAATGACAGTAAACAGGTCGAACGGAATCTCGATTCTGTCGTCGAGCGGATTCGATCCAGTGGAGCCAATACGGTTTATCTCCAGGCTTATTCCGATCCAGACGGTGATGGCAGTGCCGATGCACTCTATTTCCCTAACCGGCATTTGCCTGTGCGGCGAGATTTATTCAATCGTGTTGCCTGGCAGTTGAAAACGCGTGCCGGCGTCAAGGTCTATGCCTGGATGCCAATGATGGCCTACAAGGCCGATATACCCAAGGAATGGAGGGTCATGGAGTGGAGGGATGGCAAACCGCAATCGTCAAGCCACATTTACGATCGTATCTCGCCGTTCAATCCGGAAGCACGACGCTGGGTTGGTGACATTTATGAGGACTTGGCCAAATATTGTGCGTTCGACGGACTACTCTTTCATGACGATGGCATACTCTCGGATTTTGAAGATGTGTCGCCAATCGCTCTCCGGTTTACCCATGAAGTTTGGGGACTTGCTGAGACTTTTGAGAATTTGCATGCCACCCCTCAGTCGAGACTCATTTGGTCCCAGAAAAAAAATGAGTTGATGACTCAATTTACAGATTATTTATCTGAGCGGGCCAGACTTTATCGCCCCTACATAAAAACGGCCCGCAACCTCTACGCCTTGCCCGTCATGCATCCGGATAGTGAAGAATGGTATGCCCAGTCCTTTCCCAGTTTCTTCGCCCATTACGACTATGTGGCGATTGAAGCGATGCCCTTCATGGAAAACGCTGAAAAACCTGACATCTGGCTTAGAGAATTAATTAAACGGGTTGCCAGTCACCCCAATGGACTGAAAAAGGCTGTCTTTGAGCTACAGTCGGTTGATTGGAAAACCCAGCAGCCCGTCTTACCGAGCACGCTTACTGATCAAATAAAATTACTCAAGCAAGCCGGTGTAATCCACTTTGGTTATTACCCAGACAATGCGTACGAGAATCAACCCAATCTAGACATTATCAAAAAAGATTTTACGGTAGATGTATTGCCATAAAATGACAAGCTGTTCCAGCCTTTCAGAATTTGCCATTAAAATCGACCGATTTGGGCGAAAGCGCTTTGGAATGGATACAAGCCTGACCAGAGATCAGCTCTATGTTTAGCCCCCCAACATGGAATGACCTGTCTGATGGTGTTTCCCGCTTCATCTTTTACTATCCTTTATTCATGGCTTATGTCTGGATGATCGGTGCATTGGTCTATTTTTGGCGTTGGGAGCGAACATGTGGTGGCGACCCCATTGCCCTGACCGAGCAGATCCAGTACCCATCCGTATCAATCCTGATCCCTTGCCACAATGAAGCAGAAAACATTAGGGAAACGATCCACTATTGCTTGAAACAGGATTATCCGAGCTATGACATTATCGCCATCAATGATGGCAGCTGCGACAAAACCCTCGAAATCCTGCTTGACCTTGCAAATAGGCATTCCCAATTACGCGTCATTAACCTGGCCACCAACCAAGGTAAAGCGATCGCCCTGAGAACCGCTTCACTCCTCAGTGAAAATGAGATCTTGATTTGCATCGATGGCGATGCCCTGCTCTCACCTGACGCCACCCTTTGGATGGTCAGGCATTTCATGGAGGACGTCGATGTCGGTGCGGTTACAGGTAATCCAAGAATACGCAATCGCTCAACATTGCTGGGTCGGATTCAGGTTGGTGAGTTTTCTGCCATCGTTGGCTTGATCAAAAGGGCGCAGCGTGTGTATGGGCGCATTTTTACAATCTCTGGTGTGATCGGTGCCTTCAGAAAATCTGCCCTACATCAGGTCGGTTACTGGAGCCCAGACATGGTTACCGAGGACATAGACATCAGCTGGAAACTGCAACTGGCGGGCTGGTCTATCCGCTTCGAACCCAATGCGCTTTGTTGGGTATTGATGCCTGAAACCTTAGTGGGACTGTGGAAGCAACGCAGCCGTTGGGCGCAAGGCGGTGTCGAAGTTCTACTGAGATACTTTCGGCAAATGTGGCAATGGCGCTCGCTTAGGATGTGGCCATTGTACGCGGAATCCGTAGTGAGCCTTATCTGGTCTTTTTTGGTTTTGTTGACAATCATTCTCTTGCCGTTTGAATTTTTTCAGGAAACTCATAAAGAACGCCTCGAGGATCTCTCTCCCAGCTGGACCAGTATGCTCTTGAGCATCACCTGCCTGATCCAGTTTGGCATCAGTCTTTGGATTGATTCTAGATATGAACAAAAATCAGGGGCGGTAGCCCGACACTATTATTGGATGATCTGGTATCCGATCGTCTATTGGCTGATCAATGTGGGAACCAATGCCAATGGTTTTTTTAAAGCTGTCCGAAAGAAGCGCGGACAGCGAGCCGTGTGGGTAACGCTAGATAGAGGGTTAAGGAGAAAATCATGACTGAAGAAGGACTGATTATTGAGGCACCTGAACTCCAAAGCTTTGGGCAAAGGGTAAGCGCCCTTTTCGTATCTCTTGGCTGCTGGTCCTTGTGGATTTATTTTCTGGTCCCGCTGGTGTCCCTCTGTGGCTGGCTGCTCGGCATGCGCTCTTTTTCAGCAGAAGTTCGATGGTTCGGGGGGTACAAAAGTCTGATTGAGCTTCTGCAGATTTACGCCATGACCGTTCTCGCAATACTATCGATATGGTTGCTATGGACCTCGTTATCTACGAAACTCAAGGAGGCAAAAAGTGCTTTATCAGACAGTCCTACTAATATCCCAATTTTGGCTCTCACAGAAGTTGACATCTCTAAAGCAAAGGAATGGAAGACCCTGACTGTCACATTCAACAACCAGGGCCAAATAATCCACGCCAAACAAATTTAAGGATTTTATAATGGCCCGTTCCCTCTTTAATCAATAGGTCTCACATGTTTAATTACGCTGCCTTAATAGTGATTGGCGCCCTTGGCATGACCATTCTTGATACCGATCGGACCAGTGTCTCCATAGAGGAATGGGCGATCTACATCGTGATGCTGTTCTCAGCTTGGAAACTGGTACAGGCCATGATCCAGTGGATACAGGAAAACGAGGGCGGCCTTTGAACTGGTAATCAACCGTTCACCTCAAAAATCCGATGACTTTCGTTATCCCCATGACTCGACCAGCCACCTTACTGCTGATTCTCCTTTCGTTTTTTCCCTGCCTGGAGCCGCTAAAGCCTTTATCCATGACAATACGCTCGATCTGACTTCGCATTGGCTTGGCTTTTTTGCGCTAACGGTTTTCGTGTTAGCTTATCTTGTGGTGGTCCTGCAAGAAGTCATAGAACTGCGCTAATCCAAGGCGCTGATGTGGTAATGCTTACCGCCGGCCTAGGCGGCAGTCTGCTGTCGGTCGGGTCCGCGGCGGGCGTGGCACTCCTGGGCCAAGCCAAGGGCGTTTGTACCCCCATGATTCACTTGAAATGGATGCCCGCCATTCTGCTGGGCTATGCCGCCTTGATCGCGGCCCATGTCTTTATCAATGCCCAGACCTTCTGAACACAGGCTGAAAAGGGGGCCGACTTGGCCCCCGCCCAACCTGTTTCGGTGATTTGAACGCTATGGATTCTTCTTCAAGGCGCGCTTGAGCGCATCGGCCATGGCACCGGCGGGTTGCGGGGCTTCCTGCCTCGGCTTGACCGAGGCGGACCGCTGGCCGTCCGGCCGGCTCCGGGGAGACTCCTGCGAGCGAGATTCACGACTTGCCGTCACGGGCGCATCGCTTTTCATGCTAAGGGCAATGCGCTTACGCGGTGCATCCACCTCCAGCACCCTCACCTTCACCACATCGCCGGCCTTGACCACCTGGCGCGGGTCCTTGACGAAGCTATCGGCCAGATGGGAGATGTGCACCAGGCCATCCTGATGGACGCCGATATCCACGAACGCCCCAAAGTTGGCTACGTTGGTGACCACCCCTTCCAGCGTCATGCCCGGCTTCAGATCCTTGATCTCTGATACGCCGTCCTTGAATTGCGCGGTCTTGAACTCCGGGCGCGGGTCGCGGCCAGGCTTCTCCAGTTCCTTGAGGATGTCGGTGACGGTCGGCAAACCGAAGCGCTGATCGGTGAAGGTTTCGGCATTAACGCCGCGCAGAAACGCCGCATTGCCGATCAGCGAGCGAATGTCCTGTCCGGTATCTCGCAGGATACGCTCGACCACCGGGTAGGCTTCCGGATGCACCGATGATGCATCCAGCGGATTGGCCCCATTCATGATGCGCAGAAACCCGGCTGCCTGCTCGAAAGTCTTGTCGCCGAAGCGTGGGATTTTTTTCAGCTCCTCACGGCGATGGAACGGGCCATTCTGGTCGCGAAAGTCGACGATATTCTGGCTAAGCGTGGCGGACAGGCCGGACACATAACGCAGCAGTGAGCTGGACGCCGTATTCACGTCCACGCCGACGGCATTGACGCAATCTTCCACCACGGCATCCAGGCTTTTGGCCAGATGCGACTGATTAATATCGTGCTGGTACTGGCCGACCCCGATGGCCTTAGGCTCGATCTTAACCAGTTCCGCCAGCGGGTCCTGCAGACGACGAGCAATGGACACGGCGCCCCGGAGGGAGACATCCAGATCAGGGAATTCCCGGGCCGCCAGTTCCGAGGCCGAATAGACCGAAGCACCCGCTTCCGAGACGACGATACGGGTCAGCCCGAGTTGCGAATGACGCTTTATCAGATCGGCTGCCAGCTGATCGGTCTCCCGCGAGGCGGTACCGTTCCCGATGGCGATCAGGTCAACCTGATGCTTTTCGGCCAGATTCGCCAGCATCGCGATGGATCGGTCCCAGTCATTACGCGGCACATGAGGATAAATGGTGGCTGTGTCCAACAGCTTGCCGGTATTGTCAACCACCGCCACCTTGACGCCGGTTCTCAGGCCCGGGTCCAGCCCCATCGTCGCCCGGGGGCCAGCCGGAGCGGCCAGCAACAAATCCTTGAGATTGAGCGCGAAGACGCGAATCGCCTCCTCCTCCGCCGCATCTTTGAGCCGCTGTTTCAGATCGAGATCGATGCGCGGGAACAGCTTGACCTTCCAGGCATAGCGCACGCAATCCGCCAGCCAGCGATCCGCTGGCCGGCCCTGCGCCGCGACGCCCTCGTTGCGGCCAATGATGCCTTGCGCGGATTCATGAGCGGCCTCGTCGTCCTTGCCGGGCTTGAGGGTGAGGTCGAGCATGTTTTCATTGCGGCCTCGATAGAGGGCTAGCGCACGATGCGAAGGGATTTTGGCGATAGCTTCGTCGTATTCAAAATAATCGCGAAACTTGGCGCCCTCGATTTCCTTGCCCTCGGCCATATGAGAGACCAGCACGCCTTCTTGCCAGACCTTCTCGCGAATTTCCGCCACCGTCGCCGGGTTTTCGGCAAAGCGCTCCATGAGAATCTGCCGCGCCCCGTCCAGTACTGCCGCGACATCGGCAAATCCGAGATCCGGATTCAGATAGCGCAAGGCCTCTTCTTCAGGATTCAATTGCGGGTTGGCCAGGAAGTCCAGCGCCAGTGGCTCCAGGCCCGCCTCCCGCGCAATCTGGGCCTTGGTGCGACGCTTGGTTTTGTAAGGAAGGTACAAATCCTCCAGCAGGGTTTTGGTTTCGGCCGCAAGAATGGCCTGCTCCAGTTCCGGCGTCAGCTTGCCCTGCCCGCGGATGCTCTCCAGCACGGTTGCACGCCGTTCTTCCAGTTCACGCAGATAACCCAGACGGGCTTCCAGATTGCGCAGCTGCGTATCATCCAGCCCACCCGTGACTTCCTTCCGATAGCGGGAGATAAAGGGCACAGTCGCCCCTTCATCCAGCAGATGGATGGCGGCCTGAACCTGGCTGGGCTTGACGCCGAGTTCCTCGGCAATGCGGGTCGTGATATCCATCGGTAAAAAGTCAGCGTTGTAGTAAGAGGCCAAAGGCCCAGATAACAAAAAGGCCACTCAAAGCGGCCTTTTTGCGTGGTGTAGTGATGAAATCAGGGCCTGACGTCAGTTGCGCCTTCCTTCTCCGGCTCTAGCATGTCGGCACGGCTAATACCCAGTTTGTACGCCAACGCGGTCGCGACATAGATGGAAGAATAAGTACCGACAAATATACCGACCACTAAAGCCAAACCGAAATTACGAAGGACATCACCGCCCCAGATCGCCATGGCGACAGCCGTCAGAAAAGTCAGGAACGACGTCATCAAGGTTCGGCCGAGGGTTTCATTAATCGAAATATTGATGACATCAAGTGAATCTGCGCGTCGAATTTTGCGAAAGTTTTCGCGAACCCGGTCAAACACGACAATGGTGTCATTAAGCGAGTAACCCATGATAGTTAATACGGCAGCAAATACCGTCAAGTCGAAATCCAGTTGCAGCAATGAAAAGAATCCGAGGATCATGGTGATGTCATGCAAGGTCGCAAGAATGGCACCCAAGGCAAAACGATATTCAAAGCGCCAAGCCACATACAAAACGATAAAAAAAGCAGATGCGATCAGGGCGATAACGCTACCTTCAACCAGTTCATCCCCTACTTGTGGACCGACGAATTCCATCCGGTGAATTTCTGGCTTGAATGCCGGGTTTTTATTGAGTGCCTCGACTACCTTCTCACGCAAGGCATTGCCAACTTCTCCGCTCTCCTTGTCCAGCGGCGCAAGCCGAATCAGGACATCCCTGGTCGTGCCAAAATTCTGAACGGTGGGGCTGGTGAACCCGACTTCCTCCAGATTTGAGCGGATTTCATTGAGGTCAGGCGCATCGGCATATTTCACTTCAATGACTGTACCACCGGTAAAGTCGACAGCAAAATTCAAGCCATGCCAACCTAGCGAAATGATCGCCAACAGACTTAGTACTAAAGAGGCGATCACGGCGACCCCTCTCCATTTCATGAAATCGATATTCAGTGTTCGCGCTGTGGGGTTTTGTGCTGACAAGACTTTGTACTCCTAATGGCAGGTTCGCTTTCTGGCCCCAGAAAAAGGGATTGGTCCGTTAAATCCAGAGTTTAGCGCCGCGCCTCTGGCCATAAATGAAGTTAACCATCATTCGTGTACAACTGATGGCAGTGAAGAGCGAAGTAATGATGCCGATAGTCAGTGTAACGGCGAAACCCTTGACGGGTCCTGAGCCAATACCGAATAGCATGATAGCCGCAATGAGATTGGTGACATGAGAATCCCAAATCGTTGCGAAAGCTCGATCAAAACCCGCGTAAATCGCCGACTGTGGTGAGGTACCGTTTCTCAACTCCTCCTTGATGCGCTCGTAGATCAGTACGTTGGCATCAACCGCCATACCGACCGTCAGCGTGATACCGGCAATCCCCGGCAGAGTCAGCGTGGCCTGCAGCGCAGAAAGGATCGCCAGAATCAACGCCACATTGAATAGCAAGGTCAGGTTGGCGACCACACCGAACACTTTGTAATAAACAAGCATCACGAGCGCTACGAGACTGAAACCAATAAGGAAAGAGCGCCAACCCTGCTTGATGTTTTCCTTGCCGAGGCTCGGCCCGACGGTACGTTCCTCGACAATATCGACCGGCGCCGCCAAGGCACCGGATCTCAGCAACAGGGACAAGTTACGAGCTTCGTCCGTTCCGTCCAGACCGCTGATCTGGAACCGCTTGCTGAATCGGTCACGAATGGTCGCGATGTTAATGACTTCCTCGACCGTCTTCCGGGTCGTGACTTTCTGGCCATTGACGTCCTTGGTCTCGGTCTTGTTCTCGATGTAGACCACGGCCATTGGCTTGTTGATATTTTCCTTGGTGGTATCCGCCATCTTGCGGGCACCCGGGCCGTTCAGGGTAATGAAGACGGCCGCCGAGCCGGATTGCTGTTCCAGACCCGAGGACGCGTCGATAATCTGGTCACCAGTGACGATTATCTTCCGCTGTAACAGGACCGGCTTACCCTGGCGATCCTTGTACAGCTTGGAGCCAATCGGTGTCTTGGTCTCGTCGGTCGGTGTGGGGTGATCGGTGTCCACCATACGAAATTCCAGCGTCGCCGTAGCGCCAAGAATTTCCTTGGCACGGGCCGTATCCTGCACACCGGGCAACTGGACAACAATCCGGTCTTCGCCCTGCTGCTGGATCACCGGCTCGGCCACACCCAGCTCGTTGACACGATTGCGCAGGGTGGTCACGTTCTGCGCGACCGCCAGGCGGCGAATCTCCCGCACGTCGGCATCCGTCATCCGGGCTACAAGAGCATTACCCTCCTCCGAGAACATCAGCCCACGCATTTCACGTTTGAGCGTGTTTTCGGCCTGACCCAGCGTTGCGGCATCCTGAAACTTGATCTGAATGGCGTGATTGTCGCGATCCACTGACAGATACTGGATTTTGCTGTCACGCAGCATCGTCCGGATGTCCTCGGCATAACGTTCTTCGGCCTGCTTGATGGCGGCTTCCATGTCGACCTGCATCATGAAATGCACACCGCCGCGAAGGTCGAGACCCAGATACATGGGATCGGCACCAATCTTGCGCAACCAGTTCGGGGTCGCCGGCGCCAGGTTCAAGGCCACGGTGTAGCGATCGCCATACGCGGCTTTCAGCGCATCGGCGGCCTTCAGCTGAGCATCGGTGTCGGCGAAACGCACCAGTAGGCGCTTTTCACTCAACTCCACAGCCTTGGTCTTGAGACCCGCATCGGCAATGGCCTTCTCCGCTTGCGTCACCAGCGCCTGATCCAGCGCCGACCCTCTGGCGGGCGACAACTGTACCGAAGGATCCTCGCCGAAGAAGTTCGGCAGCGAATAAATCGCCGCCAGGCCGAGAATGAGAAGAATCAGGATGTTTTTCCAGAGTGGAAAATGATTACGCATGTTGGCTGCCTATGAGCGTGATGTCCGGGAGGGGAATCAGCGGGAAGAAGAGTCGGGATTACGGCTTGTCCGATTTTTTCTTGCTGGCCTTGAAAGTGCCTTTGGGCAGCAGCGATTGCACGGCGGCCCGCTGGACATGCACCTGGACATTATCGGCCAGTTCCAGCTGCACGAAGTTGTCATCCAGCTCGACGATGCGGCCCAGCAGACCGCCGGTCGTGACCACCTCACTGCCCTTGCTCAAGGCATCGATCATTTTCTTGTGCTCCTTGGTTTTGCGCTGTTGCGGCAGGATGAACAGGAAAAAGAACGCGGCCATGATGCCGAGCGGCAGGATCATGCCTACCAGGCCAGGGTCCTGGGCGGCGGGACCCGCTTCAGCTAAGGCATCTGAGATGAAAAAACTCATGATCGGTGCTCCTGAGACAAAGACGTTAAAGCCGCGAATTATGCCACAGAAGCTGGGGAACTTTCTCGCAGTCGGTAGAATTCGCCCACGAAAGCGTCCAGGGTTCCGCCGGCAATCGCGGCGCGAAGACCCGCCATCAACTCCTGATAATAATAAAGGTTATGGATGGTATTGAGCCGAGCACCTAGAATCTCCGCGCACTTGTCGAGATGGCGCAGATAGGCCCGGCTGTAATGCCGGCAGGTGTAACAGCCACAGGCCTCGTCCAAGGGACGGATATCGTCCTGATACAGGCTGTTGCGCAGACGCAGGGTGCCATGACGGGAAAAGATGTGGGCATTGCGGGCATTGCGCGTGGGCATCACGCAATCGAACATATCGATGCCGGCACACACGGCTTCGACGATATCCTCGGGGGTGCCCACCCCCATCAGATAACGCGGCTTGTCGTCGGGCAAGGTCGGCACCACCGCCTTCAGAACCCGGGCCCTGTCCTCCTTGGGCTCACCGACTGAGAGGCCTCCAATCGCATAGCCGTCAAAACCGATGGCCTTGAGACCGCTGGCGGACTCCTGCCGCAAATCTTCGTAGATGCCACCCTGCACAATAGCGAACAGCGCCGCCTCGCTGTCGCCATGGGCGATTCGGCTCCGCTCGGCCCAGCGCAGCGACAACTGCATCGAGTCCCGCGCCTGCTCCCAGGTGGCGGGAAAGGGTGTGCACTCGTCGAAAATCATCACGATGTCGGACCCCAGCGCGTGCTGGACCGCCATCGACTCTTCCGGCCCCAGAAAGACGCTATCGCCATTCACCGGTGACTGAAACTTGACCCCGGCCTCGGTAATTTTCCGCATCGCGCCCAGACTGAAGACCTGGAAACCGCCCGAATCCGTCAGGATTGGCCCGTTCCAGTGCATGAAGACATGCAGATCCCCATGCTTGCGGATGATCTCGGTGCCAGGCCGCAACATGAGATGGAAGGTGTTACCCAGGATAATCTCGGCCCCGATCTCCCGAAGCTCCTCCGGTGTCATCGCCTTGACCGTGCCATAGGTCCCGACCGGCATAAACGCCGGCGTCTGGACGGTGCCACGAGGAAACGCCAACTCACCGCGCCGCGCTGCGCCGTCGGTGCCTGAAACACTGAACTTCATGTTCATTGTATTTTCATCTGCTTTAATCCAAACAACCCGCTCACGGAATCAGGCTCCAACTGCATTTTGCATCCACCTACATTTATGCGACCAAACATGACGGTTTTGGGATTGCGTGCTGGCGGCAGAATGACCCGTTGACTGCTAAGAAATCGGCTTCAAGCCATTCATCTTCTCAGGGCACGGTAATATTCAGCCATCATTTGATTCCGGTAGATGCTTAACTTAACCATGCAAGAAGCAAGAATTCCTGACTCTCACGAGATGCGCTTCGTCCTGACCGCGCTACTCTTTCTCTGCTTACTTTTGACCCTGGACAATGCCTCAATAGTCACTGAAGAAGACGTGTGTCTGGACGCATTGGGTCATTGGGATGCAGACACCCGGGAGTGCAAGCTGGAGGTCAACCCCGGTGGCCACAACGAATAAAGTTTAAGGCTTCCGCCCCCCACTGATAAAGATTAGATCATCACTTGAGTCCCTAACTCGACTACCCGATTGAATGGAATCTGGAAATATCGGGCAGCTGACCCGGCATTCCTGGCCATGGTAATGAACAGACGAATGCGCCAGAACGCCATCTTTGGGGAGGGCACAGCCAACAGCATTTCGCGACTGATGAAGAAGTAGGTGTCTTCCGGGACAATATCGATTTCTCTGCTGCTGGACCGAAGTGACTTGGGAATATTCGGAGATTCGGCAAATCCATAATGCAGATTAATGCGGAACAACGAATCGGCGAGTTTATGCACTGTTCGTCTCTTTTCGGGCGCCACTCGCGGCGTTGGCTCGGTGATGACGCTGAGAATGATCACGTTGTCGTGCATCACATGGTTATGCCGAAGGTTGTTGAGCAGCGGCACCGGGATTCCCTGCCGGCTGGTGGTCATGTAAACCGCCGTTCCCTTGACAGCCACGGGCGGGTCCTTCTGAAGTACAGCCAAAAACTCATCAACAGGCATCGCCTGTTCCTGGAGTTTCTCCTGCAGCATCGTCCGGCCCCGCTTCCACGTACTCAAAAGCATGAATACGAGGCCTCCGATAGCCAGCGGAAACCAACCTCCCTCCGGGATCTTAGGAATATTGGCCCCAAAAAAGGCAAGGTCAATCACCAGGAAACCCAACGCTACTAGGGTGCTGATGTAAGGGTTCCATTTCCAGAGGCTAAGTACCACAACAAAAGCCAGAATCGTATCGATGGCCATGGTACCCGTCACGGCAATCCCATAGGCGGCAGCGAGGTTGGATGACGATCTCATGGCCAGAATCAAGGCAATCACACCAACCATGAGCAATCCATTGATGGCGGGCACATAGATCTGCCCCATCTCGCCCTCCGAGGTGTATTTGATTGTGAGGCGCGGACAAAATCCCAACTGGATCGCCTGAGCGGTGAGGGAGAACGCCCCCGAGATTACTGCTTGCGAGGCAATGACCGTGGCCAGCGTCGCCAGAACAATCATGAACGTGAGCCAACCGGCGGGAACCGTCAGGTAAAAGGGATTATGAATCGCCGAAGGGTCCCGAATCAGCAGGGCGGCCTGGCCAAAGTAATTGAGCACAAGGGCAGGCAAAGCGACAAAGAACCATGCCTTGCGAATAGGACTCCTTCCAAAATGCCCCATGTCTGCATACAGGGCTTCGCCCCCGGTGACAGACAGCACGACAGCGCCAAGCACCAAAGCCCCATGCCATCCATTGCGGATGAAAAAATCCACGGCATTAGCGGGATTAATCGCCTCAAGCACCACGGGCGCCTCTAACAAACTTCGGATTCCGAAGCCAGCTAGACAGACGAACCAGACGATCATGATCGGTCCGAATAAGCCTCCCACCCTCTCGGTACCATGCTGCTGCGATCTAAATAGAATCAGTAGGACCGCCACGGCAATCGGAATGATGTAAGGATGCAATGCAGGTTTGAGCACCTCCAAACCCTCGACGGCACTAAGTACAGAAATGGCTGGGGTAATGATGCCATCGCCGTAAAACAGGGCGGCTCCTATCAGCCCCAAGAGGAGCAGGAAATAACGCATCTGAGCACTGATTTGGGCTTTCTGAAACACTAGGGACATCAAGGCCATGATGCCGCCTTCACCCTTGTTGTCGGCTTTCATGATGAAAACCACGTATTTCAGGGAAATGACAATCAGGATCGACCAGAACACCAATGACAGGATGCCGAGAATATTGGCCGGCGTGGCGGTCATCGCATGGTCACCACCAAAGCATTCCTTGAGCGTGTAGAGCGGGCTGGTACCTATATCGCCGAAAACCACCCCCAGCGCGGCAATGACCAGGCCCTTGTTTTCGCTACCGTGTGGCTGCATGAGTCAACTCGCCGTCTCCCGTGTACAAGAATGAAAATAGCCGCGCACCTTAACCACCGGGGCTGTTAAAGGCAAGCAGAGATCAATGAAGTTATTTCTTTGCCCCATTTTTATGCGATTTTTATGTGTTCTCTCCTAACATCGGGCTTTCTCAAGAATCCTGGTTCTCGGTATGTTTGATAGCGTCACCAAGTCCGCCATTGGCAGCCCCAAAGCCTCATCGTCGACAAAAAAAGCAAACTTGTTAAGCGAATCAATTTTTTGGACCCTGACTATCAGCCTTTCTGATGAAATCAACACAGGATGGTTAGGATGTTGAGAGTCGCAGGTAGCCAGTGGCTAGCTGGCTTATTGCTGTTTTTGACCCCCCTGCTTAGCTTTGCTGTAACAGTGGAAACACCCAAGCCACTTGACCTGACTCACTCCTGGGCCGGCTACTTTTCGCTGGTCGCGGTGGTACTCGCCTACGTCTTCGCCATGCTGGAGGATGTCACCTACCTCAGAAAGTCAAAGCCTATGCTCTTTGGGGCATCTCTGGTCTGGGTAGCCATTCTCATCGTATATCGCCAGCATGGCGACACGCACCTTGCCATCCAAGCCTTCCGAGAAAACTTGTTGGCATACATCGAGCTGTTACTTTTCATCCTCGTCTCTATGACTTACTTGAATGTGATGGAGGACATGAACGTATTCGATGCACTTAGGCTGAAGCTAGTTAGACTAAATCTCGGTTATCGCCCGCTTTTCTGGATCACCGGAATTCTTGTTTTCTTCATTTCTAGCGTCGTTAATGGACTTACTTCCGGGCTGCTCATGGGAGCCGTGGTGGTCGCTGTGGGACGCGATAGCCCCAAGTTTGTCTCGCTGGCTTGCATCAATATTGTGGTGGCCTGTAATGCGGGAGGTTCCTTTAGCCCTCTCGGTGGCATTTCCACCTTGTTCGTCTGGCAAGGGGGCGTATTGAAGTTCACCGAATTCCTGACATTATTCCTGCCTTGCGTGGTTAACTTCTTAGTGCCGGCCGGAATCATGCACTTCGCTGTGCCAAAGGGGAAACCCGATCTTGTCGTGGAAGCGGTTGATCTGCCACGTGGGACAAAGCGGATCATTTTCTTGTTTGGTCTGACCATCGCCTTTGCCGTTATTTTCAATATGGTGCTGGACCTTCCACCGGCAGCCGGCATGATGGCGGGTTTTGCGCTACTTCAGTTCTTCGAGTATTTCCTCATGAAGACCTCTCTGTCACACATTTCGAGCGAACCAGACCTCTCTGAAGATGTGTTGATGGATCACAAAAGAAAGCAGAGTTATGCCTTCTTTGAGAAGACAGGTCGACTGGAATGGGACACGCTACTGTTCTTTTATGGGGCCATGGTCGGTATTGGAGGGCTTGGCTTCATCGGCTACCTCGATGCAGTTTCTAGTTGGCTGTATGGCCAACATAGCGTCACCCTGGCCAATATCTTCATCGGCTTATCTTCGGCGTTTGTGGACAATGGCACCCTCATGTTTGCTGTCCTGAACATGCATCCCGACCTTCCTCATGGACAATGGCTCCTGGTGACTCTCACGCTAGGCGTCGGGGGCAGTCTTCTCGCTATCGGTTCCGCACCCGGCATTGGGCTCTTGGGGATGACCAAGGGTAAGTACAACTTCGCCAGCCATTTGAAATGGTGTCCGGTCATCCTGCTCGGCTACTTCGCGGCCATTGCCGTCCATTTTGTAGTGAATGCTCGTTATTTCTGACGGCGTGAACCTGTTATCCCCTCGCAGGCATGGATTTATCGCCTATGTATGGGGGGTCGCCGCCCCAATCATTTGCACCCTGATTGACTGGCCGCTACGGCACATTATTGGATCGGCCAGCATCCTTTTGATTTATCTGCTCGGCGTATTTCTGGTAGCCAGTCGATTTGGACGGGGTCCCTCGATATTGGCTTCCCTTTTGAGTGCACCCGCGTTCGCCTTCTTCTTCGCACCACCCATATTTTCGTTGGCTATCACAGACCTGAATAACATGATGGGTTTGGCTGTCATGTTGGTGGTCGCCCATGTCACCGGCAATCTTGTCGAGAAACTGCGCTCCCAGGCTGAATTAGCCGCTCAGCGGGTGAAACGCGCCAAGGTTTTGCATTTTCTGAGTGAGGCCCTTTCGGGTGCCCGCAATGAATATGACATTCAGAAAGTTGCCGCTGAGCGCATCGCGAATGAATTTGGTTCAGATTCGGTCCTGATTCAAGTTAAATCAGAGTCGCTGGGGAAACTCTTTCACCAAGGCGAAGCCAGCTTACCTGCCTATATCGATATAAATCGCGTGCGACAAATGTACTCAACGCCGCTTGTCGAGTTGAAAATTTCAGGGGGTGCCAAAGAACCACTTTACGTGCCCCTGCCCGGTCAAGTTGGGGTTCAGGGAATACTGGTTATCGCTCCGGGTTTTACCCTAGCCCACGGCGACCTTGAAGAATTGCGTTTTTTTGAGACGTTCATCAGCCAAATTGCGCAGGGTCTCGAACGCGTGCGCCTCTCGAAGCAGGCCAATGAATCCTCATTACAGGTCGAGTCGGAGGCCCTTCGAAATTCATTGCTAAGCGCCATATCCCATGACTTGCGCACCCCTTTGACCCGTATTCTGGGCGCAGCCAGCGCTTTGGTGGAACAGGATGACACCTTAACTGTCGCCACAAGGCATGAGTTCACAACCGCCATTCAGGATGAAGCACAACATATGGCCGACTTGATGAGCAAGATTCTGGACATGGCCCGGTTGACTTCGGGCAAGCTGGCTCCACACCTCGAGTGGAATGCGATTGAGGAAATTCTCGGTGGTGCATTGGCGCGTTTGGACGCCGCTTTGGAAGGGCGGGAAGTCATTCTGCGTATTCCGGATACATTGCCACTAGTCAGAGTTGATGCCGTGCTGCTCCAACAGGTTCTCATCAACCTGATAGATAATGCCATCAAGTACACATCGTCCGAAAGTCCGATTGAGATTTGCGCATACCCTGAACTTGGAATAGTGCGCCTTACAGTGGCTGATCGCGGACCGGGCATACCCCAGGAGCAGAGGGAACAATTATTCGAAAAATTTCACCGTTTGAGTCCCGAAAGCCCTCAAACCGGGGTTGGCCTCGGTCTAGCGCTCTGTCGATCCATCATGGAAGCCCATGATGGAGGAATTACCATGAAATCAAGGTGCGGCGGAGGCAGTCTCTTTGAATTAAGACTCCCAATCATTGATCAACCCTTGCTGAAAGAGTTGGCTGAAGGCCCGGAACAGCCCCATGCATAAGGAAAGCGGACTTCTTCTCTTGATAGAGGATGACCCGCAAACCCGGCGCATTCTCAAAAGTCGCTTAGGTGTCTTGGGCTGGACAGTGGCCGAGGCAGATACGGGGTCAACGGGTATTGCCTGCTTAAGAAGCCAACCACCTGATTTGGTAGTCCTTGACCTGGGGCTTCCGGACATGGACGGCGTGGAGGTCGTACATGCGGTTCGTCTGATTTCTCAAGCACCCATCCTCATCCTTTCGGCGCGAGCTAGCGAACAGGACAAGATCGAAACGCTCAATGCGGGCGCGGACGATTACATCACCAAGCCCTTTGGACCGGGAGAACTGGAAGCAAGAATCCGTGCCCTGCTGCGTCGTTCATCAAAAAAACTGCCCGAGCGCCTCGTTTTCCGAATGGGCGATCTGGAGGCGGATATGACCTCTAGAAGGGTCATGAAAGCCGGAAACGAAGTCTCGCTGACGCCCATCGAATATCGCTTGCTGAGCGCGCTCATCGATAACGCAAATCTGGTTGTCACACACAGTCAACTGCTAAAAACAGTCTGGGGACCGGAGCATGTCGATGATCTGCAATATCTCCGGATCTATATGAGGCTCCTTCGCCACAAGCTGGAGTCCGATCCAGCGAGGCCAAAATATCTCATCACCGAGCTGGGTGTCGGCTACAGACTGGTCGGCCATGAAGAAACCCTTGCTAAGACATTACCTTGAGATCAGCGATGAATCGCGAGAGTCTGGATTTTGGATAACTCCCCAAATGTACAACGGTATACTGCAAATGCCTCAGAAGTCAGAGGGCCTACTGCATTAACCCATGTTGCACTTGGTCCTTGAAACCGCCCGCCGGCAAACCGTCCGACCCTGGCCCTTTTGGGAGGCTTGAAAAATATCCCGGACTCGCCGCTACGGGGCTGACCTCTGTTTTTCAGCGAGATTACTGTGAGGTCGGGCGAACCACCGAACTGCGGCTTGGTGTTGATGGCCACAAGCTGGATTAGAATTTCGGGCTGCAGCACCTTTGGTCTTGAAGCAAGTCATTGTCATAACCCTGCTTGTTTTCGTCGGTCAGTTCGCCCTGAAACAGTTCGTTGATATGGGCGATGATCTTTTCGACCAGCGGCGTTCGACTGGCCTAAGATTCTCAATTACCCGCGACAGCCTTCACGTTCAGCTGATTAATATCCTTACCGGGTGCAATGGATGAATCACGAAGCCAGATGATTGCGCCCTGTCAACCGACACCATGTAAAAACGGGCCAGGCACTTTTGGTACCTGACCCGTTTTGCTTGCCGATCTAAATGAATCGGGTTTATTTGATAATTGGATCCAGCTTTCCGGCAGCGTATAGATCTGTCATTTGGGCCAAGCTCAACGGCTTGATTTTTGCCGCGTTACCAGCGGTACCGAAAGCTTCGTAACGGTTCTTGCAGATCTGCTTCATTCCTTGAGTGGCGGCAGCAAGGAATTTGCGCGGGTCAAATTCCTTTTTATTCTCAGCGAAGAACTTGCGCATCGCGCCTGTTGAAGCCATACGCAGATCCGTGTCAATGTTCACCTTGCGGACCCCATGCTTGATACCTTCGACAATTTCCTCTACTGGAACGCCATAGGTTTCACCCATATCACCGCCATACTCATTGATGATCTTCAACCAGTCCTGAGGGACCGAGGAAGAGCCATGCATGACCAGATGGGTGCTTGGGATACGGGCATGAATGGCCTTGACGCGGTCAATGGCCAAAATGTCACCGGTCGGAGGACGGGTGAACTTATAGGCGCCGTGAGAAGTACCGATAGCAATGGCCAGTGCATCGACCTTGGTTTTCTTCACAAAATCAGCCGCTTCCTCGGGATCAGTCAGCAATTGGGAATGATCGCCAGTTCCTTCCAATGAACCCAGGCATCCCAACTCGCCTTCAACGGAAACGCCACAGGCATGAGCCAGTTCGGCAACTCGGCTGGTGACTTCCACGTTATATTCGTATGTCGCTGGAGTTTTTGCGTCCTCCTTCAATGAGCCGTCCATCATGACGGAGCTGAATCCGCTCTGAATCGAACGGAAACACACGGCCGGAGACGCGCCGTGATCCTGGTGCACACAGATCGGGATTTCCGGATACATTTCCAGGGCCGCATACATCAGGTGACGCAGGAAGGGCTCACCGGCATATTTGCGGGCACCTGCGGAAATCTGGACGATTACAGGGCTATCGGTTTCCTTGGCGGCTTCGAGAATCGCCTGGATTTGTTCCAGGTTATTCACATTGAACGAAGGTACGCCATAGTTGTTTTCAGCTGCATGATCCAACAGCTGCCTCAAAGAGATTAACGCCATTTTGGTTCCTCTATGATTACTTCATTGAGCCCGACTTTTGAAGAGTCGGGCTCAGTTAGGGTTTTAGAAAAGTCCTTCGACAGTCTTTACAACATTTTCAACCGTAAAGCCGAACTCCTTGAAAAGTTCGCCTGCGGGAGCAGACTCACCAAAACGATCAAGCCCGATGACCTTGCCGTCAAACCCCACATACTTGTACCAGCCATCACTGACACCCGCCTCGACAGCCACGCGACACTTTACAGCGGGCGGCAGGACCGAATCACGGTAGGCTTGGCTTTGGGCGTCAAACACATTGGTCGATGGCACTGACACAACACGAACATTTTTGCCCTTCTCGGCCAGTGCTTCCTGAGCCTTTACCGCCAACTCGACTTCGGAACCGGTGGCGATGATGATTGCATCCGGGGTGCCCGCACAATCGCGGAGAACATAACCCCCTTTGCCAATACCCGCGATTTGCTCGGCAGACCGGCTCACATGCGGCAGATTCTGACGTGAGAAGATCAGGCAGCTGGGGCCATCCTTGCGATCAACAGCAGCCTTCCAGCAAACTGCGGATTCAACCGCATCCGACGGACGCCAAACGTGCAGATTTGGCACCATACGCAACGTGGCTGTCTGTTCAACAGGCTGGTGAGTAGGACCGTCTTCGCCGAGACCTATAGAGTCATGGGTGTACACATAGATGACGGGAGCCTTCATCAGCGCCGCCATGCGAATGGCGTTCCGAGCGTACTCAGAGAACATCAAGAAGGTAGCGCCATACGGGATGAAACCGCCATGAACCGCGACCCCGTTCATGATCGCCGACATGCCGAATTCACGCACGCCATAGTAAACGTAATTTCCGTCGTGACCCGGCGCATTGACATCTTTGCAACCAGACCAGAGCGTCAGGTTGGAACCCGCCAGGTCGGCGGAGCCGCCAAGCAACTCAGGCAGCAATGGCCCAAAGCCGTTCAGGGTGTTCTGGGAGGCCTTGCGGCTGGCGATGGTTTCGCCTTTCTCGTTGACCTTCGCAACGAATGCAGCGGATTTTTCGGCCCAATCCTTGGGCAACTCACCGGACATGCGACGCTCGAACTCCGTCGCCAATTCCGGGAATTCGCGACGATAGTTCTCGAAGCGGTCATTCCAGTCGCCTTCAACCTTGGCACCAATCTCCTTGGCATCCCACCCTTCGTAGATGTCGCCGGGAATCTCGAACGGGGCATGCTTCCAGCCCAGATTTTCGCGAGTTAAAGCGATTTCGTCGTTACCCAGTGCGGCGCCGTGACACTCTTCCTTGCCTTGTTTGTTGGGTGAACCAAAACCGATAATGGTCTGGCAGCAAATGATCGTTGGCTTGTCGGTGACCTTGCGAGCTTCTTCAATCGCTTTCTTGATTGCTTCGGGATCATGGCCATCCACCTTCGGTATGACATGCCATCCATAAGCTTCAAAGCGCTTGGGGGTGTTATCCAGGAACCAGCCCGGGGTGTCGCCATGTCCGCGCACTTCCCCATCGATGGAGATGTTGTTGTCGTCGTAGAAGGCGATTAGCTTGCCCAACTTCATGGAGCCAGCCAGCGAGCAGGCTTCGTGAGAGATGCCTTCCATCAGACAGCCATCACCCAGGAATACATAGGTGAAATGATCAACGATCTTGTGCCCTGGCTTGTTGAATTGACCGCCCAGTGTTCGCTCGGCCAAAGCCATGCCCACCGCATTGGTAATACCCTGGCCCAGAGGACCGGTTGTCGTCTCTACACCGGGCGCATAGCCGTATTCCGGGTGACCCGGCGTCTTAGAATGCAGCTGACGGAATTTTTTCAGTTCTTCAATCGGAAGGGCATAGCCTGTCAGGTGTAACAGGGAATAAATCAGCATCGAACCATGCCCATTGGACAGCACAAAACGATCGCGATCGGGCCATTTGGGATTGACCGGGTTGTGGCGCATATAGTCATTCCACAAAACCTCGGCAATGTCGGCCATTCCCATAGGCGCTCCGGGATGTCCGGAATTCGCTTTCTGTACGGCGTCCATGCTCAATGCGCGGATGGCGTTTGCAAGTTCTCGGCGCGAGGGCATGATGTTCTCCTTAAGATTGTTGATAAATATGGAACGCAGAATTATCCATCAGAGACACCGGGTTTGTCACGATCTACCGCAAACGGCTAGGTCCAACCCAGATTGAGGATCGCTCATGGAAATCATTGCGGACGGAAACACAGTGTCCCGCTCTTTGGGGTGGACACTCTAAAGCCTCTCTCGTATAAGAAGAAGTCAGATTTTTTTACCGATAAGATAAATAATCACTGATGAATTTACGGGAGCCTCCCCATGAACATCACCCTTAGACAACTCAAGGTATTCGAGCGGGTCGCAAAACGACTTAGCTTCACGCGGGCCGCCGAGGAACTTTTCCTGACACAACCCGCCGTCTCGATGCAGATCAAGCAGTTCGAAGAAGCTGTTGGCCTTCCGCTGTTCGAACGATTGGGCAAAAAGATCTACTTGACCCAGGCCGGTGCAGAGTTATACCAGTTGAGTCGTAACATCGCCCAGCAACTGGACGAGGCAGAGCAGCTCATTGAAGAACTGAAGGGGACTGAAACCGGCCGACTGAATGTCTCGGTGGCCAATACCGTCCACTACTTCGCCATTCGGTTGCTGGGCGAATTTTGCAGACGCCATCCCAAGGTCCGCGTCAGCTTCAAGGTCACCAATCGCAAGGGGCTGTTGCAAAATCTAGAGGATAACGAAGCCGACCTCCTGCTGATGGGACAACCACCAGACACTCAGGATCTTGAAGCCGAATCCTTCCTCAAAAACCCGTTGGTCATCATCGCGCCGGCGGGACACCCCCTGTCCGGAAAAAAGAATATCGCGCTCAAGGAGCTCTCAAATGAAACCTTCATCATGCGGGAAATCGGCTCCGGAACGCGCAATTCTGTGGAACGATTTCTGGCCGAACGTGGCGTTCACCTCACGGTGAGCATGGAAATGAATACCAATGGAGCCATTAAGCAAGGCGTAGAAGAAGGCCTGGGCCTGGGCATCGTATCGATACACACGCTCGAGCGAGAACTCGAGGGCGGAAGGCTGGTGGTTCTTGATGTGGAATCATTCCCGATCATGCGCCAGTGGTTCATGGTGCACCGTGCGGGCAAACGGCTATCCGCCATCGCCACCCAGTTTGCCGACTTCGTGCGGCTGGAGGCCCATCGATTCGTCCGGAACGATATCATCGAGGCCGCCATCGGGCATCAACTTGCTGACCTCAGAAAGGGTGATCCAGACAAACCTTGAGGTTATCGATGAGACGCGTTCGGCACAGCCTTGCCGCAACAAGCACCACTAGGCGGGCATCTTCCGGGCGAGGCATCAGCAAGTCTTCCTGACGTCGAATCGCAAAATAATCGACCTTGAATCCAGCTTCGGTCAGAGCCGTTGTTTGCTGGACCTCAATCATCGAAAAATTCCGACACCCCAGATGCATCGCCTCCGCCACCTGACAAAGCACGGCGTAAAGAAGACCAGCTGTCGCTCGATCATCTTCCGACAGGTAGGCATTTCGCGAGCTCATCGCCAGCCCTGTGGGTTCACGGACGGTGGGAACGCCTCGAATCTCGACTGGGAGATCCAAATCCCGCACCATGCGCCGAATGATCGTCAACTGTTGATAGTCCTTCTCTCCGAACACAGCCAAATCTGGCTGAACCTGATTCAACAACTTCAGAACAACCGTAGCCACACCCCGGAAATGACCCGGCCGGAATATTCCGCACAAATCCTCAGAAAGTCCCGGCAACTCGGCAAAAGCCATGCGAGCTGGATCGTCCGGATAGATTTCGGCAACTTCAGGCAGGTACAAGAGATCCACACCCACAGCGTTGAGTTTGCTGGCATCTTCGGTCGGAGTTCTTGGGTAAGCGCCAAAATCCTCGGACGGTCCGAACTGGTAAGGATTCACGAAAACACTGACCACCACACGATCGGCCTGGCATCGCGCCTCGTCGACCAAGCGAAGATGACCGTCATGCAGATTACCCATGGTGGGGACAAAGGCGATGCGATCGCCACCGGCTCGCCAATCATGGATCGTCTCACGCAGTTCAGCGATCAAACCTAAGGTCTGCATAAGGCCCGATGGAAATATATCAGTAGCTATGCTCGGGCGTCGGGAAGCGTAGCTCCCGAACGTCACTCACATAGGCGGCAAAGGCTTCTCGGATTCCGGGCGCATCTGCCAGGAAATTTCGGCAGAACCTGGGGCAGCGTGAGGTCAAACCCAGCATGTCGTAGGATACCAGCACCTGACCATCGCAGCCTACGCCCGCACCAATGCCAATCGTCGGTATCGAGAGAGCCAGCGTAATCTCACTGGCGAGGGTTGCCGGCACGCACTCCAGCACCAAAAGCGACGCGCCGGCCTCCTCCAGCAAGATCGCCTCCTCGAGCAGTCTCTGGGCACTGTGGTCATCGCGGCCCTGCACCTTATAGCCGCCCAGCCGATGGATGGACTGGGGCAAAAGGCCAAGATGCGCGCAGACAGGAATGTCCTCCGACGCCAGCGCATTAACGATCTCGACACGTTGCCGCCCTCCCTCCAGCTTGACCATCTGGGCGCCCGCCTCACGCACAAGTCGCGCCGCGCTCTCCTGCGCCTGGGAAACGGACGCGTAAGTCATGAAAGGCAGATCTACCACCAGTAAAGGCGCGGCGGCTCCACGGCGGACGGCGGACGCATGGTAGATCATCTGCTCCAGCGTGACCGGCAAGGTCGTCTCCTGGCCCTGGATCACCATACCGAGAGAGTCCCCGACCAGTATCATGTCGATTCCTGCCGCTTCCATGACCGCAGCAAACGAAGCATCATAGGCTGTCAGGGCGGCAATTTTTTCACCCCGCGACTTTATCTCGTGCAATGCAGGCACCGTGAGACAAGGCCTGACCTCACTCATCGGCCATCACCGTCAACCCCCGGCGAGGACAGGCATCAACCAGATTCTTCAGCAAGCCCAAACCTGGGACCGCAAGATCCGGCGCTACCTCCATAAGTGGATAAAGCACGAATTCGCGCTCGGTCATGCCGGAGTGAGGAACCTGCAATCGATTTGTACGAATTTCCTGATCGCCGAAAACCAGAATATCCAGGTCCAGCGTTCGCGGCCCCCAGCGCTCGCCCAACCGCACCCGTCCATGCGCCGTTTCAATGGCCTGCAAGTGATCCAGTAGCGGCAAAGGTTCCAGGGTCGTGTCCACGGCCATGACGGCGTTGACATAGTCTGGTTGGTCCGCCGGCCCCATGGGAGCGCTTCGGTAAAGACTGGAAAAACCGGCCTCACGAACGAGGGGTAATGCTGCTATCGCGTCTCGTGCGGATCTGATGTGATCAACCGGCCGCTCTAGATTACCCCCCAAACCGATGAAGACTCTGACCGATGGGACATCAGGAGCTGGGAGCATGACCTGGTGCTTTTTTGCGTGGACGCCGCTTGCGTGTCCGGGTCCTGGTGGAGGACCGCTGACCGCTGCGCACCATGGATTTCTGTTCGGCTTCATTGGCCGACTGGAATCGCGTCCACCACTCCGCCAGCACGGGATCGGCCTCGCCGGTCTCGGCGCGCAGGACAAGAAAATCGTAAGCCGCACGGAACTTGGGGTGGCCCAACAACCGGAACGGCCGCCCACCTTGGGTCATTTCAAAGCGCGGCTGCATGGACCAGACATCTCGAACCGGCAAACCAATACTTTTGGGCAGCGCGATCAGCCGGATCTGACGATTGACCACTTCATTACCCGCATCCTGATAGGCCAACAGGGCGTTTTGCCCCGCTTCGATCAGCTTCTGGGCGCGGGCCCGAACCGGCTCCCATAGCAATGCGGCGAAAAGAAAGTAAGGCGCCACAGGCTTATGTTCGGCGATCCGACTATCCGTTCGCTCCAGTGATTTCGCCAGAAAAATCAGGGGGAACCCTTCGGGCTCCTGGCCCAGACAGCGCTCCGTTTCGGGAAACAGGGCCGCAAACAGGCCGTAATGGCGGAGTTGCTCGAAGGTCTGCACGGCATAACCGGACAGCATCAGCTTCATGACCTCATCAAACAGCCGCGCCGCCGGTATTTCCCGGAGCAATTTGGCTAGGCGTGGAATCGGCTCGGCGGAATCCTCGTGAATGGTAAAACCCAGCTTCACGGCGAAACGGACCGCGCGCAGCATTCGAACAGGATCTTCGCGATAACGCTTCTCGGGATCGCCGATCAGACGCATCACGCAAGCACGGTGATCCTCCATGCCACCGACGAAATCAACGACGGAAAAATCATTGATGTTGTAATAAAGTGCATTAACGGAAAAATCGCGTCGAAACGCATCTTCCTCGATCGTGCCGTAGACATTGTCACGGAGTATGCGACCATTTTCGAGAACTCGATCGGTCTGCGCTTCTTCAGTTTGCAGGGCGCGAAATGTGGCGACCTCGATAATTTCCTGGCCAAAGTGAACATGGGCCAGACGAAAGCGGCGACCGATCAAACGGCAGTTGCGAAATACGGATCGAATCTGCTCTGGATGTGCATCCGTGACGACATCGAAATCTTTAGGCTCACGCCCCAGGAGCAAATCGCGGACACACCCACCAACCAGATAGGCTTCAAAGCCTGCCTTTTTCAGCCGATAAAGCACTTTCAGCGCATTTTCGCTCACCAGCGATCGGGAAATATTGTGCTCCGAGCGGCTATAGACCCGCGGCAAGCCTTCACTGAGGATCGCCGAAGGCGTCTCAACCAGCGGAGAAGGCGCTAGAAGTTTTTTGATGAACGTAAGAATGGACAGAGGATTTCCATCTGCAGAAGTGAATGGAGAAACGCCGCGAATATTAACTTACCGGACAAGCGCTGGCAAAAAGTGTCCTTGCTGAGCAAACCCGCTATCATGCCGCCTCAAATTCACGAGTATCGAGACATTCATGCAGATTGCAAACAATAAGGTCGTTTCCATCCACTACAAACTCACCAACGATGACGGCGACATCCTTGACAGTTCCGAAGGTCAGGAACCGTTGGCCTACCTGCACGGACTGGGCAACATCATCCCTGGCCTGGAGAGCGCCCTGATTGGCCGGGCTGTGGGCGACAAATTCAGCGTTACCGTCGCCCCTGCAGACGGCTACGGTGAGCGGGATAATGAAATGGTGCAGTCGGTCCCGAAGAGCTCCTTTCAGGGCGTGGACCAGATTGTCCCCGGCATGCAGTTTCAAGCGCAGTCACCGGAGGGCATGCAGCTGGTCACGGTTATCGACGTGGATGGCGACGAGGTTATTCTTGATGGCAATCACCCCATGGCTGGCATCACGCTGACCTTCGATGTCGAGGTCACCGAGATTCGGGATGCCACCGCCAAAGAGCTGGAACACGGCCATGTTCATGGCCCGGGTGGACATCACCATCACTAACTGAATCCACGAAAGGGACCGGGCAATAGGCTACTGTCGGGTCCCGATTCAATGAGCGAGATGGGCCCACATGTCATGCTCATCGACCTCCTCAATGACGACATCCACCCAATCCCCCACTTTCAGGTGGGTTGCGCCATCAATGAATACCTGACCATCGATTTCCGGCGCATCGGCACGACTCCTGGCGACCGCGCCTTCCTCTACCACCTCATCGACCAGCACCTGCTCGCGGCGCCCCACCCGCGATTCCAGTCGATCGGCACTGATCCGTGACTGGAAGTCCATGAAACGTGCCAGCCGATCCTGCTTGATTTCTTCCGGAACCGGATTCGGCAACTCGTTGGCCACCGCGCCCTTGACCGGCGAATAGGCAAAACAGCCCACACGATCCAGTTGCGCCACATCAAGAAAATCGAGCAACTGCTCGAAATCCTCCTCGGTCTCGCCAGGAAATCCGACAATGAAAGTGCTGCGCAATGTCAGGTCAGGGCAGATCTCCCGCCAGCGCCGAATGCGCTCCAGCACATTTTCCGTCGCCGCAGGGCGCTTCATCAGCTTCAGGATGCGCTCGCTGGCATGCTGAAACGGAATGTCGAGATAAGGCAGGATTTTCCCTTCCGCCATCAGAGGGATGACTTCATCGACATGCGGATAGGGATAGACGTAGTGCATTCTTACCCAGGCGCCCAGACTACCTAAGGCCTGAGCCAGGTCGAAAAAGCGGGTTTTTACGGGTCGACCTTTCCAGAAATCGAGTTTGTATTTCTGGTCAATCCCGTAAGCACTGGTGTCCTGCGAAACTACCAGCAATTCCTTGACCCCGGCCTTCACTAGGCGCTCGGCCTCAGCCATCACTTCACCCGCCGGGCGACTGACGAGATCGCCCCGCATCGAGGGGATGATGCAAAAGGTACAACGGTGATTGCAGCCTTCGGAAATCTTGAGATACGCATAATGACGGGGCGTCAGCTTGATGCCCTCGGAGGGCACCACATCGACAAAGGGGTTATGCGAAGGCGGAGCATGCTCGTGGACGGCCGCGACCACCTCCTCATAGGCATGCGCCCCGGTGATTTTCAGCACGGCGGGGTGACGGGCGCGAATTTCCTCTTCGCGCGCGCCAAGACAGCCGGTGACGATCACCCTGCCGTTTTCCTTCAACGCTTCACCAATCGCGTTCAGCGACTCCTCGACGGCATCGTCAATGAATCCGCAGGTATTGACGACCACCAGATCAGAATCCTGGTAGGTTGGCACCAACTCATAACCTTCCGCGCGGAGCTTGGTCAGAATGCGTTCGCTATCCACCAGCGCCTTGGGGCAGCCGAGACTGATAAAGCCGATACGGGTTGAACTCATGATGGCATGGCGTGAGAAAAATGGTCGCCCATTCTAGCCGAAGCGCGAAACCACTGACCTACGGACTTTCCGCCAGAAAAATGGCTCGGCGAGGGGCCGGCAAGCCCTCGACCGTCAGATTCGGATCACCAGGATCGAGAAAATCCCGCAGCGACTGGAATCGCATCCAGTCGGTCGACCGCTGCTCCTCGGTGGTTGTTTTGCCAACATCAACCAAGCGGATATTTTTGTAACCGCAACGTTTTAGCCAGCCCTCCAAGGTCAGCACAGAGGGAATGAACCAGACGTTCCGCATCTGCGCATAGCGCTCCTCCGGTACTAGCGCCTGCCCTGCCCCCCCCTCGATCACCAGGGTTTCCAGCACCAGTTCCCCACCCTCACGTAGACAGGCTTTAAGTTCCAGCAGGTGGTCAAGTGGCGAGCGGCGATGGTAGAGCACTCCCATCGAAAATAGGCTATCGAATACCCTTAGATTCGGCGGCACATCCTCAATCCCTACCGGCAACACATGAACGGGATGCGGGCCGGCAAAATGTCGCACCGCAAGAAACTGCGCCACACTGAGTAACGTAGGATCAATGCCGATCACCCGCTTCGCGCCGGCCCCCGCCATTCGCCAGACGTGATAACCACTGCCACATCCCACATCGAGCACCAAGCGCCCCTGGAGCGGACTAATCTGGTTGGCCAACCGCTCCCATTTACAGTTGGAACGCCATTCCGTATCGATGTGAATCCCGAAAATTTCAAAGGGCCCTTTGCGCCAGGGGTGCAATGACCGTAACAAGGTTTCGGTAAGCGGCCGGCATTCCGCATCACATAGTCCCTCGATCGTAATGGCAGAGGCATTCAGATCGACCCGGTCAACGGGGCAGGATGGCAAGCGGCGCAAAATGTCGGCCCATTTTGGCCAATCCCCATGACGGTCTGGACTGAAGGCGCGATTCAGTTGGCCCGGGAGAACCTCCGCCCATGGATTGAAACCGGGACTTCGGAAAAAGTCGGCCACCTCCGCATAAGGCGCTAATTCGTCAATCAGAGAAATCAAAGCCACTGTGTCAATTTGAGATAAACGGGTTGAAAATCGGGCAAAGCCCGCCCAGGTGCTCATGTTAGAATTTTTGCCCTTCCCGGCAACCTGGAACCTACCAGTAAGCCGACCGCACAAGCATCCGCCGATACTCAGGAGACTTCATGAGCGAGCCCAATATCGAAGCCGTCAAAGCCTATCTAATGGATCTTCAGGACCGCATCTGTCAGGGCATTGAAGGAGAAGAACCGACGGCACGCTTTGAGGAAGATAACTGGGCTTACGACAACGGTGTGGGGGGGGGGCGCACCCGGGTAATGGCTGGAGGGGATGTCATCGAACAGGGCGGCGTCAACTTCTCTCATGTGGTGGGTAAAACCCTGCCGCCCTCCGCCACGGCGCATCGCGCAGATCTGGCAGGGCGGGGTTTTCAGGCCTTGGGCGTATCGCTGGTGATCCACCCGCGCAACCCCTATGTTCCGACCTCTCATGCCAACGTCCGCTTCTTCATAGCCGAGAAGGAAAACGAGCCGCCCGTCTGGTGGTTTGGTGGCGGCTTTGACCTCACCCCCTATTATCCTTTCGAGGAAGACGCGGTAGCCTGGCATCAAGCGGCCCGCGATGCTTGCCAGCCTTTTGGCAAAAAGGTCTACCCGGAATACAAAAAATGGTGTGACGAGTATTTTTTCCTGAGGCACCGCGATGAAACGCGCGGCGTCGGCGGGCTGTTCTTCGATGATCTGAATGAATGGGGATTCAATCAGTGCTTTGCCTTCCTGCGCAGCGTTGGCGACCATTATCTGAAGGCCTATCTGCCCATCATTCAGAAGCGAAAAGAGACTCCCTATGGCGAGCGGGAAAGAGCATTCCAGCTGTACCGCCGCGGCCGTTACGTTGAGTTCAATCTGGTCTTTGACCGGGGAACGCTGTTTGGTCTGCAGTCAGGCGGCCGGACAGAATCCATTCTCATGTCCCTACCGCCCGTTGCGCACTGGCGTTATAACTGGAAACCCGAACCGGGCAGCGCCGAGGAGAGGCTTTACACCGACTTTCTCAAGCCCCGCGAATGGTTATGAACTGCTCTTGCCGGTAGTGGAGCCTACCGGCTCCTTCATCGCGCCGGCGTTGCGTTCGGCAAGATGGGCAATCAGCTGATCAAGTGAGCCGGACTGCTCTATTTCATCATTGAAGCTGGCCCGGTAGTTCTGAAGCAAACTGATGCCCTCGATCAGAATGTCGTACACCTTCCAGCCGGCTCCGTCCTCAACCATGCGGTAATTGACAGCCACCGGTTGCCCACCCGCCTGAAGAATCTCGGTCTTCACCATGACCTTTTTGCCGGACGACTCCTGTTGTATGGGCAGATAGCGAATCTTCCAGTCGGAATATTCGGTGAAAGCGGTCGTGTAGGTTCTCACCAGCAACAAACGGAACTCTTGCTTGAAACGCTCCCTCTGCTCCGGCGTGGCTGTGCGCCAGTGCTTGCCCAACACCAGAATGGATACCCGGTCAAAATCCACATTAGGATTGATGATCTGATCCACCAGGGCCGTGGCTTTCTTGAAGTTATTCTTGTATTCCGCCTTCTGCAGGGAAACCTGCAACTGATCCGAGGTTTTTTGAATAACCTGCTGCGGGGGCGACAACGCCTCATCCGCCAAAGCGATGGAAAGCCCACCAAAAATCAGCCACATGGATACAAGCCAAGCCCCGACTCCAGAAATGGATTTCGTCAATTTCATTGATATCGCTCCAGGAAAAACCAGATTGCCTATCATAACCCGCAGGCCTCCAATACACTACGAACATGTTCTCCCACTCGCTCTGACATCATGTTCCGCCCTATCCAATCCATCTATCCCAGACAACGCACCCGCCGTTTGCGCCGCGATGATTTCAGTCGGCGCCTGATCCGGGAAAATCGCCTGACGGTCGATGATCTGATTTACCCGCTGTTCGTGCTGGAAGGTGATCGGCGACGAGAATCCGTAGCGTCCATGCCGGGTGTCGAACGCCTGAGCATCGACCTGTTGCTGGAGGAATGCCGAGAAGCCACCCAACTGGGCATCCCCGCCATCGCGATCTTTCCGGTGACGCCGCTAGCACAAAAAACTCTCAACGCCACCGAAGCCTGCAATCCCGACGGACTGGCACAACGGGCGATCAGGGCTATCAAACAGTCATTCCCCGAATTGGGCGTGATTTCCGACGTGGCGCTGGACCCCTTCACCTCCCACGGTCAGGATGGGCTTATTGATGTCGATGGTTATGTGCTGAACGATGAAACCGTCGAGGTACTGGTGAAACAGGCGCTGTCCCATGCCGCGGCAGGAGTGGATATTGTCGCCCCCTCGGATATGATGGATGGCCGTATCGGCGCCATTCGTGATGCCCTGGAAACCGCCGGCCACAGGCATACCCGCATCCTGGCCTACTCGGCCAAGTACGCCTCGGCCTTTTACGGCCCCTTCCGTGATGCCGTCGGGTCAGCCGCCAATCTCGGCACGGGAAACAAATACAGTTATCAGATGGACCCCGCCAACAGCGACGAAGCACTCCGCGAGGTGGAACTGGACCTGGCCGAGGGCGCCGACTTGGTGATGATCAAACCCGGACTGCCCTACCTCGACATCATTCGTCGTATCAAGGATGAATTCGGCGTGCCCACTTTCGCCTACCAAGTCAGCGGCGAGTACGCCATGCTCAAGGCTGCTGCCCTGAATGGCTGGCTGGACGAGCGGAAAACCGTATTGGAGGCCCTGCTCTCGCTCAAACGTGCGGGCGCGGATGCCATCCTCACTTACTCCGCCAAAACCGTGGCACGGTGGCTTCGCGAAGAATAATCAGTCCCATCCCATTAAAGCGACCAATCCAGCTCCATCCATGCTCCTAACTGATCGATATGCCGTCTTTGGCCATCCCATTAGCCACAGCCAGTCCCCACGCATTCACCGCCTGTTTGCAGAGCAAACCGGACAAAGCCTGACCTACACGGCCGAGGATGTGACACCGGAGAGATTCGGTTCATCGGTAACAGCATTTTTTCAAACTGGAGGACGAGGACTCAACTGCACGTTGCCGCTCAAGGAATGGGCATTCAGGCTAGTCGATACCCTGAGCGAACCCGCGCAGCGAAGCAAGGCCGTCAATACACTGGTGCTGCGGGATGACGGGATGATTCATGGAGAAAATACCGATGGCATCGGGCTGGTTCGTGACCTGACTCAGAATCTCGGCCTCGACCTTGCCGGTCAGCGCGTTCTCATTCTGGGCGCCGGTGGTGCCACCCGGGGCATTTTGGAGCCCATGTTGCGATTGAAACCGGCGCGACTGACCATCGCCAATCGAACCCCGGAAAAAGCGGCTCAACTGGCGACGGAATTCAGCGATCTGGGCCCCATTATGGGCGGTGGTTTTGCAAGGCTTGCGGGGGGCTGCCATGACCTCATTCTCAACGCCAGTGCAGCCAGCTTGAGCGGGGATTTGCCTGAATTACCGCCAGCCATCCTGGCCCATGACGGCAGCTGTTATGACCTTGCCTACGGCCAGGAACCCACGGCCTTTGTGCGCTGGGGTCTGGGAGAGGGGGCGCGTCTCAGCGTCGATGGCATTGGCATGCTGGTTGAGCAGGCCGCCGAAGCCTTTTATCTCTGGCGCGGTATCCGGCCCGACACAGCGCCGGTCATCGCCGAACTTAACGCCAGCCGTGGCAAATGCTGATTAACAATATTATTCCCCGGATTGATGTCGGTTCTTGAGCCGGACATAACCGTCCCTGGAGTAACTCAGATACTCCAATTCCTCATCTCGCAACTTTCTTGAGGGGCGGGCAGGACTGCCCACATAAAGAAAGCCGCTCTCAAGCCGCTTGCCCGGCGGCACCAGGGCACCGGCCCCGACCATTACTTGGTCCTCAATCACGGCGCCATCCATGATGACCGCACCAATGCCGATCAGGCAAAGATCGCCCACCATGCAGCCGTGCAACACGACCTTATGTCCTACGGTCACGCCCTTCCCCACGATCAGCGGATGCCCCTGCGGATTAGCATCGCTGCGATGGGTGACGTGCAGCACGCACCCATCCTGGATATTGGTTTCATCTCCAATTGTGATGAAGTTCACGTCGCCACGCAGCACCGTCATCGGCCAGATGGAAACATCCCGCCCCAGCGTGACGTCACCGATCACGACAGCGCTGTCATCGACAAAGACCCCTTCTGCCAATTTGGGCGTAACCCCATTCAACGTCCGAATTCCCAAAACAGTCCCTCGCTTACTCCCGATACACCGGGCTTCGAGCCCGACTCTTGGATTCTTGTAATAAAATCAATGTCAACCCACTGACCTACGCCATTGCCTCGGGCCTGTAACGGAGACTCCCCATGATCATCGCCGGCTTTATCCTTCTGGGTCTTCTGGTCATTACCATCGGTTACCTCATCCTGATCTACAACCGACTTGTCAGTCTTAAGCATGATACGGCAAAGGCCTGGTCCAACATCGACGTGCTCCTCAAGCAGCGCCACGACGAACTGCCCAAACTGGTAGAGACCTGCAAGCATTACATGCGCCACGAAAGGGACACGCTAGAGGCCGTGATGCGGGCGCGCTCCAACGCCTCCAGCGCACGGGAACAACATGATTTGCCAGCCCTCGGCAATGCCGAGGGCCAATTACGGCAGTGCCTTCTTCAACTCTTTGCCGCGGTGGAGGCCTACCCGGACCTCAAGGCCAACAGCGCCTTCCGCACGCTCGAAGCACGCATCACGGGCCTCGAGAATGCCATCGCTGACCGCAGGGAGTTCTATAACGATTGCGTCAACACCAACAATATCCGGCTGGAAGAATTCCCCGATCTCTTCGTTGCCCGCTTTTTCGGCTTCGAAAGTTTCGACCTTCTGGACTTTTCCGATCAGGAGATCGCCAACGTCGATCTTCGCGCCCTCTTCGGTGCCTGATCCACGGTTTTCCGACCTCATAAGCATTGGACACAGCGGAAATGTCTTCCGCAGAATTCATCCGGGACGTGCAGTCCCCCCAATTCTGGATGGGCTTCCTGCCTGCTATCCTGGTGGCTGGCACCGCGTTGCGAGCGCTGTTCCGCAACCTTTCCCATCTGCGACTGATCGCCGATACGCCGGCCTCGCTGATCCGGTCGGCGTCCCAGGGACAAGTTGAACTGGAAGGTGTCACTCAGATGATGGAAGGCACGCCCATCATCGCCCCCCTGAGCAGTCAGCGCTGTGTCTGGTATCGCTACACGGTGGAAGAAAAGACCGAGGGCAAGGACGAATGGCGAGTAATCGAAAGTGGTACCAGCGAGGCCATCTTTCACCTCAATGACGGCACTGGCCGCTGCATCATTGATCCCGATGGCGCGAAAGTTATTCCCTCCATCAGACAACACTGGCGAGGTCTGTCACGCCGCCCCGGCACGCCGCCCCCGAAACAGGACTTCTGGGACCGCTTCGCGACCGCCGGCAAGTATCGATTCTCGGAATGCCGGATCGCCGAAGGCGTCCCGCTTTATGCCATGGGCTACCTGAAGTCGCTGGGAAGCGCCGATCCCGGCACTCTGGACGACGCCACTCGCGCACTGATCCGTCGCTGGAAACAAGACCCCACCGCCCTGCGTCAGCGTTTCGACACGGACGGTGACGGTATCATCAGCCCGGCAGAATGGGAAATAGCCCTGAGCGTGGCGGAAAAGGAAGCCATGCTCGATTGGGGGAAAACATCGCATCCGACCGACATCAACCTACTGAAGAAGCCACCCGACGGCCGGCTCTTCATGCTCTCGACCATGCCTGAACATCTGCTCAAGCGTCGTTACCGGCGCAGCGCCCTACTCTCTGCAGCGATCTTCCTGCTGTTTGGCACCGCCGCTGCCTGGACCCTTTATCTCAGGGTTTTTTCGCCCCAGTGAACCACACGAATCCGCCATTCAATCGCGACGAGACGCCTTTTCCTCCAGTCCTGACAGACCAAAGCGGCGCTGCAATTCAGTCAACACCTGATCCGGCCCCAGCCCCTGATGGGCCAGCAACACCAGACTGTGGAACCAAAGGTCAGCGACTTCGTACACAATCTTTTCCGGCACCCCGTCCTTGGCCGCCATGACCGTCTCGGTCGCTTCTTCGCCTATTTTCT
The DNA here is from genome assembly GCA_044351045.1 of Methylococcaceae bacterium. Classification (GTDB taxonomy): domain Bacteria; phylum Pseudomonadota; class Gammaproteobacteria; order Methylococcales; family Methylococcaceae; genus UBA6136. The sequence continues at coordinate 19,987 of JBILGM010000011.1, read as the reverse complement.
TGAGAATCGCATCCAACCCCTTGGCGTAAAGCTTCGCCACATAGGATGAATCGGGGTCCTGCGTTTTTCGCTGCTCAAGGACGGCAGCGAGTTCGTTCAGCACATCCACGCCGTTCCTCATTTTTGATAGATCGTCTCAGGCGACTTGATGACCGGATCAATCGTCACCCACTCCCCCTGACGCAGCACCCGGAAGAAACAATGATGCCGACCGGTGTGGCAAGCGATGCCACCCGCCTGCTCGACGCTAAGAAGAATCACATCCTCGTCACAGTCCAACCGGATCTCCAACACTTTCTGCTGATGCCCCGACTCCTCGCCCTTGTGCCAGAGCTTGCCGCGTGAACGTGACCAGTACACCGCGTGACCCTGCTCGGCAGTGATTGCCAAGGCCTCATGGTTCATCCACGCGACCATGAGCACAGTGCCCGTACCCGCCTCTTGAGCAATCACCGGCACCAGACCATCGCTGTTCCAGCGCACCGCGTCGAGCCAATCGCTCACAGCCGGACCTCGATCCCGCGACGGGCCATGTGCTGCTTGGCTTCACGGATGGAATGCTCGGCAAAATGAAAAATACTGGCCGCCAACACCGCATCAGCCCTCCCCAAGGTGACCCCGTCCGCGAGATGATCGAGATTGCCGACGCCGCCCGAAGCAATCACCGGCACCGGCACAGCTTCACTGATTGCACGAGTCAGTTCCAGATCAAAGCCGGATTTGGTGCCATCACGATCCATGCTGGTCAGCAGGATTTCTCCCGCGCCATAGTCAACCATGCGCTTGGCCCATTCGATGGCATCCAGCCCGGTTGGCTTGCGTCCGCCATGGGTAAAAATCTCCCAAAGCGGAGGATCTGCCGAGACTTGCTTGGCGTCAATCGCGACGACAATACATTGCGACCCAAACCGCTCCGCCGCCTCGCCTACGAACTCGGGCCGTGCCACCGCCGCGCTGTTGATGCTGACCTTGTCGGCCCCGGCATTCAGCATGCGGCGGATGTCGTCCAGTGTACGAATACCGCCACCGACCGTCAGCGGGATGAAAATCTCCCCGGCCACCTTCTCCACGACATGCACCATGGTGTCGCGGTCATGCGCGCTGGCGGTGATGTCAAGAAAGGTCAGCTCGTCCGCACCCTCCTTGTCGTAGCGACGGGCAATTTCCACCGGATCGCCAGCGTCCTTGATCTCGACAAACCGCACGCCCTTCACGACGCGACCATTGTCCACATCCAGACAGGGAATGATGCGCTTGGCGAGCATGGCCTAGTACTGCTCCGCGACCTTGCGGCCTTCGGCAAAATCCAGCGTGCCTTCGTAAATCGCCCGGCCCGTAATGGCCCCGCTCACGCCATCATCCACCACCACGCCCAGCGCATGGATATCGTCGATGGTGTGAATACCACCCGAGGCAATCACCGGAATGCGAATAGAGCGCGCAAGCCGTGCCGTCGCCTCGACGTTGACGCCCTGCATCATGCCGTCGCGGCTGATGTCCGTGTAGATGATGGCCTCGACACCCTCATCCTCGAACTTCTGCGCCAGATCGATGACATCATGGTTCGACAGCTTCGACCAACCGTCGACCGCTACCTTACCGTCCTTCGCATCCAATCCGACGATGATGTGATTGGGGAACTCCGCCGCCACTTCGCGCACGAAATGTGGCGCACTGACCGCCTTGGTGCCGATGATGACGTAATCAACCCCGGCATCCAGATAGCCCTGAATCGTGTCCTCATCTCGGATACCACCGCCGACCTGAATCTGCACATCCGGGTAGGCCTTGCGGATGGCATGAATCACATCGCCATTGCGCGGCTTGCCGGCAAACGCGCCATCCAGATCCACCAGATGCAGGCGCTTCGCGCCATCGCCCACCCACTTGCCGGCCATGGCAACGGGATCATCCGAAAACACCGTATCGTCTTCCATGCGGCCTTGCCGCAGACGGACACACTTGCCATCTTTCAGGTCGATAGCAGGTATCAAAAGCATGGGAAACTCCTCATCATCGAGTGAACAAAGGGAAAACGAACGCTCAGGAACCGGGATTCCAGCTAAGAAAGTTGGCCAGCAGCCGCAATCCCACCGCCTGGCTTTTCTCGGGATGGAATTGCACGGCAAAAATGTTGCCGTGAGCCAGCGCGGAAGCGAATGGGGTCGGGTAATCGGTCGTCGCCGCCACGTCGGTCTGCGTCGTCGGCCTAGCGTAAAAACTGTGGACAAAATAAAACCAGCTCCCGGCTCCGATACCATGCCAGACGGGATGATCCACGACCGGCAAGACGCGGTTCCAGCCCATGTGCGGAATCTTCAGGGTTCGCCCCTGGCTGTCGGCAAGCCCATCGGCAAAACGCAGCACGCGGCCGGGAATCAGCCCCAGGCTAGGCGTTCCGGCGCTTTCCTCACTCTCGTCCAGCAGGGCCTGCATCCCCAGACATATCCCCAGCACCGGCCGGGTCGCCGCGGCTTCCCGCAGCACCGGGCCTAGCTGTCGGGCATTCAGGGCAGCCATACAATCACGCATCGCGCCCACGCCGGGAAAGACCACCCGGTCGGCACCCAGAATGGTCGCCGGATCGTCCGTCACGGTCGCCACGACACTGGAGTCGGCATGCTGAACGGCCTTGGCGATGGAGTGAAGATTCCCCATGCCGTAATCAATGATAGCTACGGAAGACATATGCGAGGACGCGGAGTGGTGGATCGCGTTTAAAGTGAACCCTTGGTCGACGGAATCTTACCCTGCATGCGGTCGTCCGGCTCCAGCGCCATGCGCAAGGCCCGACCAAACGCCTTGAAAATGGTCTCGGCCACGTGGTGGGCGTTCCGCCCCTTCAGGCTATCGATATGCAGGGTCACCTTGGCGTGATTCACAAAACCGCGGAAGAATTCGCCAAACAAGTCGACATCAAAGTCGCCAATCCGGCCGCGAGGATAGTCGACCTCATAGCTCAGACCCGGCCGACCGGAGAAATCCACCACCACCCGCGACAACGCCTCGTCCAGCGGGACATAGCTATGTCCATAACGGCGGATGCCCTTCTTGTCCCCCACCGCCTGATCAAACGCCATGCCCAGGGTGATGCCGATGTCTTCAACCGTATGGTGGGCGTCTATGTGCAGATCGCCGTCAGCGCGCACGTCCAGATCGATCAGCCCGTGACGGGCAATCTGATCCATCATGTGATCCAGAAACGGAACGCCGGTCTCGAAGGTCGCCCGACCCGTGCCATCCAGATTGATAGCAACCCGTATCCGGGTCTCGGAAGTATTGCGCTCTATCTCGGCGGTGCGGGCAGTCATGCAGAAGATTCAGAAAAATCGGATGGGGCGTCATCATATAACGCCGGAAAGATTTTGCTAAGCGCAACGGGAAAATCGAGGGCCGGGCTCTGGGCATTTCCCCTGAAATTGACTAGGGTCAAAAGTAGAATTTACGACACTGAGGAGGTTCTGCATGAAGAAGTCGAGATTCACCCATAGCAAGACAATGGATGCCCTAAACCGCGTCGAGGGCGGTCTCGCGGTCAAGCGCTAGTGCTTGGCCCGGATGAAGCAACGCGTAATCCGGCACCGCAAGCCCGCATTCCGCTGCGTAGAATACAGGGGACGCCTGACCTGACCACCATTAATCCCTATTAGGGCCTGTTAACACATGCGGAGCGCCTCGACGATCAGCGCGAAATGGATGAAGCCATTGAACATGACATCAAGTTTGTCAAAGCGTGAGAAGACACGGCGAAAGCCCTTGAGTCGGCGAAACAGCCGTTCATCCTCATTGCGCTTGCGATACATGACCCGGTCCTAGTCCCAAGGATGCAGCCGATTGCTCTTGGGAGGCACGACGGGGACATAGCCGAGATCCAGCGCCCATAGGCGTATGTCGTCGCCTTCTTAGGCGCGGTCCATGATCAGCGGGGTCGGCTCTGCCACCGGCCCAAAATCGATCAGCAGCTGGCGTCCTGCCGGCGCATCGTGATCTTGGCCGGGGGAGAGTCTGAAGGTGATGGCGCAGCGATCACTTGCGGCAACCAGATGAATTTTGGTGGTCCAGCCACCGCGGGATTTGCCGATGGCTAAGGGACCGTTTTTTTTGAGCGCCGGTACCATCCGGGTGCACCTTGATGATCGTGCTGTCGAGGGAAACGGCTTCGATTTTGATCTGAATGATTTGCTGAGTTTGCATGGCCTCGAAGACCTGATCCAGAACGCCGCTCTTGGCCCAGCGCATCATGCGGGTGCAGACCGTGTGCCAGGGTCCAGAATGCTCGGGGAGCCCCCGCCATCTGCAGCCCTGTTCGGCGACATACAGAATGGCATTGAGGACCTGAAGGTTGGAGAGTCGCACATTGCCGCGCTGAACCGGGAGGCAATGGGCGATTTGTTGGTATTGGGTTTCGCTGATTTCCATCCGCGAGTTATACCCGAATATGTGTTAACAGGCCCCAATTGAAACATGGACTTTAATAATACGAGGATTATCAAGCGAAGAATCGGGCCACAGTTGGATGAATCTCTGGCTCAGTTCCCAGCCGTGGCATTGCTGGGGCCCCGGCAGGTGGGTAAGACCACGCTGGCTCGCAGCCTTGGCCACACCGATGCGGTCTTTCTCGACATGGAACGGCCGGCGTACCTCGCCAAGGTTCACGATGCCGAAACCTGTCTGGGCAGCGTATCTGGCAAGCTCGTCATCATTGACGAAATCCAGCGCAAGCCGGAGGTGTTTCCCCTGTTGCGTGTCCTGATCGACCAGGATCGCCGATCCGGGCGGTTTATGCTGCTCGGTTCGGCATCACCCGACCTGCGTCGGCAAGCCGCTGAATCCCTGGCGGGGCGCGTTGATTACTTGGAACTGACCCCTTTCACCCTTGACGAGGTGGGCGCCACTTCGGAAAACCAGCTGAAGTTACTGTTGCGTGGCGGTTGTCCGGAAAGCTTTCTCGCCACCAGCGACAAGGCCAGTTTGCGCTGGCGCCAGGCCTTTAACCGGACGTTCCCGGGAGAGGACTTGCCGCAATTGGGCATCCGGATTTCGGCGGCGCAGATGCAAAGCTTCCCGCAAATGCTGGCCAATTTGCACGGACAGTTGTGGAATGCCAGCCAGATTGCCGGCAGTCTGGGGCTGACGCCGCCGACTATGCGCCATTACCTCTTCATTCTGGCCGACACCTTCATGGTCAGGTCACTGCCTCCTTATCACGCCAACCTCGGCAAGCGCCTCATCAAAAGCCCGAAAATCTAACAGCGCGACAGCGGCCTGTTGCAGGCACTGCTGGGTATCGAAACCGCCGATGACCTTTACGTCCATCCGGTCGTCGGCGCCTCGTGGGAGGGTTTCGTCATCGAGCAACTCATCGGCTGCATTGGCGACCCCTCAGTCGAGTCTTCCTTCTATCGTGCGGTGGCCAGCGCGGAACTCGACCTGATTTTGAGCTCGTCCACCGGCAAGCAGGCATTCGAAATCAAGCTGGGACTCACCCCCAGGCTCTCCAAGGGCTATCACCTCGCGCTGGCCGATTTGGACATTAGGGTTGCATATCGCAGCAGGCGCAGCCCCGATGAATCATCGCGGACCCTTCGCGGCTGTTCTCCCGGCAAGATCCGGGACGATTCCGGCGGCGGAACCCCGCATTTCTCTGTGCTACATGAGGGCTGCGGTTCTTCGACTTCCTCCGAATTCACAGCTAACCTGGACACCCTTGCCGTTCAGCTGACCCTACCCCTTGCCGGGCGAGTAGGTGACTTGCACCCGCAAGTGAGGGCGCCCTGCCGGGGGGACCCAAAAGACCCCTCGACGTGAGGGGCCATTTTGGGCTTCAGTCCAGAGACGGGAGGGTGTTGCATCAAACTTTTGGAATGAGGTACCTATTGCTTACAAGCCCCTGCTGCCAAGCAAGTACCAGATTGGGTCCATATTGTTAGCCCGTTACCTGCGGTAGGAGTCAAAATGGAAGTCCACCCGCCCGCCACTGCAGTACCAGTCCCCGTAATGACACCATCAGCAACTACAAGGGTGGCAATATTTCTGGTGGCTGCCGGCGCGGCTGGTATACCTTCAGCACCATTATCACAAGTTGTAAGAACCCCACCATTATTTGCCATACACTCAGCAATCGGTGTTTTTAAACCGTCTGAGACCGCCATCACTTCAGAAAATCTCGACTTTCTTGTGTAGTCCTGATATGCCGGTAGCGCAATAGCCGCCAAAATACCGATGATCGCGACGACGATCATCAACTCGATCAAGGTGAAACCTTGCTGCATCTTTCTCATTTGGGTGTTTATCATGAACATCCTCTCGTTGTAAGCTTGCAAAAAATTGAACTTTATCAATTGTAGTCAAGGCCGCTCAACTCAGGCAAGTTGCCGGGATCTGCCTTCGCCCCCAAACAGGTGAGCAATTTCGCCCTCGTTAGCGCGGCGTGAACTGTAACCGGATTCGCGCCACTTGTCATGACTTTGCATGCCCGCCGTGGGGACTGGATCCGAGACTTGACCTTGAATGATGGATGTCCTGCCCAGCTTGGCACTTCATCGCCACCTCATTCCCTGCCCACGGCTCACCCTATACGCCCCCGACCTAAATTATTCATGAACTCAAGCCAAACCGAAGCTGAACAGACGAGTGACTGTGATTAAGCCGATGCCGTCACTTGGGCTCACTGGATGGCTTCATGTCACTCGCCATGACCTTGAGGGTGCGTAGGCAATGCATGGACAGGGTTTCCGTTGCGTTTGGACACGGCCTACAATTTTTAACCGAGCATCCAACAAGGAGACCACATGAAAAGCTACCGCAAGGAACTCTGGTTCAACACGCACAACCGCGTCGTGTTCATCAACATCACCGGCGAGGTGCTGGATTGCCTGCGCGACAGCGGCATCCGCGAGGGCCTGGTGCTGGTGAATGCCATGCACATTACGGCATCAGTGTTCATCAATGATGATGAACAGGGGCTGCATGGCGATTTCACACGCTGGCTGGAGGAACTGGCCCCGCACGCACCACTAAGCCGCTACCGCCACAACCTGACCGGCGAGGACAACGGCGACGCCCATTTGAAGCGGCAGGTGATGGGCCGCGAGGTGGTGGTGGCGGTGACTGAGGGCAAACTGGACTTTGGCCCGTGGGAGCAGATTTTTTACGGCGAATTCGACGGCCGCCGCCGCAAGCGGGTGCTGGTGAAGATCATTGGTGAGTGAGAACCCACCCGATGTAGCCGGTATGCGGCCTCGCGAAATACGGGGTTTTGGTGGCCAAATCGGCCCGGATGGCGCAATGTTTCATCGGGGGTACGCCTACCCAGTGCCGGAGCAACTGTTGCCCGCCCATCCAACCTGGGCGTTCGCATCCAGAATGCTCCCCACCCTTCGTTGAGGCAGGTGGTGACTTAGATTCCATGCTCTGGAAAACCATTCATCAAGTGACATCAGAGGCGAGTCACTCTCTCCGCCGAGTGAACCTACCTTTTCTCCCAAAGCTACGACAGGAACGGAAACGATTTCCAAGGGATTAAGGACCACCCCAAACCATCAATCACAAATTCGGGGTTAAGCACAGAATAAAGTGCAGATCTTTTGCGCCACCAAACGCTGCGCGGTCAAACAGCTGAATGACCACTCGCCGACGCAAATCGTCATAAATCGCTGACTGGACTGAAACAAGACACGGGATGACGAGGCGCTGTTTGCCAGCATTTCGAAATACATGAAATTGAGTCATCAGAGCGTCGTCCATTCATTAGCAAATGAGCCATGAGACGCATTGAACTGATTCCACGCTTCGAAAACAGCCGCTGCCAATTGCTGCCTTGATACCTTGGCGTCTTCTTGGCGATTCACCAACTCGATAAGCAAGGTCTCCACCGTCGCCGAGAGGTTGCCGCTAGGTTCCCTCGCCTCGAGCACAATCATCTCGTTCATCAACAAATTGAACGCTCGCTTTTTGGGTAAAGAGGACATGTTATTCACTCAGGATGGAGCTCGGAAAAATTGAGATGCGCATGCCTATGCGCATTTTTTTGGCACGTAAAGCCTATGCCCAAGATTTTTCAACGAAGCAGAGGGGTTGCCTTAGCTCACTCAGTCCGATTCCCACATCCAGCGCGACCTTAACCATTTAGCAGCGGCGCCCGGCGAACACAAGGCGGATCATTCCTCCTCATCCTTCCCATACGGCTGAGGCTTCACGCCCTTGGGGATCTTGGGCGGGGTCGCGCTGCGGAGCAGCGTCATGGCATTACCGACCACAACCAGGATGACGATTACGAGAAATATCCAGAAGAGGGTCATGGGGTAAGCTTCACAGGCTGTGGGTTGACGCGCTAGGATAGCCGCAAATTCCCGGCAGCTCCAAAAGAAGAATAAAACCCATGTCTCACTGGATTTCTGCCCGCTTCGGGTGCCCTTCCCTCTACACGGCGCTCCGTCTGCCATGAGTCATTCCACTGTCTGGCGAATCGGCGGCTGGCTGAACCTGATCCAGACCAGCTTCGTCGGTCTGCTGCGGGTCCTGTCCGTGCCGATCGTGCTGATGCTCAGCGTGGCTTCAGGCTATACCACTTATTACGGTCTGAGCTTTTTCATCACGCCATGGATTGCAATGATCGTAACCGTGGCGGTGCAATCCATCGTGGTAATTTGCTCACTGGAACTGGCGGGGATGCACTGGCGCGCCAACCCGGCCCGTTACCTGAGCATCGTCTTGTCACTCCTGGTTGCGCTCACCGTCTCGGTGACGTTCTCCTACTTCAAGTTTTACGAGTTCTCCCAGCGGGATTCCATCCTGGTCGAGCGGCAATTCCAGTTATCGAATGAAGTGAACCGTTATGTCGCCGATGTCGTCGCCATGAGGAGCCGGCTGACGGCGGATCAGCAGTCACGGATCGAGACCGCCTCCCGCGAGGCTCAGCAGGCCTATATGGGCATGCAGCCCGGCATGGCTGGACAGGGCGTAGGCAAGGGCAAGGTCTGGGAGTTTTACAACGACATCCTTCAAGGAGAACAGGCCAAGCTGAGAAAACTTGAAGCCGACACCCAGTCCCTGGAAAAAAGCTTGGCCGACACCCGGTCGGCGCTGCAAGGTTTTTCCGGCCAGATGAAGGACAACTTAGCCTACAACCACCTGATCGAGACCTTTCATGCGCTAGAGGGCGCGGCCGATCAGCTGGCTTCTGGGAATGGGCTGGCACCGATCGCGATGCCGCGTCTCGCCTCGTTCACGGAGTTGTCCAGCGGTGTCACGCCGTCTTTCGACATGTGGGCCAATCTGTCCTGGTTTGCGCTGGCCTGTGCCGCGATGGTGGATTTTTTTACGCTGATTCTTTCCTACCGGCTGGAAATGACCGCTCCGGGTCCACTCTCGGAGGAGGAAAAAGATTTGGCTTTTCATGGTTTGCGTCAGTTCAGCCAGTTCACCATCAATCGCAATGACGAACTGGAGTTCAGCCTGGAACGCACGGAGCTAGAACGCGCGCGGCGGGTGCCGGACTGGCACCGCATGTTTTCGGTAGCATTTCTGCTCAACCGGGGCTATCTGCGCAAAATGAATGGCAAGCGGGTCGAGTTTGCACCCAACCTCTACCCGATCGTCGCGGAGCGCTTGGCACGGCAGGTCGAGGCCCGGCTTCGCCCGGAACCGGCCAATGATGATGCCCTGGCGGAGGCCATGCGGAAGAAATTCCATGGATGAGCTGGACTGGACAGCCGATGATACCCAGTGGATCGCCGGTTTTGAGGGCGATCGGCGGGTGGTTTTTGCCAAACTGGGGCCCTACCAACGCTTGTTTGCCCGACCCCGTCACTATGTCAAACGTTTCCATCATCGCGTTCATGAGCTGGTGATAGAGGACTGGGAACTGCCACTGGAGACCCCACCCCTGGGGAATCTCTGCACGGTCAAGGCCAAGCTCGCCATCCGCCTTCAACCCACGCTGGCGTTTGCGCGGGAACAAGTCGAGCACCTGGATCATCTGGGCGAGCATATCCGCCAGCAATACCGCTGCCTGCTCAAGGATGCGGCAGAGGCGGAATTGCGCTCGCTGGAGTCGGTGGACTGGCTGGAAAGCGGACATGCCGCACTGGAGCGGCGCATCGAAACTCTGATCCATGAACTGCTGGCCATCCGTGATATTCAGAGCCGCTGCCGTTGTCGCATCGAGGCCACTTTTGCCGAGATCGATACGGAGCGGCTGGATGAGGATATTGCGTCCGCCGACCCAGCGCGCCAAGGGATCGCCCTGCAGATTTTGAAACGTCGCCGGGACACGCTGGAGCGCGCCGCCCACGAGCGTCATGAGGAACTGATGCTAGAACAGCGTCTGGATCTTGAGCAAAAGCGCAAATGGCTAGAACTCCTGAGAGAGGAAACCGCTCTGCTTCATGAGCAGCAACTGGAGCAGGTACGACAGGCGCGCGAGGCCCTGCTGGGCGACGAAATCCGTGAAACCGAGAAGATCGAAAGCGAAATCCGCCTGAAACGCGAGCGTCTGCGTCTTGAAGCAGAGCTCAAGCACGTAGAACTGGAAGCGCGGCTGGAGGAAAAAAACGAGCGGTCCTCCAGTTATGACGAAATGCGAACGCACCTAGAGCGAGAAATCGAGCTATTGGCGATGGAGCGACAGCGCCTGTCGCTGGAGGAGGAAATACACAAAACCAAGCTGGACCGGGCCCGCGGGTGGGTCGTCGGAGCGACCAAGCGCTTTTCGCTAGGCAAGGACAAGGAAAACGGCACGCCGGTTGAGGGTAAAATCTCCCGAGGCTCGGGTGAAGGCTGAGGGAAAGTTCATGGCCAACACGCCCCTTTTTGGGCGAACCGAAACCTCACCAGCCTTTGGCTCATGACCCCAACGGCCGCATTTCGCCTGTTTCCCGGGCGTTACTAACCCCAACACCTGGAAGCAGAAATCAAGATGATTCACCTGTCCCTTAATGTCAGCGCACTGTTGCTAGCCCTGTTTAGCACCCAGGGGTTTGCCAATGCCTGGACCAATGTACCTGGACCCGCAGCGGGACCGGCCCGCGCTATAGGTGATACCAGCGCCGGTTGCATCAGCGGCGCAAGAACGCTACCCACAGAGGGCGATGGCTATGTCGTCATGCATCTGGAACGCGTTCGTTATTATGGTCACCCAAGCCTGATCGAATCAATCAAAGCGCTGGGACGCCGCGCGGCGCAGGGGCTGGGCATGATGCATGTCGGGGATCTCGGCATGCCGCGCGGCGGTCCGATGCCGTTCGGTCATCGCAGTCACCAAACCGGGCTGGACGCGGATGTCTGGTTCGATCTGAGTCCAACTCTCCATCTGCATGCCAACAGCAACCGCTCCAACGTCAGCGCCTTCAGCCTGTTGAGTCGGGCCAACGAAGGCTTGAACTATCTGCTTTGGAGCGACAGTCACGCCCAGATGCTGAAGACGGCCGCCAGTCAGCCTGCCGTCGACCGCATCTTCGTCAATGCCCGGATCAAGCAGGAGCTATGCCGCTCGACCACGGGCGACCGCAGCTGGCTGAGAAAAATCCGTCCGTGGTACCACCACGAGGATCACTTTCACATGCGCCTGACTTGCCCGCCGGACAGCCCCTCGTGCAAACGTCAGGACCCCATCCCGATGGGGGATGGCTGCCACGAACTGGACTGGTGGTTTCACAAGACGCCCGATAAGGGCACCAGTATCGCCAAGGCCCCACCGCCGCCAAAACCGGTGCTGCCGGCAGAATGTCGCACTGTGCTATCGGAGGAGTAGGCTTCATTGAGAGCCGGCCGTTGACCCAAGCTTTTTACCGTCCAGGGCTGCGCTTAAATCAGGAGTGCTACTGCCTTAGTTGGATGAGCTGGAATCCTCGGGCATCAACACCAGCTTGAACAATTCGATTCGACGACCGTCCGTGCGAATCACGATGAAGCGGTAGCGGCCCAGCTCGGCTTTCTCACCCCGGTTGGGCACATGGCCCAGATGATGGACGATGAGTCCACCGATAGTGTCAAATTCGTCATCACTGAAATCGGTGCCGAAATACTCGTTGAATTCCTCGATCGGCGTCAGCGCCTTAAGCGTGTATTCGCGGTCACTTTTGCGAAAGATATATTCCTCATCGCCAAAATCGTGCTCGTCCTCGATCTCGCCGACGATCTGCTCCAGCACGTCCTCAATCGTGACCAGTCCCGCCGCCGCACCATATTCATCCACGACGATGGCCATGTGACTGCGGGTGGCACGAAACTCCCGCAGCAGCACGTTCAGGCGCTTGCTTTCCGGCACGAACAAAGCGGGACGCATGACATCACGAACAATTTTTGAGCGGTCCTTAAGGCTGTGGAGCAGCAAATCCTTGACGAGAAGAATGCCGATGACTTCGGTACGATCCTCGCCAATGACGGGGTAACGGGAATGGGCCGATTCGGCCACCAGGGGGAAGATGGTTTCGATTTCCGCGTCCTGCGGCACGACGACCATTTGCGAGCGGGGAATGGTGATGTCCCGAACGCGGAGTTCGGAGACCTGGAGCACGCCCTCAATCATGGAGAGGGCTTCCTGTTCAATCAGCTGGCGTTTCTGGGCGGTTCTCAGCAACTCCAGCAAATCATCGCGATCCTCGGGTTCGCCGGAGATAAAGTGGGTCAATCGTTCGAGCCAACTTCGGTGCTCGCCCGTTTGTTCATCGCTCATGTTGGCACTGCCTCTTCGATCTCATAGGGATTTGGATAACCTAAACCGGAAAGAATCTGGATTTCCATGGATTCCATCTGCTCCGCCTCGACGTCATGGAGGTGGTCATATCCGCGCAAATGGAGGACTCCATGAACAACCATATGGGCCCAATGCGCTTCGGCAAGTTTGCCCTGCTCCCGGGCCTCACGCTCGACCACGGGCGCGCAAATGACCAGATCACCCAGCAAGTCATTGGGCACACCCGACGGTACTTCGCAGGGAAAGCTGAGGACATTGGTCGGACCGGTCTTGTGGCGGTAGGTCTGGTTGAGTTCTGCGCTTTCGGCCTCATCCACAATGCGAATGGATAATTCTGCGTGAACTCCCAAATCAGCGGCCGCGTCAGCCCATCGCTGGAACAGCGCACCGGCGGGGACGCTCTCCGTCATCGCCAGATCCAGATCAACGATCACGGCAAATGGTCCGGTGGACGGTTCTGATCCCAAGCTTCATAGGCGGCGACAATGCGTTGCACCAGTGGATGTCGGACTACATCATGGGCCCCGAAGAAAGTGAAGCTGATGCCTTCGACTTCTCGCAACACTTCCAGTACATGCCGCAATCCGGACTCCTTGTTGCGCGGCAGGTCGATCTGGGTAATGTCGCCGGTCACTACCACCTTGGAGCCAAAGCCAACGCGGGTCAGGAACATCTTGATCTGCTCGACCGTAGTGTTCTGTGCTTCGTCAAGAATGATGAAGGAATCGTTAAGGGTCCGACCACGCATGAAGGCGAGCGGTGCGACCTCGATCACATTGCGCTCTATCAGTTTGGCCACTCGCTCAAAACCGAGCATTTCGTAGAGTGCATCGTAGAGCGGCCGAAGATAGGGATCGATCTTCTGCGCCATATCACCCGGCAAAAAGCCCAGTTTTTCCCCCGCTTCGACGGCGGGCCGAGCAAGGATGAGTCGCCGCACTTCCTCGCGTTCCAGAGCCGCAACGGCGCAGGCGACCGCAAGATAGGTCTTGCCGGTGCCGGCGGGACCAATCCCGAAGTTGATATCGTACTGGCTGATGTTCTGCAGGTAACGCTGTTGATTGACGCCCCGCGCACGAATCACGCCGCGCTTGGTTCGCAGCGCGGGGGCCACCTCGGGGAGGTTGGCATCAGCCACCAGCATGGATTCGATGTTCGAGTCCTGCAGAGAGAGATGCACGCGCTCCGGCGTGATGACCTCCTCATGGCTGGCTTCGAACAAACTCTGCACCACCTTCGCTGCGGCTCGCGCCGCGCGTTCGGGACCGAGGATGGTGAAGTGATTGCCGCGATTGGCGAGCTCGACGCCCAGCCTTCGTTCAATCTGCCGAAGATGCTCATCGAACTGTCCACACAGGCTGGCCAGCCGTTCGTTGTCATCCGGCTCCAGTTGCAACTGGAGGGTGGTTAAAGTGTTAGGCAAGTGAGTGCTGGGTCATGGGGGAGGAGAGGTTGGCACTTCCCGCCGGTATCCACCGGCCACGGAGCGAATTGGGCATGGCCTCGGTAATCAGCACGTCAACGAACTGGCCGATCAGCCGAGGATCACCGGGAAAATTCACAACACGATTGTTTTCGGTGCGCCCGGATAGCTCAGCCCCGTCCCGACGGGAGGTGCCTTCGACCAGCACGGACTGGACGCTATGCAGCATATCGCGAGAGATCGCTGCAGCCATAGCGTTGATGCGGTTCTGCAGCCGCGCCAGCCGGGACTTCTTCTCGGCCATCGCCACGTCATCCTGCAGATCCGCCGCTGGTGTGCCGGGGCGGGGGCTGTAAATGAAACTGTAGGAGTGGTCGAAACCCAGGGTCTCGATGAGGTCCATGGTGGCTTCGAAATCGTCTGCCGTTTCGCCGGGATAACCGACGATGAAATCGGAAGATAGCGAAATGTCGGGCCGAATGGCGCGAAGCCGGCCAATCTTGGTGATGTAGTCCTCACGGGTGTGGCCCCGCTTCATCAAACCGAGGATGCGGTTGCTACCGCTTTGGACCGGCAAATGCAAATGGCTGACCAGCTGGGGTATTTCCCCATACGCCTCGATCAGGCTATCGCTGAATTCGACCGGATGCGAGGTGGTGTAGCGGATGCGTTCGATGCCGTCGATGGCCGAAACGTAATGCAGCAAAAGGGCAAAATCGGCGATCCCGCCGTCATCCATCAAACCCCGATAAGCGTTGACATTCTGACCGAGCAGCACGATCTCGCGCACGCCCTGCTCCGCCAACGAGACCAGCTCGGCCACCACATCATCGAGTGGACGGCTGATTTCTTCACCACGGGTATAGGGCACCACGCAGAAAGTACAGTACTTGCTGCAGCCCTCCATTATCGACACGAACGCCTTCGGACCCTCGGCTCTTGGCTCCGGCAAG
Organism: Methylococcaceae bacterium; assembly: GCA_044351045.1. Classification (GTDB taxonomy): domain Bacteria; phylum Pseudomonadota; class Gammaproteobacteria; order Methylococcales; family Methylococcaceae; genus UBA6136. The sequence continues at coordinate 4,914 of JBILGM010000011.1, read as the reverse complement.
GCGTCAAATTTTTCAATTTCAGGAAAAGAGACATCGATGGCCGGGGTCTTTTGGGTCCGGACCTGATCCAGCAACTTCGGCAGGCGATGCAGGGTTTGTGGGCCAAACACCAGATCGACGAAGGGAGCGCGCTTTTGCAGTGCCTCGCCTTCCTGGCTGGCGACACAGCCGCCGACCCCAATCACCACGCCCGGACGCTGCTGCTTGAGCGGTCGCCAACGACCCAACTCGGAGAACACCTTCTCCTGCGCTTTTTCGCGCACGGAGCAGGTATTCATCAAAAGGACATCCGCCTGTTCGGGGTCGTCGGTCAGCTCAAAACCGTGTGAAGCGTTGAGTACGTCCCGCATCTTGGCGGAATCGTATTCGTTCATCTGGCATCCAAGGGTTTCGATATAGAGTTTTTGCGTCATCCAGCCTGGCTACAATTTCGGAAATGGGATTCTACCAAACTTCGACCTGAGTCAAGTCCCGATCATCATCACGGTTATCATAAGGGGCACTATACTTGGCCCCCGATGCAAACAGGAAAACCGCGATGAAATGGCTGTCCTCATTCTTTGGCAAGACATGCTCCCAGGAAGAAGAAACGCAACTGAATCGATACAGGTACTTCAGGCAATTAGGACGCGCCTACAACCTGGAACTCATCAAGCAACTCCCGCCCCCCGCACTGCCGGAATCCGGCAAGAAACTGGGTCTTTACAAGGCCGGTACCCTTATCCTGAATCAGGACGATGAAATCGCGGTCGCTTACGATTACTGTCTGCACCATTACCGTCGAGTCGGAAAAAATACCATCGAGCGCGCCATCGAAACAACGCCGCCCGCCTCAGGCTCAGACGAAATGACCTACCTAAGCGCGATGGCCAGCTCGCGATTTTCCCTGTTTCGGGTCGAAGATATACTGCCCCATCGCGGCGCACGCGTTTTGGACCTGCTGACCGCTGAATCACTGAAACTCATGGATATCGGCCTAAGTTCCACCGGCATTCCCGGCATCATCGTTGCTGGGCGACTGTTGAGTTTCGACACTTTCAAGATGTCCTCCGGCACTCTGATTCCGGTTCCGGAGGCCGTGTTCGAAACCCTCATCCAAACCGTCATCAGAAAATTCCTGCCCGATGCACCGGATGCAACAACGTCCCTGTCGCCCGCCCAATGTGCCGCCTTTGAGGCCCAGGTCATTCGCATTGCCCTGCATCATGGCGGCGAGGACAACAGTTTTTATACCGACATGGAAGTCTGAACTTTTGGCAAAATCGCCGGAAATGATTGGCAATCAAAAACGATACCTCTCCCCGCCTCGGGCACGATCCTCAAGCAGAAAGGGACGGTAGAGGAACATGCCGGCCAGAAACCCGCCCAGATGCCCGAACCAGGCCACATCGTTGCCGTCTGACACCGTCCCCATTCCCGTTGTGACCTTATACAGCTGGATGATGACCCAAATTCCCAGAAATGCGATGGCCGGGACTTCAACGAAGATCGGCAGAAACAGCACCCAGATCACAATGCGGGCATAGGGAAACAAAAAGAAGTAAGCCCCCATGATGCCGGCAATCCCGCCGGACGCACCGATGGTGGGAATGGTTGAAAGGGGGTTGGCGTAGAGGTGGGTCAGCCCAGCAATCAACCCACAGAAGAGGTAGAACGCCAGAAAGCGCACCCCGCCCATGCGATCTTCGATGTTGTCGCCAAATATCCACAACAGCCACATGTTGAAGATCAGGTGCAGCCAGCCCCCGTGCAGAAACATGCTGGTGACAAACGGCGTGTAATCCAGCGGAAACCCGGACATCGCGGCCCACTCAGGGTGGGTGTAGCGCGCCGACACCAGCCCGTGCAGATATTGGAACGACCTCAGATCATCAGGATCGAGCGCCTGCCCGGCTAGAAAAATAAGTATGTTGACCAGAATCAGCGTCCAGGTCACCCAGGGGGTGTACTGCAGCGGAACCGTATCGCGAAAAGGAATCATCGCAATCCCCCACCAACCGACTCGCGGCAACCACCACTCATCGGGCAGCCTGCTGCACACGAAAGTGCACGAAGGTATCGACCACGCCAATTAGCGCCAGAGTGGCCAGCGCTTCCGGTGGAAAGAAGGCGATCAGCAGATAGACCGGCACCCGCCAGCCGCCCGACATGCGACGCACGAACAGCACACCATGGATAACGGCCAAGCCCACCACCGCATAGAGCAGAATGGCGACCATCAGCAGATCGGACAGCATCACGACATCCCGCAAACCTCCTGCCCACATGACCGCCACCGCCAATGCCAGCACCCAGGCCGGCAAGGAAATCGCCCTGAATTCCCGACCGAAGTCACCGGGGGGAAAAGCCATGAACTGCAGCCAGCGACCGAGCATCAGGGCAACAATGAGCGCCAGGCCATAAATCATCGCCACGAAGCCATTCATCAGCCGCAGCGTGGAGCCCTGTTCAACGCCTTTCAGATTGGCTCCGGGCACTGCTACCATGGCCCGCTGCAACCACTCATGCCAGAACGTCACGACATCGTCGGTCCAGGTATGCATGGCCAGCACGAAAATTAGCATCACGGCCCCTGCCACTCTCAAAGCCTGCCCCCAGTCACCGCTGCGTTTCAAAACAAAGCTCAACAGCAGCAACGGCGGCCAAAGAGCAAATACCAAGGGAAAAGCCAGTCCAGGCGGAGAACCGAGTCCATACCAGGCTACCGCCACCATAAGACCCGCCAGAAGGACCACACCCATGGCGCGGGCCAGCCCTGCATTCAAAGCCACCATGACAACCAGCGAGGCACTCAAGATTGAGAAAGGTGGCAATCGCAGCGACAACAGCGCAAAGATACCAGCCATGGCACCCGTCGACCAAAGATGACCAAGGCTCAAACGTGTAAATCGGAACATCGGTGACATTCTTTAGATCGCTTTTAGAACGGACACATAGGCGGCTGAGCCGAAAACTCGGCGCAGACCCTCACCTATCTCATCATCTGAATCTAGCCAGTGGATTCCGAAAACACAAGATCAAGGGTCTAGGGTTCATCAGCTAAGGACTTTTAGATCAAAGGGACCTTGGCGATCACGGCCCTACCGGAATCGCCAAGTCCAATGTCCTGTCTATTTTGGCTTGCGAAGAATGCTCTTGGGCACCATGCAGGACACGGCATAGGGACCTTTATATTCGGATGTCACATTGAATTCCCCCAGCAATGACGGGCGCCCGATTCGGCAATCCAGCACAAAGGTCGCCAATGCATAGGCCTTACCCAGTGGAATTCCCATCACATCACGCATCTTGTTAATGGCCTCCCAGGCGGCCGTCTTCATGGCATAGTACAAGTTGGTTTGGTTAGACGCATAAGAGACCCAGTGCTTGACAGTGTCCTGCTTTGGAATATCCTTGGCCCTGGGAGCCAACTTGTTCTTGGGCGTCATGCAATAGGTGCCCAAGACCTCGTCTACCACCTCGGAAATCGGACAATCCCAATATTTCAACATGAGCTGTGTGGCCTCCGTAGGTAAAACCTTGCGTTTTTCCCCAATAAACCGAACCGTTTCTTGCATCAGGTTGGTCATGGCCTGGCTGAGGTCCATGTCATATCCAACCGTAATCCAGTTGCGCTTGGTTTCAATAATTGGCCAAACCCCGAACTCCGGATGGTCCGACACCGGCAGCACATCAATGGTGACATTCAGTTCGGGATAGGCCGTTTCCAGGGCATCCAGATCAATTTCGCCGTTACCCTGCGCGGCGTGGGAGTCACCTGTCCAAATAAGCGCACCTTCCCGGAAGACAGGCAGGTAGGTCGTTGAACCCACCGTCATCTCCGGAATATCGAGATTTCCGCCCCATTGCCCGGGTTGTTTGGTGTCGCAACCCTTCATACCTAACAAGAAACCGGGGATAGGCACACACCAACCGGATTCGGGTGGTGGCTTGGCAGAAAAATTGGGTGAACTGATATTGTCCGAATTCGGCAGATAGAACGGTAATAGAATATCCTCTTCAGAACGGGCAACCGCGAGAACCCCCGGGAAAGGCTTCAACGGAACAAAAATGTTTGGCGCGAACTGCATCTCCATCTTCTCGTTATCGAGGTAGTAAGTATCGATGAAGTGCGGCCGTGGACTCGGGTAATAGGGTAGTTCCTGCCCATACTCGGCGAACAAACCTGCAGAATTGGCACTATTGTTGGTTGCATAACTCCGCATGCGAATCTTGTTAATATGGACTGCCACAAAATCGAGAGGCTGTTTGAAGTCATTGGCAGCACGGGCCCCATTAACGTAAATAGGACCTGTCATCGTATGCGGACCTCGTCCAACGATGGCACCATTGATATATTCCAACTGATCAATGGTGATACCGGGAACAACCTGCCCGCCTCCCGCCACCTCCGTTTCAATGGCCACGGTATCTCCAGGGTTGATAGCCAGCGCCGGGGGTTTGCTGGCATCAAAAAAACCCCAGGTCGTAGTCGCCGGGGATACGGGCAGGATGTAGAACCGATGAATCCCGGATACCTTGACGGGCACCTCCATGTTGGATTGGTCAAGGGGGCCAGCAAAGTGAATGTCGGGATTCGCGATAGGCGTGGGCTGCAGATAACAGGGAACGTAGGGTGAAGGGTCTTTTTTGGGATAGTTCTCACACTCCGGCATCGGCGCATATTTGGGAAGACCATCGTTTTCGACGGTATCCACCGATTGGGCCGGTAGTGAGAGGGCGAGAGAAAATCCCACAAATATCAATTGCCGACTTGCTGCGAACTTCTTCTTGTTCATAGTGTGTTCTCAAATTTGCGGCGCTCTTCCATTTTGAGTGGAACTGGGTCTAGGCTGATGCCTTGAATCACGCTTGTTGAGGTCACGTTCTGATGGATTCCACGTTGTTGTTCACGTCAGCCTTGGGTCTCAAGGC
>JBILGM010000050.1:0-21322 GCA_044351045.1 Methylococcaceae bacterium | reverse complement strand
ACTAATTTTGTGGCAGGCCCTTTTCGGCAAATGTATGAAGATTTTCAATCGGGCGAATTGCTTGACCCATTACCAGATTATGTGGCTTCCAGAGAGAGCGTTGCCACCCGCCCTGATCTGGCAAAGAAATATCCACTCAGCATAATATCGCCTAAAAGCCACGGCTTCCTAAATTCTTGCTATGCGAATATGCCGCAGAAAATCAAAGGCCAAGGTGAACAGTTTGTATTGATTAATTTTTTTGATGCCAATGAACGCGGAATTAAAAACGGCGATAAAGTACGTGTTTTTAATGACCGAGGCGCCTTTGAAGCTGATGCTCACATCACCGATGACGTTAATCAGGGATTAATCATCGCAACACTGGGTTATTGGCGTCAATTAAATGCCGGTACAGTTAATAGCATCAGTTCAGCAGAATTTGCGAACATGGGAAATGCACCATCGTTTTCAGATAATTTAGTACAGGTGGTAGCTACTCATGATTGAGTTTTAAGTTAGGTAGTTACTTAATTTAAGTAACTTGGTTTGCCGGGGCATTCCACCCATGGAATGTCCCGCGCAATTGCATGCTTTTTGGGATTCGGTGATTGAACCGTCCACTGATCCATAAGGACACTTTTGACAGTGAATTGTGACTTTGGACCTGATCATGCCAAGTGCTGCATAGGCATGGATTACCTGAATCAGCGGTTCAGACTTCGTTTTGAATTTCTATAAAAAACACCCCGCTAACCCGCCCCTATACCTGTCATGTGAGCCCTAACCAACGCAGTGCTAATCGGGATCGCTCCTGATTTCGAGATTTCGATTTCAGAAAATCAGCGACTGGGCCCCGCGGATGGTACCTTCTCGCAAAGTTCCTTTTAGCCTTGCGGCTCTTTCGACACAAGGCCGCCACCGTAAACACCCCTTCATGAGCTTGGATGAAGGCTTACCTTACCGGGACTCCCTGGCAAAGTACGCTGCCGCCTTTTTTAGGATTGCGACCGACTCCTCGCGCTGGGCTACCAGGCGCTTGAGTCGCGAAACCTCGGCGGCTTGCTCAGCGTGCAAGGCTCCCGACCCCTGGCGCAGGCGATAACACGTGAGCCCGTTGTGCAGCAAACTCTCACTGATGTCCAACTCCCGAGCCACCGCTGCCGCCTTATGCCCAGCCAGCACCCGCCTCACCGCTTGCTCCCGAAACTCCGGGGCAAATTTCCGGCGCACTGATTTCTCTCTCACGGTCATAAATCACCTCGTCATTGTTACTCAAAACAAGGTGTCCACTAAATGACGTCAACATCGATCATCTTTACACGATTACTTGAGAACAACGTCATCGGTGATGACTAGTGGAGCCGCCACACGCACCCGACCCTAGGATGGATAGACGCCCAGGTGAAAGTTCTTGATGTCTTTGCGCACCACCTCGACCGGTATGACGGACAAGGTAAGCTGGCTGGATTCAATAACTCGGGTGGATCGAGGACAAAATGGAGTGGCCGGCCTTTCTTTCGATCGCCATCCCTCCAGGCCAAGAGCCAATCTCGGAGACTGGGTCTAGCCTGATAGTAGATTGACCCACTGGCGCGACCGCCAAACATCGTCATCTCCTTCACCACTTGAAGACCGGCAGCTTCGAATTGCTGGAGAAGCCAGGCATAGGTCGAAGGAAGCGGTAGTGTGTAAAGCCGGTCCGGATGATGGCATAGAGCACACCGTCATGCCAGAATCGCAATCAGTCAGTCATAAGAGTCCCAAAGTACTCGAATCACCAGAAGTTTTTTCTTGTTCCCATCCCCAGTCCCATAGATTCTCAGTGACGATAAGACCCCCCTGACGCATCCAATAGTCGTTTTTGCGCTTCAAAGTGGCGATCGATATACCCCAGATCGAAACGCTCATGATGCATCTGAGCGGCCACTTGCTGGATCAGTTCTGGAGCGAGAGATACACGCGGACGCCCACTCGCCATCGCCAATAACTGGGTTTGTGCCGCACGCTCCAGGAAATAGAGATCATCAAATGCCTGGGCGATGCTGGGCGCAGCGGTCATCACGCCGTGACTGCCGAGAAACAGCACTTCAGCGTCACCAAGCATCCGTGCCATCCGCTCGCCGACCGAATCGGATAATGCAACGCCGTCATAATCGGTATCGTAGGCGACCCGACCGTAAAAGCGGCAAGTGCTGTGCAACGACCATTCCAAGCGACCGTTCTCGATCATCGTCAACGCCGTCGCATGGGGTTGGTGTGTGTGCAGCAAGACCCTGGCGCGGGGCACAAGGCGGTGGATCGGCGCGTGAATATGGTGTGCCGAAGCCGAAGGCTCACCCTCGCCCCGCACCACCCGGCCATCGAAATCACAAACGATCAGGTTCGAGGCGTTGATTTCGGAAAAATGCAAACCGAATGGATTGACCAGGAAGTGCTGCTCATCGGGGAGTAACACCGAAAAATGGTTGGCAATGGCTTCATGCAAATCGTACTTAACGGCAAGATGAAATGCGGCAGCCAAGTCGGTCCGCAGACGCCATTCGGTCTCGCTGATGTGATGCATATAGGATCCTCCTCGCGGCGGTGGTTGCGGTGGTACAGATTTCTTTTCACAATTCATGGTCGGCCGCCAGCCAAAAGTGGGAAGCTTGCGTAAAATTCTAATCGACACCGACTCTTCTTGCGCTATTAGCGCCGCCATTCATGGGATTCAAACTTTTCAATCGCCGATTAACCGGACACTAGTGAGAAAAAATATGATGTCATCAGCTAATTTACTCTTTAAAGCAGGATGCAGCGCGCTCGCCATTACCGTTGGTAGCATTCTGATGTCGGGATGCGATAGCGGTTCATCGGGAAGCTCAGGTGGCAGTTCATCGGCCATGAGTGCGGAGGCCAAAATCAAGGGAAATGCCTCTGATATACATGGCCCCATTACCCACGGCACTCTTGAAGTCAAGGATAAAAATGACAAAGTCGTGCTGACCCAGTCACTCAATGGCCAATCCAATCACTTCGAGATCACGATACCTGCAGGGACGGCCTATCCAGTCCTATTGGTCGTGACTCCACCACCGGGACCGGTTGCGCAGGTTGTCCGCGCCGTAGTGACCAGCCCGCTGGCAGACCAGATGGATATCACGGACATCACCAGCCTGGTGGTTGACGCCGCGTTCGCCTTGGGCGGGCTGACTGAAGCCAATATAGCCAAGGCCTCGGGCGGGGCCATCGGGCTTCGTCAACGTCAAGGTGTCAGTACGGGCGCGGGCGGTCACGGCGCCCATGATATGACGGGTGGCGGGTCTGCCAATGCACCTGGTAGAGCTGGCGGAGAGCCAATGCAAAACATGCAACACTGATACTTTGTTGTAATTCTCTATATAGATCAATAATATAGCCGCTGATATTCGCCATTTATCACACGCTTATCACACGAAGCGTTCATTGATGAGATCAGCGGCTTGTTCGTCCACCCCTCGAATCAAGTGACCATAGACGTCGGCCGTTACGCGGATCGAGCTATGGCCTAGCCGGTCAGAGATCACCTTCAACGGGATGCCGTCAGCAATTAGCTGGGCTGCATGTGTGTGACGAAGTGAGTGAATCGACGCGTCTATCCCGATAGCCCTGCAATGCCTGCCGAATGCTTGGCTAATTGCCGCTGGTGAGATCAGTTCGCCATAGGGATTCGGAAACACAAACTCAGGTCGCAATCCCAGTTGCTGATAACGCCGGTACTGGTGCCAGCGATGCCGACGCAAGGCTTGGGTGGTGACCTTCGGCATGGTGACGGTGCGGCGTCCGTGTTTGGTCTTGGGCGTGTCCTTCAGTGATAACCCCTGCCCTGTCAGCCGCTCGACGTTACGCCGAATAGATACCTTCCCTACTTTAAGGTCCAGGTCCGACCATTGAAGGGCCGCTATCTCCCCTATCCTCAGACCCGTGGTAGCTGCCAGTAGGACAGCCGGATAGTGATGCGATTCCGCCTTCATCTTATCGAGAACCCGGCGTAGATCGTTTTCCTCCAGGAACCGAGCCTCAGTGGCTAAGACAGTCGGGCGCTCTGCCCCTATGGCTGGGTTCTCAGTAATCAGCTTCCCCTTGAGGGCGGCATTCAGCGCCGTTACGAGTGTCCGGTGAACCAGTCGAATGGTGCGGGGTGCGTAGACCTTTGCCAACTCGGCGTAGCAGTCCTCGACGCCCCGGGTGGTCAGCTTGGAAAGCACCAGATGGCCGATATGGGGCATGATCTGATTGGTGCAGCAATTGCGGTAGCGGTCCTCAGTGGCGAGGCTGACTTTCAGCCGATCAAGCCAGTCTGTGAGGTATTCAGAGACAAGCACCCTCCCCGGCTGAACAAACTTCCCTTGATCCAGTTCCGTCAGGATTTCACGCAACCGGCGCTGGGCATCGCGCTTGGCACCATAGACGGTGTAATTCTTCTGCCGGCGCTGACCGCCCGGGGCGGGCGGCAACTCAACGCAGATGTTCCAGACCTTTGGCCGGCGCTCTCTGATGGAGCCTTTCACTTCAATAAAGCCCTGGCAGCCGCCTCGTGCTTTACATCGAAATCCAGAAGAGTAACTGCGTGGCGCTCGTTGTCCGTCATCAGATCGGGCATCGTTGCCTCAAGCTTTTGGGCTCGCTCCAGAGGGTCATCAGCCCAAAGTTCATCCAGGCTATTCGCTATCCCACCCTGCTCCAATAAGGCCTCCACGCCCCGCGTAATAAGCCCGGTCAGCGTGTCGTTTTCTTTTCTGGCGAGTAGCTCCAGCCCGTATTTTGTTTTGGCTGAAAGGCGAAGCCCGACAGCCTCCGTTCTAAGTTTTTCCCGCGCCATGTCTGCCGCCCTCGGCTATGCAAATTCGCATAGTAACGCACACGCTTGACAAGCGATATTGCTTTCATTTATGTTTTACATACGTTAGTGTTTAACGTGAACAAAAACAGAGGAATTTATGAAAGCACATTCACACACACTCCAGATTCAAGAAGCCGCCGATTTATTAGGGTTAAGCATGGGCAGCGTTTACAAGGCTGCGCGGGCGAACGCGCTCCCCTTTCCCTGCGTCCGTATCGGTCAACGCTTCGTTATCCCCATTGGCCCTTTCGAGGAAGCCACTGGCATCAAGGTGGTTCGTGAAGAGGTGGCAGCATGAGCATGGAATTCCACCCCTACTGCCTCGCCATGCCAGATATGTCTGCCGAGGATTTTTCTGATCTGAAAGGCGATATTGCAGGCTCCGGTCAACTGGAGCCCATCGTCTTGTTCGGTGGAAAGATTCTCGATGGTAGGCATCGCTACTTGGCTTGCCTTGAGTTGGACATCGAGCCTTGGTTCAAGGACTTCGATGGTCCCGACTCGGGGCTCGACTATGTGATATCGCTGAACCTTAGGAGACGCCATCTGACTGCGGAGCAGGCAGCACTGGCAATGACCGACTTATGCAAAGTGCTGAGAGGATGGTAGCTGCATGACCAACCCCAAAACGACGAAACCCCCGGTGCAGCAACACCGAGGGCTTCAATTTTCGTGACAACTTACGGAGTAAATCACTGTGCAAAAGCATACACCAAATATACATTCCTGTATATCAGTAGACTCTAATATTACACTGTGTGACGCCAAACTGCGCTTGGACGCAGTGCGCGGCCAACTTTGGCTATTAGCTGACCATGCTCGGCATGGCATCGAAATTCCCGATGATCTGATAGAAGCCTTGCTGTTCCGGTGCGACCGGGATCTCGCTGCAGTGGCGGATAGCATCATGTCCGAATTGTGCGGGGTGGATCATGGTCATTAAGCCTCCTCGACCCTCGACAACCGTCAATGCGGGCAACATCCCGACCTGGCTCAAGGCACAGCGCCGATGGGGTCTATGGAAACCTGTGTGGCGTATAAGGCGCTGGGAAAAAGTGCCGGTACTCTCGACCAACAAGCCGGAGCAGTGGCTGACATTCGATGAAGCCATGGCCCGCAAGACGAAGGAGTACGGCATCGGCTTTCTGCTGACCGGGATCGAGAACTTTACGGCATTCGATCTCGACCACTGTCTCGACCGGGATGGCAAACCGGAGCCGTGGGCAGCTGAACTGATTAATCGCTTGAGCACCTATACCGAGGTTACCGTCAGCGGGGACGGCATTCGCATGTTCGTCCACGGCCGCTATGCCAGCGACTGGGTGAACAAGGACACGGTGTCCTTGGAAGTCTACTCAGGCAACGCGGGGCGCTTCGTTACGGTTTCCGGTGACCCTTGGCTCGGAGCGCCGGAAGAGATCATGACGGTGTCGGATGAGGTGCTGGGGGCGATTGAGGCAGAGCTTCGCCTGTCAGCCCATTCCGAGAAGGTGATCGTTGGCGAGATGCCTGATCTTTTGCCTGGTGTCGGTGTTCCTCACAACCTCAACTTTGAGGCGCGACAGTTCCTTGAGATAGGCAAGTACGAGGACGACAGGAGCGCCACGCTGAATTGGACGGCACGATGCCTCTTTGAAGTCGGACTCAATCGGCAGGAGGTGCTGTCGGTGCTGGCCGAAAATGCGTTTGCCATGGAAGTGGCCCTGGACCATCGCCGGGAGGATGAGGAGCGGGCTCTGATCTATTTGTGGAAGCACCATGTGCTCAATGCCGAAGCCAAGGCAACTCCCGTTGCGACTAGTGATGACTTTGCCGAGGTCGTCGAAGCCGATCCTAAGAAAAAATGGCTTCACGGTGAACTCCGGCGGCTGGCGTCATTGGACGAGGCCGTATTCCTCGCCAGCGTAAAGGAGGAAGCACAGAGACTTAGCATGGCAGTAACGGACCTGAAGCGCCTGGTAAAAAAGGAACGCAATCGGGGTAAGCAGGTTAGGCGCGGCCCAGTGGACTACCACTCCCCTCTGCCATTGCCAGGTGAGGACGGCTTCCCGCGTAATCACCTCGAGAATCTGCGGGAAATCATGCGCCGGTTGGGTGTGGTCTGCCGCTACAACGTCATTTCAAAGGCAGAGGAGTTGCTGATCCCGGGTGAGGCTTTCACCGATGACAACGCTGCAAATGCGTCGTTTGCGTGGTTGGAATCTGAATGCTCCATGTTCGATTTCCCGACCACTAAGCTCCAAAGCTTCCTGACGCATATCGCCGATACGAACCTCTACAACCCGGTCGCCGAGTGGGTAAACAGCGCCCCTTGGGACGGTAATTCGCGGCTAAAGGACTTCTACAACACCCTGACGGTGGCCCCGGAGAACGAAGCAGTGAGGAATATCCTCCTCCGCCGTTGGATGCTGTCTGCCATCGCGGTGGCTTTCTCGCACAACGGGTGCCAAACCAGAGGCACCCTGGTGCTTCAGGGGCCGCAGAACCTCGGCAAAACCCGTTGGCTGAAGAGATTGGCGCCGGAGGAGCTCAGGCTGGTCAAGGAAGGCTTGCTGCTGAATCCCAGCAACAAGGATTCCGTGGTGACGGCAGTCTCTCACTGGATCGTGGAACTGGGTGAACTGGACGCTACCTTTAGAAAATCCGATATCGCCGCCCTTAACGCCTTTCTGACCAACTTCACTGATACGGTTCGACGCCCTTACGCGAGAAAGGATTCAGCGTATGTGCGACGGACGGTGTTTGCTGGGTCGGTTAACCCGGAGGACTTTCTTCATGACCCAACCGGCAGCACACGCTTCTGGGTGATCCCGGTGACCGCCGTCAACCACGTCCATCAAGTCGATATGCAGCAGGTCTGGGCGGAGATTTTCACCATCTGGGAGGCTGGGGAGCAGCACTGGCTGAATGCGGAAGAGGCAAAGCTGTTGAGCAATAGCAATGAGCAGTTTGAGGTGATGTCGCCGATTCAGGAAACGGTTATGCAGGGGTTGAACTGGGAATTGGATAAGAAGTTCTGGCGCTGGGTGACGGCTTCTGCGCTATTGAAAGAGATGGGCATCGACACCCCCACTCGGGCGCAAGCGACGGAGGCCGGTGCGGCGATCAAGAAGCACTTCAAGCCGGAAACGAAACGGATAAATAAGGCGAGGATGCTCCATCTCCCATATCGCCACGGCGTCACCCCCAGCGATGAGGAGGACTTGGGATGGAACTGAGTGACACCAGTGACACCTTGGTGACACCTGTTTTAGGGGTAGGTGTCACCTCCTCAAACCCACGGCTGGGGCGGGTTAGAGCGTTATTAGTGACACCTGTGACACCTAATTCTTGTAACAGTAATAACGAAGATACGACGTATAGCAGAGCTATATATGGCTACCCGCATAGGGAGAGGGGTGGAGAACACACGCGCAAATTCCCGCGCAAAGTCTTGGGCCGTTTTTGGAAAAGGTGTCACCTTTTGCTGGAAGCCCTGACAGCCGTGGGCTTGCGGGCTTTTTCCCTCAAAAATGAGGTGTCACCAAAGGTGTCACCTTTTGGCATTTCCAGCCTCATGCTCCTGCTAGACACGGGCGCATCGGGCTGGGACGTTCCCAGCGCAACCTATTGAGGAAAACGAAATGAAAGGCGAACACGAAGCGAAGATGGATCTGATCAGCGCCCTGAAGAAGTTTCAGGCCGACCATGAAGAGGCGTTGGAGTGGCTGGCCTGCATTGAGGTCCGCACCGACCGGGATGGGAATCCGGTGCTGGACCCCGTCTGGGGGGCCTAAGCAAATCGCCTCGGCAAGACCGCCATCCTGCCGGGGCATCCATCACTAATTGAGGAATCAACGATGAACGCAAATCTTACCATTGCCGATGCTGAAGAGATCAACGCCCTTCACGATGCGGCACTCAACCTCGCCGGCCAGGCAGTTGCGAAAGCAGCCGAGTGCGGCCAGAAGCTGATCGAGGCCAAGGCAAAGTGCAAGCACGGTGAATGGCTTCCTTGGATGGAGGCCAACCTCAAGTTCACCCGCAGGACCGCCACGAGCTACATGAGCGTCGCCGAGGCAAATGGGAAGCACGCTTCCCTTTTGGATGGGACCACATCAATCCGCGAAGCACTGTCTCTGATCCCTTATCTTGACCAAATGCCAGATGCCGGTGAGGACACTACCGCCGAGGAGGTGCGGCAGTTCAAGGTCGAACGGGATGCGGCAGTTGCCAGCCGGGATAAGGTCATTCGCGAATTGATGGATAAGGAGGCATCCATCCGCGATCTGAAGGCGCAGATTGCGGACGACCGGGAGGTGCATGAAGAGCAACTCCGGGAGGTACGCATCCAGATTCAGGCAGAAGAGGCCGCTAAACCGCGCACAGATGCCGAGGTTGCTGCCAAGGCCGCTCGGCTGGCCGAACTGAAGCGTGAGGAGACTCGGACGCTGGAGGCGATCTCCAAAGCCAAGTATGACCTTCGCAAATCGCATGAAGAACTGGAAGCGGCCCAACGGCGCAACAAGCTGGAGGCAAAACTGCTTGCCGACCAGTACGACGTTTCGCTCAAGTTCCACCAGGACGCGGCGATGCTGATCGGCACCTCTCAGGCGCTGAGCGGCATCCCACTGACCGATGATCTCAACGCCCAGTTGCACACCGCCATTCGCGATGCTGACGCTGTGGGGGATTCCCTCCGCGCTTTGCTGAAGGTGGAGCGGGTCATCACCGGGGAATGCACCGAGGTGGGAGACGACACCGCCTTGAAGGCACGGGTAGCGGAACTGGAAGCTGAGCTTGCCGGTGAAGCGCTTGACCCTAGACTGAAGGAGCTCATGGTCGACCTTGAGGTCGATTCCGTGGTTGATCTTGTCGAGTCTTTGGTCGGCATTGCCGGGGAGGCGATTCTGAAGCACGACGAGGTAATGGCCGCTCTTGCGGCTGCGAATCAGGAGAACGAGCGCCTGCAGGCCGAGCTTGCCGCTGCCAGTCCACCCGGCCCTGAAGAGGAGAAGCCGAAAACCAAGGGCAAAAAGGTCAGCATCCCCAAGAAGCCGACACCGACCGAGGGAACGCTCAGCGCCGCCGAGTTCCTTGGTGCGGCCTGAACCAATCCGACTTCCACGGCCAAGGATGGCAATTTGTGCGCATGCGCACATCGTAAGTTTTAGATGAGACAAATGTCTCAGCTACCAAATGACTCTCACCCGCCGACCGGGCGGAGCTAGTTGCGTGGATGAGGTTGGCAAATCAGCAGCGCGCTGCCGATTTGGAAAGCGCCCCAGCCGTCTAGGTGGGCGAATGCTCAACGAGTCCAGCACCGTCGAGGAAGGCAAGACCCAGCGGGAGATTGCCGAGGAGCTTGGCGTAGACCAGAAAACCATCAGTCGCGACTTAGGCAAAAACACAGTTATAACTGAAAAAATGCCTAAGGAACCACGCAAAGTCGTCGGCTACCGCATCACCCAGTACACCAAGCCCGAAACCGCCGCGAGGCGGATCAGGGAAGTGTTTGGGGATTGGTATGTCGGGAAGGTACCAACCCACTTGCCACCCACCCCTCAGCTCCCCGAGAATATCCGTACGGATTTCATAGGAGCCCCACCATGATCGTTTGCCCCGTCTGCACCCGCACTGTCCCCACGCCTCGCCCAGGTCAACGCTATTGCTCAGTTCGATGTCAGAGTGCAGCCGCCACTGCAGCCGGCAAGAACGTCCACCACTTGCCAAGGCATAAGCCAGAAGCGCCCGAGAGCCCCGCTAAGCGACGATTGGAAGCGGATGAGGTAAGGGCACTGGTTTTCGACTATGACGCCTTTGCCCGTGACTGCCGCTTAGGCGGTGACTGCCGCTTAGGCGGTGACATGTGCGAATTCGAGTTCGGCGGTGACACATTCACCTGCACCAATGCGAGCGGGGTGTAAGTCATGGCTAAGTACACAATCCTGGTTGAAGGTGAGCGCATTGCCGTTCGTCCCATGGGTAAATTCACCTTCAAGGGTGAGGGCTTTTTCATCCACCTGCAGAGATACACCAGGGACAAGGTCGGAATAACTCACGTTGAGTCTGGCTTGAGCGCAGGCATGATCGACCGATACACCGGTTATCGTGCCATCGGCATGAAGCGAGTGGCCTACAGCAAACAGCAACTAATGGACGCGGCTTTTGCAAGGCTTGCGCGGATCCCTGAGGAGAATTTCTTGCAGGCTATGCGCCGCGCACGGGGTGAGTCATGAACGCCTACAACCACCCACGCGGCACAATTTGCGTTGAGCGAAGCGTGTCAGGCGTCGTCGTCTGGCTTGCCCTTGAAAATCAAGCACACTACCGGGAATGGGTGGGGTGCTTCAGCGTAGTGGAGGTGGCCGCATGAGCCTTATCAACGCGCTTGCCATTGTCAGTTATGCCGTGATGATGGCCCATGCTTTCCTCGAGGTGCCCTTGTGAACAAGTCCATCGGCCGTATTATTTGGGAGATCGTCGAGGTGGTGGTGTATTTGGCGGGCTGGATTGCCGTCGCAATCGTTGCAATCTTGGCCAGTAGCTTACCGAAACGACGATAAGACATACTCTCAAAACATAAAAGCCGGCACATTTTGCCGGTTTTTTTATGCATTATAAAAAATAGTTGGGTCCTTCCTATCTTTTAATAATACGGGTAGTGCTGGCCACGTTGGTTTTTTAGCGTCTGAGCTGATAAAGCCCCACCACATTGATTTCTGAACAGGAATTCACTTATAGTCAATGCTCCACATTAAATGGGGCACTATAATTGAAAATCACGATTTCTGCGCTATCGGACCTCACGGGTTTTGACCGCCGAACTATCTCCCGCCGCCTTGCGGATTTAAAGTGCGAAGACAAAGGGCGAGGCGGCAAGTTTTATCAGTCCGACCATGCGCTTTCTTTGCTTTATAACGGCGGGGGTGGGGAAAACCTCGACCCAGCCCAGGAGAGAGCCTTGCTCGATAACGCCCGTCGGCGTCTGGCTGAACTGGAATTCTCGAAGCGCCGGGGCGAACTGCTCTCCGCTGACGTGGCTTATCGCGCCATCGAGCAAGCCGCGACGGCGTTCAAGAGCCGACTCCAAGGCATTCCGGGTCAGTATTCTTCGATATTGGCCGCTGAATCGGATGCCAAGAAGATCGAGGGGATTCTGGACCAAGAAATCTGGAATGCGCTGGATGAAATAACCAGGACGGACGTTACCCGATGAGCTTGGAGCATATCGATGAAATACTCGGCGATGGGCTTTTGTCAGCCTCAACGCGGCAATGGCTAAGACAAGGCTTCGCTGCCCATGTGAGATTCAATGAGCCACTGCCCAATGCGCTAAACCTTGACGCCTATCCGCGAGGATTGCCGGACGCCTTCAAGCATAAACGTCGCAAGGAGTATCTTTTTGAGGCGCTGAAACTCCTCGATGATGGCCGTTGCTCGATTCACTCCATCGCAAAGACCCTATCGGGTGACCTTATCCGGTTGGCGTCTAGATCCAGGCCAAGAAGCGATTATGAGCGCCTCTTGTGCGAAGTACTCGATGCCCACCCTTCAGCCTCGCTAGAACCCTCTGCAATTTGGCTATTGGTTCGAGAATATAGGCAGTTCAATTTCAAATCCTGAGTCTTTACAGTCACCCTCAGATTACTAATGACCGGGGTGATATTTTGGATATTGATTGGCACAAGTGGGAAGCGATTGAGGCCGACCAGGACCGACTGAACGCGGCGGTGGACTACCACGCCGAGCGATTACGACTAGCGGATTCCGATATCCGCAATGTCGAAGTTTCCATCGTTCACACGCTAGGGAGCAGCGGCGTTTTCCGTCGTGTCGATGCCGGTGCTTGGATGCGGGATTTCAAAGCCAACCCGCAAAACTTTCTCGCCCAGTACGCAGACCACGAAATCCGCCATGTGCTGAAACAGCACCTTGAGTTGACCGCCATCCGGCAGAGAGCCGCCCAGGCCCATGCAAAAGCCATTGCCGCCCGTGATGCCCACTCGCCCAGTTTCTTCCACTTGAGAAACTGGATCCGCACTCAACAAGCCCGGGGGATTATCTGATGGCTGCATCACTGAAAAGCCTTGCAACGATCCGCGAAACCATCGCGTCCATCGAAGCGGAAATCCGCGCCATAGATAACTCAGGACTGACAGAAGCCGATGTCGCTGACCGTGTGAAGAGCTTCATCGCCACGCTGGCTGCCCGATTTGATGAGAGCTATATCGGCATGGCCTTTACCCACCCCAACGGCATTGTGACCACTACGGACCTGATCAACGCTTGCGCCCCTGACGGTGGTCATCCCGGCGATGAGTCTCTGGTTCTGGAGGCATGGCTGAGACCTGAACTGCTTGAGCAGAAACTTCTCAACGCCGCTGCGCCCTACGTCCAGACCGGCAAGACAGCCCTACCCCTCGACCAGCGCCCCGCGCTCCTACGCAAGCTCGACGCCCGTCTGGCCGACCTGTGCCAGGAAGAGGAAGACATGATCGTTGAGCTTCAAGCCAACGGGCATGAAGTCTTCCGACGCGGCAACGTGGATCCGCTGGTGGTGCTGGGAATTTAACGAGTTCGCCGTGGCCTTGGATCGGACACACGGCAACCACGCCGACCGGAGACCGTCTTCTCTCGCGGTCGGCACCCTTCGCGCCCCGGTCGTCTCCGGGAGACATACCACGTACCGGCCCGTGGGCGATAAGACCGGCACCCTAATTTAACTGGAGAACCCACAAATGATGAATAGAGCAGAACCAGAAATTGATCACACGCTGGAAGCGGCAAAGAAAGCCATTGCCGCAGTGAAGCAGGAGCAGGAAGCGGCTGAAGCGAAACAGCTTGATGTCGAACGCATTCAGCGCCGTCTGCTTGATCAGGTGTCGGGTCATGATGCCGCATGAGGAGCGAGAGCTTCAAAAACTATTGCGGGCCATGAGCCTTGCCGACCTGACCCGCGCCAAGCGATTGCTGGCCAAGGAGCTTGATCAACGCCAGGGACGATCATCAAAACCAGTGCAATGGCCGCCGAACCTGCAGACGCGCTGAAGGCCGCTGAACGGCTCGAGAAGCATCTGGCCAGAGAGTTCGTGCAGAGCTACATCAGCAAGGCGCTAGGACGCTCTCCGGCCGTCAAGATCGAGCCCGCCCAGGTCTTCTTGGCCGCAAGGTTCAGCGGGCTGAAGGTGAGCAGCAAGAACCTACTTCAAGTACTAGAAGAATTTACCCACGGGGCGACTCCGCCCGGATAGGCGCGATCCCGGCCCGCGTGTTTGTGGGTGATGGCCGGGACCTAATAAAAAACCCCAGGCGAGGGTGGAATTTCGCCGGGGGCTTTCATGGAGACTTCAAAATGCAGAATGATTTTACATCATCGGCGGCAAGACTCTGCCGCTGGATCCAGAAACTGAACGACGAACAATTGGATGAGCTCCAGGCTATTCTGGACGACGCACCACCCTTGGATGACGCGGGGCCATTGTTCTGTGCGGCCATGGGTTTGGCGGGGTAGCCTCACCACCAATTCAGGCGCCCCGCTTGCGTTCGGCTTCAGCCTTCTGCTTTTCCTGCTCCTTGGCTTTCTCAGCGGCTAACTTCTCCTGCTCCTTGCGCCGTTTCTCAGCCGCAGCCTTACGGGACTCCGCGTAATAGGTGTCGAGGACGGTTTGGACGGTATGTGTGTCCATCCGCTTACGTCCACCCAGAAAGTGAAGGAGGAATCTCCGTCCAAGTCCTTCGCCAGAAGCAATTTGCTCCTTGGCTTTACCGAATTCCTGTTCCCGCCACTCCAAATCCTCATGGTGTGCCGGTACACCACGTGAATTTTTTAGCTTCGCGTTGAACTCATCCACGGTGTTGGACTCATTGAGCATTCGCTCACCGAGACGTACGGCGGCTGTCAGGTTCTCGAAGATGATGGTTGGGCGCTCAAAACATTGATCATGCGGATTCCAAATCACACATTCATCACACGGAATGTAGAGGATGAAACGTCAACGAATGAAATGATCGATAGCTATGTTATTGATCTATATAAATAGGCACCACCATCGACGACTGGATATTCACCTGACGAAGAACATGCAACACTGAACCTCTAAGGTTGGCAGACTCTCCAGTCTCCTGTCCTATCCTTTGAGAGGGCCTATGCGGAAACGGATAGGCCCTTTTCAGAGAAACCCCCACAGACCATAGGCCAGCGTAACGCCGGCCAGCACCAGTAAAGTCGTGCCGGCCATCAATCTCGTCCCCGGGGCCGCCAATACAAATACATAAGCCGCCTTGAGCAGGTTATTGCTGGCGACCGCAATAAAAATGGCCTTGCCGATGTCGTGTATGGAGTGCACGAAATGCCCGCTTAGCAACGCCATAACAAACGGGTCGATATCCGTGAACCCGGTAAAAAATGCCAGCCAGCGCAAACCGCCGTCGGAATATTGGGCCAGAATGAAGTGCGTGACGGCAGTAACCACCAGAAACGAGATTGCAAACAACAGGGCGGCACTGAGCTCAAGTGGGTTTTTGGGAGCTTCTACATCAATCCGCGCATCGGCGGGCTCATGATTGCGCCGACTGAGCACCAGAGCGATGGCCCCCGTCAGCAGGAAAAGCCCCATAAATCCGGGCAGGAGCATAAGGCCGAGTCGCAGATTGAACAAAGCCACGATGGCCAGCAAACGGAGGTACATCATGGCTGTTGCCAGGATGATGGCAACCGCGGGCCGTGTCGATTGGCGCGGATAACGATGCGACTGACGCAAAACCACCAGTGTCGCCGCCGTGCTGGAATACAACCCACCCAGGGCGCCGATAAGCAGTATCCCCTTGCTCTTAACGAAATAGGCCTGCATCAGATAACTGAGGTAGGAAATTCCGCTGATCACAACCACAGCCAGCCAGGTTTGATGCAATGAAACCGGCAGGAAAGGCGCAAGCGACTCTCGCGAGGTCAACGGCAATATCACCCCGGACAGGACCAGAAACTTGGCCAGGGTAATGATCTCTTCATTGGCCATGCGCAGCGTCAGCAAATGGATGTTTTCCTTGGCATTGAGAACGAATAGAGCGGCAATGGTGTAGAGGATCAAAAACCAGTAAGGCAGCGTCAGACTGACGGGTCCCACGGTGTAACTGATCAGGGCCAGCAACAGGCCGATCAGGCCGGTTTGGCCTTGTTCCAGTTTGTAGCGGTAAAACAGCCCCAACCAGACGCCCAGCACCAATAATCCAGTGAGGTAAAGCAATCCCGTGGGCTGAAGATGAAACAGCACAAAGCCAATCAGGCCGATCAGCATGCAGGTTCGGGTAGTGCCAAAGACGATTCGTTTCTGGTTGACCAGGTAATATTCCCGAAGCCCGAGACCCAACAAAAAGCTCATGGAGACCGTCATTAGGAAGGCCATGACAACAGGGGGGAAAATCCAGGGTTCGACGAGTTCCATTTGACGTTGGCGATGACAAAAAAATATCTGGGGAAAATATCACGAGGTCGGCAGAGACGCCGCGATTGAGTGAATCACCTCCTACTTTCCACCGCAGCGTTAGAATGCCGAACTTTGCGGTTACTGCTTCAAGCCACCATGAATATGCTCACCCCCTTTCTTCTCGCCCTGCTGCTAACGGCTTGCCAGATTGAGCCGGAAACCACCCTCTCCGGATCGGTCCAGGGCACGACCTATCACTTGAAGATGGTCACTCAAAACGTCCCGGTCACCGCCGAGGAGCTGAAAACGGATGTTGAAGCGATTTTTCGGCTGATTGATGAACAGCTATCCAATTGGCGAGACGATTCCGAAATTTCCCGATTCAACCAGCAAAAAACGACCGACTGGCAGACGGTTTCTCCAACACTGGTTCATCTCCTCACTATCGCCAGGGAAATTCATGATCGTACTGACGGCTGCTATGACCTGACGGTAAAGCCAATTTTCGAGCTGTGGGGTTTTGCGCGGCATGAGCAGACAGTGCCGGATGCGGCCGACATTCGTCGGGTTCTGTCTCATGTCGGCATGGACAAGCTGGAGATCGATCCCGTCGGCAAACGGCTGCGCAAGACGGACCCGGAGCTTGAAGTCAGCCTCGACTCGATCGCCCAGGGTTACACCGTGGCCGTGATCGCGCAGAGCCTCGAAGATCGTGGCATCCAGAATTACCTGGCCGAAATTGGGGGAGAGATGAAGGTCAAAGGCGTCAAAGCCGATGGCACCCCCTGGCGGGTGGCCGTGGAAAAACCCGTACCCATGGCCAGGGAAGTCCAGCGGGTTTTCGATCTGAACGAGGCCTCTGGCATGGCGGTGATGACCTCAGGTACTTATCGCAACTTCTTTGAGTCCGGCGGCAAAAGCTATTCCCACATCATCAACCCCAAAACCGGCATGCCGGTGAGCCACAAGACGCTCTCAACCACCGTGCTGCATGAGGATCCGACGCTGGCAGACGCCTGGTCCACCGCCCTAATCTGTCTGGGTGAGGAGGAAGGGATCAAAATTGCCAACCAGGAACAGCTGAAGGCGTTGTTCATCTACCACGAGGGTGATCAGCTTAAAGAGCTGATGAGTTCCGAACTTGCAAATCAGCCCAAGGCCATCCCAGCCAAGGAAACGCCGGCAACCCCGTGATGCCCCCTCTCCAGGAGATCCGCTCATGATTGACAAGAAAATACTTAAGGCCGTTCGAGTGGAAGCTGGCCGAAAAATCAGCCTGAAGGATTATGATACCCGTTGGCCGCTGGGTGAGCTCAAGGGTGATATTGAACAATACAAGGAGCGAGCCGCAGAAATCCTCAAGGACAATCTAGAACAACTCGCCAAGCATCAGGAACTGCTCTATGCCGATGATCGTTATTCGCTCCTGATTGTGTTTCAGGCCATGGATGCCGCCGGCAAGGACGGCACCATCAAGCATGTTATGTCGGGGGTCAATCCGCAGGGTTGCCAAGTCTTTTCGTTCAAGCGACCCTCGGCGGAAGAGCTGGATCACACCTTTCTGTGGCGTTGCATGCGGGCCTTGCCGGAACGCGGACGGATCGGCATTTTCAACCGCTCACATTACGAGGATGTGCTGGTAACCCGAGTCCATCCGGAATGGCTGAAACAGCAGCCCTTGCCTGATGGCAAGCATGGACAAGCCTTCTGGAAGGCCCGCTACGAGGATATCAATGGCTTTGAGCAGCATCTGGCTCGAAATGGCACTGTCGTACTGAAATTCTTCCTGCATGTATCAAAGAACGAGCAGAAAAAACGCTTTCTGGATCGGCTGCGTGAACCTGACAAGAGCTGGAAGTTTTCGCTGGGCGATGTCGTCGAGCGCGAGTATTGGGACGAGTACCAGACAGCCTATGAACAGGCCATTGCCGCAACCAGCACCGAGTGGGCGCCGTGGCATATCGTACCGGCTGATCACAAATGGGTCTGCCGAGCAATGGTCGCTGAAATCATCTACCGCACCCTGGGGAAATTGAAACTTCGTTATCCGGAAGTGGCTGAGAAGGACCGGCAGGCGCTCAACGAGGCGCGGACTCGGCTGGAAAACGAGTGAGCAAGACTGTCGAGTCAACCATCCAACAGCCACGGAACTGATCCATAGTGACCCATCAAGAGAATCCACTCCATCGCGCGATGCTTCAACGCATCGCAGTAATGATCAGGGACATTGTCGCCGACCCCTTAGTGGGCAGCAAAGCGCTGCTTTACTTCGCGGGATTATGCTCGTTCCTGCTGATCATCAGCGGCCTGAACGTGATCAACAGCTACGTCGGCAGAGACTTCATGACTGCCATCGCCGACCACAATCGGGCGGGCTTCTGGCGCTATGCGATGCTTTATCTGGTGGTCTTTGCCGCGCTGACCTTTTTCTCGGTGATGCAACGCTATCTGGAGGAAAGTCTCGGGTTATTGTGGCGCAAGTGGATGACTGCCTATAGCTTCCGCCGCTATGCCGATCATCGGGTTTACTGGCAACTTGCAGAGGGTCGCACTATCGAGAATCCCGACCAGCGTATTGCCGAAGACATCAAGGCGTTTACCACCACGACACTGTCTTTTGTGCTGATGTTGTTGAATGGCGGCTTGACGGTGATCGCCTTCTCCGGGGTCCTGTGGACCATCAGTCCGCTGCTGTTCCTGGTGGCGATTGGCTACGCGATGGTCGGGACATGGTTCACTTTTCGCCTGGGCCGGCCTCTGATACGACTTAACTACGATCAGTCGGATCGCGAGGCCGATTTTCGTTCCGCATTGATTCATCTCTCCGAAAACGCCGATAGCGTAGCGCTGTCTCGTCGTGAAGATCTGTGGATGCTTCGGCTCAGCCGCTATCTGCATGACCTCACCAATAACCTCCAGAAAATTATCGGCATCAACCGTCAGGTCGGTTTCTTCACCACCGGCTACAGTTGGCTGATCCAGCTGATTCCGGTCCTGTTCGTCGCCCCCCTGTTTATTGACGGGCGGGTGGAATTCGGCGTCATTACCCAGGCATCGTTGGCATTCACGCAGTTGCTGGGCGCATTCTCACTGATCATCACCCAATTTCAATCCATCTCTTCTTTTGCGGCAGTAGTCTCGCGTCTGAGCGCATTGACCGATGCCAGCCACCAGGCAGAAGAAGCCGAAATCACCACCAGCGCTCTGGCCACCGAACATGAACACATCCGTGATCAAATCGTCTACAGGAACGTGACGTTGCTGGCAGAGCAAAGCCGAAAGCCTCTGATTGACTCACTCTCGGTGACATGGCACGCCGGTGAATGTGTCCATGTTATCGGCACGGATGACGCCGCAGGGGATGCCTTGTTTCGCGCCACGTCCGGCATTCGGCCCGTCGATCAGGGGCAACTTCTCAGGCCACCCCTGGAGCAGATTCTTTTCATCACGGAAAGACCCTATCTCTGTCCCGGCACATTACGAGAAGCCTTCCTTAAGCCGCATCCCGAATTACAAGAAAACCACCATGGACCACTGGATGAGCAGGCCTTATCGATAGCGGATAGTCGCATTCGCAGCACTTTGAAGACACTAGGTCTAGGCCGGATGATTCAACGCTTTGGCGGATTGGATGCAGTTCATGACTGGGATAGCGTCCTTTCGCTGGAAGAGCAACAACTCCTGGTCATCGCCCGGGCAATGGCCGTAAAACCCCGATTTGTATTTCTTGACCGGCCAGATACCTCCTTGCCCGCACCCCAGATCGAAAAGGTATTAAAAGTCCTGGGTGATCAGAACATCACCCAGATCATCTTCTCAAAAAACGGCCTGATTGCTCCCACACACTTGGCACGCCTTGAGCTGAAAACCGGCGGGAAATGGCTGTGGACTCCCGGAAAGTCATGAACAAGTTATTGCCTCTGTTGCTGACCCTTTCCGGCCTGGCCAGCCTGGTAGTTTTTCGTTTCTCTGGCTGGCCACTCATGGCCCAACTGGGCAATGTCTTGATCGCCGCGGGCATCGTGGGCTGGATACTGACCCGGGTGCAATCGTTACGGAAACCCATACAGTAAGTCCATTGATCAGACTACTCCGCATAGATAGGTTTTGCTTGATCACCCTCGTCATGCTGGTTTATGGCTGTACAGGGCAACCTCGTTCACCGATGGATGAGTCCAGGATAAAAAACCAGGCCGCCATGGAACGCGAACTGTCCGCACTTGGCCCTCTGACTTATACCCAAACCACACTCCAATCGCAGCAAGATGCAGAAGCCTGCGCGGAACGGGGTGGAAACCAGGCGAATCTGGAGCAAAGTTGCCGGCCTTACTTTATTCGGGCCGAAATCAATGCACGTAAAGACGAGTATGCCCACGCCGTGAAAGTCCAACGTATCGAGCAAAAATACGCCCTGATGAATATGGACCTGGTGATTCAAAAAGCGATGACCACATCAACCAAAGGATCCACCCCAGAGAACATGGGCGGTGACTGGTCTTATACGGGTGACCCCGGGGGACTCGGTACAAAGAAGGTGAGCATACCCAATCCGGTCCCGACCAAACTTGAAACCATCAACCACGAACAACTGGAAATTGAGCAGGCTAGCGGGTGGAATAGATTCTTTCTGCGCTTCGTGAACGACTAGTAGTGGGTTCTAGCAACAGGCATAGATTACAAATGTAATCATCCAATTGATCTAATGTGGTTTATTGAAAAAACTCTCGAATCTATTTTGCTGGCACCAACTACCAGGTGATGTCGGACCTACATGAAGCCTTCTATTGAATATTCGGTCGAAAGTCGGCTTCCCGCTGGACATCGGTGAGCGTTTTGTTGGCGCCGAATTCCAGGTTGATAGTTTCGCGCCAGAATGAGGTTTTATGTCGGCAATCACTGGACCGACTATCGGGACATAGCATTTCAGATCGACGTTACTCTCGGAACTCCATACCCAACTGGCGGTGATTTTTCTATCCCGTTCCAATTGACTGGCGGGTTCACACAAGAGGTCGAGCGCGTCCTGATAGGTGGTTTCGCCGACGATCAGCGTGGCCTACTGCATTTCGGTCGG
>JBILGM010000098.1:0-3468 GCA_044351045.1 Methylococcaceae bacterium | reverse complement strand
GACATTATCGGTCACGCCTCTACCAGCGGTTCGATTGGACGAAGGGTCTACACGCATAGCCAACTCATTCCGCAAAAGAAAGAGGCAATTGAAAAGATCCCCTGCCCCTTGGATTTTTCCAAATTGAAACCGTGGGATCGTTGTTGGTTTATGCGGGGTGTCAAACAGAGCAGAAAACCCAAGGCATGATGGAGCAACTTCAGTTGGACCGCTATGCCGTAGGTGGAACTCTCATTGTCGGGGTGGTGCTGCTTTCTGTCTTGATCCAATGGCAGGTTAAGAAACGACTCGGCAAAGATACGCTGGAGGGATTCCACGAGGTCGGTGGCATTTACATGTCGGCGGTCGGGACTTTGTATGCTGTCCTACTGGGGTTGGTGGTGGTGGATGCCTCCAGTCGATTCAATGAGGCAAGGGAAAGTGTGTTGACCGAGGCAAATTCGCTCATTGAGGTGTATGCCTTCACCGAGAAGATGCCTGAACCCTTCAAACAAAGGATAAAGAAAAGCATCCAGTCCTATGTGGACCACATTCTGAAAGAAGGTTGGGAATCCATGGAGCGGGGTGAATTTAACGTTCCAGAACTCCATCGATTTAGAACCATCATGGAAGAGGTCAGGTCCATCGATCCCGTTACGGAAAACCAGAAGGCTTTATATCTCGCCATGATTGCATCCTTCGTCAAAGCAGCGGAGAGCCGACGTAACAGATTAAACTATGAGGAATACGACATCCCGCCTGTGGAATGGTTTTCGCTCATCATGGGCGGCATTATCACGATCGCTTTCACCATGTTCTTTGCCTTAGAGCATAGGGTCGCTCAGTCGCTAATGACGGCGATGGTCGCCTTTATTCTATCCCTCAATCTCTACATCGCATTCCTGTTTAACACCCCCTACTCCGGGGATCTCAGCGTCAAACAGGACTCTTTCACCCTGCTGAAGAAATTCATGGATGATTATCCGTGATGAACCTTTCACCTACTGCTGGTGGGTTCCTAATCTGAAACTTGGGCAGTTGAAAAGAAGAAATTCATGAAGGGTGCTTAACTGTCTGGCTACTACAAGGGGTTCCTGCTTCAGCAGACCGACAAGGGTTGGATCATTGTCAACGCTCCCTCCAGAACACCGTCTGGCCCCGTGTCTCCGGGACCCTATTCGACGGACGGCATCGCCGCTCATTAGTGGATCGCATCATTCGTGATTCCGAAAGACGGTAGTGGTTCCATTTAGAACAAACCCGCCCCCTTCACTCAACCTCAACCTCAACCTCAACCTCAACCAACTGAAAGATTACACGATCTTTTTCCAGTTCCACCATCACCGTTTCGCCTTAATCTTGGGCGATCAAGCGAATTAAATTCCACTTACTCGTGGCGGTCCCTTGATCTGGACCTTGTTTCGCTGCTTCTGACTGGCGATTCTTGAGGATTTTCTGCAAGGATTTGCTTAGGGACTTTGACTTATGTCCGTTTGGATATTTCTGAAGGTATTCTTTGAAAGAAAGCATGATTGGACTCCTATTCGTTGCTGTGTAGGAGTATTTATTCGTTCTGTTAGGGAAACATTCCTTGTCCTGTACTCTCGATGCTTTTTTGGGTCTTTCTGAGGCAGCGATCCATATGGCCCCCTCGATAAAAGCCCATGATGCAAGTGCCGACAGGATGCCAATTTTGAGAATATGCCCCTCTTCCAGCGCCCCTGTCATGCTGTCATCGGCCATCAAACAACGACCAAAATGAGGGCGACGCCCCATGCTGTCCAAGCCAGAAGAATAAGCCAACGCCCGAGGTGAGCCCACGGTGATTTGATTCTCTTCACTGAGTCCAGATTACCATTTGGCAAAATGTGTGTTGGTTGGTGTCGAGGATCAGGGGTGGCTGACAGCGACTTGAAAGTTGGAGCCATATTCACCAGGCAGGCTGTAGCGCCAGACTCTAACCCGAGCGGCCTGCTCAGTCGATCAATCTCACACCAACTATCGCGCATACACCGCGACGACGCCATTTCGGAATGTATCTGCCTAGAGCCCCTTTGTGGAATTATGTTACGACTGTAGCTGCAGGCTTTATTTCGCCTCTGGGTGCCTGATTTCATCCATGACCTGCATCCGCTCCCATTGCTCGAGGGTTGCAAGGCGCGAGAAGCGCATTTCGTTGGGCAATTGGGCGATCTCCACCGCCAATTGATGGAGACGCTCCGTCTCATTTCTCCACACCCGTTGCAGCTTGGGTGATCCAACACGGAATATTACCTGGGCTTTCATCTGCTCACCTCTTCTTTTTATTTGGGGTAAGTAATACGCGTCCAATGCCAGCAACCCCTAACAGTAATGGGGCAGTTGCATGCCCTAAATGACAAATTCGACATCGCTTTTATCCGTAGGCAAGTGCAAAAAAACCACCGCCAGTGGGTAAACATGGCAACGCTGCTGATTGATAACCCCGTAACAGTTGGCAAAACGGTCGAGTACGTTGGCGTTATCTTTCACAACGCCCCCTGATAGGCCCTTATTTCAAAGCCCCATCTATCGGTCATCCCATGGCTCATCTGAAGCGCAATAAAGCCCAAAGGCAGGGCAAAGAGCCAAGGCTAAGATTGCTGGAAATTTCAGCGCAATCGGCATAGGGGGGCCGCGATGATCGCAGCCGCTCCTGCCACACCACCCGGCATGCGGGTTCGCACCGGGCGGTTCGAGAGCTTGAGGTCAGGACAGTCTTGGCACTCCCAGCTGGTCAAAGTACGCAATGGTCAGCACGCGCTTGATCGCGCCGTCACTGTTGCGCCACCACCGATGGCAGTTCCCCGCCACCTGTTTGGCCACATCTTCCGATGCCCCCAGTGCCTTGAGTTCCCGGTAGATCGGGTAGCGTCCGTCAAGGTGGTGGAATTTCCGGGACGGAATTCCGGTTTGGTTGACTCGTTTTAGGGGGCGGGCAGGCGGTTCTTCTGAGCGCTGCCGCCGCCAGTGTCCAGCATGGTGTGCTGGGGCAAGTAACGGTGCTGGAGTTGCCACTCCTCGTTCTGTTCCATAAGCACCGCGCCAATCAGGCGGCGTCAGCTCGCGATTTACGCTCCACGCTTCCTTCCCACGCTCGCTCGCCCTTACGCAGTTGCGCTGCGCTTTGCTCACTGTGACCAGCTCGCAGCGGGACTTGCACCCGCAGGTGTGCGCCCATGCTGGGCGCACAATAAAAACGGGAACCGAAGCCCCCGTCGCGATGGTCATCTCATCGAAGCTTATCGCTGTTTCAATCTCCGGCCATACCAACCCACCGTCAGGATCATCAAGGACATCATCGTGATCTGCGCCCATTCAGAAAGAGTGGGGATTGGGGCGGGGGGTGGCCTAACACTTGAAACGGCTGGACCAAAAGGATCTGTGATGAGTCCCGAAGCTGGGTTTGTGTCCCCATATTGGCCATCCGTTAGTGGCAGCGTTACGGTACTTCCTGAAACAGTCACCCGA
>JBILGM010000010.1:0-65722 GCA_044351045.1 Methylococcaceae bacterium | reverse complement strand
TTTTAAGCACTGTTCTTTCCGATCATCCTGAATTGCCCCTAGCCCTGAATGAGTCAACTATTTGATTCTGGAAACTGACCGAGCACCCTTTGAGCATCCATAACCATGAGGCCTTCATGCCAATCGAGGTGATGCATGCCATGCCAACCCGACGCTTCCCCGCTTTGGGACCAGACTGGATATTCCTCAAACTCATCAGGGGTTAGCCGGGTTATTTCGCTGACATTCAAACCAGCCCCATATCGACGAACACAATCCTGCGAGGGACGGAGCAGACGTCCGTCGGCGCCACGAAGAATTCTTCCACCAGGGCGGGCCTTGCCAAAATCGCGCAGCAACGGGTTGGATTTATGCGGTGTCCAGCGATCACTCAGGGGAGAATCTGCGTAATGGGCAAAGAGGGTTTCGTCATAACGCAGACCGTTACGTTTGACCGAGCTGAGTAGCCACCAGCGTCCCTCATGCTCAAAGAGGGTGCAATCCACCATTTTGACCCCGGTGAAAATGGTCTTGACGACGGCCCATTCGTCAGGAAAACGGACGCATCGGTAGATATCGACCCGTTTTTTTTGTTTCTTCTCCGGCACCATGTAGAGTTCACCGTCGAACTCGAACAGGAAGGGATATGACAGATGGTACGGCTCTCGAATGACAGGTCTTCCCTCCCCAAATGGACGGGCATCCTCGTCTATCTCCATCACGCTAATATGCCCGCGGCGCGTGGCGTAGGGGTACTCCTCATAGAAGATGTAATAGCGGCCTTCCCGCCGCCAGACAAAAGGGTCGGCCCAGAAACGATCCCGCGGCGGATAAATCGGTTTTAACCGATCAGGTTGCGGCTTCGAAAAGGACTGACGGTCGCAGAAGTCGGCTAGCAAAAACCATTGGTACGTGAGGTTGCGCTCTGTGTCTTTCCTGTCCTTACGCTCTCGCCATCGATTGACCCAGGCGCGAACGCCAGCCAAGGGGCTCCTGTCGTTTTCACCGGCTTCATTAACCGCCATCACCATCTCCCCGGGTGACGTATAACTCCACATCCGGTAGCCTTCTGATCAGCGTGGATTGAGGCTTCCCGTTATGCAGCCGTTGTTTGAACCCCAGCCCCTCCAGCGCATTAATCATGATTTTTCCACCGGCATAGCATTCGACCTTGTGGACCCCATCACGCCGCATGCGCTGCATGGCATCACTCAGCAAGTCATTCAGCGCGTCTGTGTGTGTACAAGGAGCCAGAATATCGACGATTTGAGCCCGATGCTGCTGATGTCGATGAAAGCAGGCGTAAACCAGATAGCCCAGCAATTCTCCATGGTCTTCCACAATCAGCACCGTATAAGCCGTATCGGGATGCTTGCGATAGCGCCATTCCAGGGTGGCTCGATCTCGTCGAGTGATGGCCGGATACTCGCGTCTGACCTGTTCCCAGAGAACATCGAAACGCTCGTCAAACGAACCTTCCAGCCGCCTCACCTCTTTCTTTAAAGGGGGCAGGCGAGGCAGCACCCAGTCGGCGAACCAACCGAGTAGTCCGGCCCATAGCTTGCCGATATAGTTTTCCAGAGGCTGCCGAAAGGAAAGGATGCGTGACCAACTACCGGTATCTTTTTGATCGGTCGATCCGATCTTATAAGCGACCACGGCCATCGGGTCGGTGAGGTGCTTGCCCAGTTGCGCAACGCCCGCCGCCGGATGATTCAGCATGGCCGCGGCGATGCCCTTGGAAAGGTCAGGGCCTCCCTCGACCACACCGGCCCGTTTCATTTCGCGCATCGCCCGTCGGATACTGCCCCAATGCGCCAAGGCATCCGCAAACCAGTAGGCGTCAACTGGCTCTCCCTGCAAATGCAAGCCGGAAGACAAACAGCTGAGGTTGGCAATGACCTGTCCGTTCCATTCGGCAACGACCCCGCGGTAACCCGGCGAGCCGAGACGAGGATCCTCGTGCCATTGCCAATGCCAGCGCCGTTCTGCTCGCTCGGCCTCCTCGTTACCGAAGACCTCTTTGATCAGTCCAAGGATCGCGCCTTTGTCGGTGTCCCGCCCGGCTCTTATCTCAAGCATGGTGGCTTACTTCAGTCGATTTCATGATGATTTTTGTCCATGACGGGCGTTCTCCTGCTCGATCCCACGCAAGACGTCCCTGAAACCCTGCTGGGCGGTCATCTGGATGGAACGTCTTGTCGCCAGGACCTCGGGCACTCGGCCCAGAGCACCGAACAACGCAGCCCAAATTCCAAAATCGCCCACCGATGTTCGCATCAGGATCCTCAGAAGCAGTCGCGGCAACATAAAGATAGCAAGAGTGCTGACCGGGAAATGAATCCACTCCGCCAGCAGTTTGTTACGTTGTAAAGCACGACGAACCCGTTGCCGCTTGACGTTATCCTGGATCGAACCGCGCTCCTGATGCAGGACGACGCTGGTGGGTTCCAATAGAGTCCTCCAGCCGCGTCGCCAGGCACGAACGCCCAAATCGAAGTCTTCCCAGTAAAACGGCTTGAAGATGGGCAAAAAACCACCCAACGCATTGAACTTGGTCTTGTCCACCGCCATGGAACCGCCAGATGCATAAAGACACCACCAAGGCTGCCGCCCCAAATCCAGCGTTTTGAGTCGCTTGAGTGCTCCCAGGCGAAACCGGAACCGGGTCAGACAGTAGGGATGAATATTTCCAGACTCCTCTCGAATCGCCGACTGGACCGAAAACACCCCGTCTTCTCTGAGGCAGCGAATCAGCGGCTCAATAAAGTTGGGCTTCGGCCTGACATCGGAGTTAAGGAAAACCAGCGCATCAGACTCTGCCGCAACGACTCCCGAGTGGATGGCTTCGGCAAAACCCAGGTTGGTTGGATGTTTTTCCAGCAGAACCTGCGGAAATTGCTGACTGACGACATGCAAACTGTCATCCACAGAGCCGTCATCAACCACAATCACGCGCCCGCCCCCCGGGTAACACTCCAATGCATCCAGCACAAAGGGCAGATTATTTCGCAGGAGAGTGGCCCCATTGAAATTGGGAATGATGATGCTTACCGGGGGCAATTCAGACATGATTTATCAATAAGCGTGGTAGAGGTCAGGCATCGTGATAAGGAAAGGCCCGGCTGGGTAAAACCCCGTCAAACCGCTTGATCAGACTTTTCGGCACACAAAAAACCAGCTCCCAGAACAAAACCCAGGGGCAAAAGATAATCCCTCGAAAAAAAAGGCACCGTGGAAAATCCATGAACCAGTTGCGCCGTGGCCACCGACAGCAGAAGCAAACCGATTTGCCGGGAAGACGGGCAGTCATCAAGCCATGTGACCTGGGCTAGCCGATAGATGAAAGAGCCATAAGAGAGCGTTACCACAAGCAATCCAAGCACCCCGTGACTGTAAAGAATCTCCATGAAGAAGTTGTGCTGGGAGAGAAATGTCGACATCTCCTTTTGCGACAACGCGAATGCCCGAAAATCATGGTAGAAGGCACCAAACCCGTGTCCCAACAACCACTGTATTTCTGTACTTCGCTTTTGCAGCCGAATGGCCTCGGTCCAGATTGTCCATCGCTCTTCTTGCGCAAAGTGAGCCAAAAACTCATCGACCCGGGTTGAGAAGTTGGCGATATTACCCAGATAAAGGATAGCGGGCACGCTGACTGTGAGAATGATCACCTTCCAACGCAAGCGAGATTTCAGGAAGGGGATGACCACCCATGCAGAGCACAACAGAGCAAGGTAACCGGGACGGGAACGAGTTTCCAATAACAGCCACAGGTTACCAATGAGCGTCAAAGCCATCATCAACCGAATCATGAATACACGGGAATTGAAGACGACATACACACCAATCGGCAAGGTCATGACCGAATACATGGCTTGATAATGAACGTTTGAAAATAGCCCTGACTTTCCGTACCACGGCGGAGGCGGCCAGTGCGCCCGAAGAATGTCGCTAGTCAAGTTGGCAAAAACGAACAACACCAACATCAACTCGACGAGCCGTGGTCGCATCACCTGACCGGATATGGGCTCCCTTAACTGCCAAACGCCGAGCACCGTAACAAGACACCACAGCAACGGATAAGGCGATGTACCATAAGCGATTGGGGCAACCGCAATACCCTGAAGGAACAGGACGACGCCCAGAACGAGAAGAACCCGAATGGAACGGGGTAGGTGAAGGTTGCCTTCAAACCAGGCCTGACCGGTAATGCCTAAAAGTATCGCGACCAGGCCCACTGCGTAGAGGCCTCGCCCCAGCAGCAGACAACCCGCCAAAAAGAGTACGCCATAAAATGTAATTTTGCGGCTAAATCCTACCCACGACGGGGTAGGTCCTTGTTCAGTCATGACAACTCGCCGAACTTCGGCAACTGGCGTGGCTCCTCGGAGGCATCGGGACACAAAACATCGAGATAACGCTGGGCGCTGAAGTCGATAGTGAATTCGTTCACTGCCTGTCGCAGAAACTCGCTGGATAATGGACTGCTGAGGGTTTTTAGCATGGCGATGGCCAGCGCCTCATGGTTGCCAACAGGCACTAGCGGCCCGTATTCTCCATCTGCCAGCGTCTCCCGTGGGCCGTAGGGACAATCGGTAGACACGGAGGGTATTCCCAGCGCCAGCGCCTCAACCAATACGTTGCCGGAGCCTTCCCAGGCCGAAGACATCACAAAAAGTGATGCTCTTTTCATATAGGCAAAGGGATTGGGGCAAAATCCGGGGAGCGATACAGACATTGCCAGACCAAGCTCGGCGATCAGGGCCTCCAGTTCCGGCCGCAATGGCCCTTCGCCGAGAATCATCAATCGACAGGGTGTTTCTTGCTGCACCCGTCCAAATGCTCTGATCAAGGTAGGAAAATCCTTTTCCGGGGTCAACCGACCTGCCCCCATAATGACAGGGACATTCTCTTTGAACCACGGGTGATCAACCGGTTCTTTTGCCTGTTCAGCCAGTTCAGGGGTAATCACGGGGTTGCGGATAGCTACCACACGATCAGGCGGCATTTTCGTGATCGCCAGTGTATCCTCGACCACCCCTTGGGATACGCAGATGATCCTGTCGAGAGAGGGAAACAGCCAGCGCATGGGTGCCGTTCTGAGCCATCGCTGCAATCGGGGTTTGTTTGCCAGAAAACCCGTCATATTCATGTGGAGCTGCCCCACCAGCCGGGTGTTCACGCGGGCCAGCCGATGCGCGATGATCGCTGCCCTCACAGCGCGATCCTTGGCCACCATCAGCACATCTGGCCGTTCGCTCCTCAGATAGCGAATCAAGGCGGGTATTGCCATTTGCGAGTGCTTGACCCCCAGGTCAATGACCCGAATATTCGGCCAGGGGATCGAGGGAGGCTGTCCCTTTTTGGCAACCACCATCAACAGGTCCACCCGGACATCCAGCCGTGAGAGGCCCTGAAGCAGATTGAGCGTAACCCGTTCCACACCGCCGGTACCCGAAAAGGACACAAAGATCGCTAGATGGCTATTTTTAGAACTCATAATGTCTCGAGAATAGGGAAGGATTCTTCGAGCCGGAATCCTAACCCACTTTCTCCAGCATCCAGTCCAGCGCCCGGCCCGGCAGAACCCGTTTGAGATAGCCAAACAAGTAGGTAGGAAAAGTCACGTAGTAGCGGGCTCTTGGCCGCCTTGCCTCCAGCGCATGAACAACTTTATCGGCGACCGCTTCGGGAGCCAAAGTAAAGGGGACTGCTGGCCCCTCTTTTTGCAGTCGGGCCTCCATCAATCGATAGGTTTCCTGATGAGGGCTATTCTCGACAAGGATGTTTTTGCGATACATGGTGAAGGCATTGTTACGAAACTGGCTGAGAATTGGGCCGGGTTCAATGATTGAAACATGAATGCCCGTTCCCCGCAGTTCCATCCTCAACGTGTCGGAAAGACCTTCCAGGGCAAACTTGCTGGCGTTATAGGCACCACGGTAACGCATGGCGGCAAACCCCAGCACGGAACTATTCTGAATGATGCGGCCAGCACCCTGGCGGCGCATGACGGGGATCACCAGGCTGGTCAGTTCATGGGTGCCAAACAGATTGGTTTCGAACTGTTCACGCAGCACTTCCCGACTAAGGTCTTCAACCGCTCCGGGCTGTCCATAGGCCCCGTTATTGAATAGGCCAAAAAGCACACCACCAGTAGCCTCAAGGACTTGATTCAGCGCCGACCGGATCGAGGCGGAATCAGCCAGATCCAGGCAAAAGGCTTCAAACCCCTCTTCTCCAAGCCGTGCTACATCGAACGGATTCCTGGCCGTCGCCAATACTCGGTAACCGCGATGGCGAAGTTGACGAGCAGTGCAAAGCCCAATGCCCGAGGAGCAACCGGTAATCAGAATGGCTTTGGACAGCGGTATCGACATGATTAGAAGAGTTCCTCAACCCGACGATCGCCATCACGCTTCTTTTGGCGGATCGGCACCGAGTTAACAACACCACCGCCACTGCCGGTCAACCCACCACCGCACCCTGATACCCGATCCGGCGCAGATCCTTTGATGAAGGGCATGGGCATCGCACCAGAGCAACCCGGATCGGAACGCCCGCCTTTCTGCATATCGACCCAGATCAGATCAACATTATCAGGCTGATCCAGTTCCAGAGGCTCACGACTCACTTTATTCATCACTGACGCCCAGACCCTCAGGGCACCCTCTGCACCCGTCAGACCGGCTGGCTGATTGTCATCACGCCCGATCCAGGCAACGCCGAGATAATCTCCGGTAAAACCCGCAAACCAGCTATCCCGCATATCGTTGGTGGTCCCGGTTTTACCGGCGGGTTCGAGGCTGGCCGGCATCAGACTCAACGCCGGTTTGCCGGTCCCGCTGCGCATCACCTCCTTGAGCAACTTATTGAGTATGAACACCACGGAGGCATCAACGGTTTGCCGTATATCAAGGCCAAAACGTTGAAGGATCCTGCCTTCGGGGGAAACAACGGACTGAATGGCGCGTAGCGGGGTGACAAAGCCGTCGCTGGCGAAGGTTTGATACATCTGGGCCACTTCCAGCGGCGAGAGCGTCGCGGTCCCCAACAGAAGGGAAGGCAGCATCTCCACGGGGCGTTCCACACCGAGTCGACGCAAGATTTGTGCCGTATGTGCAACACCGACATTCATGCCAAGCCTGACGGTCGCGAGATTATAGGAATGCACCAAGGCCTTGAACAAGGGGACAGATCCATGCTCGCGCCCATCAAAATTCTTGGGCGCCCAAGTGTATTCTGAGCTTTTGACCTGTATTGCGGTGTCCTGGAGCAGGGTCGACACGGTGTACTGGTCGGAATTTTCGAGTGCGGTCAGATAGACCACTGGCTTGTACAGGGAACCGATCTGCCGATAAGCATCAAGTGCACGATTGAATCCAGTGGATTCGGGATCCCGACCACCCACCAGGGCCGCTATCTCCCCAGTGCTTCGCCGGGTCAGAATGGCGGCTCCCTGGAGTGAAAATTTGTCTCTACGGCCGTCCAGACTATCCAGCTGTTGGGCCAATACCGCCTGCAGCTGCTTTTGAACCCTGACATCCAGTGTGGTGAAAACTTTGAGCCCTTCAGAGGTGAGGTCCTCCGGCCGGTATTCCTTTTGCAACTGGCGGCGAACAAGATCCATGAAGGCTGGATAGCGAGTGATCGACTGATGCGGATCGGCAACCACATCCAGCGGATGTGACTTGGCTTCGTCAGCCACGGATAGATCTATAGAACCTTGCGCCACCATCTCATCGAGAATCAGATCGCGCCGTTTCAACACCCTGTCGGGCGTCTTGTATGGGTCGTAATAGGAAGGACCGCGCACCAATGAAACCAGCAAAGCAATGTGATGAAGCTGGAGCTCCTCGATGGATCGACCAAAGTAATACTGGCTGGCCAAGCCGAAACCATGCACGGCCCGGGAGCCGTCCTGACCCAGGTAGATTTCGTTGAGATAGGCTTCCAGAATCTCTTCCTTGGAATAGCGGGCATCCATAATGACCGCCATCACAATCTCGTTGATCTTGCGCCACCAGGTGCGCTCGGATGACAGGTAAAAGTTCTTGACCAGTTGCTGTGTTAGCGTGCTGCCCCCTTGGACGATGCCCCCCGCGCGGACGTTGACAAAGATCGCCCGCATAATGCCGCGCAACGAGACGCCGTGATGGCCATAAAAATCATGGTCCTCACTGGCGAACAGGGCGTTCAGAAGATCATCGGGGGCCTGATCCAGCTTGATAAGTACGCGATCTTCGCGGCGGGCAGGATAGAAACTACCGATTTGTGCGGGCTCCATCCGTAAAAGGGGCACGGCTTTGCCGGAGTCCATGTCTTCCAGGAGAATGATCTGGTCCTGGGCGAATTGCGCGCGCACCTCACGGGCCGGTTCCGGCTTGTCCGGGAACTGAAAATCCCGGGTCTTGAAGACCACCTCATCGCCTAAACGGATGTAGCTCCCCTGGGTCGAAAGCTGGGCATCCTTGCGGTATTTGAGCTGATTCAGCAGCCACTCGAAGCTACCTGCATCGTAAGGCGCACCAACAAAGATCTCCGCTGAGCTGGCATAGACGCGGGCGGGTAATGCCCATCGCTTACCTTCGAACTGCTCACGGACCAGACGATCCTGATAGCCCACATAGGCCACCACGGCAGCGAGGACGAAGGGCGTCAAATAAAGGAAGAATCGACCGATACCCGAGAAAAATGAGCGGGGCTTTTTTTTCTCGCGTGGAGGGCTCCGCCGACTCCTGTCCGACTGGTCGGCCCTCACTGATCAAATCTCCGGAACCTATGCACTTCCATCGACACGTTCACCCACCGACCTCTGCACAAGAAGCCGAGTAACGATGTGTGCCGTCCGGCCATCGCGCAAGGGCGCCATTCATTCAACCTAGCGGTTTACCAGATTTAGGAATTCCGATCGGGTGCTGATCTGCTTGCGGAACAGTCCAAGCATCGCGGACGTCGTCATAACCGAGTTCTGCTTCTCGACACCCCGCATCATCATGCACAGGTGCTTGGCCTCGATGACGACGGCCACCCCGACCGGGTCGATGGCCGTCTGCAGAGCCGTCGCAATCTGGTTGGTAAGCCGCTCCTGGATTTGCAGGCGACGGGCATACATGTCGACGATGCGGGCCACTTTGGACAAACCAATGACCTTCCCCTTGGGCAGGTAGGCAACATGGCATTTGCCGATAAAAGGAAGCAAGTGGTGCTCGCATAACGAATAAAGCTCGATATCCTTGACGATTACCATGTCCTCAGTATCCGCCTCAAAGATGGCGTTATTTAGCACATCATCCAGGCTGCGGTTATAGCCGTTGTTGATAAATCGGAACGCCGCCGCTGCGCGCTTGGGGGTATCGACCAGGCCCTCCCGCGTTACGTCTTCCCCAATTTCCTGAATGATTTGGGAAAACAGTTGTTCCATCTTGTTTTGCATGTCATTTCACCGAATTTCGATAATCATTAAGTATACCCCGGCCAGACCGCTTGCTGGTCAGGCTGATCTGAGCCAATCCCGCCCAAGAATGTCCCGAAGCTCCGTCACACCCGCCTTGCGCTGGGTGGCCGCTTCACCGAGGAAGCGCCGCCAAAGTCGTCCGCCAGGCTGACCATGGTAAAGCCCTAGCAGGTGACGGCTGATGGAATGAAGACGAACACCGCGATCCAGCTCACCTTGAATATAGGGCAGCATGGACTCGACGATGGCCCGGCGAGGGAGGGGCGAATCAGCTTCGCCAAATAACAGACGATCGGCGTCGGCCAGCAGATAAGGATTGTGGTAGGCCGCGCGGCCTATCATGACGCCGTCGAAGGTCTCCAAATGTGCCAGCGCTTCATTAAGCGAGTGGATTCCTCCGTTGAGAATAATTTCCAGCCGGGGGAAATCGCGCTTGATCCGTGCCGCGATGTCATAGCGTAACGGCGGTACCTCACGGTTTTCCTTGGGCGAAAGCCCGCTGAGCCAGGCCTTGCGCGCATGAATGATGAAGGTTTCGCAGCCTGCCGGTGCGACCGTGGCGAGAAAGTGGGCCAGTTCCTCATAGGAATCCCGATCATCAATACCGATGCGGGTTTTTACTGTCACCGGAATCTCAACAACGCTTACCATAGCTGCGACACATTCCGCGACCAACTCCGGTTCTGCCATCAGGCACGCCCCAAAGCGTCCACGTTGCACGCGATCACTCGGGCAACCAATATTCAGATTAATCTCATCGTAACCCCAGCCTTCCCCGATGCGGGCACACTCGGCAAGCTCAGCCGGATCACTGCCACCCAATTGCAGCGCCAGCGGCTTTTCCGGCAGATTGAAACCCAGCAACCGTTCCCGTTCGCCATGCAAAACCGCCCCCGTTGTCACCATCTCGGTGTAAAGCAGCACGCGACGGGAGATAAGTCGCAGAAAGAATCGGCAATGACGATCGGTCCAGTCGAGCATGGGCGCGACGGAAAGGGTTCGTCTTAAGGGACTCGCAGACAATGGCGCGGGATGTGGATGGCGTATTCGTTCAAACGCTATGTCACTGCTGAAACAGTTGATTGAGATACGGGACCTAGCGCCGTCGCCCCAACAGGGCTGGCTTGTGCACCCTCGGCGGCAAGAGAGCCGACTGCCGGCGGGATTCGATCCAGTAACGCCCTGCCATAACGGCACCGCCTGCAATCAGACCGGTCAGGCATAGATAAAGTAGTATCCGCAGCCGAGAAATTTCATTCAGCATCTCACCATGAGCCATAGCCCCCCCGGAAGCAAGGGCCAGCGACTGATAGCGCGGATGTTCGCGAACCGCCTCATTGATACCGATGGAGCCTGCCATGCTGGAGTAGGTTTCCAGCGCCTTGAGGTCGTTCTGCAGGGTATCAAACAGCCGCAGATCCTCCGTACTTACCTTACCCAGCGAGATATCACGCTCAAGCGACTTGAGCCGGATCTCGACCGAGTCAGCCAGCAATCCATGCAGCCGGTTTCGAAGAACCTCCATCTGCTGCCCTATGGCATCCAGTCGCCCACCCCCTGCGACGTTGGTCGCCAACTTGGATTCCATATCGGCCAACCGGCTATGGAGCTGATAGAAAACCAGGGCCAGGATCAGGAAAAAGACCACAATGCCGGATACGATCGGACGCTGACCAGCCGCCTGAACGGGCGGCAAGTTCCGTCCAGACAGCTGTCGCCGCCGGGATGGTGTGGCCGATTCCTGCTCGCCGTGTCGTGAAGCTGGCATACCAAGTTAGGCGGGTTACATCGGACTGCAACCCACTGCGCCCTCAAGTTTGGTGATTTCGCGGGGCCGAAACTATCGCAGAATGGCTAAGCGGGGTCAATTGAAGCGGCCACTCTAGCCATTTGCATGATGGACTTCATGTCACGAACAGCCTGCTCGAGACCCGAGAACAGCGCCCGCGCGATGATGGAATGACCGATATTCAACTCCCGAAACTCAGGAATTCGGCAGACGTCGTCGACATTATGGTAATGCAGGCCATGACCGGCATTGACGACGAGCCCCAGGCCGGCCGCCCGTTGAGCCGCAATCCGGAGACGCTGCAATTCTTGCAGCCGCTTCCCTGGGGTGGCCGCATCCGCATAGTGCCCGGTATGCAACTCGACAACCGGCGCTCCGGCCCGGACTGCCGCCTCGATTTGAGGGCTGTCGGCATCAATGAAGAGAGAAACCTCAATCCCGACCCCGCCGAGCGCCTCGCAGGCTGCCTTTATTTGGTCGAAGTTGCCCACCACATTCAGTCCGCCCTCGGTGGTAAGTTCGGCGCGCTTTTCGGGCACCAGACAACAGGCTCCAGGGCGGACCTTGACGGCAATCTCTACCATCTCGTCCGTGACAGCCATTTCCAGATTCAGCCGGGTTTGCAGCAGACTGCTCAGCAGTGCGATGTCCCTGTCCTGTATATGCCGCCTGTCCTCTCGCAGATGGGCTGTAATGCCGTCTGCTCCGGCCTGCTCGGCTATTAGAGCGGCCTGAATAACCTCGGGAAAACGGGTCCCGCGCGCCTGACGCACGGTGGCAATGTGGTCGATATTGACCCCTAATAGGATGGATGATGTCGCTTGCATGATCGGATTAACTTCGTGTGGGCTTGAAAAGTTCACGACTCTTGAGTGGCCGTCCGTTGAGATGGTGATTGAGGACACCCCGCATGAGCCTTTTGGCCTCAAGCAACTGCGAGTCATCGCTGAACTGTCGCTTTTCCAATGCCAGCAGGGTTGCTCCCCGAACTGCATCTCGCCCTCCCGACCTCACCGGCACGGCACCTTCCTCGAGGCAGTAAAGGTAGATCTGATCGGCATTGATGGGCCGCCCTTCAGCATCGGCATGCAGACGCAGCCCGTAACCCATTTCCTCCAGCAAAGCGAGCTCATAGCCTCTCAGCGTCGACTGCAGGTCAGCACCCCGCTCAAGCGCCTGCAACGTCTCGAGGCACAGTCTGAATACCCCTGCATGCGGATCCTGAACCGCCAATAGCTTGAACAGAAGCTCTGAAATGTAGAAACCGCACAACAATGCCTTGCCTTGGAGGCAAAGAGACGGCTCGAATGGCTCGGCGACTGTCAAGACCGGTAGTTCTCCCCGCCCCGCCCAGGAAAGTCTGACCCGCGAAAAAGGCCGCAGAATCTGGGAAAGCGGATGTCTGCCCCGCCGGGCGCCTTTGGAAAGCAGCCGGAGCCGGCCATGACCCTCGGTTAGTACATCGACGAACAGGCTGGTTTCGCGGTAAGGCTTACAGTGCAGGATGATGGCTTCATCCATCAAATCGCGGGAATTGCAGCTCTCCACCATTCCGGGAATATTTTAATCCGCGTAACCCAAACTCCGCAGGGCGCGTTCATCATCGGACCAACCTTCCTTCACTTTGACCCACAACTGCAGGAATACCTTACCCTCCAGCATTCGCTCGAGGTCATGGCGGGCGCGTTCGCCCACTTTTTTTAGCACCTCGCCTTTCTTGCCGATGACGATGGCTTTCTGTCCGGCCCGCTCAACCAAAATCAAGGCGCGGATGCGGGTCAATTCCCCCTCCTGCTTGTACTCCTCAATTTCAACGGTCAAGGCATGGGGCACTTCTTGTCCAAGGGAACGGATCAACTTTTCCCGAATGATCTCTGCCGCCATGAAGCGCATGGATCGATCAGTAATCTGGTCCTCTGGAAAAATCAACTCCCCATCAGGCAGAAGATCCATGATCGTTCGATCAAGCACATCAAGATTGGAACCCCTCAGGGCGGAAACCGGGATCATTGCGGCGAAGTCATGGTTTTCCGAAGCTTCCTGCAAAAACGGCAGCAACTCGTCCTTGTCCTCAATTCTGTCGATCTTGTTGATGACCAGAATGACCGGCACTCCTGACGTCCTGATGCGCTGCAGCACCAACTCGTCCTCCGATAGCCAAGCTGGGCGATCGATGAGCCAGACCACTACGTCAACATCACCCAGGGCTGAACCGGCGGCCTTGTTGAGATAACGGTTCATGGCGCGCTTTTCGCTAGCATGGATACCTGGGGTATCCACAAAAACCGCCTGCCCTGCTTCAGTCGTCTTGATTCCGTGTATGCGATGTCGCGTCGTTTGCGGACGGCGCGACGTGATACTGATCTTTTGTCCAACCAGATGATTGAGTAAAGTCGACTTACCCACATTCGGTCGACCCACAAGCGCAACAAAACCAGATTTCATGCTTTCAATCCAAATTCTTCAATGAGTTTGGCGAGCATCTTTTCCGCAGATTCCTGCTCGGCCCGTTTGCGGGAGGATCCCCTGCCCTCGCAAGTTTCCTCTGTAAGGGATACACGGCACTCCACCACAAAACTCTGATCGTGGGGTTGCCCCACCACCGACTTGAGCGCGTAGGCCGGAAGCTCCAGGCCTCTGGCCTGCATGGATTCCTGCAACCGGGTTTTTGGATCTTTTTTCCAGTCCTGCATGGAGAGCCCGTTGATCTGATCTGCAAATAATTCCAGAATCCAGACACGGCAGGCATCCATACCCTGATCAATCAGCAAGGCACCGATCAGGGCCTCCATGGCATCAGAGAGAATGGAGTCCCGGCGATAGCCACCGCTTTTCAATTCACCCGAGCCCAGGATGAGGTAGTCGCCTAAATTAAGCTTGCGAGCGATATTGGCCAAAGCCGTTTGATTGACTAGGGTCGCCCGCAGTCGGCTAAGTACCCCCTCGTCCGCTTCAGTGAATTTCTGGTAAAGCCGCTCGGCAATGACGAAACCAAGCACCGAATCCCCAAGAAACTCGAGTCGCTCGTTGTTATCGGCATGGGCGCTTCGATGCGTCAATGCCCGTTTGATCAGCATAGGCTGTTTGAATTTGAGACCCAGTTTCCTGGCCAGTTTTTCGGGCTCCTGAATCAACGCTCAGCAGCCTCTATTGCCTCATCAAAATGGATCACCAAATCGATATTGCGAAAAAACGGCCGGGTCACATCGTAGGCGACTCGCACCCTAGTATTCCGCCCCTCATGGGCAATTGAAATATCTCGCGGGGTGACGTTGTCTACCGTATCAACTTCCCAGTGTTTTTGGAGGGAGCTGACAATCTCTTCCCGAGACCGTGAAGCCCACTCCGACTGGGATTGCAGGGCCACGAGTGAAGTTTTCACCTTGTAATGGTTGACGAAAGCCGGCAATAGACGCAGCACTAGCGTACCAAGAACGATCGCAATGGCAACTGTCACCAGAGGGGACAGCAACGTCATGCCTTGCTGGGATGAGCAATAACGCCCGGATATGCCCAAATTGGCAGTGAATCCAGAATGGACGGCAATCATTCCAGCACCGTGCCAATCCGGTTAAATGAAATGCCGGGCTTGCCAGAATCCCAACTCATCCAGATGAAGAAGGCGCGACCGACGAGATTGCTTTCTGGCACCGCACCCCAGAAACGACTGTCATTGCTATTGTCACGGTTATCGCCCATCACAAAATACTGACCCGTGGGAACCACAAATTCGCCTTCGC
This sequence comes from Methylococcaceae bacterium, assembly GCA_044351045.1. Taxonomy (GTDB): domain Bacteria; phylum Pseudomonadota; class Gammaproteobacteria; order Methylococcales; family Methylococcaceae; genus UBA6136. Next base: position 50,754 of record JBILGM010000010.1, on the reverse strand, counting down.
GAGCAGATGGATCGCCCTGCCTGACCAAGATGTCGTGGGTGACTTTCCCCAACTCCTCACTGAACAGCGACTCCCCCTCCATTCCCACGCCTTGGGTTCCGCCTATGTATTCGCCAAGGCCAGTTTTCTTGACGGCAGCACCATTCACGAAAATCTGCTTGTTGTAGTACCCGATACGATCGCCAGGCAAGCCCACTACTCGCTTGATGTAATCAACCGTTGGATCTTTGGGAAAACGAAAGACCACGATGTCCCCCCGCTCGGGTGAGCCATTTTCGACAATTTTCTTATTGAGGACCGGCAAGCGAACGCCGTAGGTAAATTTGTTAACAAGGATAAAGTCACCCACCAATAGAGTAGGCATCATGGAGCCCGAGGGAATCCGGAAAGGCTCAAACAGAAAGGAACGCAGCAGCAAGACAACCAGTACCACCGGGAAGAAGGATCTGGCGTACTCGACAAGGATCGGTTCCTGAACCGGGGCATCGATCATTCTATTGCGCTGAAGCAGGGCATAAATGCCCCAGATAGTGCCCGTGACAAAGGTCGCGAGAACCAAAAAAAACGAAAAATCGTAATCCATCGGTTAATCCTTGTTGACGCGGAGCACAGCCAAGAAAGCTTCTTGCGGAATATCGATCTTGCCCACTTGCTTCATGCGCTTTTTACCCGCCTTTTGCTTTTCAAGCAGCTTTTTTTTACGAGTGATGTCACCGCCGTAACATTTGGCCAGAACATTCTTGCGCATGGCCTTGACCGAGGATCGGGCAATAATCTTGGAGCCGATCGCGGCCTGAATGGCCACTTCGTACATCTGCCGCGGAATCAGGTCCTTCATCTTCTCAACCAGATCTCGCCCACGCGATTGACTAATATCCCGGTGTACGATCAAGGACAGGGCATCGACACGCTCGGCATTGATGAGAATATCGAGCTTGATCAGCGGCGCCGCCTGGAATCGCAGGAACTCGTAATCAAACGAGGCGAAACCCCGGCTGACAGATTTAAGCCGGTCAAAGAAATCTAGGACTACCTCGCTCAGCGGCAACTCAAAACTGATGGCTACCTGCCCCCCGGTGTACTGCATGCGACGCTGTACTCCCCGCTTTTCGATGCAGAGTGTAATGACATTGCCCAGATAATCCTGGGGAACCAGGATGTTAGCCTCGATGATGGGCTCACGAATCTCGACAATCTCGTTAGGTGGCGGCAACTTGGAGGGATTGTCAATCTCGATGGTGGTCTCATCAGTCTTGAGAATCTCGTAAACCACGGTGGGTGCCGTAGTAATGAGATCGAGATCGTACTCACGCTCGAGACGTTCCTGGATGATCTCCATGTGGAGCATCCCGAGAAAGCCACAGCGGAAACCAAAACCGAGCGCCTGGGAGGTTTCGGGTTCGAATTGCAGGGCGGCATCATTAAGATTCAGCTTGTTCAGCGCTTCTCGCAGATCTTCATAATCGTCGGATTCCACCGGATAAAGGCCCGCGAATACGCGAGGCTGAACCTGTTGAAAACCGGGCAATGGCTGCATGCAAGGCTCATCGGTCGCCGTGATCGTATCCCCCACGGGCGCTCCAAAAATATCCTTGATACCGGCAATGACAAAACCCACCTCGCCAGTATTGAGGCTCTCTTTGTTGAGCGATTTAGGGGTAAATACACCGAGTTTATCGACAATGTGGCTCTTGCCCGTCGACATCATCACGATCTTCTGCTTGCGATTGATCGAGCCATTGACCACTCGCACCAGGGAAACCACGCCCAGGTAATTATCGAACCATGAATCGATGATCAGCGCCTGCAAGGGCGCCGCAGGGTCACCTTCTGGCGCAGGAACCTTGGCCACCAATTGCTCGAGCAGGTCTTCGACACCCAGCCCGGTCTTGGCACTGATCCGCAGCGCTTCATCCGCCGGTACGCCAATGATTTCCTCGATTTCCGTACAGACACGATCCGGCTCGGCAGACGGCAAATCGATTTTGTTTAGGACGGGGATTACCTCCAAACCCTGCTCAATCGCCGTATAACAGTTGGCCACGCTCTGGGCCTCGACGCCCTGGGCCGCATCCACGACCAGGAGAGCGCCCTCACACGCCGCCAGTGATCGCGAAACCTCGTAGGAAAAATCGACATGCCCGGGCGTGTCGATCAGGTTCAGCTGATAGGTCTGTCCGTCCCTTGCCTTGTAACTCAGGGTAACGCTTTGCGCCTTGATGGTAATCCCGCGTTCACGCTCGATATCCATTGAATCGAGCACCTGAGCAGACATCTCTCGTTCGCTGAGGCCCCCACAGGTCTGGATAAAACGATCCGCCAGGGTGGATTTGCCATGATCGATGTGAGCGATGATGGAAAAGTTGCGTATGTGCTTTTGATCCGACACAGCCTCAATCCTTGAGCTTAATGGCGAGAAACTGTGATCCCCCCTGCCGTAGCACCAGAACCGCGACACTCTTTCCTTTCGGCAACACTTGGATGATGTCACCGAGATGCTTGGCGTCCCGAACGGCCTGATCACCTACACGAAGAATGACATCGCCGCGACGAATACCCGCGTCGGCGGCCGGTCCCGGCTTGACACCCATGATGACAACACCGCCTGTCTTTGGCAGCTCCATCTGCTCGCGTTGCTCCTCGCTCGGATTGGCTACAGCAACATTCAGTCGGGCTAATTTGTCGCCGACGGCAGGCCCTTCTTTACTCGCCACGGCAGGCTCCTCATCGGGTAGCACACCAATCTTGACGGGAATTTCCAACGATTTGCCCTCTCGGAGCACTTTCAGCCTGGCTGTTTCACCGATTTTTGTCGTGCCCACCATGGGCGGAAGTTCGGCTGAGGCATTGATTTCCCGACCATTGAATTCCTCGATGATGTCACCGATCTGAATCCCCGATTCTCCTGCAGGGCTTTTGGGCATGATCTTAGACACCAATGCACCCTGTGGCTTTTTCATACCGAATGATTCGGCCAGCTCACGGGTCACATCTTGTATTTGCACGCCCAGCCAGCCACGGGAAACTCTCCCCTGCGACTTCAGCTGCTCAACCACATGCATGGCAACATCGACCGGGATGGCGAAGGAAAGACCCATGAAGCCACCGGTTCGGCTGTATATTTGAGAATTGACGCCGATGACCTCACCATCGAGGTTGAACAAAGGGCCACCGGAATTGCCCGGATTAATCGCCACATCCGTCTGGATGAAGGGCACATAGTTATCGCTGGGCAAGCTCCGGCCCTTGGCGCTAACGATACCGGCCGTCACCGAGTGATCGAAACCAAATGGAGAACCTATGGCCAGCACCCATTCGCCGACCTTCAATTCATCCGATGACCCCAATTTCACCACTGGAAGCTCCCTGGCCTCAAGCTTCAATAGAGCGATATCACTGCGCTTATCGGAGCCCACAATTTTGGCAACCAGTTCCCGCCGATCCTGCAAACGAACAACCACTTCTTCAGCATCCTTGATGACGTGGTGATTGGTAATGACATAGCCATCGGGCGAGATGATGAAACCGGAACCCAGCGACTTGGCATCATCCTGTTCACCACCACCAGGGCCTCCCGGCGCACCGGGTCCACCTTCGCCAAAATAGCGCTTCAGCAATTCATCGAAGGGCGCACCTTCCGGAATCTCTATGCCCTCGGGCAGTTGTGGCTGCATCGGATTGGCAGCCACTTTCTGAGTTGTACTGATATTCACTACAGCGGCATTGTTCTGCTCGACCAGCCCGGTAAAGTCAGGCAGTTGCCCGTAGCTGGGAGGAGCAAGCAAAGAAACGGGCAGCAACAGGTAAGCGAGGCGCCAAGTGGCTTTCAGCATCGGTGACTCCAGCGGAAGCAAAATTCGGAAAAGCTTGGATGAATGTTCAGCCCAACGGCCTGATCGATGGCACTAGTTCAAATAGACTCAAACCGACTCTCTGGCTCGACAGGCAACGGAATACCGAGATCATGCCCAGCAAACCACCGATCATCGCGCATGCTTCGGAAAATTCGGGAACGACTCGTGCGGCAGCCCAATTGCCCGCAACCATGCCGACCAGAAACCCGAACAATGGAGTCAAGTATAAGAAAAAGGCGGCGCTTATAAGCCGCTTGTGGGGCACATCAAGGAATACACGGGCACCAACCGACAAATCGACCGAGGAACTCTGGTTAACGTTTCTTAACTCTATGGAGTTGCTGTCATGCCAGTCAGGTTTTGAGCAGCCGGTTTTGCAGTAATGACAGTCTTGGGTGATTACCTTCACCGAAAAAGTACCGAAGGCAGCACCCGTGACCACCGCTTCAGCCTCAAACATTAGTTATCGCCCTTCTTTCGGACACCATTCGCGATCAGTTCAACGGTCTTTTGGGGGACTTCGCCCATGACGGTAACCTCATAGTCACCCAGCTTAACCGAGTCAACACTCGCTGCACCGAGTTTCCTGACGCCCGGCTTGATTCGACCGTCTCGCTTTTCGATATAAACCGACACCGATGAAAAACCATCACTCATCAGGACGTGTTCTACCGGCAAATTGAGCGGAGGACGCTTAAGGACAGAGTATGAAACGATCTGGAACCCCTCAGGCACTGACTTGAAGGTCCAATTCAACCCGTCCACCGGAAGGGTTTCACGATGGCTGATCTGGGTTATAGCTGAAGACGCCTGAACCGAAGGCTGCAAGTCCTGGGGCGCTATAGGTGCTTTGGTGATGATGGTGGTGAACACCATTTGCTCCACGGACACTCCATCCTCATTCAGCACGTCCAGCTTGAGCGGAAGGTGTGTCGAGGTATCAATCCAGAGTAGCCGGCTGTAGCGGTAGGGATCCCGCGGCTCCAACGCCACTACCTGAGTCAAGGCGCCGGCCACATACTCCTGTCCTCGGAGGTTAATGCGGTAATACCTATTTAGCAGGGAGGTATCATCAGGCAGGTTGATGAGTACGGACTGATTAGAGGGCCTCGTCTCTACCACCACCTGATGCGTACCGGCGGTATATCTGGCGACATTACCGTCCGCACGCAACACTTCTCTGAACGGACTGTTCATTGCAACCAGACGTTCGCGTTCCTTGCCGTCGGTTACCTGATGATAAAGCTTGAAACTGTCGACCTGCTGATCTTTGATGTAAGCAACGACACCTTGGTAGTTTAGAGAGCTGGCGGCATTACGCATGACCTCCAACCACTCGACTCCGGTTGAAGGCTTCACCGAAAGTTGCTCAGACAACAGCCGCGTAGGGCTCAAAGCAAGGGCAGCGAAAATTAGCGTGTACGGTCGAAAACCAATGAAGAATCGAATCACCTGAAGCCTGGACCTATCGTTAACGCCCAACCGACCCGCTCACCAACCGGATAGAAGGCATCATGCCTTGGCTTCCGGCGAGATAGGTAGATTCATTGTGAAGGGCCAGATAATCACTCAAATCGGGCTCCATGGAGGCATGAGTCACCGGGCTCCTCATTTCCGTCTTGGCCATCAGTTGGCCGGCCCTGTCGGGTGGATAATCGGTCAAGGAACGCCCGACAAACAACGCAATTAGAGCTATAGATGCTGCAATCGCATAAGTAGTGTTCTTCTCCCCGAACGGTTTGCGAATAACTCGCGGCGCAAGTACCACGGGCTCCTCAGCCAGCGCTGCATGAACACGGCCTACAAAACCAGCATCAGGTACCAGCATGCTACCACTGCCAGACTTCATACATTCCTTAACCACAGCATATCGGTGCAGCTTGGAATTCAGGGACATGTCACTTTGTAGCTGATTCAATATGGAAAGAGATTGGTGATAACCCAGTTCGTTATCGAGTAGCGCGCTAAGTTTTTGGGCATTGTCATCAGTAATCATTTCATTTCTACCTGATCAAGGGTTCGAGTCGTTTATCTATAGCTTCTCTAGCACGGAAAATTCGAGATCTTACCGTACCCACAGGACAGCCCATGACTTGAGCAATTTCCTCATAACTCAGTCCTTCAAATTCCCGCAGGGTGATCGCCGTCCTCAGCTCATCAGGAAGGTTCTTCAACGCAGCCTGAATGGCCACCGCGATCTCTTCGGTCAAAAGCAATCCTTCGGGCGTCTCGTAGTTCCTTAGACGTCCGCCAGACTCGAATTGTTCCGCATCTTCGATTTCTATCTCATCATCCGAGGGTCTACGAGATCGCATCGACAGATGATTCTTCGCAGTATTGATGGCAATACGGTACAGCCATGTATAGAAAGCGCTGTCCCCCCGAAAACCGGGCAAGGCACGGTAAGCCTTGATGAACGTCTCCTGCGCAACATCCAGAGCTTCATGCTGGTCCTTTATGTAGCGGTTGATCAGCTGGGCAATTTTGTACTGGTATTTTCTAACCAGCACATCAAAGGCTTTTTTATCGCCCTTTTGAACGCGCTTAACCAGTTCCTCGTCGAGTTCTTCCATGCGTCCTGTGGTGGAGTGCCCTTTGGTTGGTATAACGAGCCGTCCGCGACCTCCCCTTCTTGGCAACTTCACTGTTAGCAAAGGAACAATCGGGACAAGACTTGTTGAGAACGACGACGACCTAATGTTGGCATTATCGTCGTTTAGGGTCCACCATTCAATTCGAGCAGTGTTTACATATCAAGAACCCGGCCCAGAAAACACCAGCCTAAACGCATTCCGGGCGTCAATCTGCACCGCGGTTCAACGCATACCGGCCACCACAGCACTGTGGGCGATTAGACGCTGACTGGCTTCAGCCTCCATATATCACGGTTGTACTCGGCGATTGTCCGGTCTGACGAAAACTTGCCGGCAGCAGCGGTGTTGAGGATACTCATTCGAGTCCAACTCTCTTCATTCCGATAAGCCGTGGCCGCGCTTTGCTGGGCTTCCACGTAACTGGCAAAATCAGCAGCCGTCATCCACGGATCCCATGATCCCTTAATGGAATCGATGATCGCATCAAATATTGTGGGCTCACCCGGATTGAAGTGGCCTGACTCCAGCAACGCCATGACCCGGCTCAATTCTTGATTGGCATGAATGATCGCCAGCGGATTGTAGTGGAAACGAGTATGCTCCACCTCTTCAGCGGTTAACCCGAACAGGAAGAAGTTCTCCGCACCAACCTCCTCGCGAATCTCGATGTTCGCGCCGTCCAGCGTACCGATCGTTAGCGCGCCATTCAGCATGAACTTCATGTTGCCGGTACCCGAAGCCTCCTTGCCTGCCGTTGAGATCTGCTCGGAAAGGTCGGTACCAGGACAGATGGTTTCCATCGCCGTAACCCGATAGTTAGGCAGAAATACCACCTTGAGCTTGCTACCCACCACGGGATCGGTATTGACCACATCGGCGATAGCATTAATCAATTTGATGATGCGCTTGGCCATCTGATAACCAGGCGCCGCCTTGCCGCCAAAAATTACCACCCGCGGCGTCCAATCTTTCACATCCCCCCGACAAATCCGATCGTAAAGATGAATGACATGCAGCGCATTGAGCAATTGGCGCTTGTACTCATGAATGCGCTTGACCTGAACATCAAATAACGCGTCTGGGTCCAACGTGACACCCAACTCATTGAAGGCGTAAGCTGCTAGACGCTCCTTGTTGGCACGCTTGATGGCTCGCCAACGCTTGCGAAAGGCAGGAGCGTCGGCGTAGGGTGCCAATTTAGCCAGTCGGGACAAATCACGGGTCCACTCATCGCCAATGGTCTTTGTAATCAGAGCCGCCAAGTCGGGATTGCACCCTGCCAACCAGCGACGGGGAGTAATCCCGTTGGTCTTGTTGTTGAATTTTTCGGGCCATAGCTCGTAAAAATCCCTGAACATGCCCTGCACCAGCAAATCGGAGTGAAGTTCGGCAACTCCGTTGACGGAAAAGCTGCCGACAATCGCCAGGTAGGCCATCCGGACCTGTTGCTCCCACCCCTCCTCGATCAGGGACATTCGCGCCAACCGGTCATTGTCGCCTGGCCAGCGCTCGTTCACCTCCTTGAGAAAACCGTTATTGATCTCGAAAATGATTTCCAGCAAACGAGGCAGCAACTGACGGAATAGCCGCACAGGCCATTTCTCCAAGGCCTCTGGCAACAGGGTATGGTTGGTGTAGGCCATGGTCTGGCGGGTGATCTGCCATGCCATGTTCCAGGCCACACCATGCTCGTCAACCAGCAAACGCATCAACTCGGCGACGGCGATGGTCGGATGGGTATCGTTTAACTGAAATACATTCTTTTTTGCGAATTGGCTGAAATTTTTACCATGCGTCTGTACCCAGTCCCGAACAATGTCCTGAAGACTGGCTGAAGCCAGAAAGTATTGCTGTCGTAGACGCAGTTCTTTGCCATTTTCACTGGCATCATTGGGGTACAACACCATGGTGATGTTTTCCGCCATGTTCTTGGAACGGACCGCCTCGGTATAGTCCCCAGCGTTGAACTCGCTTAGACTAAATTCGTCGGTTGCGGCCGCCTTCCAGAGCCTCAAAGTATTGACTGTCCCATTCTCATATCCGGGAATTGGGACATCGTAGGGCACCGCCAATACGTCCTGAGTATTGACCCATTCCACGCGACCGTCTGCCAGCGTCTCGGTGTGTCCGCCGAAATGGATGCGCATAGTCAACTCCGGCCGCTCTAGCTCCCAGACATGCCCATTGCGCAGCCAGTGATCGGGTTCTTCAAGCTGATAGCCATGCTCAATCAACTGGCGAAACATCCCGTATTCATAGCGGATACCGTAACCAGTTACCGGCAGTTGCAGAGTCGCACAGCTATCCACAAAACACGCCGCCAATCGGCCCAGTCCGCCATTACCCAACCCCGCATCCACCTCGATATCAGACAGTTCCTCCAGATCGAGCCCCAGTGTGTGCAGCGCCTTTTCTGTCGCCTGGGTGATACCGAGATTAAGCATTGCATTGCTGAGCGCTCGACCCATGAGGAATTCCAGCGACAGATAGTAAGCCCGCCGGCAGTTGCCTTTCACATAAGCCTGCTGCGTGGCCTTCCACCGCTCCATCAATCGGTCACGCACCGCCAGTGCCAGCGAGGTGTAGGTGTAGTGAGCGGATTTACAGGACTTACCGCGACCGAGGGTGTAATTGAAATGCTGGGCAATATCTTTGGCCAACTCCTTTGGCTTCATACCCAGCAGAGAGGCATCGGTCAGATGAGCGGTGGGATGGCTTTTGGTTAGATTACGGTGAGGCATACGTATCTTCCGTTTTAGTCGGCTGGGTCTTTTTGCCAGAAACCGCTAGACATGTAGGGACTCGCGCGCGCGCGAGCCAGCGAGCCAGCGAGGTAGCGAGGTAGCCAAGTTCTCTGAACCGAACAAAAAACCATCGTGCTGGCAAACACTTTGTGCTGATTATCTCATTCATGACGGCCATGATTGGGCCACAAACAGGAATCGGCCCATTTACTCAAAGCACTCAAACATCAAGGTGGAGCTCGGCGATCTTTCGAGTCAATGTATTTCGGCCATATCCCAAAAGCTTGGCGGCTTCCTGCCGCCGACCGCGGGTTGCGCCGAGCGCCGTGGTGATCAGAATGCCTTCCGCGGATTCAATGGCCTCCTTGGCAATATTGACATGACCGCGCTTGAGTTCGTCATCCACCCAATTGCGCAGAGCCTCCTGCCAGCCCTCACCTACCTGCAAATAGACGGATTCCTTTGGTGGCTGCAATAGCTCGGGCGGCAAATCATCGAGATGAACATCCTTGCCCGCCGCCATCACCGTTATCCAGCGGCAGGTGTTTTCGAGCTGACGGACATTACCCGGCCAATCGAGACCACAAAGGTAAGTCTCCACATCCGGACGCAGGAGTTTCGTTTCGGCCTTGATTTCCTTGCTGGCCTCCTTGAGAAAATGTCGTAGCAGCAATGGGATGTCCTGCCGGCGTTCGCGCAATGGCGGCAAGTGAATGCGGATGACATTGAGTCGGTGGAACAGGTCTTCGCGAAAACGCCCCTCCGCAACCAATGAATCCAGATTCTGATGCGTTGCAGCAATGATGCGCACATCCACCCGGACGGGTGCGTGAGCCCCCACAGGAAAGAACTCACCATCGGCCAGAACCCGCAGTAGCCGGGTCTGCAACTCAGCGGGCATATCCCCGATTTCATCGAGAAACAACGTTCCCCCGTCAGCCTGCTCAAAACGGCCGGCCCGCCTTGCCTGCGCCCCCGTGAAAGCCCCGCGCTCATGACCAAACAGCTCTGACTCCAGAAGATCTCGCGGTATGGCCGCCATGTTCAGCGCAATAAAGGGTTTAGCCGCGCGAGGGCTATGGCGATGCAAGGCTTTGGCCACGAGCTCTTTGCCGGTGCCTGATTCGCCATTAATTAACACAGTGATATGAGACCGTGCCAGCCTCGCGATAGCCCTAAAGACCTCTTGCATGGTCGGTGCGGCACCAATGATCTCCGGCGTCGCCTCCGGCATGGGGCTGGGCTCCCGCTCCAGCCGGAGATTTCGAGCTTGGGCACAGGCACGCTGAACCCGATCCACCGCCTCATCGACATCGAAGGGTTTGGGCAGGTACTCAAATGCGCCCCCATGAAATGCCGACACCGCGCTCTCCAGATCGGAGTGTGCAGTCATGATGATGACCGGCAGATCGGGATAGCGCTCCTGCAGCCGTTTCAGCAACGCCAGACCGTCCATGCCCGGCATTCGAATGTCGGTAATGATCGCCTCAGGGAGTGCCTGACCCAGACTTTCCAATAACCCATCCGCACTGGAAAAGCTTCGCGTCTCAATACCCGCTTTTTGCAAGGCTTTTTCAAGTACCCAGCGGATCGATCGGTCATCATCGACGATCCAAACCTGATCTGCTTTAGTCATGACCCATCTCCAAAGGCAAAAAGATAGAAAATACCGTGAGACCCGGCTCACTAATGCATTCGATCAACCCACCATGCTGATTGATGAGTGATTGGGCAATCGAAAGACCCAAGCCCGTACCCTCGGCCCTTCCGGTGACCATTGGATAAAAAATCTGCCCCATGAGCGCATCTGGAATACCAGGCCCGTTATCTTCCACATCGATCTTCACAACCAGACGGTTTCGCTTGTTGCCAATGGTCACCTGCCTATGGATACGCGTACGAATCAGAATGCGACCCCGGACACCCACTGCCTGTGCGGCGTTTCTGACAATGTTCAGGATGGCCTGAATCAAGAGATCGCCGTCACCGTTTACTTGAGGAATACTGGGATCATAATCGCGCTCTATGGAGACCCCGACCGGCGCCTCCACCTGAACCAGCTGACGCACCCGTTCTAACACCTTGTGAATGTTGATGGGTTCCAACAAAAGAGGCTTATTTGGACCCAGCATGCGATCGACCAATGACTGCAAGCGATCCGACTCATCCATGATGATCTGCGTGTATTCCCATAATTCCTCACTGGCTAGTTCGCGCTGTAGTAATTGCGCTGACCCCCGAATACCACCCAGAGGATTCTTGATTTCATGCGCAAGCCCACGCAGCAGCATTCGCGCAGCGTTTTGCTGTGCCAGAATCTGCTCCTCCATGGAAATACGGAGATGCCGATCAACCTGCTCTATCTGCACCAGCACGGCTTCGGCTCTGTCCGTATCTTTTTCCTGAATCGGCACGATGGTCAGATTGACCGTAACCGGGTGAGCTGGCGTACATAAGGCAAGGTTGCGCTTGGTGAGGGATTCCCCTTTGGTGAGGGCTCGTTTGAAATCCGACTCCATGGTGCGATCGCTCGGACCGAACAGGTCTTTGGCCCGTGCGCCCATAGCCTGACGCGCGCTGACGGCAAACAGCATCTCCCCGGCGAGATTTATGAAGACCAGTCGACAGCCCTGGTCGAATAACAGGACCGCATCGGTGAGATGGTCGAGTATTCTGGGATTGATTGACGCGGGATCTTGGTAGTTCATGACAAGTACCAAGCAATTTGGGGGCCAGAAGTTTGCGTTGAAAAGAATGAGGATGGTGGGTGACCCAGAGGCCACACCATCCGATCTACGCACCATAATGGGGCATTTGATAACACAAAAAAAGCCCCATATCGAGGCAGCCAGAACAAGGGCCAGGCATTTCTTAGCCGAAAAGCCTGACGATCCCCTTCCGATACAGGTTCCGGATCAGGTCCACACCAAACTCCAACACCTTATCTGGCGCCGGATGCTGAAGCTCCTGAGCAATCCTCAACAACTGCTTGCGAACCGTTAGCCCGGGCGAATCACCTAACGACTGAAGCAGCCCATATGAAACCTGATTCAGCTCCATGAACCGGACCTGGTCTTCTTGATTTCGGTACACCACGAGAAAGGTCAGCGCTCCATCGGGTGCTGATGGCTTATAATTCGGGCCTATGTGATGCACAGGAAATCGATAGGCCACCGGCCAAGCCACGGGCGACAGGGAAACATTAGCATCCGGAATCGACGCACCAAAACCCTCACCGACTCCGGGCGGATCGTCTTCGGAAACGGCCAAGGCCAGTTCTAACCATTCGTAATGGGCCAATTCAAAGAGAAAGGGTGGGTCGACCACCTCGGATCGTTCGCTGGAGAGATAGTCCAGAAACTCCGCGGCAATCTCGATGAACAACGGTGTTCTGCAGCGATGCTGGCGATAGAAATCTCGAATCAACGCTCGCCATGCTTCTTCACCAAGCACGCTCTTCGATACCGGAAAGGCGGTCGCAATAAAGTTTTCAATATTGCTGAAGAAGAGGTCACGGTAAGCGGTCATTCGCTGACAAGAGACATCAACAGGCGGAGCCGTTCCCTCCGGATCGCGAATGGAGGCCGCAAAGGCGATCTGGGTGCGCTGAAAATCGGGCAGCGATTCAGACATAGCGGAGGGCCAACGGAGCATATGCCAGTTGTAGCCGCTTGATCTCGTCAAGCTCCTTCAATAGTTCGGGCAATGGAGGAAAGTTGAAATCCCGCTCCAGTAGGGTCGGGATCACCCCGAAATTCGAATAGACCCGATCGAGCAAACGCCATACGGAATCAATGACGGCCGCCCCATGGGTGTCGATCAGAAAATCGTCGGCCTCCACGTAGTGACCCGCCACATGAAGCCCCACGATCTTATTTGCCGGCATCGCATCAATGAAGGACTCAGCGTCATAGACGTGATTAATACTGTTGACGTAAACATTATTCACGTCGAGCAACAAGTCGCAGTCTGCCTCATCAAGCACGGCCAACAAAAATTCGCATTCATCAAGCGCTTTGCCGGGCGCCGCATAGTACGAAATATTCTCGATGGCGATGCGACGCTCCAGGATTTTCTGGGCACGACGAATACGCTCGGCGACGTAATGAACGGCTTCCTCGGTGAAAGGAATAGGCATCAGGTCATAAAGATGCCCTTCATCCGAGCAGTAGCTTAGGTGTTCGCTGTAGCTGCGAATTTGATGAGTATCCAGAAACTTTTTAAGTTCCTTGAGAAACACCTCGTCAAGTGGCGCAGGAGAGCCAAGAGAGAGGGAAAGACCGTGACAGCAGAAAGGATGGGATTCAGTCAGCGCACGAAACTGCCTACCGAGACGCCCCCCCACACGCATCCAGTTTTCCGGAGCAACCTCGTAGAAGTCAATTTGAGCCGGTTTCGACTCGGATAGCGGGCCCAACAAGGCCCGCCTCAAACCCAACCCAGCGCCCTCAACCGCCCATCGTCCTGACAACGGCATGACAACCGGGTGGGGACCAGTTTTACTTGCTCGGTGTAGCCGGAGCGTTAGTGGGCTGGCCCATGTTCATTCCAGCACACTTCCCTTCCATTACCTTGCTTTCCTGTTCCGGGGTCTTCTTCGCCTGATCCTTCATGGCGCCACAATTCATCTCGGGGCTCTGCATCTTTTGGCCACCGCATTTACCTTCGCCGCAAACCATTTCCTTGGTCTCCTTGCCCGCTTCAGCCAATTTGACATAACCGGACGCCAGATCCTTAGCGGCAAAGGGGTTCTCGGTCGCTCCAGCGACTCCCACCAGAGAACTCGCGACAGCCGCACCCAGGACAGTTGAGAATTTATTCTTGCTCATTACGTGGTGAACCTCGATGGTTATTGAACGATGGAAACTTTGGGCGGCATTGCAAGCCTAGCAAAGATCACCTTGTCAGGCCGCTCCTCGCAAATCTCCAGCCTTGTCAACCGGCCCAACAGCGGCGCTATTCTCACACAGAGGTGTGTGTTGTGCACTTTTGCCGCTTTCCGAAACTCGCACGGATCAGCACCTTCAGGACGTGCGCACGTGACAATACAAACCATAATCCGTTCAAATTTCAGAGGACCTCGGCCAGTCAACTGATGAATGGAAACACCCAGCAGCTTGAGCTATGCTCTCAACCTTTTGAACCGTATCAACACACATGAGGACTCGCCATGTATTGCCGTCATTGTGGAAGCGAACTGAAGGATAAGGCCGTGGTTTGCAGCAACTGCGGCGCTGGTGTTGATGAGGGAAGTGAGACCCTCACTGCAGCAACCCCGAAGTGGAGCTGGTTCACGATGTTCGTTACTGTCGGCATCCTGTTCATTCTGCTGCTGATCGCCATCATCGCCGGTCTTTGAAAACCCGACCACCCTCCGGCGAAAAAACAGTCGATGCGATCAAATCTTGAGCACAGTCGCACGGTAGTACCTGAGCTCATCAATCGACTCATGAATATCATCCAGCGCCTGATGCCTGCTTGCCTTCTTGAAGCCCTCGGCCAATTTGGGCGCCCACCTCGCAGCCAGCTCTTTGATCGTAGAAACATCAAGATTGCGGTAATGAAAGAACGCCTCCAGCCTGGGCATGCCACTCGCCATAAAACGACGATCTTGGCAGATGCTGTTGCCGCAGATGGGTGAAGCGCCCGCGGGCACCCATTGAGTCAGAAAATCCAGCGTAAGCTGTTCCGCATCGGACTCACCGAGGGAACTCTCTCTGACTCGGGCTATCAGACCTGAGTCCTTGTGATGCCTTTGATTCCATTCATCCATTGCGATGAGTATCGATTCACTCTGGAAAACAGCCAGCACGGGGCCCTCGGCGAGTACATTGAGGTCCTTGTCAGTGACTACGGTAGCGATTTCGATGATTTTGTCTCTGAGAGGGTCTAGACCAGTCATTTCTAGATCGATCCAAACGAGATTCTGCGGATTACGTGACATATCTAGGGTTTATCGGGCTGTCATAGAAAAACTGGCTCCATCCCCAGCACACCCCCAATGCCCCACCCATAAGGAAACGAGATTGCCGAGGAGAATGAAATAACCATGAACGATTTTACTGCACTGTTCCTATTCGCCCTAGCGGCGTCCTTTAGCATCGAATACTGGCTGTCCAGACGCCAGTCCGCTCATGTGCAATCTCATCGCGAAGAGGTACCCCAGGCTTTTCACGACACCGTCAGCCCGGAAGCCCACCGGAAAGCCGCCGACTACACCATCGACAAAGCACGTCTTGGCGACATCGACCGGGTGATTGGTATCACCGTGCTTTTGATGTTCACGCTTGGCGGCGGCATCAATGTCATCGAAAGCGGGTGGAATGGTTTTGGGCTATCCCCGCTAGCGACAGGCATTGGCCAAATTCTGACCGCACTCCTGCTCGCTCAACTCATCGAACTGCCCCTGAGCCTCTACCAGACCTTCGTCATCGAGGAACGCCATGGTTTCAACCGCAACAACCCCAAGCAATTCGCCAAAGACCTTGCACTACAAACGCTGCTGAGTCTTACTATTGGGGTACCTCTGCTGGCACTCATTCTCTGGGTTATGGACTCAACAGGGCAATTCTGGTGGCTGCTTGCCTGGGCTATCCTGATGGGTTTTTCGATCCTGATGAGTTGGGCCTACCCGACTTTCGTGGCCCCACTCTTCAACCAGTTCACTCCCCTACCCGACCCGACACTGAAGCAGCGCATTGAAGCACTACTGGAACGCTGCGGCTTTCACAGTAATGGCATTTTCGTAATGGATGGCTCGAGGCGCTCCGGCCACGGAAATGCCTATTTCACCGGCATCGGTGATAGCAAGCGCATCGTTTTCTTTGACACACTGGTCGACTCGCTAGAACATGATGAACTTGAAGCCGTTCTCGCCCACGAATTGGGCCACTTCAAGCGCCGCCACGTTATCAAGATGCTCCTCACCAGCTCCGCTATTACCTTGGCCGGTTTCGCCCTACTGGGCTGGGTCAGCCAGCAAGAATGGTTTTACGAGGGACTGGGAGTGCAGTCACACTCGAACGCTACCGCCCTGCTTCTCTTCATGTTGGTAGCGCCGGTATTCACCGTGTTCCTCAAACCCCTCATGGCCTTTTTTCAACGTCGTTATGAGTTTGAAGCCGATGACTTCGCTGCCAGCCATACTCAGGCCAGACATCTGATAAGCGCTCTGGTGAAACTTTATCGCGAAAATGCCAGTACCCTGACGCCAGACCCATTGTATGCCGCGTTTCATTACAGCCACCCGCCCGCCGCCATTCGTATTGATAATCTTAACGGCAAATCCCGCACACAGGCTGCATGAGCTCCACTGCGACGGGGAACGAACAGGACCAGCTAGCCACCTCACCGACGTCTGAGCTTTCAGAAGGGCTTATCCTGAGCCATTTAGGACAAGCCCTCGCGGTAGAGGGGCCAGACAAAACTATTGTGCTCTGTCACACCCGACGGCAACTTGTCACTGTGGCGGTAGGAGACCGGGTGCTCTGGTCTCCTCAGGATGGCGATTTGGGGCGAGTGGAAAAGATTCTTCCGCGCAGAAGCCTGCTCACCCGGCCCGCCCATGGCGGGCGGATCCGTCCCGTGGCAGCAAACCTCGATCAACTGGTGGTCGTGGTGGCACCGGAACCCGAACCTGACTGGCTATTGGTGGATCAGTATGCCGCTGCCAGCGAACACCGCCATTTGGATGTTTGCGTCGTCATCAACAAGGCTGACCGTCTAACACAAAGCACAGTCGTCGAGCAAACTCTGGCCACTTATCAGACCATCGGCTACGTCTGCCACCTCGTCAGCGCGAAAACGGGAGATGGTCTTGGTGGATTGCGGGAAAGCCTCAAAGACCGCTGCAGCATGCTGGTCGGACAGTCCGGCGTGGGCAAATCATCACTTACGAATGCGCTTCTGCCGGGAAAAAATCTGCGGACCCGCGAACTGTCGGAGAAAGCGGGGCTCGGCCGGCATACCACCACGGCAGCCATGTTGTACCACCTACCAGAAGGAGGCGATCTGATCGACAGCCCAGGCGTCGCGGTTTTTGGCCTGGCAGAAATGAATGCCGCTGACCTGGCCTCGGGGTTCCGTGAGTTTCGCGAATTATTGACCCAGTGCCAATTCAATGACTGCCGACACATTCAGGACAAAGGTTGCGCCGTCCGCGAGGCCGTTGCGAGAGGCCACATCGATGCTTCCCGCTATGAACGGTTCATCAAGCTCCTGGGCAAAATGCACCTCGCCTGAGACCGATAAGTGAGTCCCACGAAATGGTATGTCTAAGGTGTTCCCGGCACCGTACGACCGCATTTTACGGGATGGTTAAGACCTTCGGCGCCCCAGCCGACCCGTCACCCGTTCAGCGACAACAGGGCGGCTGAACGAGGTTCTCAGATGACTCTAAGGGCTTTGGGGATGCCTTGCAGTTTGCGTCCGGACGGCGTTTACATGCCACCCTACGGCAAACCGCCCGGCCCTGGCCCTTCTTCTGAGGGGCATTAAAAACGTCCCGATCTCGCCGCTGCGCGGCTGACCTTTGTTTTTCAGCAAAGGCCAGGATGCCGGAGAAAAAGCGCCGTAACGGCCCCTTTTGTTTTTGGGAAAACCCGACTTAGCCCTGTTGCAACAGACTCCGAAGGTCGATCGTTGCGGCGTTGGCCCGTGCAATGTAATTGGCCAATGTAAGCGAGTAGTTAGCAAACAGACCGAACCCACTGCCATTCAGAATGACCGGGCTCAAGTGGGATTCCTGGCTGTTTTCCAACTCCCTAACGATCTGCTGCAGAGAAACCAGTGCCGTTTTGTTGCCAAGAATATCCCTGAAATCGAACTCGATGGCCTTCAGCACCAGCATGGCCGCCCACGCGTAACCCCGCGCTTCAAAAAAACGATCATCTAGTTTCAGCCAAGGCGTGCGTCCGAGCTCCGTATGACGCTCCTCTGACCCCTCTGGCAATCGGTCCGCCGTACTGGCACTCAAGCGATTGGAGTAGTCACCCAAGCGTTTTTCCAAAACCTCAAGGTACTGGCGGAGGTTATCTGCACGCGCATAAAAGTTGGCATCTCGCTTCCTCAATCGCTCACGATAAGCCTCCAAGGACTCTATCCCTTTTTCGTATTCGGATTCTGAGGACGGCAACTGCCAGGACCGGTAATCAAAGTAAAGAAAAGGTTCCCCCTTGGAAAGGTCAGGATCTTCCTGGGACTGGGTTTGCGAGCGGGCAATGTTGTTACGCAGGGCAGTAGTGGCATCACGCAGGGCGATCAGCGCACCCAACTCCCAATTGGGGATATTGTCCAGCATGACGCTTGGCGGGAAGACGTCGTTCATCAAGAAGCCACCCGGCTTATGTAGCAGAGTATTGGCAATCTCGATCAGCGTGGTGGAATAGGTGTATCCCAAGGGCAATTCCTTAGGGTTCTGGACGTTGGCAGCCTCGGCCGCCTCCTCGACGACATCAAATGGTTTGGGCTCACGACTCCAGTACCAACCCAGTGCGTACATGATCAGGCAAATACCTAGGAGACCACCCAGCACACGAGCAACAATGCGGTTCTGAAATAAAGACTGCAGATCGAATCCCTTCTTCCTGGACGGGGCATTCTGCATCTCGCTTTCTGACGGGTCTGGTACTGACATACTGGAAATCCTGTTGCTTTAGCTCGGCCCGAGGGAGTATACAACAACGCCTTTTCACCCCATCTGCAAACCAGTGCAAATGCAAAGACAATTGTAATCCTTGCGATCCAGGATTAGGACGAGGCTTTTGAGGGGGAGGGGAGATGCGTAGAGGAACAGAGACAACCCAGGCTGGACTGGATGGGGGGGAGGTCGTTACCTAAGCTGCCTCTGCCTCATCATGTTAGCCTAGTTTTAGCGAATTTGCATTTTTTAATTGCGGGCCAACCCAAAACCCGCCGTTGCCTTTGGGCGAAACGAAGATACGCCGCTACTCGGGACGACTTTTTTGCTTCTGCCTGGGCTCGCTAACGCGGGCTCGCGGGTGGGTTCGGTCATATACGTTGGCTAGATGCTGGAAATCGAGGTGCGTGTAAACCTGGGTTGTGCTGAGATTGGCGTGTCCCAGCAACTCCTGCACTGCACGCAAATCGCCGCTTGATTCGAGCAAATGACTGGCAAAGGAATGTCGCAGCATATGGGGGTGAATGTGCTCAGGAATCCCCTGTTTCTTTTGCCACCGTTCCAACCTCGCCTGCACGGTTCGCTGGGCAATGCGATCACCGCGACGACTCAGAAATAGCGCGGGCTCTGCAGCGTCAGCCATCTGATCTCGCACCGATAGCCAGCGCTCCAGGGCCTTACTGGCAAACCTGCCCACCGGCACATGGCGCGACTTGCGGCCCTTACCCTGTCGCACAAGAAGCGAACCGGCCAGTAGATCAAGGTCGACCAAGTCTAACGATGTGAGTTCGGTAAGGCGCAGACCGGACGAGTAGAACAGTTCCCACATGGCGACATCGCGCAACTCCAGCACATCATCGACAGGTGCCTCCAGAAGTCCGGTCATCTGGTCAACGTCAAGAAGTTTCGGCAAGGTCTTGGGCGCTTTTGGCGCCCGAAGCCCTGAGGCCGGATTACGCTCCAATTCACCCTGCCGGATCAGAAAATCGAAAAAGCCGCGAACGGCAGACAGCGCCCGCTGCAGGCTGCGGCTACCCAGTCCATGGCGATGGCGCTGCGCAAGATGATCACGCAGGTCAGCCGGATGCAAAGTCGCCCAGGCAGCAATTTCTCGTTCACTGCAGAAAATCACTAATTGCTGGATATCACGAGCATAGGCATCTAGCGTATGAGCAGATACCCGCTGCTGAAAGCGCAATCGATCCAGATAGGTATCAAGCTGACGGCAAGCGAAGCTATCCAAGCCAGTCAGGGCGCATCATTGATAAGAGCAGACAATTTTGCAGCAAGAACTTCACTCATCTGCCGCAAAAAAACCGACCCCATATCGGAGTGAAAGCGTTGCTCATCGCGACTGCCTATCGCAAAGATCCCGCGCAAGCCAGCGTGGCGCAGCGCGATGACCGCATAGGATTGAACCACCCCGGCGTCTTCGCCGAACAAAAAACCCACATGTCCGGCATCAGGTTTTCCACAAAGGGGTTTATCTCCCTCAATGATGACCTCACACCAGGCAACATCAGGGCTATCGGCAACCACGAACAGATTGGAAATTGCGCTATCCCGCCGAGGCTCAAGGATACGGATGACGGCAAAATCCGTCTGGAAGTACTGGTGCATACCCCAATCCAGGCTGGCCAGAACGTCCTCGACGCTTTTCGCCTCCAGAAGAGTCAGGGTCAGTTGGTGGATACGCTGATACAGGACATCATTGTCACGCGCGATCTGAACAAGCTCATCCAACTGCTTGAGCAAGCGATGATTCTTTTCCCTCAGCAAATCGAGTTGCCGGGCGACTAACGAGACAGCCTCACCGCTTGGGTGCGGCACCATCATCACTTCCAGCAGCGGCAGATGATCCTGAAAGAAAGTGGGATTGGCCAGCAGGTAGGCTTCAACTTCTTCCGGCGTCAAACAGCCGTTATCCAACTGAGGTGAAACGAGGGGATTCATATTTCAATAGTTCCTTCAAAAACCGTTTTAGCCGGCCCCCTCATATAAACCGGATGACCTCGCCCTTGCCATTCGATGGTCAATGGGCCGCCAGGCAACTCCACGGCCACCGGACTGGCCAGCAATTCCTGCTCAATACCGATCACGGAGGCGGCACAAGCCCCGCTACCACAAGCCAATGTCTCACCCGAACCACGCTCGAAAACCCGGAGCCGGACATGATGCGCATCAAGAATCTGCATAAAACCGACATTCACCCTTTCGGGAAACCAGGGATGATTTTCCAGCCGGGGACCCATTGACTCCACCGGAGCGGAATCGACATCATCAACCACCAACACGGCGTGCGGATTGCCCATTGAAACGGCCCCGAAGGAGCAGGACTGTCCGTCGACCTCAAGCGCGTAAAGTAGCCGCTCAGCTTCAACATTCAGCGGTATCTCCGCCGGGGCATGACGCGGGACCCCCATATTGACCCTCACCTGATCGGCGTCAGCATGCCTGAGCACCAACCGACCGGCATCGGTATCCACTTGAATTTCGTCCTTGTCGGACAATCCCTGCTCACGCACGAATCGGGCAAAGCAGCGGGCCCCGTTACCGCATTGCGCGACTTCACTACCATCGGCATTGAAGATTCGGTAACGAAAATCGGCATGAGCATGATGGGCCGACTCAACAAGTAAAACCTGATCACAGCCGACCCCAAAATGCCGATCGGCGATAAAACGGATTTTCTCGGACGACAGTTGCACTTTTTGTCGAACCGCATCGATCACGACAAAGTCATTGCCCAAGCCCTGCATTTTGACGAATTTCAACTGCATGAACTAATCCTGCAATATCCGTTCGCTCTGAAATAATTCAGCCACCGTCTCGCGAGGCCTTGCCAGATGGGTCTTGAGCCCATCCACAAGGATTTCGGCCACACGAGGTCGGGCGTTATAGTTAGAACTCATGCAGAAACCGTAGGCTCCCGCGGAACGGACCGCCAGCAAATCCCCTTCGGCAATGGCAAGCTCACGATCCTTGCCGAGAAAATCACCGGTTTCGCAGACCGGACCTACTACATCATAGCGGTGTGACTCTGCCTGCTTATTGGGTTGAACCGGAAGAATGGCCTGCCATGCCTGGTAGAGTGAGGGCCGGATCAGATCATTCATGGCCGCATCAACAATGGCAAAACGCTTGGCCCCGTTCGACTTGAGATATTCCACCCGCGTCAGCAGGATGCCTGCATTGCCGACTATGGCCCTGCCCGGCTCGATGAAAATCTCGTAATCCAAACCCTTGAGCCGGCGTGACAGCACTTCGGCATACGCGGCCGGTTCCGGGGGTGTTTCATCGTTATAACGAATTCCCAAGCCGCCACCCAAATCGAGATGGCGGATGACTATCCCCTCCTCCTTGAGGCGCTCAGCAATAAGCAAAACCCGATCGAGAGCATCGACAAACGGTTCCAGCGAGGTCAGCTGAGAACCGATATGACAGTCGATTCCTACAACCTCAAGATGGGGCATGGCCGCCGCTCGACGATAGTGCGACATCGCCTCATCCACGTCGATGCCGAATTTGTTTTCTTTCAGCCCGGTTGAAATATAAGGGTGGGTTTGCGCATCGACGTCAGGATTGACTCGCAGAGAAACGGCCGCCAAGCGACCCAATTCACCCGCAATACGATTCAACCGATCCAGTTCGCCCGGCACCTCGACATTGAAGCAACGGATGCCGACCTCCAGTGCACGGCGCAATTCGTCCTCGCGCTTGCCTACCCCGGAAAACACAATTTTCGAGGGCTCGCCCCCGGCCGCGAGCACCCGCTCCAATTCACCAATGGAGACGATGTCAAAACCCGAACCGAGACGCGCCAGCACATTCAATACAGCGAGATTGGAATTCGCCTTGACGGCGTAGCACACTAGATGGGGATGCGCTGCAAAAGCTACGTCAAAGGCATGCCAGTGTTGCTCCAGCGTGGCACGGGAATAAACGTAACAGGGGGTACCGAATTTTGCCGAAATGTCAGCAAGGGAGACGTCCTCGGCATGCATAGACGTCCCGCGATAGTTGAAATGGTCCATTAATTGGGCGCGGAAGGTTCAACTTCAGGGGCCTGTTTCACGGGTGCCTGCCTGGGCGGCTGGGCCTTGCCTGACGAACGCGGCTCACGTCCCTCCATATAGAGAGGACCTTTCTGGCCACAACCAATCAGCAGAAAGGCGGATATAAAAAGCCACGCCGTTCGCTCGATTCTCATCATGACATCCTGAAGATAGTGAAAAAAACCAGGATGGCATTCTAATCGAAAACACCCCACCGCTAACGGTCCCGACCGCATGGTTGGTTTATTTGCGGGCGTCCAGCGCATTCTGGTAGTACTTGTGAACGAGCTTTTCCTGGTTTTCCAGAAGGAAATCGATGCTGGGCTCACACCTCATCGCTTTCTCCAAGGCCCTGCGTGTAGCCTCGCGATGAATATCGAACAGCGCCTCATGATCAAGATCCGCCACCGTAGTGATGGCGGGATTCAGCCAGACCGAAACGATAATCCCCAAGTCGTTGGCCTTTTCCTTGGGGATAGTGCCGTTGCGCACTGCATCCAGAACACCATTGGCAATCGCGCCCTGAACAGTGCCCATAAGGATATTGGTATAGGCAGTCGCCTTGACCGTTACCTTACTAACCATCAACGTGGCGGGGCGCACCATCATATCCGTATTCATTAGCGCCAAGACCCGCGTATGACCCTTGACCTGATCCCCCAGGAGATTGGCGAATGCCGTGCCAAAGGGCCCGTCCAGTTCACCGATGATGACCTCCGGCTCGGCCGCCGTGAAAGGCGGACCGCCTGCAACAAGGGCCTCGCCAGTCCGCATGATCATTCTCTCGCTCATCGTTTCGACTCCTGGTGTTTATGGCTGTATGACTCAGCGGATTATCCGGAGCTCATCGAGATGTCGCAACCGAACCTTGATCTCCAAAAATCTCGGAGCGGGAGCGCGGATGTTAGAATTACGGAGGAAATGGCGCTCAAGGCCCCCAACCAAACCGCCTGTCACACAACCCCAAGCGAGTGCATTGATCGTGCTAGAAATCATCAAACTGGGCGGCTGGATGATGGCCCCCATCATTGCCTGCTCCGTCGTCGCGATGTCTATCATAGGGGAACGGCTATGGGCGCTCAGAACCTCCCGGATCATGCCCGCCGAACTCATCCCGCAAGTATGGGACCTGCACCGGGATCAGAAGCTGGATGCCGTGGCCCTGCGCAATCTCAAAACCAGCTCCCCTCTGGGCACCATTGTTGCCGCAGCCCTCTCCAGCCAGAAAGAAGGACGTGAGGCTATGAATGAAAATGTCGAGCAGGCCGGACGCCAGATCGTACATGACCTGGAGCGCTACCTTAATACACTGGGCACCATCGCCTCGATTTCCCCCTATCTTGGCTTGCTCGGCAGCGTACTCGGAATGATGAAGGTCTTTGCCACCTTCTCCTCGGCGGGCAGCGATATCGCCAACCCCGCGCAACTCGCCGGCGGCATTTCAGAAATTCTCATCGCCACGGCGGCGGGTCTTGCTGTGGCCATTCCCACACTGATCTTCTACCGCTATTTTCAGGGCAAGGTGGCCGAACTGACTGTCCGCATGGAAGAGGAAGCGGTACAGCTGATAGGCGCACTCAATCGCAATTCCTGATCGGAACATCACCATGAACTTTCGTCCCCGGCACCGCGACGAACCCGAGCTCAACCTGATCCCCATGATCGACGTTCTCATCGTGCTGTTGATCTTTCTCCTGCTGACCACCACCTTCAGCCGCGAAGCGCAGCTACGCATCAGCCTGCCAGAAGCACCGGACGCAGGGACGCAGACGGCTGATCAAAGCACGGGCTTGGGGATTGTCATCAGCCCGGAAGGCCATTATCGAATCAATCAGCGCGAGCTTCCGGATAACCAACTGGATACTGTCAAGCAAGCACTGAAGGCCGCAGCGGGCGATAACCCCGACCCGCTGATCACCATCGACGCCGATCGCAATACGACCCATCAATCGGTCATCACAGTGCTGGATGCTGCCGGACATCTGGGCTATCAGCACATCAGCTTCGCCGCACAAAGCAGCCCCGGGCATTGATCCTCCCGTGAGCTTCAACCAATCCCTCCATTCATGGCTGCAACGCCAGTGGTATGACACCCCGGTTCCCAGCCCTCTTCTGAGAGGATTGGAAAAAGTCTTTATTCAGGCCGTCCGCGCTCGGCAAACCGCATACCACAATGGTCACAAACAGGTCGATCGGCTTCCCGTGCCGGTGATCGTCGTCGGCAATCTCACCGTGGGCGGCACCGGCAAAACGCCGGTGACTCTGTGGCTCGTCAACCTGTTAAAGCAGCATGGATACCGTCCCGGCATCATCAGCCGGGGCTATGGTGGAAAGAAGCATTCCCACCCACTGATCATCGGCCCGGATACCACACCCGAGGAGGCTGGCGACGAACCCGTCCTTATCTCAAGCCGCAGCTACTGCCCTGTCTGCATCCATCCTCGAAGAGCCCAAGCCGGACGAACCCTGCTGGCGGCCAGCGACTGCGACATCCTCATTGCCGACGATGGTCTGCAACACTATGCACTGGCCCGCGACCTCGAAATTGCCGTGGTAGACGGTGCCCGCGGCTTCGGCAACGGTCACTGCCTCCCGGCCGGCCCATTACGCGAACCGCCCGCGCGCCTTGAAACCGTCGACTGGGTCATTTATTCCGGCAACGGCCCCGAGGGCAGTATCGTGATGACGCTGGTAGGCGATACCGCCGTCAATCTGGCTAACCCAAAACAGCATCGTCCCCTCGGTCAGTTCGCGGAAGAAAAGACGTATGCGGTGGCGGGCATTGGCCACCCGAAGCGCTTTTTCGACGATTTGCAACGCTGGGGGCTGACCCTAGAAAGCCGTGCCTTTCCGGACCATCATTCTTACCAGCGCGAAGACCTCGCTTTCGCTGGCTCCAACCCCCTGTTAATGACGGAGAAGGACGCCGTCAAATGTCGGCGCTTCGCGAGCACGAATCATTGGTACATCCCGGTACAAGCCCGACTCCCCGTCGCCTTTGGCGAGCAATTACTCAACCAACTAAAGATAAAAACTCATGGACAAAAAACTGCTTGAAATCCTCGTTTGCCCGGTCTGCAAGAGTGATTTGATCTACAAAAAGGAAGAGCAGGAGCTGATCTGCAAGGCAGATCGGCTGGCCTATCCAATCCGCGACGGCATCCCCGTCATGCTAGAAGGCGAAGCTCGTCGCATCAGCCTGGAAGAATACGACGCCCTAGCCAAGAAAACCCCATTGGTTGAGTAAGCCCTTGTGAGCCTCCAAATCCGGGTTGATGGAACTCGAGGCAACCAGAGCGCTCCATAGAACGTGAAGAAGTGGCATGAAGCAGTCCCAAATCCCATGCTCACCCTCATAAATCTTCTCCCTGATTTCAGGTAGGCAAAAAAAGCATGAGCACACTCGATGAGCAGGATTACCTCAAGCTGCGCCGCTGGTTTTTCGATGAGCTTCGGCGCCGAGGAATTGATCATCAGAAGGAGACACCCAGCTACGACGCCAATACAGCCTATGATTATGCGTACTATCGCTTACAAGCCGAGGCCAAAGCGGCATGGCTTAAACGATATGGGTACGCCCCCTCGGATGAAATGCTGTCCCGCGCTTTCTTTGACGCGGAAATCGAGCGATTCAGCCGCGATCGCCATTGGCGAAAGCCTCTGATGTGGCTCCGCAGGCGACTATTGCAACTTAAACGGTAGAAGAAGACACCAAGTGTCATTGGTTGGAGCGTTTAGATATCCACAACCCAGAGGAGGGAGAGATGAATTGGCTAATTGCTTCAGTGATGATGCTCAGCATGGGAATGTCTATGGCAAGTGCGGACTCTGAAGAGTGTCCACCTCTGCTTAAATTTTCCAGCGCCCCCTTGCTGGGGGGAGACCCTGTGAACTTCTGCGAAGCCTACCAGGGCAAAGTGATTCTTGCCGTCAACACGGCAAGTCAGTGCGGATACACATCCCAATTCAAGGGACTCGAATCACTGTACCAAGAGTTCAAAACCAAAGGGCTCGTGATTCTCGGCTTTCCGTCAAACGACTTCAAACAGGAACACGAGGACCCCGCACAAACTGCCAAAGTTTCCTTCAAGGATTACGGTGTCACATTCCCCATGTTCAGTAAGAGCGCCGTAACGGGAGATAAGGCCAATACATTCTTTGCTGAACTGACAAAACAGTCAGGTGCCAGCCCACAATGGAATTTCCAGAAATACCTAATTGACCGCAAGGGGAATGTCGTTAAGGTTTTTCCGTCAAAAATTGAGCCTGATGATCTCCTGCTCAGATTGGCTATCGAAGCGGCATTAGCTGAAAAACCGTGACTGGCCAACCATGTCGACTTGAATCATAAGCAGACTGCCCATCCTTTCAGCCTCCAAGTTCATCCATTTACCAAAGCCGGGGTCACCATGTTCATGCCCTTTTATCTGCCTTCAGAAAAGGCCCCAAAAGTAGTGATTGTCGGGGGAGGCTACGCGGGAATATCGGCTCTGGTTGCATTGCGTGAGCATAACCGCGAACCAGAAATTGTGGTGATCGACCCTCGCGACCACCATCTCAAAGTGACGCATCTGCATGAAAGCTTTCGACGTCCCTTGAGCGACTTTCGGGTTCCATTTGATGTTCTTAGCGAGCGGTTTGACGCGCGTCACATCCAAGCCGATCTTTCTTATGAGGAGGCTTCATTACAACAATGGGCAAGTGATGGCTTCCTGGAAATAAACGGCGACTTCATTGAATTCGACTACCTGATCTGGGCCACCGGAACAGGGTTCAACCCTCAAAAAGCCATCAATCATTGTTACGGGTTGGAAGATTTTGCCCTCAGCTCGGGTCCAGAGCTTCTTCAAAATTTGGTCGACGGCAGTCGCACGGAAGATGTCTGGCTCACACTGGTAGGTTCCGGAGCCACGGGTGTTCAGTTCTTGTTTGAAATCGCCCACTACCTCAGGCAGCAAGGCTTGAGTTGGCGCTTGCGTCTGGTGGATGGTTCCGAGGCTCCCCTCTCGCAGTTTAATCCAAAACTGGGGAAATACGTGGTCTCTCGCCTGCAGGCCGCTGGGATCGATTTTCTGCCCAACCACTACTTCAAGGGACAGACGGCAGACAGCCTTGAAATTGAAAACAAAGATACGGGTGAACTCAGCCAACTCCCCTCACGGGCTGCGTTTTTGTTCATGGGAATGCGTCCGAAGACCGTGATCGACACAAACATTTTTGGGCAGGTTCGGCTTGAAGACAAAACTCTTTCCAATATATTCGCGGCGGGTGACTGCTCAAAATTCAACAAACCCGGATCAAACTCGCTCAGTGCCCAAACGGCACTTCGCAAGGGTCGACTTGTAGCCCATAACGTGCTCCGGCACTCCAGCAGATTAAAATTGCTGGAGCCCTACATTCATCGAGATCTGGGCTATGTAATCAGCTTAGGTCCAGCCGATGCGGTCGGCTGGCTTGGATTACCGCAAAACATCGTGGCCGGCCAACCTGCGACTCTCATCAAAGAAGTCGTCGAGGCTCAATACGATCTCTTACTAGCGGGGCTGGATACAATCGTAATCTGAACTGTCCACGCCACATAACGCTGTCCATACAAAGATCCAATGTGGAGTTGAATCATGTTATTTGGCTCATCTAAGCCAGTCATAGGCAAAGCGTCCGGGCTGATTCGACTTCCATTGGAAGTCGTTTACAAGTTCGTTGCTGAAGATTTTTTCGAAAACTACCCAAGGTGGTCCAGTGAAGTGGTAGACCTGAAAAAGGTATCCGATGGCCCGCTGGGAAAGGGAAGTATGTTGCGGCAAGTTCGAATCGATCATGGACGAAAGTCCGACTCGACATTCATGATCACCGATTTGCAGCCGCACAGCCGAATAGCATTCGACGGTGTATCGAACAAATATCGGTGCATCTACGATTTCGAAGAGCCGAGCGGCTCGGCGACGGTGACTAGGGTCACTTTCACTTTCGAGTTCACGGAACTTGAACTCATACTCCGCCCCTTTGAAAAACTGGTTCGAGTGGCCGTTCAGGATGGCGCCGACAGAACCGTGAAAAACCTCAAGGGTTTGATCGAGCGGGAAGCCCCAAGTTCTGCATGACACTGCTTGAAAACGATAGCCATTATTTAGTCACAAGAGGTTAGGTCGATGTTTTTTATTCCTGAAAAAGACCCCGGGATCATTCCCAACATGCTTTCCAAGATTCTTGATTCCTGCGTCAATGGCGTAACGCTGGCCGACCCCGACTTGCCCGATATGCCAATTGTCTATGCCAATAAGGCCTTTGCAATCATGTCCGGGTATACCCAGGAAGAGGTCGTGGGAAAGAACTGTCGATTCCTGCAAGGCGAGGACCGTGCCCAAGAGGCCAGAGCCACCCTACGGGGGGCCATCAATGCGTTCCAGCCAGTCGAGGTGACCTTAAGAAATTACCGCAAGAATGGCGAACTGTTCTACAACCATCTTGCGATCACACCACTCTTCGATCATGAAGGAAACCTGATTTATTACTTGGGCGTGCAGTATGACGTGACTCATCAAGTAGAGGCGGAAGAGGAAATCAATCGCCTCAGCCAGGCGCTGGAAGGCATGCCAAAATTGACCTGACCAGCCCGCTTCGACTGTCGAGATATTCAAATATCCAGGAGCCGCCACCCATGCCCAATGTATCGACAAGCGTCTGCGTAACCCATTCGCCTATGGAAATGTTCAACTTGGTGAACGATGTACGCGCTTACCCCAGCTACATCCCCATGTGCAGCGAGGTAAAACTTCTCGAGGAATCGCCGAACAAGCTCAAGGCCACCATCACCATTGCAAAATCCAAAGTGAAATTGTCCTTTACGACAGAGAACACCATGGAACCCGGAAAATCTATTCGCATGCGACTCGTCGACGGTCCATTCAAGAAATTGAACGGCATCTGGAAATTCGAGCCGAGTGGGAATGGCGGTTGTACAGCCACTTTCAGCATGGATTTCGAATTTGCTAACGCCCTCTTGGGCATGGCTTTTGGCGGCCTATTCAAGGAGGTCACCGGCTCCATGGTGGAAGCTTTTTGCCGACAAGCATCCCGCAAACATGGGTCCACTGCATGAGGGGCCCATTCTGGGCCAACATCGATCTTTCGCAAAACCATCCTGCAAAAAATTCACAGGGATCCCGAGGGTTGAACAATATGGCAGCCTGAAACAAACCGAACTTCTATCAGGAATTGCGAGTCACATAATCAATGCCATGACCCAAATCGTCAATAGTGATGGCGGCAAACAGGTGGGCCAGCATCAACATTCCGAAACTTCAAGGGGCGCATATGGGCACCGATAGACTGGCGGAACTCGTAAGCAATAGCTTCATTTTTCTTTCCTTGTCAGCGTTCTTTGTACTTCTTTACGTCGAGAAAAAACACCCTTACCGGAAATTCGACAAGTCGACGACCAAGGAATCCGTATTGACGAACCTCTCGGCGTTTTTTTTCAACAATGTTGTTTTGACACTGGTTCGGGCCACATCCCTGTTTTTGGTTGCTCAAAAGTTCGCGGGCCACGGGTTACTGAGCGGAATGACGGAAGGACCTTTCCGCTGGCTGGTCACCTTTCTACTCTATGACTTAGCCATCTATGGCTGGCACGTACTGAACCATCACAGCGAATTCTTCTGGCGTTTCCACAAGGTACATCACAGCGATAAATCGTATAACGTGACGACCGGATTCCGGTTTCATGTGTTTGATCTTCTGATTGAAATTCCCTTCAAATGTCTGTTCGTGATTCTGATTGGCGTCGATGCGCACATTGTCCTGGCTATGGAGGCCATCCAACTGCTGTTCATTCTGTTTCACCACGCCAACATCCAAATACCCAGCGAGATCAAACTCTCAAAATGGATCATTACGCCCTCGCTTCACAGAACCCACCACTCGGCGCTTCGTAAGGAGCACGACAGCAACTACGGCATCGTGTTAGCTTTTTGGGATCGACTTTTCGGCACTCGACTTGAAGCCGTGCCCCTAAGTCTGGGGCTTGAAGTCATCATTGCGGAGAATTTTCTGCAACTATTCTGCCTTGCTCTGATCACCGAAAATCACTTCCGCCAGATACTTAGAATTATCCCAAAGAAGCGGCCTTATTAGGCCTTCCTCAGGGTTAGGCGCTCACCTGCCCTCCCATTTCCAAACCGTCCCGGACAGCATCATGGAACTGAAATTGAACGTGAACCGATCCGACCCGGTGACTGCGGAGGCCTCTGCCGTGATCAACCGGGAACAGGCACAAATCTTTGACTTTGTCGCTGGGCACTTCCATGAAAACTACCCCCGATGGATGACGGATGTTATCGAGATTGAGTGTCTCGATCCCGCCCCGGTCAAAAAAGGAAGCCGCGTACGTCAGGTTCGCCTGGAAAACGATGAAGAGATCACTTCCACCTTCGAGATCAGGGAGCTCGAGGCTTTCAATACCTTCTCCTTTCAGGGAATTGATATGCCTTACAGACAAGTTTATCGAATCGACCCAGTCAGCCAGGAAAAAAGCCAATTGACCTTCCGTTTTGAGTTACTTGAGGTCGACCTTTTTATGCGGCCCTTCGTTAAACTGATCCGCAGCGCCATGATCGAGGGGGTGGAGAGTACCCTTGCTACACTGTCGAGCCTATTGAATTCCCCCAACACATCCAAATCCTGACGGAATCCCCCGGAGAAACTTAATGCCACTTATTCTTAGAAAGGACACCGGCCTCATTCCGCAGGTGCTGACGACCATTCTCAACCATTGTGTGAATGGGGTGACACTGAGCGACCCGGATCAGGAGGACAGCCCCATCATCTATGCCAACGAGGCATTCGAACGGCTGACCGGATATTCACAGGACGAGATTCTTGGCAGAAATTGCCGTTTCCTGCAGGGGTCAGACAAGGATCAACCGCAGCTCGATATCCTGAGACAAGCCCTCGAGAAAAAGGCGGGATGCTCCGTCACCCTGAGGAACTATCGCAAGGACGGAACCCTTTTTCATAACCGCCTGGAAATCACACCTCTTTATGACAACAAGGGTGAGCTTCTCTATTACCTTGGCGTCCAGTACGACATTACCTACAAGGTGGACGCGGAAGAGGAAATCCGCAAGCTGAATGAGATGATCAAGGCCTGAAGCTTTTGGGCGTGATGATTGGACTGAGGGTGGTCTTCGGTGTGGCGATGACACGCTCATCTACCGGCCATTCAAACTCAATACGAATGACAGCGGGATGTTGACAAGAACACGACCACTGATCCGACCCAGAGACATCACGGACGAAAAAGTCTGGATCGAAAGGCGTCAGATCGTTCAAAACATGGGCTCTCTCATTGGATTTGCTGCCACAGCACCAATCCTGGGTATGGGTTCAGCCCTCGCTGAGCCCGCCGCGAAGCCTGATACTTCGTCCGACACCAAACGTCCGACACCAAGCCGCTATGATGCCGTGACGGAGTACAACAATTACTATGAGTTTGGCTGGGACAAGACCTCACCCTCAAGACTCGCGGGGACACTCAATACCGACCCGTGGACTGTCAGCATCGAAGGCCTTTGCGAAAAGCCGGCTCGATGGGGACTCGAAGACCTCCTTAAACGATTTCCGCAACAGGAATTCATCTACCGCTTTCGCTGCGTGGAAGGCTGGTCGGCCGTGATTCCCTGGACAGGATTCCATCTGGGTGAACTCATCAAGACAGTCCAACCCCTATCAAACGCACGATTCGTCAGATTCAACTCGGTCACCCAACCCGAAGCCATGCCAATGCAGCGGGACAAAAAGCTCCTCCCATGGCCGTATGTCGAGGGACTTCAATTGGATGAGGCGATGCATCCGCTGACCATTATCGCCACGGGCATGTATGGACGCGACCTGCCTAAACAGAATGGCGCACCTCTCCGCCTGGTTGTACCCTGGAAATACGGATTCAAGAGCATCAAGGCCATCGTCAAAATCGAACTTATTGACAGCCCGCCAACCTCTAGCTGGACGCTGGTGGCCCCGGACGATTATGGGTTCTACGCCAACGTAAACCCGGCTGTGCCGCATCCCCGCTGGAGCCAAGCCACAGAAAGGCCGCTTGGCGACCCGTTCTTTACCCCACGACGCAAGACTGAAATCTTCAATGGCTATGCCAATGAGGTCGCCTCGCTCTATCAGGGGATCGACCTGAAGCGTCATTTCTAATGAGCCAGATCGACCTTCAGGGATTATGCAGAGACTTCATTGGAGTCCTCAGAAAACAAAAGAAGACACTCGACCCGCAGGCTTACGGCATCACATCGCCGTGTATCACGCGGGTGATCGTCTGGCTCACTGACCCATGGAATGCCTGCCTGACGCTTTGTGTCGCCCCCTTTATCGAGCTTCTGCTTCTGATGGCAACGGGAGGACTGGGTCCCAATGCCATCGAGGGCTTTCACCTTTTCACCGGGATCTGGTCCTTACGTTTCCTGCTCGTCACACTCTTTGTGACACCCATCCAGACCATCACCCGCTGGCGCGGAATGGCCGCATTTCGGCAACTGTTCGGGCTTAGCAGCTTCTCCTATGCGGCGCTCCATGTCTATGGTTACCTGTGGATCGATCAAGGTCTGATCTGGTCATCCATCACGACAGACATCCTTGAAACCCGATACATCTGGTTTGGGCTTTTCGCGTTCATCGTTCTGCTGCTTCTAGCCCTCACCTCCCCCACTGCCGCCATGAAAATCATGGGGCGTCGCTGGAAAAAACTGCATCGCTGGATCTACCCGGCCTCGGTAGCCGTCATCTTTCACTATGCGATGCAGCTGAAAGGCAACCTCGTAGACCCGCTTTTCTATGGGCTCGGCATTGCATTCTTGCTTCTGTTCAGACTTGGAGTCTGGCTCAAGAACCGGCAACTGGCCAGGTTAATGATTCCGAAAGCCAAGGTCATCAACGAAAATGACGAAGTCGAAACCCGCCCCGGTATCCGCTAGTTCAACTTGGCTGGTTGTCATCGCCATATCACCACGAACAAGAATCCATGACCCTTTTCAAAATTGTCATCCCTGCCCGACATGCCTCGAGCCGCTTGCCCGGGAAGCCCCTCCTGGATATAGCCGGCAAGCCCATGATCGTTCATGTCTGCGAACGAGCACTAGAGGCAGGACCTGAAGTCTTTGTGGCGACCGATGATCAGCGGATTGTGCAGGCGGTTGCCAGCCTACCCGTGACGGCCGTCATGACCCGCGAGGACCACACCAGCGGGACCGAACGCATCACCGAAGTGGCGGATCAACTGAACTGGCCAGATGAGACACTCGTCGTCAATCTGCAGGGCGACGAACCCCTCATGCAGCCCGGATTGATATGCCAACTAGCAGAGGCCCTGGCCGAGCAACAAACAGCCAGCATTGCCACGTTGGCCGCCCCCATCGATGACCCCTCGGATGTTTTCGACCCGCATGCCGTCAAAGTGGTGCTGGATCGCCACAGCCATGCCCTCTATTTCAGCCGAGCCCCTATTCCCTGGCATCGTGAGAGTTTCGGCCAGACTGACAGCCAGGCGGCCACCGATTATCCGTGGCTAAGGCATATCGGTATCTACGCCTACTCCGTCGGATTCCTTCGTCGCTACGTCCGGTGGCCCGCGTCGCAACTGGAGTCGGTCGAAGCACTCGAACAACTACGCATCCTCTGGCAAGGCGAGCGCATACTCGTCGTCCCGGTGGAATCTGCCCCGCATGCCGGCGTGGATACCGAGGCAGATCTGCGACGGGTGCAGATCTTGTTCTCCAGTGAAGATTCCTGAAATATGCTGCTGATGCCCATCATCTGGCTCAACGGCACCATATGCAATGAAGCGAAATATGGAGTTCCGGTGGTGCCGCCGATTGGTCCATGAACCTGCTCGGTATGGATACCATGAAGACAGGACAATGATGGCAAAGAAAGCGATCAATGACATGACGGTTTATCATCACTGCACTGCATCATTGTTCTGGTCGCACCTACGTGAGACACCAAAAAGGAATCTCCACAGAAAACTCCGGGTAACTGCCGCACATCATGACGATCATCTCTGTTTACGCATCTCTGCTCGCTTTTCTCTTCGTATATCTCAGCATACGAACCATTCGCCTTCGCCGTAGCCTTGGCATAGCGCTTGGGCACCAAGAAAATCCCGACATGCTGAGGGCGATGAGGGTACAGGAGAACTTCGCCGAATACGTGCCAATCGCTCTGCTGCTTATTTTTCTGGTTGAGTCTTCGGCAGCACACCCTCTGCTTGTTCACGCCCTGGGTACCGCTTTGGTCATAGGACGAGTTTCGCACGCAATCGGCGTCAGCCGAAACCCTGAGAACTTTAACTTCCGGGTCTACGGGATGACTTTGACTTTCGGCGTATTGCTGTTAAGCGCCGTTTATCTCCTGGTCATTGCGGTGATCAGGTGAGGCCCACCCAATCAATCCGGCAGCCGCTGAATGCACAAATCATCAGGACACCGAATCCAAAATACATGTTTGATGGCGCGTGATAGTTGATAACACGCGCGAGATGAGTCGCCATCCATTACTGGGCCCGATGTCGATGACGCTGATCAGTCTGCTCGTATGGTCCGGCTTCCACGCCCATGATCGGCCGACCTGGTTTCTTGAGACACTGCCGGTCATGCTGGTCCTGACCGTTCTCTGGCTGAGCTACCGACGCTTCCCGCTGACACCTCTGCTGTATGGGCTCATCTTTGCGCATGCCATCGTGCTGATCGTCGGTGGGATGTATACCTACGCGCGGGTGCCGCTGGGTTTCGAGCTGCAGGAGTGGCTGGGGCTCAGCCGGAATCCGTATGACAAGATCGGCCATTTTTTTCAAGGGTTCGTGCCGGCGATCACGGCACGCGAAATCCTGATCCGGGGTCAATTTGTCAATGGCAACCGCATGCGGGTTTTCCTGATTGTCTGCATCGTGCTGGCAATCAGCGCGACTTATGAACTGTTGGAATGGCTGGTGGCGGACGTCTTCGGTGATGGCGCGGTCGATTTCCTGGGCACCCAGGGCGATGTGTGGGATGCGCAAAGCGATATGCTGTTTGCGGTCATTGGGGCCGCGGTGGCGTTGATGACTTTATCGCGCTGGCATGACCGGCAACTCGGTCGCTTTCCAGAAAAGCGTGAATAGAATAAGCACATAGGTAGCAGGCACCGCAGCTCGGTTAACGATCAGTGCGAGCATCGGCCCGGGAGGCATGGCTCCATTAGGGGGATTCATTCATCACGCAACACGCTGAATCGATCGAACTCCCCGGTAGGTGTCTGGTAGCTGATGCGGCAGGTGTCCACCCGGGCCAATCTCGGGCCGGTATGGCACCAGGCCAGCAACTGGGCAAAGGCGCCGGGTTCTCCTTCGGCGAGCAACTCCACATCCCCGTTCGGGAGATTACGTACCCAACCGGTCAGACCCAGACTCTCCGCCTTGTCCCGGGTCGATGCGCGAAAGAAGACCCCCTGCACCCGGCCCGCGACTTGAATGAGCACCCGCCGTCTCGTCGTTGTCGTCATCGCTGAATCAGCCAGGCGTAATGAATACGGGGGTTCCGTTCAAAATCCTTTGGCAAGGTTTTGCGGGAGATATCTTCAATCCTGTAATCGGCCAGAGCAGTGGCATCCAGCCGGAATTTGCGATGGTTGGTGGAGAAGACCAGGACGCCTTCCGGAGTCAAAAGATCCAGGCAATCATGGATCAGATCAACATGGTCGCGCTGGATGTCCAGCGTGGCCTTCATCCGCTTGGAGGTGGAGAAAGTGGGGGGATCAAGGAAGATCAGGTCGTAACGCCAATTGTTTTCTACCGCATCCTGCAACCACTCGATACAGTCCGCCTGAATCAGTTCATGGCGGTCGCCGTGAAAGCCATTGAGCGCCAGATTCCGGGCTGCCCAGTCAAGGTAGGTGCGCGACATATCCACCGTGGTGGTGGACGAGGCACCGCCACTGGCGGCGAAGACCGTGGCCGATCCGGTGTAGGCAAACAGGTTGAGGAAGCTCTTACCCCTGACCCGTTCACGGATCAGCGCGCGGGTCAAGCGATGATCCAGAAAGAGTCCAGTATCCAGATAAT
Source organism: Methylococcaceae bacterium (assembly GCA_044351045.1). Taxonomy (GTDB): domain Bacteria; phylum Pseudomonadota; class Gammaproteobacteria; order Methylococcales; family Methylococcaceae; genus UBA6136. The sequence goes on along the minus strand of JBILGM010000010.1, from coordinate 13,769 downwards.
CCTCGAAGTTGACCTGGAACCTCAATCCGCCTTCTTCCACTTCATAAAACTTTCCGCTTTCCGACTGCTTCTCGTACTGCGAAGTGCCTTTCTGGCGACGGCGAACCTTCAAGAAAACCTGATCGGGAGGAATCTCCAGCACTGCGGGGATGCCCGCCAGCGTCTCGATCAGCCGGGCTTCCGCCTTCACCGGATCGACGGTCACGGGTGCCTCATATTCCTGCACATGCACCCACAGCTTTTCACCCTGATAAAGGTCGACGGCCACGGCATACTCCGGCAAATCGGCATCGTACAGTCGATAGCAGGTGGTTTCACTCTGCCGCACCCAGCGACCCAGATTCTTGAGATTCTTACGCAGCCGATTGGTGAACATCTCGGCCCCGCCGGTGGTTAGGTCGACTGATTTGGCCTTGCGGAACATCAGTCGTTGCTGACGCTCTGTCTCGGTCGGCGGCTCACCCTCATGCGGGGTGAAGAATCGCCCTTCGGCCACATCAAAATTAAACAGCTTGCACTCCAGCGCACCGTTATAGAGGGCGTATTGCTTGATGGCACGAATACCCACCTTAAAGGCCAGTTCCGGATTGCCGGTAAACACACTGGCCTTCCACCCGAGAAAATGCGTACGCAGGGTTTCACCCAGCATTTTGTAGAGCGGTACCAGCGTCTCTTCATCACCCAGCCGCTCGCCATAGGGTGGATTGACGACCAGCAAACCCTTTGCCTTCTGTGGCCGCACCGCCTCAACGGACTTGCGTTCGAAATGCACTGCACCGCGCAACCCAGCTCGATCCAGATTACCCAGGGCCGTGTGAACGGCTCGACGATCGACGTCATAACCGACAATGACCGGCAACTGTTTCAAACCCGCTTCCGAGCGGCGATCCGCCTCGGCCACGAAGTCCAGCCAACATGCGGCATCATGGCCACGCCAGCCCAGGAAACCGAACCAGGGCCGCAACAAGCCAGGGGCAAAATCCGCCGCCATCAGAGCGGCTTCGATGGGCAAAGTCCCGGACCCGCACATGGGATCGATCAACTGCCCACCGGCCGCGGCCACCTCTGGCCATCCGGCACGCAACAAAATGGCGGCCGCCAGATTTTCCTTTAGCGGCGCCTTGCCACCCTCGATGCGGTAGCCACGTTTGTGCAGACTGTCGCCGGACAGATCAATGCTCAGCGTCGCTTGGTCTCGGTCCAGATAAAGATTGACCCGCAAGTCAGGACGAGCCAGATCCACCGAGGGCCGTACTCCACTTTCACTGCGAAAATGATCAACGATGGCATCCTTAACCTTCTGCGCTCCAAACAGCGTGTGGGTGATAGCCGAACGGCTGGCAGCGAAATCCACGGCCAGTGTCGATTCCGGCTCCATATGCAAGCTCCAGTCGACAGACCGTATGCCGTCATACAGTTCCTCTCCGGTCGCGGCCGGAAACTGGGCGATGGGCATCAGGATGCGATTGGCGAGACGTGACCAAAGGCAGGCGGCGTAAGCGGCGTTTAGCCCCCCCCCGAATGCCACACCGGCGCGGCCCTCTTTAACGTCAGGGATGCCGAGGTCGCGGAATTCCTGGCCCAAGAGCCCTTCGATACCCAGCGGAGCCGTGGCAAAAAAACGGGAGAAACTTGTCATGATGTCGGTGATTGAAAACCTGGCTTTTGGCTAGGCTTAATTGGAGGCCAAGGACTCGTCGAGATCGGGCTCGCAGCCATCCAGCTGCCGTCGATAGCGATCTGCCGTGGTGGCCACTTTCTTGGCTACGTCCTGCAGCCAGTGTTTTTTCAGATAGCTGCCGCGGGCATACCCGCCCTGCCCTTCGTGGTAAGCCAGATACTGACGGTAAGCGTCCGCCATCGAAATGCCGAGTTCGGTCTGGCTCAGCCGCGCATACCAGCCGATAAAATCAACCGAATCGGCAAAATCGTCCCGTTCGGCGCCCAAATGACCGGTGCTCTGCACATAGCGATCCCAGGTTCCATCCAGGGCTTGCGAGTAGCCATAGGCCGATGACGGTCGCGACAAGGGAATAAACCCCAAAAACCAATCTCTTGGCGGACGGGCATCGGCCACAAAAGCCGACTCCTGCTTCATGATGGCCATCTGCACCGGCACCGGAATGCCCCATGTTTTTTGAGCGGCGACGCTGGCCGCGTACCAGTCATCCTTTTCCTTGAACATCGCACAGAGATTGGACGACTGACTGGGCGGTGCGGTGGCACAACCAACCAGCCAAGATTGCAACAGCAAGGCGACCAGCCGTATCAGGAACCAGCGGGGTATCAGTCTCGATGGGAAACCGGGTTTCATGGGATGAGCATCAATCCGCCACGTCCGGCTCGAAGAACAACCAGCGCACATTCGGGAATGCCTGCTTGAGGGACTGCTCACAGCGATTGATGTCTTCGATCATTTCCCGAGCTGAATTCCGCTCCCGCATTCTGGCTTTGACGGCCACCATGACGTCATCACCCATCTGCAGGGTTAGCATATTGAACATCTGGTCCACTTCGGAGCGCTCCTCCAAAAAGCGCCGCATGGCCTGCCGCACCCGAGGCTCGACGCTTTCCCCGATCAGCAGATTCTTGATTTCGGCGCCGACACCCACGGCCACGCCGACGAGCAACAAACCAATCGCAATACTACCGATGGCATCGAACACCGGATTGCCGGTAACCATGGTCAGCAGGATGGCGGCCAGCGCGATGGCCAGACCCGCCAGCGCAGCAATATCCTCGCCAAGGACGACAATCAGGGCACTTTGGCGGGTTTGCCGAAACCAGGCCCATAGCCCCTGCGATCCCCGCTCGCGGTTCACCTCTTGCAGGCAGGCGCGCAGCGACACCAGCTCCAACAGGATACTGAACATCAGAATAGCGACAGCAAGCCACGGTTGGGTCAGCGGGGCATCCTGATCCAGCTTGTGGATGCCCTCATAAATCGAGAACACGCCGCCCATGCTGAACAGGATCAGCGCGACGATGAAAGACCAGAAATAAATGGCCTTGCCAAATCCCAGCGGATGATCCGGGCTGGGGGGACGCTTTGCCCGCTTGAGCCCCCACAACAGCAGACCCTGGTTACCACAGTCGGCGAACGAATGAATAGCCTCTGCCAGCATTGAATTAGAACCGGTAAACACGGCGGCCGTCAGTTTCGCCACGGCGATGGCGGCATTGGCGCCCAGAGCAAAGAAAATGGATTTTAGTGAACCGGATTCATGCGACATAGAGGAATCAGCAGGGACAGAAGCGATCACGAAGGCGCTTAAGGATAACATTCCAGCTCTCGCCCTGACCCGAACGTACCCAATCAGAAGTGATCGGAACGGTCCCTCTGACCCTCCTTGAATCGCTGTATTTATCTGCCCTGCCTCGCCGTCATCATCCGGCCTGGCACCGAACTTTCAACGCTTGAAATGATTTGGCGAAGTCCCCGCCCTGAGTTATCTTCAGTGGCCTTCGCCCATGGGCGTTAACGCTTCACCGTTCCGACACCCGACCCCACTGAAAACGGCATGATCATTCAGAGCTTCATCAGCGACAGCATCCCCGTTGCGATGCCCCATATCCGGCTCGGTCTCTACCAGGGTTATGGCAACTCCGGGAACCTGGAAGCCGTGCAACAGAACCTGGCCGTGCTGAAACAGGCGGCCACCAGAGCCAGACAGCATGATGTGCATTTATTGAGCTTTCCGGAGCTTTTCCTTACGGGCTACAACGTGACCAACGCGAAGGTCGCTCACGAGCTGGCCGAGACCATTCAGCAGCAAGAGATCCTGAAAGAAGTTGCCAAGGCGGCTGCAGATAACGAACTCGCCATCATCTGCCCTTACCCGGAAGCAGCGGATGTCGCCGGTCAGCGTCATTACTATGACAGCATCATCGTTTATGGGGCGGATGGCGCGTGCCTCAAGAACTATCGCAAGAGTCACCTCTGGGGCGGCGACGAACGCAACAACTGGTCATTTGGATATGTCCACCCTGAGGAGGGCGAAGCGTTTTCCGTGTTCAGGATCAACGGCATCGGGGTCGGGGTTCTCAATTGCTATGAAGCGGAGCTGCCGGAACTCTCACGCACCCTGGCCCTGAAAGGTGCGCAACTGATCGTGATTCCGACGGCGGCGGATGACTTCACCGTCCTTAGAACCGGCGAGAGAACCCGCGCGCCTTACCCCAATGTCGATTTTCTCATCCGCGCCAACGCCTACCAGAACGAGTGCTTCTGCGCTTACAGCAACCGACGCGGGCTGGAAACCGAAAACGGCGAGGTGGTCGGCGGTTACCTGGGCAACAGTTGCCTGGTCGACCCGCATGGTCATTTCCTGCTGCCGGAAATTCCATTACCACCCCAACGCGCCGACAAACCGGGTTCCGGCTGGAACGACCATATGCTCATGATCGCTGACTGCGTGCCGGGATTTTATGGGCCGACCCACCCCGAGACACTGATCCACGATACCCTGGCGGCCACCCATTACCTGTCGGATCGGCGGCCTGAGCTGTATGACGCCCTGACGTCCAGCACCTACACGGAGGCGGAAACGGGTCAGACCCGTCATTACCCCGCACAACCCGTATAGCCCGGGATCGATACTTTCAATGCACACACTCAACCCTGCCATTCGACCCACCGACACGCCCTATGCCAGCCACCATATGTGTGAAGTGGCACCGACAGCGGCGCTACCCGAAGCGGGTATGGATGCCAAAACGGCCCAACGCCTCATCCTTGATGAGCTGAACCTCAACGGCAACCCACTGCTCAACACGGCCAGCTTTGTCACCCCCTGGATGGAGCCCGAAGCGGACGAGCTGATGCTAAAAACCAGTAGCATCAACTTCATCGACTTTCACGAATACCCCATCATTCGAGCCGTACATCAGCGAGTCATCAACATGATGGCGGACATGCTCCATGCGCCGGGCTCTTCTTGTGCTGAGAAAACTCAAACCGCCGCAGGCACATCGACCGTGGGCTCGTCGGAAGCCATCATGCTGGCGCTGCTGGCGCACAAGTGGGCATGGCGCAAGCAACGCCAGGAGCGGGGACTCGGCAGCCAGAAGCCCAACGTGATCTTTGGCGCCGACGTTCATTCCTGCTGGGAGAAGTTCGCGCTCTACTTTGATGTAGAAGCTCGCATCATTCCCTTGAAGATAGGCCAATACACCATCGGACCCGAACAAGTCGAACCCCTCATCGACGAAAACACGATCGCGGTGGGCGTTGTCATCGGCACCACCTTCACCGGCCAGAACGATGACTTTGCCGGCATCAACGCACTGTTGCTCAACATCAAGGCCGAGCGCGGGCTCGACATTCCGATACACATCGATGCCGCCTCAGGCGGCTTCATCATGGCTTTCGCCCATCCGGAAGTCGCCTGGGATTTCCGACTGCAACAGGTCCGCTCTATCAATGTCAGCAATCACAAATACGGTCTGGTCTACCCCGGCATGGGTTCGGTGATCTTCAGGGACGCTTCCTGCATTCCTGAGGAACTGATCTTCAACATCAACTACCTGGGTGGGGAGATGCTGAATTACAGCCTCAACTTCTCCCGATCGGCCTCACAGGTCGTTCTGCAATACTTCAACTTCATACGGCTGGGAAAAGCGGGTTACACCCGGATCATCACCAACATCATGAGCAACGCCCGCTATCTGGAACAACGCCTGCTCGGGCTGGGTCGTTTCGAGATACTTACCGATACGACCTGCCTGCCGGTGGTCGTGCTCAAGCTCAAGGACGACCGCGCCTTCACCGTTTATCAGCTGTGCGAAGTGTTGCATGAACGGGGCTGGGCAGTGCCGGCCTACTCCCTCCCGCATTCAGCCGAATCCGTCGACGTGATGCGTATTGTGGTGAAGGAGAATTTTTCCAGGGATATGGCCGACATGTTGGCGATCCATGTCGAGAACGCACTGGCGAGACTGGATGAAGACAAACCCAAGCGCCGCAATCAATGCGCAAAGGTGGAACGGCCTCTTTGTTGACCTTGGCAGGATCAAGACCTTCATGACTGACAACAAACCCTTCCCCCCCGGTTTCGTCTGGGGCGCGGCCACTTCCGCCTACCAGATCGAAGGCTCACCGCTAGCGGATGGGGCCGGGCCGAGCAACTGGCATCGTTTCAGCCACACGCCCGGCAACATTAGCAACAACGATCATGGCGATCTCGCTTGCGACCATTACAACCGTTATGCCGACGATGTGGCGCTGATGCGGGAAATCGGTCTAAAGGCCTACCGCTTCAGCATCGCCTGGAACCGGATACTGCCCGAGGGACGCGGCACGCTGAACGAGAAGGGGCTGGATTTTTACCGCCGCCTTCTGGATCGACTGCACGAGGCGGGCATTCAACCCAGCGTCACCCTGCATCATTGGGATTTACCGTTGGCCCTGGACGATCAGGGCGGTTGGACCAACCCGGACTCGGCGTACTGGTTTGCCGACTATGCCCATACCCTCTTCAAGGCTCTCAGTGGACAGGTCAGGCAATGGGCAACCTTGAATGAGCCTTGGGTCATCGTTCACGAAGGCCATCTGCAAGGCTCGCATCCACCGGGATTGCGGGCGCTGCCGAAGGCACGGCTGGCCACCCACAATCTATTGCGGGGTCATGGCTTCGCCGTCCAGGCGTTTCGCGCCGACGGCGGCGAAGGGGAGATCGGCCTGGTAGTCAATCTGGAACCGAAATATGCTGCCTCGGAACAGCCCGAAGATCAGGCGGCCATGACCCGGATGCATGCCTGGATGAATCGTCAGTATCTCGACCCGGTCTTTCTGGGCCACTATCCCGAAGAACTGGCCGATCTTCACGGGCGAAGTTTTGCCGACTTTCCGGAAGAAGATTTTCGCGTCATTCAGACGCCGATCGACTTCCTGGGTATCAACTACTACAGTCGCTCGGTCGTGAAAAGCGCTCCCGGACTGCTGCCGTTCCAAGCCGACCGGGTTCGCCAGGATCATTTGCCTCACACCGCGATGGACTGGGAAGTGTTTCCCGAGGGCCTCAAGAGCTGCCTGCTATGGATCAAGCGCCGATATGGCGAAATGCCGCTGTACATCACCGAAAACGGCGGGGCCTTTGACGACCCCGCCCCCGTCAAGAGCCGTGTCGCGGATGCGGATCGCGTGGCTTATCTCCGCGACCATCTCCTGGCAGTACAGGAGGCCATCGCCGAGGGCGTCAATCTGAAGGGCTATTTTGCCTGGTCGTTACTGGACAACTTTGAATGGGCCTTTGGCTACTCCAAGCGCTTCGGCCTGATCCACGTCGATTATGCCACCCAGACCAGAACCCTGAAGGACAGTGCGCTGTTTTACCGTCGGGTCATCGACAGTCACGGTGCCGAGCTCTGGCGGTAAACCGCTCCCTGCTACTCCGCTCAGGGAGCGGCTGCGGCCAACGCAGCAGAATTGCACCTTTCGTCTTGCGGCCTTTCACTTCGTTGGGTTAGAACATTGCCAAACCATGACCGGACCCAGGCCCATCAGGAGCAATCAGTTTTCGATTGAAAGCTGATTGAAATGGGGAGCAAGAATCAGATCGCCCTCAATGGTACACGCCACGTCATCCGCGAAGGCACGCCTGGCGCCCGGATAACGCACCGTTATTTGTTCAGGCAGCGGTCCGGTGAGTGAAAGCGTGACGGTCGCCCATCGGGAGTCGCGCTCTGCCCTCAGGTTCGCCACACCAAAGCGGGTGGGCAATGCGTTCAGCCGGATACCCTCGCCGGCCCACCAGGCCTCGGGAACGGCCCTGAATAGTTCCAGCCGGGTGCCATGCTCCCTCAACAACATCCGGCGAACGGCCGTCGCAAACTCGGCGCCGATCCAGGTGTGGGGCATATCGCCGATATACTCGGGGGCCCGCGGATCGCCCCACAGCACTTCTGCCCAGTGACGCCAGCCGGCAGGCCGCCGCCAGTTCAAGGCATCATTGAGCAGACCAAAGGCATCCTCATAGCGCCCCAGCGCCACAAAAGCATTCAGATTGCGGATCTCGTAGGGCGTGAAGCCGCCGGCAAAGTCCGGTTTCCGAATGACTTCCAGATGCTGGGCGTAATTGTCATAAGTAGGCGTTATCAGATCGTGCGGGATCACATCATCTACCCGACAAGGTTCGAAGGCGATTGAGGTCGAGGTCGGATCGACATCCTCGCGATCCGCCGAAGCGGGAATCATGCCGTTGCCTTGAGCGTCTGCGGTCAACCGCAAGGAACGGTTCAGTTGCACGGCAAACGCTTGACCCTGAGTGTCGGCATAAGCGGCCATGGCAGCGTCACCCATCGCACGAGCCAGATCAGCGCAGTTGCGCCAGGCGCTCAGGGCAAAAAAGTCATCCCAGTAACTGAAACTGGGTTTGTTGTATCCCTCATGACTGATCGAGCGAGCTACGAGACCATGAAAGCGGCTTTCCGGGCCATATTGGGCATTCGTCTCTGCGCACAGCACTTCGATGAAGCGAGTAGCGCGCACCACCGGCTCATAGATAGCCCGCAGAAACTCCCCATCCCGGCTGATGTGATAGATATCGGCGGCGATCGTGACAAACTCGCCTTGGGCATCAAACTCAATATCGCTGCCATAGCCCCGATTGACGCTGCCATCGGGATTCAGGATGGGCGGCACCATACCGTTGTCATAAATTCGCTCCGCATACCAGCGCACATAGCGTTTGGCTTCATCCACCAGCCCCGCCCAGAGCAGCGCCAGCGCCTGCGACGAACCATCCCGAATCCAGGTACGGTCGTAATGACGGGGGCCAGGCTTGAAAGCAAACTGCGTGGCATTGACCAGAATCAGGGCCGTTTGTGCTTCGACGGTATCGCTGACTTCCCTATCCCCCACCTCGATCCGCCGGGGCCCCAGTATCTGCCGCCAGCGCTCGATGGCCTGTTGCCGATGCTGATCGAAAGCCATCTCAGGCCTTATCGTGACGTCGTCCCGCATGGGGGCCGCGGCGACCACACACCAGACCTCAGCCGACTCCAGCTCAAATTCAAATTCGAGGGCTGCACTCAACAGGCCGGAAAGGGATTGAAGCCGTTGCCCGGTCGCGCGCGGCCCCTCGGCCACCACCGTCACGACATCGCCTTCGTCGAAATCGGCCAGCGTCACTGTGTCGGGGGCCTGCGATAGCCGGGCATAGGGCCGGTCATTCACCCGGATATCCCGGTCCTCGACCGCCACGGCTTTGATAATCGCATGCCCGCCATGCTGCCAATAAGGATTGATCTGCACCGGCCGAACCGCTAACACCAGTGATCCGGTCACTCGGGTCGATCCGGTATTGAGCAACCGGTATTCCACCCACGCCTCGCCCCCATGCGCCAGCGCGGTGACCTGAATTTCAAGGCTGCCACAACTCCACTGCACCGTGGGAATGGGCAACGAACCCTCGGCCAGGCGGTGGGAGATATCCGTGGCCCCGGGCGCGCCCTGCAGTCTGCCGCCCAGCCGGATCAATGGCATCAACTGGCCAAAACCGGCCTGCGCTTCCAGATTGCCGTATTCGTCAAACAGGGCCTGCTCGGGGTGATCGAACTCGCCCAGGGCCGTCCAGTACACCTGGCGACCCAGCAACGATTGCGGGGAAAGATCACTGGGGCCGGCGAGCGCTGCCCGTTCCAGCTGGCCGATGGGCATTCGGTCCTTATTGAGGATACGCAGCTTCAGTTCTTTGATGATCGCGCCTTGCGGCGAACTGGTCTCGTGAACAGTCAGCCGAAAATAGCGGCTGACCGTGGATCGCCAGTAAAAGTTGTCGTAATTGCCGCTACTCGTTGTGATCCGTCCGACCTCGCGAAAGCGCTCTCCATCATCGGAAAGGTGGACCGAAAAAACCGTTCCGTAACTTTCACCCCACTCGATCAAAGCCCCGATCGGTGGCCGGATATAGCCGAAATCTGCCGTAATACTCTCACCCGGTAGCAGCGTGACCGGCGACTGTCCGAGGGCGACGATGCGCCCGGGCTCAAGCACCTTGAGCGCATCCTCCGGGCCATAGACGTTGATCTCGACAATATCGAGCACCCGCTCGGGCCCTGAAGGCTCGTCGGTCAGGCGAAGGTAGCGGGCATTTGTTGGGGGAAAGGCAAACACATTCTGCCCGCCCTCCCCATGGCGGGTGTGACAGAGCGACGCCCAATTCCGTCCGTCCAGGGAAGATTCAACAGCATAGACATCCGCCGCCCGTCGCCCCCAATACACCTCGATACCGCCCAAGGTCGCCTCACGTCCCAGATCGATTTCCAGCCACGAAGTCATCGAAGGTTCGCTGACCCAGCCAGTGGCATAGCGATCGTCAATCGCCAGGGTCGCATCACCGGAACTGGCGCTGGCTTTCCATTGGGTTTTGGCGGGAACATTCATGATCGAGATCCTGATGATGGGGCCAAGAGTCGGCCGTTGCTAAAAGCCGAGGGGCTGATCAGGCACGAACGACCGGGCCGGATGCCCGATCATCCGGGTCATCCCGGCGTATCGGCCCGTGGCAGCACAGCCTGATCAGCGGCCGGGACGAAACTGATAGAGCCAGGTCTCGGTCATGGCGTCGCCGTTGCCCTGGATGAACAAACGCAACTCCACCGGATCATTGGTTTTGGGCGTCAGATCAAATAGTGCCCGCCACCGACGGGTTCCGGGAATCGGCTCCATAAAGGCATCGCTGATCGTGCCTTGCGAGGCCGAAATGACCGGCTTGGCCTTGACGCTATCGCCCCACAACGGGTCCAGTGCTTCACCGGCAAATTCGACAGCGAACTTGTAAACCCCCTGAGGCCGCGGCTTGCCGGGCTGGCCACCGCGGCCAATCCGGGTCGCGACGCACTTGGCAACTTTGGCGGGATAAGGTTCGTCTGCCAACCAGTGCAGACGATAACGCAAGCGATAGGAGTCGCCCGCTTTTACCGGTTCCGCCGGGCGCCAGTAGGCACCGATATTGTCGTGAATCTCGTCATCCGTCGGCAGCTCGATCAACTGCACAGCGCCCGGACCCCACTCACCCATAGGCTCCACCCACAGGCTGGGGCGCCGCTCGTAATTGACGCCATCCAGATAATTTTCAAAATTGCGATCGCGCTGCAATAGTCCAAATCCCTTGGGGTTCTGGTCGACAAAGCTGGAGGTCACGGCATAAGGCTGATTGATCAACGGCCGCCACAGACGCTCCCCGGCGCCGGTCCAGATCGCCAGACCATCCGAGTCATGCACCTCGGGACGCCAGTCCTCCAGACGACGCTTTTCCGTCTCGCTGAACCAGTACATGGAGGTCAGCGGGGCCAGCCCTATCCGAGCGACAGCCTTGCGCATGAACAGGGCGGCATCGATATCCTGCACGACTCCTTCCGTCCGGCGCACCGAGAACTTATAGGCGCCGGTGATACTCGGGCCATTGAGCAGCGCGTAAATCACCTCCGGCTCGCCCCCTGTCTTGGCGCCTTCGATGTAGAACTCGGTGAAATCGGGAAACTCTTCCGGCGTCGGTTCGGCAGAATCAATGGTCACGCCGCGCGCCGACAAACCGTACTGGTTGAGCGCGCCGATGGCCCGGAAGTAGGAGGCCCCCAGATAAGCAAGCCAGTCCTGGCTGCGCCAGTCCTCGCGGTGACGCGACTCCTGCAGTCGAAATCCGGCAAAGCCGGTATCAGCGGGCAACTTGCGCGCGACGCTGTTCTTCGGCATCGAGAAGTAATCGCTGCTGTAAAGAATCTCCCTGGCCTGGCCATTCTCCACCACGTGCATCTTCACCGATTTCTGGAAGAACTGACCCACATGGAAAAAGGTCGCCGGAAAGATGCCGGGGCCCGTGGCAAATAGCGAGGACTCCGGTCGATAACGAATGTTGCCCCAGGCTTCGTAGTCGATTTTCTCGACCACCGACGGCATCGGCCGGGGCGGCGCCAGATAGGGTTTCTTGGCCAAATCAGCCGCCCGCTCAACCAGCGATTCATAACTAAAGGCACGCCCCGGCCCAAAATCGAGCCCCGCCCCGGCCATGGCCGTCATGAACGGATTGATCAGGGCAAACCCCAGCAACAAAAAACTGATCTTGCGACCGTTGATACGAAAGTTGGTTTTATTGATCATCAGCTTATCCAATGCCGTCGTAATGATTGATTGCAACCATGGCGAAATTGCACATGACAGCCTCGAATTTTAGACTGAGCACGCCAGCAAGTAACGGAATTTGTGCGGATTGATCACGGCGCTTGCAGCGAAGCCGCCGATCAGCCGCGATGGATTGCATCAACCAAGTGGGTGCCCATCATAGGCTGTGGTGAACGTCAGCGAACCACAACCTGCAACCTGCAACCTCGATTTCGCGTGGGTGAGGTAACGCGGGCTTTCGTGCGGGAAACCCCATTTGGGAGGAGTTCGGGATTACTGAAATTCAGTAATCCCGTCTACATAGTCTTGTGATTTCAGACTGCGATCACTGGAAGTTAGCCCCTAAGCCCTTGTTGCTATCCATGAGCAACTGGCAGCTATCCGTTCCAGAACAGGCTCCGGACCAGCCTGCGAAATTGCGCCCCGACTGCGGGACCGCATTCAGCGTCACTTCCGTGCCTTTTATAAAGCTCACTGCGCAAGATTTCTTCTTATCCGGGCAATTCAATCCGGCAGGTGTGCTCGTTATCGAACCCAGTGTGTTTTTGCTGATCTTTATCTTGAACTTCGGCAGCTTCTTGAACACTGCGCTCAAAGTCATTTTGCCTGTAGGCTTGATGTAGCAAATGTTGCCTTCGGGGGCTTGGCAGCCATTCCATCGTATGAACTCATAACCAGGATTAGGAGTAGCGGTCAGTTTGGCAGATGAGAAAGTAGATGCGCACTGCCTGTTCGAGCCTCCACAGAGAATTCCAGCTGGTTCACTGCTAATCACCCCAGTGCTGGGCTTGATAACTTTGACAAGGTGATTCTGCAGATCAACGAAGGTGGCTGACACAGTCTTGTTACCATTCATCGTAAGGATGCACTTATCTTTAGATGAACAGTCTCCACCCCACCCAGCAAAGGCGAAGCCATAGTCAGGCTGGGCAAACAAAGAGACAGTTGATCCGGCGGTGAATGCTCCATTACAGGTCACCCCACAACTAATGGATGTGGGTACGCTGGACACAGTCCCATTTCCCGACTTTGACACGCTGAGACTAAATGTGTTTGGCGGTGGAGAAGAGCTACTGAAAATCGCTTTTACACTTGCGTTTTCATTAATCTCCAAGAAGCAGTTCGGGCCTACAGTATCTATACAAGCGCCTAACCAACCTTTAAAAATCCAAAGAGGGTCCGGATTTGCAGATAGTTTTACTATAGTCCCGAGCTCGTAAGACTTTTCATAGTTTTTACCGCAATCGGCAGCACTCGGATCGGAGGCAATCGATCCTTGGCCTGAAGTTTCAAGAGTTAAGTTTTTTATTTTTTTAAAATTGACTATGGCAACTTTGCTGGAGTCCATGTAAACGTTACACACACTTCCCGAGCATGCACCTTCCCAACTCGATACACAGGCTAGATTTGTCCCCAGGTTAACAGTTGACCCTTCATAGAAGCTTCCTGAGCACTTTTCGCCACAGTCAATTCCTTCTGGCGCACTTGATATTAAGCTGCCAAAACCATTTCTTTGCACAGTCAGAAAATACTTTTTCGGATCGGGTGGCGGGCTTGAGGCGTTCTGGCTATAGATTAGGCCTTGCCATGACCAAACCAGCATAGTCTCGTTATTTTTATTATGCGAAACAGAAAAATACCCAGGAGC
>JBILGM010000049.1:0-22013 GCA_044351045.1 Methylococcaceae bacterium | reverse complement strand
CCCAAGGCTGACGTGAACAACAACGTGGAATCCATCAGAACGTGACCTCAATAAGCGTGACTCAGGGGCATCAGCCTAGACCCAGTTCCACTCGAAATGGAAGAGCGCCCTTTTTTGTCGGGGGTATGATCTGATTGGCGCGATTCTATCTGAGCACGAAACGTCTGCGGATCGAATTCATAAAGATGAACAGCCGGGCTTAAACCCGAAGCGCGCAGCGAATTCAGAGTGCCTGTGAAGTGGGCTATAGACTGGTTTGATGGCGGTTGGAAGACGGGGCTTTACTTATTTCCACAGGCCTTCCTGCACACACCCGCATATATACGCCAGAGGCGGAGATGCCATTCAGCACAAAAGCGATGGCCATCAGTGGGGCAAGCCAAGCGTGTTCGCTACTCAGATGGAAAAGCAGCAAGTCCTGTCCCAGAAAAATGGGTGTCAGCGGAAAGCCGACCACCCCCAGAAAGGCCAGGAACAGTAGCTGCGAAAACCGGGGCTCTTTCTCTTCCATGCCGCGATAGAGGAATGGGTTTTCCTCAACATCGCGATGAATTCCCATACGATGAATAGCGAAGAGTCCAAGCAGCCAGGCGGCCACTATTCCAATGGTGAAAATTTCCACATAACCTTCGGCGTCCGTGCCCAACATCCAGGTGGCGACCCCCGCCAAGAGCGAACTGAGAGCTACCTGGTTCCAAGTCCTTAGGGTATTTCGTTTGAGGGTAAACCCCAGTAATGCCAGGTAAAACATGACCAGACCGGTCAAAAAGGCCAGGTAAGGTCGTAGGGAGATTCCATTCGAATAAAGTACCCAGCCAAACACGAGGGCGCTCAGGCTGACTAGGATTTTCGTGATGAGGCCTAGACGACTGAGCATGAGTGCTACTTTGCGAAACGAATCCCACAGTAGCGAACGCACCCAGTGTTCTAGGTTGAACTCCTGCAGTGAGATCACCTGCAGGGTGTTTTGCAGCGTGGCTGGGAGCGACTCACGCAGAGTCTGCGGCAGTGACCGAGCCATGGCGCTGGTTCTGATATCGAATGTCACATCGACCTCGCTTTCGACACGCAGCAAGTGTGCGACGACCGAGGGGGATACAAGTAGCTGATAGCAGCGCAGGAAGGCATTCCCCAGGAAATGCAGCAGCACGATGGATTCCAGACCCAGCGCCAGCTCGATGAACATGAACCCCACCTGGGTGATGGAGGCGTAGGCGATCTGCCCCTTGATGTTCGATTGAGCCTGTTCCGAGAGGCTTGCCACCAGCACGGTGAGCGCACCGATGCTGAGAACTATAAAGCGCGAGGCGATCTCGAAGCCCCAGATTGGCTGCGTTCTCAAGAGCAGGAACACCCCCAGGTGGACGGACAGAGCGCCATAAAAGATGGCGCTGGAAGGGGTTGGTCCCTCCATGGCCCGCGGAATCCAGAAGCAGAAGGGAAACTGCGCCGACTTTCCGGCGGCGGCCAGGATCAGCAGGAGTGACAGACCAAAGAACTCAAGATACCCGCCCGGGGGCGTTCCATATTTAAGAACCTCAGCAAGTTCGCTGAAGTGGTTTCTCCCGTGGAACAGGAGATCGATCAACAGGGCGGCCAGCAACAGGCCAAAATCGCAGAGCCGGTAGATGCTATAGGCGCGCAGCGCATTACGGATAGGTTGATAGCGGTGCCGGTAAAAGGCAATCAACAGGAACGAAGAAATGCCGACAATTTCCCATCCGGCGAAGAACATATCCAGCACGCCTGACAGGATGACGATATTCAACCCGAAGACAAAGCCAAAAATGGTGACGAAGAACCGTCGGTAACCGGGTTCCCGATGCAGGTAGTGACGGCAATAGCGCACGATGACCGAAAAGATGACCCAGGTGCAGAACAGGTAGGCCGCACCGATATGATCGAAAAAGAACAGCACAGGGAAACGGTACTCACCTTGCTGATAGAGCGTGAACCACTGGTACTCATAAGCCGGGAACCCCAGCCAGGCCCAGGTGGTTAATAACCCAAAAATCGAAGCCCCCATCAATCGGGTGACCCAGAGGCTGATGTTGGCGACCCGGGCTTCGTTGCTGCCAAACAAAAGGTTAAGCAGCAGTCCCAACAAGGGTGTCAGCTGACAGGCAAGAATCAGTTCGTTCATGCCGCTTTCCCCTTGAGAATGTGGACGGGGATGGAGTCCGTCTTGCCCTGAAAGATATCGACCGATCGCGCACCGTGGGGGGCGTGAAAATCAGCGGGCCATTTGATGGGCATCCAGCGGCCGTTTCGGTACAGAAGTGGATCTCGCGTGATGGGATCGATAGCGGCCAACCTGACCCATTCGTGATCCAGCCACTCGCGAAGCTTGCCAATACGGGCAATGGCCAGATCCAGAATCCTCGGCGTCTGATCGACCGCAATCAGCAGGCGGGCCGGTTCATGGACCTCGATCATCTGCGACGGCAATCCGGTACGCAGATCGCCCTCCATGCCATTGGCCACACCGAGCAGCCCGATGACGTTGTGCGGTAGTTTGGTGCCGGCGCCGTAAATGGCGTTATCAATGCGGGAGAAAAAGTATTCCAGGTTGATGCCGCCACAGACCGGAATGACCTGTGAGAGCAAACGGGCGAGGATTTCACTGTCGGCATCCACCGTCGGATCGTAAGAATGAAGAAAAGCCCTGCGATCGAGAAACAGCCGGGAGGTCAGCGATCGTCGTCCGACAACGCAATAAAGATTGTTGGAATGATTGAGCTCAGGTCTGGGTTCAAAGATGGAGGATGCCCGGAACTTCGCATGTTCCAGGGCGGCGGATTCGCTATCGGATTTCGGGCCCAGTTCGAACCAGCGGCAACGCTCCAGGGCGTTGCGGCGCAATGCCTGGTCCATGGCCATTCGAAAAGACGTGAGTTCAGGGGGTAGCGGCTCTGGCCAATCCTGCTGATCAAAATAGGTGATTTCATCGCGGCTGGTGTTATGCAGTGCCGCCACGAACAGCGTATCCGAAGGGATGTCGATTTCGCCCTGTCTGAGCAGCGATCGCACCGCTGGATCATTCGCCATCTGGGCAAAGGCCCGCGCATTAGGGGCTCCAGGTTTTCCGGCACAGGCACCGCAGTCATAAGCGGCAAAGTGGGGGTTGTTGGTGCTGGATGAGCCGTGAGCGACCACCACCACGACCGGGGCAAAATGCCGGGTCAGCCCGATGTTCCTGAACAGAGCCTCCAGCCGGTCGGCCATCTCCGCATGTGAAAATCCCAGCAGTCGTCCATTCGGGCTCGGCTCATCGGAACGTCTCAACAGATGCAGGCGCGTTTGTGATTCGACCTCGCCCAGCTTCTTGATTTTCAGGAGCTTGGCGCCAGGTCGGAAAACTTCCCACGCCATTTTGGCAGCAAAGCCCAAGCCGACTGTCTGGGTGTAGGCCCAGTTTTTCAAGAGAAGAGAGGGTTTAACCGAGGGCTTCGATGTGGGGGAGGTGCCATTGCCTGCGTAGGGTTTGCTGTTGTCGTTGGATTCAATGATCAGGTGCTTGGGTGTTATGACCGCTGGACACTGGGCAACGGGATAGATGTCATCGATGCCTTTGTAGAAGAAGTCGATGCCGAAGAAGCCTGCGGCCCCGTAAGTTTCTATGCCGGGATGAATTTCCTCCAGATGCCGACGCAACGAGCATTCGCGGTCATCAATACAGAATAGAGCCTGGGCCACGACGCTTTCCTGTTGCGCGTTGTCGGGGCGCTGTTTGACCGCTTGAAGAAACTCGACGTAAAGGGACCGCTCCATGGCTTCCTGCCAGACCTTAAGTGGCTGGGGAATGAATGGGCTGTCCAGCGCCTCGGCGAAGGAGGCCGTTTCATCGATGTCGGGGGTGCTCGCCACATTCGAAAAGTGCCGGCCCCGTTTCATGTTCAAAAGCGCCAGCTCAATGGCCAGTTCAACCGCCAAAAACTCCTTCAGCGAAATGCGGCGTCGTGATAACAGGCTGTCGGGTTTCTGCTCGATGACGCGAACCATGCCGGACCATCCCGGATGAGCCAAGGTCATTTCCAGTAGGTAGACGCCATAAAGGGCATCATCTCCGACGATACGCGCCAGGCAGGTGTCGATAGCCTCCTCGGGCGCCAATTGCAGCAAGGAACGCGCTTCGGGCTCCGCAAAGGGATACAGCGGCACGAAAGTGTCCTCGACCAGACGCCGCAGGCATCGCCAGAATGATTCGTCTTCCCTGGCAATCGACCAGCGGCTGATCCCTTGGTCGAGAAAGTTGGCCACCAACCGAAAGAGGATGGGATGGACCTGAGCATCCAGGTTCACCTCGATCCGTGTTAGCCAGGCTTGGCGAATGCCGTGCAGGGCTAGGGAGAGCGGCGGATAGTGGGCTTCGTGGTCAGCCTGGAAGAGGGAACGTCTCAGTTCTTCGCGCTTTAAGCGGTCTGGTTCTGCCTCAATCAGTGCCTGATCAAGGGCGAAATCATGAATGCGCCCCGCTTTATAACGCCTCTGGTATTCAGCGAGCGGGAGATAACTGCGTGCGCCATAGAGACGTGACGCTATCGCGATCGCCTCATGGAATGGGCGGTTTTCCAGTGCATGCAGTGGGTTGTGGTGAATGAAGTCCTTGATGGGGCTCTGGGCTGGAAGCCAGCGCGCAATGCCATCAATGGCATTGTTCAGGACAAAGACAGTGTCGGTAGATGGCCCGATCCTATCAGCGTGAGAGGGGGGTGCGAATGTCCCACCCTTAATTGAATCGTGACTTTCGCAGTGGCTATGCTTGAGTTGAGTGGTTTGAGAAAACGTCATTGTTGGAATCGCTTTGGTCATGGCTAATGTCGCGTCTCTAGCGAGTTGCGTGCCATGATCTGCGGGTGCGCTCAACCCTATGTTTTTACGTCAATGATCCTGGTTCGTGTTGATGCCGAACAGTAATGGAGGGGGTTAAATGCCCCTAGTCATCGCGGTTTGAATCGCGCCGAACAGCCATGAAATAGGCTCTTGCAAAACACGGTGCGTGCAGATCAAGAAGGAGGAGTCAGCCGATAAGCCGGGTTCTGTCTTGGACAGCCATTCATCTGGGACGCACTTCACAGCACGCCTCGTGCGACCTACCCGGGAGCCGTGCGGACCACACGTGCGAGCCAAGACTCGCTGCCCCCCTATTTGGTCTTGCTCCGGACGGGGTTTACCCTGCCACTTTCGTTGCCGAAAGCGCGGTGCGCTCTTACCGCACCATTTCACCCTTACCCTAGGACTGTAAGAGCCCCTTGGCGGTATATTTTCTGTGGCACTTTCCGTAGGCTCGCGCCCCCCAGGTATTACCTGGCGTCCTGTCCTGCGGAGCCCGGACTTTCCTCCCTCCCGACACAACGCCGGGACAGCGGCTGCCTAGCTGACTCCAGCGAAGCAGTCTAGTCAAGCGATGGCTGCTTGGCTACTCTGTTGATCTTCCAAGGGTGGCGGGTCGGTCGCGTGATTGCTTTGGCTGAGTGCGGAAATTTGAGAACTTCTGTCGTTGAGGGGCCCGGTCTTTTGTGATTTAATTGACCCGTTTTTGCCGGAATTAGGGGCAGCTGCGTATTGTGTCGTGAAGTGATGATGCGATTCCGCTGATGCGCCTAGGCAGTTCGCGTTTTCATGCGTGGCATGTCGCTCGCGAAATGCCACGAAATTCTTAAGTTTCTGGTCGTGTTCAGGCGTCTTGTGAAGGGGTCGCTGCGCGGCCGAATGGCTAACAGTTTGTGCGTTCCACGGGCTAGCTTATGTTAATCAACACAAAAAAAGGTCTGGATCTGCCGATTACGGGAGAGCCGGAGCAGGTCATATACAACAATGCCGGCGCCATTCACTCGGTTGCGTTGCTCGGTCCCGATTATGTCGGTCTTAAGCCCTCCATGAAGGTGGCCGAGGGCGATAAGGTCAAGCTGGGCGATGTGCTCTTCGCCGACAAGCAATACCCAGAGATAGTCTATACCTCACCTGGAGCCGGTGTGGTCAAGTCGATCAATCGCGGGGATCGTCGGGTGCTCAACTCCGTAGTCGTCGAGTTGAGCGGCAATGACGCGGTCAAGTTCAAATCCTACACGCCCGCCAAACTGGCCGGTCTGACCGCTGAGCAGGTCAGGGAGAATCTTATCGCATCGGGGCTTTGGACGACTTTGCGGACGCGGCCTTACAGTCGGGTTCCCGCGCCCGGATCGATGCCCCACTCAATTTTCGTTACTGTAATCGACACCAGCCCCTTGGCTGCGCGGCCTGAGGTGGTCATTGCCGATCGTGCGGCGGATTTTCAGAGCGGATTGGTTGTTCTCTCGAAGCTCACCGAGGGTCGTGTTTTTGTCTGCAAGGCCCCCGGAGCCAGCATCGCGCTGCCGGATCTGGAGCAGCTGGAAGTGGCGGAATTCGATGGGCCACATCCTGCGGGCCTAGTCGGCACGCATATTCATTACCTTGATCCAGTCGGTCCAACCAAAACGGTCTGGCACCTGGATTATCAGTCGGTGATGGCGATGGGAAGCCTTTTTACAACCGGAAAGCTGAATGTGGATCGCGTGGTTGCTCTGGCTGGCTCTCTGGTCAGCAACCCACGGCTGGTGAAAACCCGCGTGGGCGCGAGCCTGAGTGATCTCGTCCGAGGGCAGCTAAAGTCTGGTAAGGACCCACGTGTCATTTCCGGGTCTGTTCTGCATGGCCGACAGGCGGAGGGATGGTCTGACTATCTGGGTCGTTTCAATAGCCAGGTAACGGTGATCCCGGAAAACCGTGAGCGTGAGTTTATGGGCTGGGTCGTTCCTACCGGAAAGAAGTATTCCTTTCTTAACGTCCTGTTGACCAGCCTGCCTCAGGCGCGTGGTCGCAAGTTCTCTTTTAGCACTACGAAATACGGTAGCCCGCGTGCCATTGTTCCGGTGGGTGTATTTGAGGACGTGGTTCCTATGGATATTCTCCCAACTCAGTTGCTGCGTTACCTGATTGTTGGCGATACCGATATGGCGCAGGCCTTGGGTGTCTTGGAGCTGGATGAGGAGGATTTGTCCTTGTGTACGTTTGTGGATCCGGGCAAGCATGACTTCGGCCCGGTGCTGCGAAAGAATCTTACCCAAATCGAGAAGGAGGGCTAATGTCTAGTACCCGCCAATTTTTAGACAAGCTTCACCCCCACTTCGCAAAAGGGGGAAAGTTTGAGATGTGGTACCCCGTCTATGAGATGGTGGATACCTTTCTTTACAGTCCATCTGATGTAACGAGCGGCGCAACGCATGTTCGTGACGCCATCGATCTTAAGCGTGTCATGACTTACGTTTGGATTGCCGCGCTGCCGTGCATGCTGATGGCGCTATTTAATACTGGTTATCAGGCCAATGCTGCGATGACCGCGATGGGGCTGAACGAAGTTCCCGGATGGCGAGGATGGATCGTGAATCTGTTCGGCCATAGCCCATACAATCCCCTGTCGGATTTTGTACATGGCGCGATGTATTTCTTTCCGGTCTATATCGTGACCCTGGTTGCAGGTGGGCTTTGGGAAGTTCTGTTCTCCGTGGTCCGCAAGCATGATGTCAACGAAGGATTCTTTGTATCTTCCATCCTGTTTGCGCTGACCCTGCCGCCCAGCATCCCGCTGTGGCAGGTAGCCTTGGGTATTTCCTTCGGAGTGGTCATCGGGAAAGAGGTTTTTGGCGGAACCGGCAAAAACTTCCTGAATCCCGCGCTGACCGGCCGCGCTTTTCTGTACTTTGCTTATCCCGCCTCGATGTCGGGAGATGCGGTGTGGACGGCGGTAGACGGCTTTACTGGAGCAACCGCGTTGGGTCATGCCGCCATGGGCGGTGTTGCTGCGATCCGCGAGGCGGGTATTTCCTGGTGGGGAACATTCCTCGGCTTCGAACAGGGTTCCATGGGTGAAACCTCTACGCTGGCTTGCCTGATCGGAGCGGCGTTTCTCATCTATACCCGCATTGCTAATTGGAGAATCATTGCCGGTGTGATGGCGGGCATGGTCGTGACTTCTACCGTGTTCAATATCATCGGAAGTTCAAGCGATGCAATGTACGCAATGCCCTGGTATTGGCATCTGACGCTCGGCGGATTTGCGTTTGGCACGGTTTATATGGCGACCGATCCAGTCAGCGCGTCACATACCAATGCTGGCCGCTGGGTATTTGGGGCACTGGTCGGTTTCATGACCGTTCTGATTCGAGTGGTGAATCCGGCCTTCCCCGAGGGGATCATGCTAGCCATCCTTTTCGCCAACATCTTTGCACCACTGATCGATTACGTGGTTATCAAGATCAACATTGCCAAGAGGGTTAAGCGCTATGCCTGAGTCCGTGAATAAAAATCAGGAAGTTGCGCCGGTGGGTTTCAAGGAAAAACTGGCTGGTTACGTTGAAACCACTCAGGTTTATGCCCAACCCTACCTGGATCTGCCGAACGACAGTTTCAAAAAAACCGTAGCTGTCGCTCTGGCCCTATGTCTTGTTGGCGCGATTGTGGTGTCTGGATCGGCAGTCATCCTGCGGCCTTTGCAGGAATGGAATAAGTCGAAGGACGAGAAGGTCAATATTCTGGAGGTCGCAGAGCTCTACCAGAAGGGCATGGACGTCGATGCGGCATTCAAGAATATTGAAACCCGCCTAGTTGATCTGGCTACCGGTGACTACGTGGATAGTGTCGATGTCAAGACCTATGACCAATGGAAGGCGGCCAAGGATCCGGCGCAAAGTGAAAGCATTCCCCCCGCCAAGGATATCGCCAGCATCAAGCGCAAGCCAAAGTATGCCAAGGTCTATCTGGTGAAGCAGGATGACGGCAAGTTGAAGACGGTCATCATGCCGGTGAATGGCTATGGGCTATGGTCAACAATGTATGGGTTCATCGCCCTGGAAGCCGACGGAGAAACCGTCGTGGGTATGAATCTCTATGATCAGGCGGAAACCCCGGGTCTGGGTGGCGAGGTCGTCAATCCTAAGTGGAAAGCGCTCTGGAAGGGAAAGAAGGTTTATAACTTCTCCGGCAAGGAAGTGCGTGAGACTAACCTGACCGAAAAAGGCCAAACCATTGAAATCGGTGAGGTCGCATTGGGGCTGGTTAAAGGATCGGTCGACTCCGGCAAGCCGGGCGCTGAATTCCAAGTAGATGCCCTGGCAGGCGCCACGCTAACCAGTCGTGGTGTTAGTAATTTGGTGCAGTACTGGATGGGCAGGGAAGGTTACGGTATCTATCTGGCCAAGCTTAGAAACGCAAAGGGTTGAAACTATGGAACTTACAGACGAAAACAAGAAAGTTCTGGTCGAACCGCTCGTAGAGAATAACCCGATCACCCTTCAGGTATTGGGGATCTGTTCGGCGTTGGCGGTGACTTCGCAGTTGTCTACTGCACTTATCATGAGTCTTGCACTGACGACGGTAACCGCATTCTCGAGCGCAGGTATCGCATTCATTCGTAATCATGTACCCAGCAGCATTCGCATCATTGCGCAAATGGTGATCATCGCATCGCTTGTTATTGTGGTGGATCAGTTGCTGAAAGCGTTTGCCTACGAAATCAGCAAGCAGTTGTCGGTATTCGTAGGTTTGATCATTACGAACTGCATCGTGATGGGCCGCGCCGAAGCTTATGCCATGAAGAACCCGCCTTGGGAAAGTTTTCTGGACGGTATCGGTAACGGGTTGGGCTACAGTCTGATCCTCGTAACCGTAGCTGTCATTCGGGAACTATTCGGCTCGGGCAAGCTTTTGGGCATCGATGTGTTCCCGCTGATCAAGGATGGCGGCTGGTATGTCCCCAATGGCTTGTTATTGTTGCCCCCCAGCGCTTTCTTCCTGATCGGCCTGATTATCTGGGCAGTAAGAACCTGGAAGCCCAAACAGGTCGAGAAAGCGGACTTCTCAATCCAGCCGGCCCATGGTGTTGTTCACGGGGAGGCCCACTAAAATGGAAGCCTATATCAATCTTTTCATTAAGTCGGTCTTTATCGAGAACATGGCGCTCTCCTTCTTCTTGGGAATGTGTACGTTCATCGCGGTATCAAAAAAGATCGAAACAGCTGTTGGCTTGGGTATCGCGGTGGTCATCGTGCAGACGCTGACCGTCCCTGCAAACAACCTCATCTACACCTATCTGTTGAAAGAAGACGCCCTGACCTGGGCGGGTATACAGGGTGTTGATCTCAGCTTTATTGCTTTGATGGCCTGTATCGGCGTGATTGCCGCGATTGTGCAGATCCTTGAGATGGTGCTGGATAGATTCTTCCCTGCGCTGTACAACGCGCTGGGTATTTTCCTGCCGTTGATCACGGTGAACTGTGCCATCCTTGCAGGGAGTCTATTCATGATCGAGCGTGACTACAATTTCAAGGAAAGTGTGGTTTACGGAATCGGCAGCGGCTTTGGTTGGGCGTTGGCCATCACGGCGATGGCAGGTGTGCGTGAAAAGCTGAAATATAGCGATGTGCCACCCGGTCTGCGTGGGTTGGGGATCACCTTCATAACCGCCGGTCTGATGGCACTGGGTTTCATGGCCTTCTCGGGCATTCAACTTTAAAGATCAGGGTAGAAGACAATGCTTGAAATCATCCTGGGTGTACTTTTCTTCACCTTTATCGTTGTTGCACTGGTATTCGTTATCTTGGGTGCGAAGTCCAAACTCGTCGCCGAAGGTAATGTTGATATTCTGATCAATGACGAGAAGACCATTCATGTGCCTATTGGCTCGAAGCTGTTAACGGCCCTGGCGGACAACAGCCTGTTCGTTTCTTCAGCCTGCGGGGGGGGTGGTACCTGCGCGCAGTGCAAGGTTAAGGTCAATGAGGGCGGCGGCGATATCCTGCCGACGGAACTCTCGCACATCACCAAGCGGGAAGCAGCTGACGGTGACCGTCTGGCATGCCAGGTGACCGTCAAGCAGAATATGAAAATTCATGTTCATGACGAAGTCTTCGGCGTGAAAAAATGGGTCACCACAGTTCGCTCAAATCATAATGTGGCCACCTTTATCAAGGAACTCGTGCTGGAGTTGCCCAAAGGTGAAATAGTTGACTTTCGCGCCGGTGGCTACATTCAGATCGAGTGTCCGCCACATATTGCGAAATTCGCTGATTTTGCTGTTGAAGAAAAATTCCGGGATGACTGGGACAAATACAACATTTGGCAGTACGAGTCCGTGGTCAAGGAGCCTGCGATTCGCGCCTACTCCATGGCCAACTATCCTGAAGAAAGCGACATCATCATGTTGAATGTGCGTATTGCCACGCCACCTCCGGGTGAGCAAGGCCTACCACCCGGTGTAATGTCGTCCTACATATTCAATCTGAAGCCAGGGGACAAAGTAACCATATCCGGTCCCTTTGGCGAATTCTTTGCTCGCGAGACTGAGAATGAAATGGTTTACATTGGAGGTGGTGCAGGTATGGCTCCTATGCGGTCACATATCTTCGATCAATTACGGAGACTGAAAAGCAATCGTAAGACGACCTTTTGGTATGGGGCACGTAGTCTGCGGGAAATGTTCTATGTCAAAGACTTTGATATGCTCCAGAAGGAGAATCCCAACTTCAAATGGCATATCGCGCTTTCAGAACCGAAGCCGGAAGACAACTGGACGGGTTATACCGGATTCATTCACAACGTTCTTTATGAGAACTACCTGAAGGATCACCCGGCTCCTGAAGATTGTGAATACTATATGTGTGGCCCCCCCATGATGAATGCTGCCGTCATCCAGATGCTGCTAGACATCGGAGTGGAAAGGGAAAATATTATGTTGGATGACTTTGGCGGCTGATGCCGAAGTTTATTCGAGCAACGAAGCGGAGACCTTGAGTCTCCGCTTTTTTTAGAGCGAAACCGTGCACAGTTCAACGTGTTGTATCCAAACCATTGAGTGGGTGGGTATCCTGAGTTGAGAACAAAAGAGGGGTAAATCAATGACACTTTTTCTCACCACTTTTCTGATTATTGCCGTCGTGATTGCCATGATGGCGGTTGGCGTGATGTTTGGTCGAGGCGCCATCAAGGGCAGCTGCGGCGGTGTCAACAACGGTGGAGAGTGCATCTGTACCAAGAAGTGTGAAAAGCGACGCAAGCTTGAGGAGGCTGTGGCGCAGAGCGATTGAGCCATTTTCCGCAGCTTTGGCGCCAATTGGTCACCTACTTGAATGAGTGAATGTTTTGTCGGCGCGACCTGATACTTTTTATTGGTACGACTATGAAACCTTCGGTACTGATCCCGCACGAGATCGGCCCGTTCAATTTGCGGGACTTCGCACCGATACTGAGTTGAACCCTGTTTCAGAGCCCAAGGTTCTATTCTGTAAGCCAACACCGGATTACTTGCCTCACCCCGATGCCTGTCTGATAACAGGGATTACCCCCCAGATGGGGGCAGAGCGAGGTCTGCGCGAATCTGAGTTTATCGCTGAGATTAATGCGGAATTTTCAGTGCCGGGCACTTGTGTTGTCGGCTACAACAATATCCGCTTTGATGATGAGGTCACACGCTACACGCTCTATCGCAATCTCATGGATCCCTATGCCCGAGAATGGCGGAACGGTAATTCGCGGTGGGACTTGATCGATGTGATGCGCATGACCCGGGCCCTGCGACCGAATGGTATCGCCTGGCCGGACGATGATGAGGGAAGGCCCACCTTCAAATTGGACCGGCTGACAGTAGCAAACGGCATAGCCCACGAGGATGCGCATGATGCGCTCAGCGATGTCCATGCCACTATCGCTGTGGCCAGATTGGTCAGGGCCAAGCAACCCCGATTGTTCTCATACCTGATTGCGCATCGCGGCAAGCTTCAGGCTATGAAGCTACTATCCTTGGGAAGGATGCAGCCAGTAGTCCACGCATCATCCCGATTTTCAGCTGAAAGAGGCTGTATTGCCGTTGTCGTTGCGCTTGCGCAGCACCCGACCAATCCAAACGGGGTCGTTACCTATGATCTCTCGATGGACCCTACTCCATTAATCGAGCTGGATCCTAAGGAATTGCATCGACGCCTGTTTACACCCAGGGATTCATTGCCTTCCGGGGTTGAGCGCCTGCCGCTCAAGACCGTGCATATCAATAAATGTCCTGCATTGGCCCCCATCGGCGTGTTGCGACAGGAAGATGCTGAACGCTTGGGTCTGGACCTGCCCCTATGCAATGCGCACCTGGCTCGGTTGAAGTCGCACCTTATGCTGGATGCAAAGGTGAAGTCCATCCTTGAAATTGATGAGCGATCCCCACTTGTGGAGGACCCGGATTTGATGCTCTACAATCGATTTATTGGTGATAAGGATCGAGTTGCCCTAGATCAGCTACGCCGATTGTCACCGGAAATGATGGCTCTTTCGCAGCCAGTATTTGATGACGCGAGATTGCCGGAGATGGTGTTCCGTTATCGGGCGAGGAATTATCCAGAAAACCTCAGTTCCGCAGAGCGGGATCGCTGGCGTCAGTTCTGTGCCAACCGTCTTACGGGCAAAGGTCTGGGTGGAAGTCTGGCGCTGGAGGAATTCAATTCGCGCTTGGCTGAGTTGGAAAAGTCAGGCTTGTCTCCAACACAGTGCGGTGTGCTTTCTGACTTGAAGGATTACGCAAGGATGCTTTGTCATTGACGCGTTTTTGGCATTTTGCCGTATACTCTTGGCGCTTTTTCATCTTGTATTTGGGAGACTTCCATGAAAAAACTTTTGCCCTTTGTGGCTGCATCCTCTTTGCTTTGGGTCGGCCTGGTTGATGCGCATGGTCCCACTCGCGAAAAGCACAGCGAATCAATAGAGATCACTGCTGCGCCGGAGGCCGTTTGGGCATTGGTCGGTGACTTCTCGCACCCGGAAAAGTGGATGGACGTTGTTGAGAGCACTACGGCGGAAGGTGGAAACGAAAAAGGCGCTACCCGCGAATTGAAATTCAAAGGAGGCACAGGAGCTCTCAAGGAAGAGCTAAAGAACTATGATGCAGAAAAGAAGATGATCCAGTACAAGGTGGTTGATCCCACGGATCCTGCCGTTCTTCCAGTCAATAATTATTCGGCCAAAATTACGGTAGAGGCGAGCGGTTCAGGCAGCAAGGTTGAATGGGATACGGCCTTTTATCGCTGGTTCCTTAACAATAACCCGCCTGAAGGTCAAAATGAAGCTGCCGCTAAAGCGGCCGTGGAGAAGGTGGTGAAAGGCGGGCTGGCGAGCCTGAAATCAGTCGCTGAAAAGAAATAAGCGTTGACCATGGGGGCTTCTGTCCCGCTCTTGATCAAGAAAACGGTGGCCCTGTGTACCGTTTTTCTTTTGATTGCGACTCCTCTGGTTTTGGCTAGTCCGTTTGCCTATATCACCAATCAGAAAGCCGACAATGTAACTGTCATCGATACGGCTACGGGCTCGATCCTTGCCACTGTCAAGGTGGGTAAGGATCCGGCTGGCGTTGCCGTGAGTCGAGATGGCGCCAGGGTGGTGGTCTCTAATCCTGGTAGCCGGGACATCGCGATTATTGACGGGCATCGACATTTGTTGCAGGGGCTGATGCCGGTGGGGGAGGGGCCACTCGGTATCGCTATCAATCCCGACGGTGACCGTGCTTTCGTCGCCGATTTTTACGGGCATTTTGTCTCTGTCCTGGATTTGGCTGAACAGAGCATCTTCAAGCGCATTCCGGTTGGACATTATCCGGCAGGTCTTGTGGTCAATTCCGATGGTTCAAAAATCTACGTGGCCGAACGCGAGGACAATACTGTCTCCGTCATTAATGGGCTCACGCTGACTGTTGATAATACCGGCAAAGTAGGTCAGCACCCTTTTGGCTTGTTGCTGGATGCGGGAGGCAAGCGCCTCTTCGTGGCGAATGTCGAGAGTAATGAGATTTCCGTCCTTGACGCCACAACACTGCTGACAATTAAAACCATCAAAGTGGGCGAACGGCCCTATGCTATGACTTTGGCTCTTGCAGGCAGTCGGCTGTTCGTCACCAATCAATATGATAGTTCGCTGTCCGTGATCGACACAAAGGCGCTGGAGGTCGTTGAAACCATCGCCGTTGGTGAGTATCCCGAGGGTATTGATCGCCACCCGGATGATCGTCACGTCTATGTGGCTAACTGGTTTGATAACACGGTTACGGTGGTGGATGCTGAATCGATGAAGGTGGTCAAAACGATAGCTACGGGCAATGGTAGCCGTGCTTTTGGGCAGTTCATTCCGCAAGGTGCCCCTATTGCGTCGGCACGTTAAGTTTTGCTGTGGGTAAACGAAGGGAGTTGATTGATCTGATTCAATAGCGCGGGAATGTCTTGTGAAAGATTCATGTCTAGAGTCAGTGTCTGTATTCTCTCATAGGCCTGAAGGGGCTCACGCACGTTGATCTGGAATGCCAGAACGGTTTCATCCGCATCGGACGGGCCAGCCTGCTCACGTTGCCGTGTCCTAATCCTTTGATTTAGTAACGCTTTAGGGGCTTTGCAATCCAGAATGCAGAACCGGCTTCCGGCCGCTTTGGCGATCATCCCGGCGTCGCTTCGATCGCGATGCCGCAGGAATGTGGCGTCTAAAATCACGTTATGGCCGCTTATTAGTATGCGTTGTCCGGCATCAAGTATGTGCCGATAGATCAATTCATTTGACTGGCGGGTGTAGAGCGAGCTTTCAGGGTGTCCAGCAAGCATTCGCTTTCTTTCGAGATCCGATCGGATGCAGATCGCCGGGAACGCGGTGGCCAGTTTACTGGCCAGATAGGATTTTCCACTGCCAGAAAGCCCATGCATGATCAACAGGCAGGGTGTTCGCAACTTGATGAGATCTAGGCCATATTGGATGTACTGACGAAAAACTGCCTTAAGCGCTTTTCTTTTCGTTTCGAGCGTGGTCTGCTTCAGCTGAATAATGGCAACCTTGGCTCTGACCATGGCCCGGTAGAGCTTATAGTAGTTGAGCAATTCAACCCCTCGATAATCCCCAGTAAGCTCCAGGTAGCGATTCAGGAATAGGTGGCCGAGTTGCGGCAATCCATGTTCTTCGAGGTCCATGACCGTAAACGCTATTTCGCTCATGGTGTCTATCCATCGCAAATCCTCGTTGAATTCTATCCCGTCAAAAAGGCGGGCATGGCCGTCAAGCAGCACGATATTGCCGAGGTGGAGATCCCCATGGCATTCGCGAATGAATCCTAGGCTGGATCGGGCAAGGATCAATTGCCTGAGTCTGGCCTGTTGTTGCTGGGTCCAGTCATGCAGGGTTTTCAGGACTGGCCGCTCGGCTTCATGGTGGAGGTGAGCCGAAATGGTAGTGAAGTTGGCTTCTACGAAGGCTTGCGTCCGATCAGTGCGTTGGCGGATAAAAGCTTCGGGCTCTGAAGGTGTCTGGGCGTGGAACGAGGCAACCTGTGCGGCAAGGTCTAGTATGTGCTCCGGTAGTAATTTTCCCGCTATGGCGAGTTGATCGAACAATTGATCAGCGGGAAATCGCTTCATTTTGACGGCATATTCGATGATGGGTCCATCGCCGCACAACTGAGGTTTGTTGATGGCGCCGGTGATGGTAACTACCCCGCAATAAAGCTCGGGGGAGTAACGTTGGTTAATTCGGATTTCCTGTTCGCAAGCTTCTTTGCGAAGCTTCAGTGTCGAAAAATCAAGGAAGCCGAAATTGACGGGCTTTTTTATTTTGAAAGCATGTTCTCCCGCAAGAAGGACCCATGAAATGTGTGTCTCCTGGATTTCCACCGGATCAGGCTTGAGGAGGGCGGCCGACTGGCTAAGACGTTTGAATAATCCGTCAATTAGAGAAGGAAGGGCCTCTTTAGGGAACATGCGGTCGATATAAAAGGGATGTGTTTACCTCCCGCAGCAATCGTTCACCTATGACGTCGAGGCGCCAGCCTCGGGTGATGCGTGACGATTCCGGGGAATCAAGCACAAGCTCCAGGTCCCGTCGACTAGCCAGCATGCTTGGGCTGATACACAACTCTGCCGCAGCCTCGCGGACGAGGTGGCCCAATGATTTCAATAAGGTCTTGCGTTCGGAGTCAGAATGATGGTGCCTGGGAGACATGACTTCGGTGACGATATTTGCCCTCAGTATTCTGGTCACTTCATGGTTAAGTCGATCGTGTTGCCGGCGATCCATTCCCCTGATGTCTGGGATGCTGACCAATTCAAGGGTAGTCATTGTTGCCAAATAGAAGATGTCCTCATCCTTGAGGATCCAGGTTCTTGGGAGATTCAGTTGCTGGGCGGTTTCTTCGCGCCAGGCAGTCAGTGCCTTGAGCCTGTTGAGCATGGGATCGGGACTGTCTTGAGCACCTCCCAATCGCCGCCATGCTTGGCTGGGTAAATTTTCATAAAGTGCAGGGTTAAGCAGGGCGTTAGAATCTTCAATAAGCCATTCGACTCTTCCCTGAACTGACAGCCGCTGATGCAATTTTTGGTATGCGGTGGGTAGGAAAGCAACATCATCTGCGGCGTAGCGAAGTTGTTCGGAAGACAGTGGGCGTTGTTGCCAATCTGTGCGGGTGTGCTCCTTGTTCAACTGGACTGCAAAAAGTTCAAGAACAAGCCGGGCATAACCGATTTGATCGGGATACCCCGCTAAGGCAGCGGCGATCTGCGTATCAATCAGGCTGACGGGCAACACACCCATGGCCTGGTGAATGACCTCAAGGTCTTGTCGGCCAGAATGCAGGATCTTCAGAATGGATGGGTCGCGCAAGACACGCCTGAGAGGGGCCAGAGAGCTAAGTCTGATCGGGTCGATGAAGGCAACCTGATCGCCTATGCTGATCTGGAGAAGACAGAAGATGGGATAATACGTCCGCTCACGAACGAATTCGGTGTCCAAACCCAGAATGCTAGCCGGTTGGATCGAATCACAGAAAGCTTCAAACGATGAAGACTCATCAAGGTAAAGCAGTCGAGGAGAGTTTGTCATGATGGGTTACGCAATGTGTGGCCTCAAATTATAGGTGCTATGACGAAGGCTGGTGGGTTTGGAGTTACATGATTTGGTGTGCACAATGCTTCATGAAGAAAAGGGGGACCGAATGCGTCGCGATAATCTGTTGACAACCCCGGTTGAGATATTCATAATTCGCCGTTCAGCAAAGCGCCCGTAGCTCAGTTGGATAGAGTACCTGGCTACGAACTAGGTGGTCGGGAGTTCGAATCTCTCCGGGCGCGCCATCTCCCGCATTTAGTGGGGTTACAGATGGGCCGACTTTTCCCCTGTAGCTCAGTCGGTAGAGCAAGTGACTGTTAATCACTGGGTCGGCGGTTCGAGCCCGTCCGGGGGAGCCATACAGACTCAAAAGGCCCGCCATGTGCGGGCCTTTTGTTTTTACTCAGTCCCTCTTGTTCGCTAGTTAGGTCTGACCCGTGCGGTGTTGGCGAATCATGTTGACATGACATGCTGGATTCCGTAAATTGTCCGGCTTTACTGTGGGGTGCCTTGACCCCAGTCCTTGCTGGTTGCCGGCTGGATGTACTTGATAGAGACAAGGCTCAAGCATTAACGCTTTTGGAGTTTGGTAATGACCACGATCAATCAGTTGGTACGGAAGCCGCGAGTCCGTAAAAAAGAGAAAAGTAACGTCCCTGCGCTGGAAAGTTGCCCGCAACGACGTGGTGTCTGTACTCGTGTCTATACGACCACGCCAAAAAAGCCGAACTCGGCTTTAAGAAAAGTCGCACGTGTAAGGCTGACCAACGGTGCCGAGGTCAGTAGCTACATCGGTGGTGAGGGGCATAACCTGCAGGAACACTCTGTGGTTCTTATTCGTGGCGGTCGTGTAAAGGATTTGCCGGGTGTGCGCTACCACGTGGTTCGCGGCAGCCTGGACACCGCTGGTGTTGCAAAGCGTCGTCAGGCTCGCTCCAAGTACGGTGCGAAGCGTCCGAAAGGTTAATTGAGGTTCGGGTAAAGAGATGTCTAGAAGAAGAGTTTCCCAGAAGAGAGAGTTGGTTCCAGATCCTCGATTTGGCAGTGAAACGTTAGCGCGTTTTGTCAATATGTTGATGCTGAGCGGAAAAAAATCCGTAGCTGAAAGTGTGGTTTACGGAGCACTTGATCAAATTCAGGGCAAGATCGGCAATTCTGCGGTATCACTCGACGTATTACATAAGGCCTTGGAAAATGTTCAGCCTTTCGTCGAGGTGAAGTCTCGCAGAGTGGGTGGTGCAACCTATCAGGTGCCGATTGAGGTCCGCCCCAATCGTCGTGTGGCTCTAGCCATGCGTTGGTTGATCGATGCGGCGCGCAAGCGGAGCGAGAAAGGTATGGTGGCTCGCCTTGCGGGGGAGCTTTACGATGCTCACGAGAATCGTGGCTCTGCCGTGAAAAAGCGCGAAGATACTCATCGAATGGCTGAAGCCAACAAGGCCTTTTCTCACTATCGCTGGTAATGCGCTTTCTCGTTACCAATTGAAGAAAGTCGGAAAATAACTAGGTCTAGCTGTGGCGCGGATCACACCCATAGAGAGATATCGAAATATCGGTATCTCTGCGCATATAGACGCTGGGAAAACCACGACCACCGAGCGGGTGCTCTACTACACGGGCATTAACCACAAGATCGGTGAAGTCCATGATGGTGCAGCGACCATGGACTGGATGGAACAAGAGCAGGAGCGTGGTATTACGATCACGTCTGCTGCTACCACAGCCCATTGGCGCGGGATGGCTGGAAACTATCCAGAGCATCAGATCAACATCATCGATACTCCGGGGCATGTCGACTTCACTATTGAGGTGGAGCGATCGATGCGCGTACTCGATGGGGCATGCATGCTTTATTGCGCCGTTGGCGGGGTACAGCCGCAATCAGAGACAGTGTGGCGGCAGGCCACCAAATATGGTGTTCCGCGCATTGCTTTTGTCAATAAGATGGACCGGTCCGGTGCTGACTTTTTCAAGGTCTATGACCAGATGCGTCAGCGGCTACACGCTAACCCGGTAGCGATTCAGTTACCGATTGGTGCCGAGGAATCGTTCAAAGGCGTCGTTGATCTGATCAAGTTCAAGACTATTGTCTGGAATGAAGCTGATAACGGCGTTACGTTCGATTACGCTGACATCCCTGCGGGGATGCTCAATACCGCGACCGAGTGGCGTGACAAGATGCTCGAAGCGGCAGCGGAGTCCACTGAAGAATTAATGAATAGATACCTCGAGGAGGGTGACCTCAGCGAGGATGAAATAAAGCAGGGCTTGCGGAAGCGAACCATAGGTTTGGAAATAATTCCGATGTTATGCGGTTCGGCTTTTAAGAATAAAGGCGTCCAGGCTATGCTGGATGCTGTAATCGATTTCTTACCTTCCCCCGCAGAGGTCCCAGCCATCCGAGGGATAGATGCCAACACCGGTGCGTCAATCGAGCGAAAGTCAAGCGACGACGAGCCCTTCGCGGCCTTGGCATTCAAGATCATGACGGATCCCTTTGTGGGTACGTTGACGTTCGTTCGAGTCTACTCCGGTGTGCTCAACTCCGGTGATAGCGTGATCAATTCGCAGACCGGGAACAAGGAGCGCATTGGTCGTCTGCTGCGGATGCATGCTAACGCCCGCGAGGAAGTGAAAGAGATTCGTGCCGGAGATATTGCCGCCTGCGTAGGGTTAAAGGATATCGTTACCGGAACAACACTCTCCGCCACAGACAAGGCAGTTTTACTTGAGCGGATGGAGTTCCCTGATCCGGTAATCTCGGTTGCGGTTGAGCCCAGAACGAAAAGTGATCAGGAGAAGATGGGGTTAGCATTGAGTCGGTTAGCTCAGGAAGACCCCTCGTTCCGGGTTCATACAGACGAAGAGTCAGGTCAGACGATTATTTCGGGTATGGGTGAACTTCATCTGGAAATTATCGTTGACCGGATGCGGCGCGAGTTCAAGGTCGAGGCCAATGTAGGTGCGCCGCAGGTCGCTTATCGCGAAACTATACGCAAAAGCGTCGAGCAGGAAGGCAAGTATGTGCGTCAGACTGGGGGCAGGGGGCAGTACGGTCACGTATGGCTGCGGATCGAACCCTTGGACACGGGCGGTTATGAGTTCGTAAACGGCATCGTGGGCGGGGTTGTTCCAAGAGAATACATTCCAGCTGTTGATAAGGGTATCCAAGAGCAACTACAGAATGGTATACTAGCCGGCTACCCGGTGGTGGACGTCAAAGTTACGCTGTTTGACGGCTCCTATCACGATGTTGACTCGAGCGAGATGGCATTCAAGATTGCCGGTTCGATGTGCTTCAAGGAGGGCTGTCGAAATGCAGGGCCGACCCTGCTTGAGCCCATCATGAATGTTGAGGTCGAGACGCCTGAAGATTACATGGGTGACGTGGTCGGTGATCTGAACAGGCGGCGAGGAGTTATTCTCGGAATGGATGATAACGCCGGGGTTAAGGTTTTGAAGGCTGAGGTACCGTTGGCGGAGATGTTCGGGTATTCGACATCCTTGCGTTCCCAGAGTCAGGGGCGTGCAACATACTCAATGGAGTTCAAGAAGTATCAGGAAGCGGCATCTAATGTGGCTGATGCTGTAATCAAGAAAGCTTCCGTGGGCTAAGGTTAAATTTTTTAAAAGAGCGAGGTATTGGGTCGTGTCAAAAGAGAAATTTACGCGTAATAAGCCGCACGTAAACGTCGGCACCATCGGTCACGTGGATCATGGTAAGACGACCTTGACGGCGGCCTTGACCAAGGTCGGTGCAGAGCGCTTTGGTGGCGCCTTCAAGGCCTACGACCAGATCGACGCCGCCCCGGAAGAGCGGGCTCGCGGTATTACTATTGCCACCGCCCACGTCGAATACGAGTCCCCCACCCGACACTACGCCCATGTCGACTGTCCGGGCCATGCTGACTACGTCAAGAACATGATCACCGGAGCTGCGCAGATGGATGGCGCCATTCTGGTCTGTTCCGCTGCAGACGGCCCCATGCCGCAGACCCGCGAGCATATCCTGCTCGCTCGTCAGGTCGGCGTACCCTATATCGTCGTCTACCTCAACAAGGCCGACATGGTCGACGATGCCGAACTGATTGAACTCGTTGAAATGGAAGTGC
>JBILGM010000082.1:0-7296 GCA_044351045.1 Methylococcaceae bacterium | reverse complement strand
TCGGAGCTCCACCCCAACGAAGCCCGCGACATATCCCGTGAGTTTGCCGGTGACCGGCAGGTGCGGGTTGAGGCGGCCGATGGCTATCAAACGCTGAAGGCTCAACTTCCTCCCAAGGAACGTCGCGGATTGGTGCATATCGATCCGGCTTACGAACTGAAAGATGAGCGCCGACGGGTATTGGAGGCGCTTGCCGATGCCCATCGGCGCTGGGCGACGGGGATATTCGCAGTCTGGTATCCGATTCAGGATCGGGCCACTGCCGACGACTTCCTCCGCCGTCTAAGGAAGATTGGACTGCCGAAAGTGATGGTAGCTGAGTTTTGCGTAATGCCAGAGGAAGCTTTCCAGCTGACGGGCAGCGGCATGATTATCGTCAATCCACCCTGGCAGCTGGACGAACAACTTCGCCATGTATTGCCATGGCTATCACAGCAACTCGGCGTGGGTGGTCACGGCACCTGGCGGGTGGAGTCGATGGACTCCTGAAGAATCAGCGTCCTGATTGCCAGTTTTCCCACCAAGACTGAACACGACGGATCTGCAATGAGGCAGTTTTTCGCAAGGACTGCGCCAACAACGCCAGTCTTGGCTTACAAATTTGAATCAGCCAACCCCACTGTTGCCGGGCAGCGCTTGCCCATTGGTTCAGCATCGTGAAATGGACAGGCGCGTCCCTCACCGCCCCGCGCCCAATCAGCCACCGCACCATCCCCGACACATACAGTGCCGGCAACATCAGCCCGGCCAGAAACCAGGCCAGCTGTCCCCAGCCACCGAGCATTTCGCCGGTGTGCAAGGGCCAGACAGCGGTTAGCAGCGTTTCTGCCTGACTGAAACGCGCAGCGTTGCGGACCTCCCGAATCTGGCCACTGTATTGATCGACCCAGACGGCGGTCATGGGGTGGCGCTGATTGAGTTCAAATGCCTGACGAAAGGTCACCCGAAAGGTGCCTTCGGGGCCATCCGGCGTGGTGATCTGCCTGACTTCTGCCCGAGGGAAAGGCCCTCTTGCCAATAGAACAGCCTCCTCCAGAGTGACGGGATGGTGGGCCGCTGCCATGCCGGTACTGCGTATGGCGGGGCCGTCAGCGTCGTGACTCATTCCCGTGGTCCCGACCAGGGCCTCACCCAGAGCCGGGTAGGCGAGATTGAAGCCGGTGAACGCCAGCACCAATAAGGCGATGAATCCAGACAGACCCATGAGCCGGTGAACGTCGAACATAAATAAGTTCATGCCCGCTTCATGCCGGAGACGGAATGCCGAGCGCAGCCCCTTCAAGCCAGGCCACCAGAGGTAGAGCCCGCTGATCACCGACAGCATCATCGCCAGCCCCATCAGGCCAACCCAGCGGGCACCGAAGCGGCCCAGGTGCAACTGACTGTGCAGATCCAGCAGCCAGGTTCTGGCCGTCTCACCCCAGAACCGGCTGGCCAATACCTGGCCCGTATAGGGATTGACCGACACCATGAGTGGAGCATAGGCCTGACCCCGCGTTTCCACCGGTTTCTCGAACCAGGCCGTCAGCGGTTCTTGCGGTGAACGGGGCAATTCGAGTGTCCATGGGCCTTTGTAATCGGGATGTTCTCGCCCTATGGCGGCCATAAGGTCATCCAGCGAGGGTTTAAGGCCCGGCGCGGGCTCGACGGACAGGCGAGGATTGAGCAGTTGATCCAGCCCTTCGCCGAGCAGACTGAGACTCCCGGTCAAGCCCAGCACGGCGAAAAAGAAACCCAGGATCAGGGCCAGATAGAGATGGAGAGTTAGCCAGCGTTGACGTGCGCGGGTGCGATCGAGGGCCATGGGAAAAACTGATGTGGAGAGAGAATGGACTCTGAAATTAGCGGCAACTGGCTCGCCAATAGTCAGCCGTTGGGGTCAAACAGAGTGACTTGACGCACTCCAGCGCACTGGCGAGATGGGCTTCTGCGGCTTCGGTCAAAGGCTCGCCCAACTCAAACCGCTCGCCGCGAATACCCAATAGAAAACTGGGCGGCGGGTCAGCCGCATGAATTTGCTGATAAACCCGCAAGAGTGACGCCGGGCTAATCGCATGAGTACTGTAGCTGGCATCGACGGCGGGCTGCAGCACGCTGAGCTGCCACGGCGCGGGGCAGTCGAGATGCGCATCGACGAACAGGACCCGCTTGCGACCCAGCAGATCAAGGGCATGCTCGATCTGCAACTGAAAGTCGGTCAGACACTCGACCCGTCCCGCACTTTGCAAGTCCGCAACAAGCCAGTGCTCCAATCGCTCAATGAGCAAGGGACCCAGTGCATCATCCCCCCGGCTAGGATTGCCATAACCGAAAACCAGAATAGCGGGTTTGCCGGTGGGTCCTTCGGACACAATCAAACTCAACCGTGCCGTTCCAGCCGAGCCACCGTATTCTCCTCGGCGTCCAGAATCTCCAGCTCCAACGGCATTTTACCGAGCGCATGGGTGGCGCAAGACAGGCAGGGATCATAGGCGCGGATGGCCACTTCCAGATGATTGAGTAATCCCTCTGTCGGCTCCTGACCATCCAGATAGGTGGCGGCGACCTGGCGGATGGATTCGTTCATCGCCTGATTGTTGCTGGTGGTAGACACGATCAGGTTGGCCTTGGTCACCAAGTCCTGATCATCGATCTGGTAATGATGAAACAGCGTCCCACGCGGCGCCTCGATGACACCGATGCCTTCGTAGCACTTTTCACCCCGGGTCATCAGCTCGCTGCCCATGATATCGACATCATTCAGTAAGCGCTGAATGCCCTCGGCGGAATGCAGGACCTCAATCATGCGCGCCCAATGATAGGCGAGCGAACTCTGCACCGGACCTCCGGCTCCGTAGGCGACAAAATCCACCCGGGCGGCTTCCGCCAGCGGGGTGTCGATATAGTCGCAATTATTGATACGCGCCAAAGGTCCGACGCGATACCAGCCATGCTCCTTGCCGAGCGAGACGATGTAGGGGAACTTCATGTACGTCCACGGCCGCACCTCCTCATGCAGGTAGTCGGTGTATTGCCGGTAGTCTACGTGGTCGAAAATGGACTTGCCCAAATCATCGCGCGCACGAAGACCTCCATGATAAAGATCCAGCGCACCATCGGACCGGGCAAGGCTAAGGAAGCTGGAGCGGATCAAGGCAAACTGAGCGTTATGCTCCACATCACTGAGGAACAGACGCTTGGCCAATTCCACGGCCTCGGCGGACCAGGTCAAGGCATCCGCAATCCCTTCCAGCAGGTAATCGCGTTCTTCATGGATCAGGGATTTGTTCATGCCGCCGGGTAATGCGCCGGTGCCATGCACCCGCTTGCCGGTGATCATGCGAATGACTTCCTGGCCATACTTGCGCAGGTTGACCCCCTTTACGCCAATATCCGGATAGGCTTCGAGCACCCCGACAATGTTGCGCTTGGTCAGATCACTGCCAAAACCAAACAGCAGGTCAGGGGAGGACAGATGATAAAAGTGCAGCGCGTGCGATTGCAGCGTCTGGCCAAGATGCAGCAGGCGACGAAGCTTGTCAGCGGCAGGGGTCAACGCATTCACTCCGACTAGCTGATCCACTGCCTTGGCCGCCGCCAGATGGTGACTGACCGGGCAGATGCCGCACAGCCGCTGCACCAGTACAGGCAACTCCCAATACGGACGACCCTGAATGAAGCGCTCGAATCCGCGAAACTCGACGATGTGCAATCGCGCCTGCTTGACCTGGTTATCCTCATCCAGCAACAGCGTCACCTTGCCATGCCCCTCGACCCGGGTGACCGGATCAATCACTACGCGCTTGAGGTTTTTGGGGTCCGCCGCCGTTTCTAAATGTTCATACATGACGATACCTCAGGGTTTTACCTCGAACTCAACGCCATAGGGGGTTTAACGAGAATAGCACAGAGATGGCCCCCGGCCGCCGTCGAGGATAGTCATCCATCCAGCCGCCGACGGCACTTTGCCAAGGGTGATTGCTTGGCGTATGGTGCAATTGAATGCCCCTGTAACGAGGGCTTCAAAAACAAAAATATCAATGTTCACACGAGCCCATTGTCCGCGGCCCGGTTGCATTGAAACTCAACCCAAAAAGGAGTCCACCATGTTTCTCAAACAAAAAAAGGAAGGGCATCTGGTTGAAGTGCTTGGCCTGAATGACCTGGTCAACCCCATACACAAAAGCATCGTCGGCCGCCTGCACTATGGCGAGGAATTGCAGGATGCGGATAAGTTCGCCAAGACCAACCTCATGTTCCCGAGCGGGGAAGAGTTGCCCAAATGCTGGCTCGACGTGCATTACCGCGACGCGGAGTTGCGGAAGTAGGCACTCTCTCGATAGGCGTACTGATACTAGCGTATTAGCGGATTAACCCGGGGCAAGAAGGTCGGTTTGCGCTGTTGTCTCGGGTAGTCTGAGTCTTCCTGATCATCCCATCACCCAGCCCACCCCTGTTAGCAATCTTATAGAGCGATTAGGCGGACCATGGGGCTTACCCCGACACACTGAGTCCCAGTCGCACCTGAGAACAGCCTAAGCGTAGCGCTGTTCTGTAACGGCAAACGCATCAATCAGCCCAACTGGGACTTACTGGCCTTCTCCTGCCGCTTGGCCTCGTCCCAGTAAGCATCCAGCTCCGCCAGCGTGTGGTCGGTCAGGCTGGCTCCAGCCTCGGCGACGCGCTGCTCGATATGGCGAAAGCGGCGGGTAAATTTAGCATTGCCGGCGCGCAGACAAGCTTCTGCATCGACCTCAAGATGCCGCGCTATATTGGCGATGACGAACAACAGGTCGCCCAACTCCTCCCGAATATTTGGCTCATCCCCGGCCTTGCAGGCCGCCTTCAGTTCATCCAGCTCTTCATGCAGCTTGTCGAAAACCGGCTCGATATCCGGCCAGTCAAAACCATGGCGAGCCGCCCGCTTCTGCAGCTTTTGAGCGGTCATTAGTGCGGGTAGATCCAGCGGGATCTGACCCAGCACGCTTTCGGCAGGCTCGGTCTTGCCCTTTTCCTGGCGCTCGATCCGCTTGGAGTCTTCCCAGAAACGATGACGCTCCTCATCCGTGGTAAACGCCCTATCGCCAAACACATGCGGATGACGGCGCACCAGTTTGCTGGCGATCGCGTCAGCCACCGCTTCAAAGTCAAAATCCCCGCGCTCCTCGGCAATCCGCGAGTGGAATACGACCTGCAGCAGCAAGTCGCCCAGCTCCTCACGCAGGTCGTCGACGTCACCGCGCTCGGCCGCCTCCGCCACCTCGTAGGCTTCCTCGATCGTATAGGGAATCAGGCTGGCAAAGTCTTGCTGGAGATCCCACGGACACCCGGTTTCGGGGTGACGCAACTGGGCCATGATCTCGAGTAGTCGGCGCGTGTTTTCCATCATGATAGTCTTCCGTTGATTTACCCGGGTGTTCCGGCCTGAGCCAGGCATGATCATCCCGCCTTCCTGCTTCGGCTTTTATTCGATCCTTACATGCGCGTCATCGCCGCCTATCTGGGCGTTATCCTGCTGTGGTCGACCACCCCGCTGGCCATCAAATGGAGCGGGGAGGGGCCGGGCTATTCGTTCGGGGTCGCCGCGCGCATGAGCATTGGCCTGCTCGGGGTGCTGTTGGTGATGACGATCACGCGGACCCCATTACGCAGGGATCGAAAAGCGCTGTGGACCTACGTCGCTGGCGCCTTGCAAATTTATGGCGCCATGCTGGCCACCTACTGGGCATCGCAGCATATTCCTTCGGGCTGGATTTCGGTCGTGTTTGGTTTGACGCCCCTGCTGACCGCGCCCCTAGCGGCGGCGTTTCTGGGGGAAAAAAGCCTGACAATTGCTCGCATAGCCTCTTATCTGCTCGGCTTGGCCGGGTTGGTGCTGATGTTCCATTCGGCCCTGAACTTCTCGTCGGCGGCCGTGCTGGGTATCGGTGCCGTCTTGCTGGCCGCGCTGCTGCAGGCCATCAGCGCAGTCTGGGTCAAGCGCATTCAGGCAGGCGTCCCCGCGTTTGCCCTGGTGACGGGCAGCCTGCTGCTGGCCGTGCCTGCGCACTGGCTCACCTGGGCCATGGTGGATGGTGTGTGGCCATCCAGCATTCCGCCGGTCAGCCTGCTGTCCATCGCCTATCTGGGCGTGGTTGCGACGACCTTTGGCTTTACCATGTATTTCTACGTGCTGCGGCATTTATCCGCCGGCAAGGTGGCGCTGATCACCCTGATTGTGCCGCCCATGTCCCTGTATCTTGGCTTTCTGGTCAACCATGAAGCCCTGCATGAATCCGTGATTGGCGGGACGGCCCTGATCATGGCCGCCCTGCTATTGGATAGATCCAGTGATTTTCGCTGGAGACGTAACCCTCATCCACCTCATTGAGTTGAAAACGCCGTCACTATAAGTTATTTCTGCTTACTTAAGCTTTCCAGAACCATCAACTTATAGATGCTGTGCGGGATGAGTATATTCAGGTACTCTCCTTAGATAAAACTGAGCATCCTGCCCAGCAAGGGCAATTTCATAATTGTGAGTTTTGCAGAACTCATTAACAGCACGACACACCCCGGAGTAATGACCGGCATCCTCATACCAATCATCCCCTAAAATAACCCCATCCTCTGAAAGAACCTTGTGTATAAGTGAAAGAGTTTTTATTGTATCCTTGTAGAAATGACTAGAGTCAAGGTAGACAAAATCCAGTTTTCCAGAAAATTCGTTCAGCCATACATCCTCAAACTCCTCAACGATATCAACAACATCACCATACGGTTTTACCCTCTCCTCAGCGTCCCTTTTCGCCTCAGATATCTTGAGCTTATTGAAGTTCGTATAATCCATCTCATAGGGTGGTTCACCCCAATTAAAATATTCCTTGCCCTGCTTCGTCCAAGGATCAACAAGATAAAGTTTTGAAGGGCTCAACTCACTCAGTATTACAGAAGAGAAATGCCCCCTAAATACACCGAACTCAGCACCTACACCGCCTTTTTTAGCATATCGCAATATCCATCTTCTGCGCTCTGCAATCTCCTCATGCGGAAAAACATCTTCGTGTGGAAACCTGTATTCATTGTTAGACATGATAACTTAACCCCTATTTATATTACCATTGAAAAATATATTTAAGATTTAACCATGCAAACTCGCCGCCCCAACCTATTGGTTTAAATATGATTGAGCCTGTCTTCTATTATAGGATCCGAACCGACAAGGACCTTTATTTAGAAGGCGGATTCAAATCTGAAGTGCAACACGTTGGGTTAGTGTTGGGATGATGGGGCTTGCCGGCTCTGAGCGAGCCATTCGGCATAGACCGATAGCGGTGA
>JBILGM010000081.1:0-7322 GCA_044351045.1 Methylococcaceae bacterium | reverse complement strand
AAGCTCATTATTCTTGGGTTTCAGGATAATCTTGGCGCCAATCCCATCGAGAAAATTCTGAGAAACACGGGGTTCTGGACCCTGACGTTCCTGACCCTCACGATGGCGGTGACGCCGATTCGGCAACTTACTCAGCGTGTCTGGCTCGGTCGCTTTCGTCGGATGTTGGGGCTGTTCGCCTTTTTTTATGGCCTTCTACATTTCATTACCTATCTGGGACTGGATCAATTTTTTGATTGGGCAAATATCCTCAAGGACATTAGCAAGCGACCCTACATCACGGTGGGTTTGAGTGCCCTGGTATTGATGACGCCATTAGCGGTGACCTCTACCGACGCAATGCTAAAACGCTTGGGGGGGAAGCGCTGGCGTAATCTGCATCGGCTGGTTTATTTGATTACGGCGGCGGGAGTGGGGCATTTTTGGTGGTTGGTGAAAAAGGACATCAGCCAACCGTTGATATTTGCTGTGCTATTGACGGTCTCTCTGGCCATTCGTGCTTTTTACGCAAGACAAACCCGGGAGAATGAGCGGGTGACGAAGACTCGGTCCTGATCCTTTAGGGCTTGCGCCCTTCTTCTTCATGTAATTCTCTGGCTTGAGAGAGGTCTTTTATGCGTTTTCGATCCGATATGTCTGAACATGAGGTGACTCCCCAATCGGTTTGGGAGAGCCGGCGAGAGTTTCTGCAGAAATCTGTGACGGTGTCGGTCGCGGCCGGTTTTGCTTTATCCCCTATGGGAGTTTTCGCTGGACTGAATGCCACATCCAATTCTACTTTTCGACCGGAAGACAAGTTGACTTATCGGGATAAGGTCACCACCTACAACAATTTTTATGAGTTCGGCACCAGCAAGGAAGATCCTGCCGAAAATGCCGGCTCATTGAAAACTCGGCCGTGGACAGTGACGGTCGATGGTGAGGTTAATCAGCCGAAAACCTTTGATATCGACCAGCTTCTGAAACTGGCGCCGCTGGAAGAGCGCATCTACCGGTTGCGCTGTGTCGAGGCGTGGTCGATGGTGATTCCGTGGATTGGTTTCCCCTTAAGCGCTTTGCTAAAGCAGGTGGATCCCAAGGGCAACGCCAAGTTTGTCGAGTTTGAGACGCTCAAGGATCCGCAACAAATGCCGGGGCAGAACCGGAATGTACTCAACTGGCCCTACCGTGAAGGCTTGCGCATGGATGAGGCTATGAACCCGCTGGCACTGCTGACGGTCGGGCTGTACGGTGATGTATTACCCAATCAGAATGGTGCGCCGGTCCGTATAGTGTTGCCGTGGAAGTACGGCTTCAAGAGCGCCAAGTCGATCGTTCGGATTCGCCTGGTGGAAAAGATGCCGGTCACGTCATGGATGGAGGCTGGCCCGGAGGAATACGGCTTTTATGCCAACGTCAATCCCGAGGTCGATCATCCCCGTTG
Source organism: Methylococcaceae bacterium (assembly GCA_044351045.1). Classification (GTDB taxonomy): domain Bacteria; phylum Pseudomonadota; class Gammaproteobacteria; order Methylococcales; family Methylococcaceae; genus UBA6136. The sequence continues at coordinate 5,899 of JBILGM010000081.1, read as the reverse complement.
GAGTCAGGCAAAAGAAAGGCGTATCGGCGATTTCCTGAAGCGGCCCACACTGCCATTCAATGGGTATGGGGAGCAGGTCGCCAGTCTGTATGCGGGGATGGATCTAAGGCGCAATTTCTGAGTTAGTCAATCCTGTGTGCTCATCGTCAATAGTCATCAATCCCGTCAACTCCAAGGGATCATCCCACTGGCTTGAAATCACCTTGCCTATTCCTTGGTCATTCATCCTGCAGTTTAATAAATCCATGAAAAAAAGAACCTTTATCTTTATCACTGGCTTTTTGTTGGGTGTCAGTCAATCGACTTTCGCTATTGAATACGCCGATAAGTTGCTGGGTGCCTGGGAGGGCCAGCAAACGGGCTTCAGTGGTAACCAGTATCAAGAAAACCAAGCATTTCGGCTCACTTTTGAGCAAGCAAAGGGCTATGCCGCATTGGGATCGAAGCAGTGGCGAAACGCCAAAGGGGAATGGAGCGCCCCGGAACCGGTGCAAGCCATTCTCCAGAAAAACAACACCTTTTCGGCGGTCGACAGTGATGGCTACATGAATGGCAAACTTACGAGCAGAAATCAGCTTAGCTTTGTTTATTTGGAAGCCAACTCTGCCGACCCATTGGATGACTCGTCAGCGCTTTTGGTCACTTTGAAACGTATTGGAAAGTGAATGGGGGTGGTTGCTTGAGGCGAGCCTTTGACAGAGACACGTAGCGCCGATTTTTTCACTCTTATATATGGGTTTGGTTGCTCCAAGGATTCAGCGAGTGACCACGTTATACTACCGCGGCTTGGGTCTGGAGGCCCATACGTTTACAACTATTAACAGCAGGAAAATTTCATGAGCACACTCACCTCCTTGAAACGTCTGGCATGGGCGGCCGTCTTGCCTTTGAGTCTGGCGGCGGTTTCCACGGGTTCTCTGGCTTTTGAGGGGCCCGGCTCGATTACTGTCTCCAAAGGGAAGAGCACACTCACATTTAGCCCGGAGTTTTTTAACTTGTTTCCGGCGTTAGGCGCTTCGTTGGGCGGATACGGCAAGGCGCATTTTCAGGGGAATCTTAATCAGCAAAATCAACGCATTACGTTTCCGATTGCTTCCGGGACGTTAAACCCCTATCGACCCCCATCCATCCCGTTCTATGCCTTCGAGCATCAAGGCGGTTTGACCATGAATCGAGCCGACGGCACGCTGGATGTGATTTTCAATAATCCATCACTCCGTTCGAGTTCTGCTTGCCTGACGCCGTCATCACAATGTCTGGAGCTCGGCGGTACCTTGATCGTCAATGGGACGGTTTATGGTGAGGTGAAAAATTTTGCCCAAAGCGACAGTCTCAATGGCTTTCAGCTGAAGGGAAGCTATGTGAAGATCGACAATGTGGCGCTTTACCTGACCCAAGATGGTGCTAATGCCATGAATGCCTTCTTCAAGTTGAGTCAGGGTGGCGATATCTTCTTCCAGAAGGGCTATGCCTTTGGCACGATGAATGTCAATGGGTCGGGATATAAAGTGGTATGTCCGCCGAATACGGACTACAACAAGAATCGTCAGGAGTGCCGTTAGGCGCGCATTTGGCATGAGTTGGGCTCGGCTTTTGCCGGGTCCAGCAAGGGCGCCGAAAGGTTTAAGGTTAGTCCGCCTGCTCGTCTCGAATGATCAGTTGTGTGAGGTTTTTATACATGTCACCGGTATCGACGTTGACAAAGATTTCTCCCTGCATCAACCAGTCGTAGGCGGTCTCGGGCCTGTCATCCGTATCAAAGGCATTGATGTCCGGCAGGGCGATGTTCCAGGTCAGCTCATTGACCTCCATGTCCTCTTCATGCGCTGCTTCGCATACTTCCGGTGCCAGTTTGAAGTTGATGAAGCGGTGCGGGTGCGATTGGCCATCCAGCTTTTCTTCCCAAGACTCTTCAAACTGAACGCAGTCAACGATCCGTCGTGATCGCACGGCCGCATCGATGGTGTAAAGCACTTCAGCCACGTTTTCAATCCCATCGGCATTTCTGGCGATGGAGCTGAGCGTCAGCTCGCGGAGAAACTCCTCGAGTTTGGTTTCTTCATTCACTGCTATATCCTCAGTTGAGACCGATTCCGCTGTCGAAGCGCTTGCCGTGCTTTTCAACCAAATCCATCAATTCGTGTTTGTTGAAGCCAATGATCTGCGCCACGGCCTCCAGGGTCCAGGCGGGCTCCCCCTCATTGCCCACCAGGGTGTCCGCCTTGGGTAGGTATCCGTGGGAAATGAGCCAGAGAATTTTGTTTGTATCGTTGTCCATAGGCCAGCTTTTTACTTCTGCTTATCCCTCAGAATGATGAGAGAGCGTCCTGATTTCCCGCCATTCATTTATCCGGGAGCACCGCACCCCGTCCAATGGGAGGATTTCATCACGCTATTCAATGACGCGAATATTGCGTTTCGACTAGAGTGTTTTTAATCGGGGTTGGGGAATCCCATGGCGAGTCGCCCCGTAACGGTGGAGTGGTCAGTCTGGCGACATTGCGGTTATCGGGCAGCATTCAGGCTGGCAGCCACGTGTCCTCGCTCCATATGCCCCAGTCACGATTCCAAAAGAACGTGATCGACGTCAATCCGGGACATTCTACCCCACAAATTCAAGATTGGTGCTTGCGGTAGTCATGTTCGGAATTGTGCAAAAAACCGAATCACCAGATACGCATGTACCGCTGACCTGATCTTGCAGCCTTAGGCCCCTGCACGGCAAGGTGTGCCGCGCTGTATCGCAGATATACCCGATAGCTCAGGGCCAGCTGCTCTGTGGATGGCCCCGTCAACTCCGCTCCCGCCCATCAGATATTGATTCGCTGCATTGACGATCACATCTACTTCGAGTTTCGTGATGTCAGAGTAGTTGGCTGAGAAATACATGAATTGCCTGCATGCTCTCAAGGCACAGGCTGTAATGCTATGAATCCGGTGCAGCACCACACCAAGAATGTGGTATTCCAGCCGTTCCTTGAGCTCGATCGGGCGATAGTCAAGGTTGGCCGGGAAGAGCCAGCCTGACCGTCCTCTGATTGCCGGTCTCCTGATCATCAGATCCCCGGAAACATTCGCGTCTACCACGGCCCCATCTCTCGGGGTCATGGACTTGTCGACGATCACCAGACCGCCGGGGTGATAGTCATCGCCGACCATGCCATTGTCAGCAAGGCGGATAGAGGAGTGGCAGCGGGACGCTCCACAAGATGCTCATTGAGGCAAAGCGGCTTGTCCTTGTAATCCTCGGCTGGTGACGGGAAGCCAGCCGAAACTTTGCTGAAGAAGAGTGGTGGCTGGATGGTTTGCTGCATCATGATGTCTCGCTTTTTATGAATGGCGTACACCATTCCTTGGGGCTTAGCCCTAAGCACCGGGGCTCCGAGAGTCGGTTCCCGGTCACGAAGTCCCAGGCTTTAAGACAGAGGTGTCCGATACGATCTGACCAATCGTGCCATTTCATTGATGGAGTGATCTGTAAACGGCAAAGGACCAGTCGATTGAGGTTTTGAGTGTCTGATCTATGGTAGCGGTGCGATGGAGCAGTGGAAATACAGAACGCAGTGTTGATGTCGTTGCTCCATGTGCGTTAGGGTTGGGTAAATCATGCGTGAAGCGATGACGAACTTGTACTTCAACGAGAGATCTTGCTCTAAAAAACAAATCACGGAGAAATATTGATGAAATCATCCGCTCTTGCGATTGCTCTCGCGGGCTATTTATTTGCCCCGATTACCTCTCAGGCGGGTCCACAGGATGCTGCCTTGGTTGGAAAATGGGCTCTGACTGGCATGAAGTTGGCCGGCCAGCAGATTACTTGCGCAGGAGAGCTACCCCTGCCTCCTGGAGTGCCAGATATCATCAAGTAGTACGCAAAATGCAATGCGGGGGGATCCATTCAGTTGAGTAAAAGAAAGACCCGGGGTACGTGCTACGAGGACATCACCAACATGCCAACCACCTCGCCTAACGGTACATGGTCAGCGGTGAATGAAAAACGGGTGGCCGCCACGAACACCCTGCCAGAGATTCCTGCCGCAAACTACATGATCTTTGATGATTCGGATAACACGAATGACCCGCAAGTCTATCTCTATGATTTATCGAGGGACAAGAAGACCCTGACAATCAGCAAGTCGTTGGGCTTGCAAGGGATGAGATTCCCGGCTGAAATGATCCTAACCAACCAGAAGTAACAAATAATAAAACATCTGTACCTCCACTCTCTGGCGCTATTGCAGGGAGTGGTTAAACCTACATAAGTTGGCTACAAAACGGTCGGTTGAGAGAACTCCGGGGCTCCGAGAATCGGTACGCGGCGTCCGGACTAATCAATTTCAAAGAGCTGCAGGATCGGATTCGCCTTGTCCTCGCCGAGACGCAACATCGGAGCGAAGAGCTGGTCCCCGAGCTTGAGTCCTTATCCCCGGTCGAATCCTTGACCAGTCCCCCCGTAGACTGAGATCGTCTTACCGTCCGCACTCGAGTACGCCAGATTAAGAGATGTCTGGCGTGATCACTTCATGCACTGAGGAGACTGCAACCAACGAGCGATCTGTATTTGGGCCAATCACTTGAAGGCCATTGATGCCGAAATAAGACGGGTACAAAGCCGAGATCCAGAGCTAGTTGGCGTGTGTCGTCCTCCTCATAGGCGCGGTCCATGATAGGCGGGGTAGGTTCTGCCACCGGCCCAAAATCGATCAGCAGCTGGCGTCCCGCAGGCGAGTCGTTATTTGGCCGGGGGAGCATCTGAAGCTGATCGCGCAGCGATCACTCGCGGCAACTAGATGAATTTTGGTGGTCCAGCCACCACCAGATTTGCCAATGGCTTGGGGGCTTTTTTTGAGCGCCAATTTCGACTGGTATAGCTTTCACCTACTCTTGAAAGTTGTTATGCTCTATTAGCGCTAGATTCACTATTGACGACCATTTTGATTAATTTTTCAATCCCATAGGTGACTAGCGAATGGCTAAAATAAAATCAACGAAGTATTATTTCAATGAGAATCAATCAATTATCCGCGATCATCGCTTTAACTTTTCTTTCCCTGTCAACTGCACAAGCTGGAAAGCTATGCACCAAGACCACGACCACAATTGATGGAGGAGTCACCTTTTACGGCAATTACAATGTGACTTTCAATAGCGGCGACGATGCCACGGTCGATGGAACGCAATGTTATGTTTCCCAACCCTCCGGTAAGGAAGACTGTTTTCCTGCCTATGGGGAAATCTTGTATGAAGATGGAGTCATTGAGCTTGCAACCGCTGGAAGCAACGGCTATATGTATCCGCCCTATGGCAAGGTGATCGGCATTGCTACTCGACACACAGAGATTGACGCCGACACCAAAGTTGGCACCTCCACCTTAATCACGAACTTCGTAGTGGCTGGCGAGGTGATTCAACAAGTTGACACGGCTGTCGTCGAGGTTATCGATTGCCCAAAAAGAACGGCGAAAAATCGCGAAAACCTAAGAAACCTTAGGAAGTTCATCAAAAGCACATCACGGTAATTATTCGTCAGCCATCCAAGAACTGAAGATTTAATCGGTTCTTCCTTGATCTGGTCTGCCCGGCTTCCGCCCTTTTCGCGACGGATTTTGGAGCGAACAAGGCGGTGGCCAATTAAGATTCCTTTGTCCTCGTCCTTGGCTATATGAATTACAGCGCTCTTCGCTTAAAAACAAAGTTCAGATGCGTAGTGGGGGACCGGGCAACCGGTAATCCCCCCTGAAATGGGCTGGGGTCAAAAGTAGAATTTCCGACATCAAGGGAGTTCTATATGAAAAGATCGAAATTCACGGACAGCCAGATCATGGACGCGCTTAAACGGGTTGAGGCAGGCCTCTCCGTCAAAGAGATCTGCCGGGAGATGGCCATCAGCACCCCGACG
>JBILGM010000080.1:0-7402 GCA_044351045.1 Methylococcaceae bacterium | reverse complement strand
TCCACAACAACCATTCGCTTCCGTCTTGTCATCTTGCTCACTCCACAAAAGGAAGGAGCATGCCGGCTGAAGTTACGAAGTCACAGGTGGGACGGTTGGGTGCTTACCTTGCTGCGGGGTACTGGGTGCCTGTATCTGGAGCGTGCTGGTGCTGCTGGTCGGCGCCGGCCTGATGCTGCTCAGCGGACAGGGACAGGAAATCGCCTTGCGTACCGGCTCGAATGCCTGGTTTGCCCTGGCCGCGCTGGTGGGCCTGATCCTCTGGGCGGTGCATAACTGGTTTGGCGCCCGCCGCATCCTGGATTTGCTGGAATTCGACAAGACGACTAGGGAGAGATGCAACGGTTGCTCCTGAGCCTGGGCATGACGATGGAACAGGTCCACCCCATGACCGATCCCGCGCAGTCAGGCTGTCAATAGCGGCTTCGGTCTGGGCCGCAACCCGGAAGGACGAAGCGAGACCTGCTGTCGGTTAGCGGGTCATCCTCATTCCCACTCGATCGTCGCGGGTGGTTTGCCGGAGATGTCGTAGGTGACACGCGAGATGCCGGGGACTTCGTTGATGATGCGGCGGGAGACGAGGTCAAGGAAGTCGTAGGGCAGGTGCGCCCAGCGGGCGGTCATGAAGTCGATGGTTTCCACGGCCCTCAGGGCAATGACGTAGTCGTAGCGGCGGCCGTCGCCCATGACGCCGACCGACTTGACCGGCAGGAAGACGGCAAAGGCCTGGCTGGTTTTGTCGTAGAGGTCGTGCCGGTAGAGTTCCTCGATAAAGATGGCGTCGGCCTTGCGTAACAGATCGGCATAGCTCTTCTTGACTTCGCCGAGAATGCGTACGCCCAGGCCGGGGCCGGGAAAGGGGTGGCGGTGGATCATCTCGGCGGGCAGACCCAATTCCAGGCCCAGCTTGCGCACCTCGTCCTTGAACAGTTCGCGCAGCGGCTCGACCAGCTTGAGCTTCATGTGTTCGGGCAGGCCGCCGACGTTATGGTGCGACTTGATGACATGGGCCTTGCCGGTCTTGGAGCCGGCCGATTCGATCACGTCCGGGTAGATGGTGCCCTGGGCCAGCCAGCGGGCGTCGGAGAGTTTGGCGGCTTCCTCGTCAAAGATTTCCACGAACAGCCGGCCGATGATCTTGCGCTTCTGCTCGGGGTCGGTCACACCCGCCAGTTCCGCGAGGTAACGGGCTTCGGCATCCACCCGGATGACGCGCACACCCATATGTTTGGCGAAGGTGGCCATCACCTGATCGCCCTCGTTCTGGCGCAGCAGGCCGGTATCCACGAAAACGCAGATGAGCTGGTCGCCAATCGCACGATGCAGAAGCGCCGCCACCACGGACGAATCGACGCCGCCGGACAGGCCCAGGATGACTTGATCCTGATCAATTTTTGCACGCAGGTTGGCGATGCTGTCCTCGATGATGTTTCGAGTATTCCACAGCGCTTCGCAGCCACAAATGTCGGTGACAAACCGGCTGAGCAGGCGCTGTCCTTGCCGGGTGTGGGTCACCTCGGGGTGGAACTGGAGCGCATAGAAATCGCGGTCTTCATCCGCCATGCCGGCAATGGGGGCGCTCTCAGTCGAGGCAATCAGCTTGAAGCCGGGGGGTAGTTCCGTGACCTGGTCGCCATGACTCATCCAAACATCAAGCAAGCCATGGCCCTCGGGCGAGGCATGATCCTCGATATCGGTGAGCAGCCGCGAATGGCCCCTTGCCCGCACCTGGGCATAGCCGAACTCGCGATGGGCGCAGGCTTCCACCTTGCCGCCCAGTTGCTCGGCCATGGTCTGCATGCCGTAACAGATGCCCAGGACGGGGACGCCTTGTGTGAAGACCAGGCTCGGCGCCCGGGGAGAGTCTGCCTGGGTAACCGTTTCCGGCCCCCCTGACAGGATGATGCCGCGTGGGGCAAATTCCCGAATGTAATCCTCGTTGCAGTCCCACGGATGAATTTCGCAATAGACGCCGATCTCGCGAACGCGTCGGGCGATCAACTGCGTGTATTGCGAGCCGAAGTCCAGGATCAGGATCTTGTGGGCGTGGATGTTCTGCATAGTGTCTTCCTGCCCGTTCGGGTGAAGAAAATCCCGGCGAGCGGGACTGATTGAATAAGGTGTTTTGGCCGTTTTGTCTGAGCAAGATCGGTCGGGTGAGGGGCGCTGTCTGGACCGCAGGCGCCCCTTGTCAATCCATCGAGTAGTTCGGCGCTTCCTTGGTGATGGTCACGTCATGCACGTGACTTTCGCGCATGCCGGCGGAAGTGACGCGAACAAAGCAGGCCTTGTTGCGCATCTCCTCGATCGTGCTGCAGCCGGTATAGCCCATCGAGGAGCGAACGCCGCCGACCAGCTGGTGCAGGATGGAGACCAGTGTCCCCTTGTAGGGTACGCGGCCCTCGATGCCCTCGGGGACCAGTTTTTCGGCTTCGGTACTTTCCTGAAAGTAACGGTCGCTTGATCCCTGCGATTGCGACATGGCGCCCAGCGAGCCCATGCCACGGTAAGTTTTGTAGGACCGCCCCTGATAAAGCTCAACTTCACCGGGTGCTTCCTCGGTGCCCGCGAACAAGCCGCCGAGCATGACGGTATACGCACCGGCTGCCAGTGCCTTCGCCACATCGCCCGAGTAGCGCACACCGCCGTCGGCGATCAGTGGGACGCCGGTGCCCTTCAGCGCCTCGGCGACGTTGGACACCGCCGTGATTTGCGGGATGCCGACGCCGGCCACGATGCGGGTGGTGCAGATGGAGCCGGGGCCAATGCCGACTTTGACGGCATCCGCGCCAGCTTTGACGAGATCCAGCGCGGCTTCCCCGGTGGCTATGTTGCCGCCAATGACCTGAATCTGCGGGTAGTGGGTTTTGACCCAGTGGACGCGATCCAGTACGCCCTGAGAATGACCATGCGCGGTATCGACGACAATCACGTCGACGCCCGCCGCCGCTAGGGCTTCCACTCGTTCCTCGGTGCCCGCTCCGGTGCCGACCGCCGCGCCAACCCGGAGGCGCTCCTGTTCATCCTTGCAGGCTTGCGGGTAATCGCGGGATTTCTGAATGTCCTTGACGGTGATCATGCCGCGCAGCTGAAACTGATCATTGACCACCAGCACCTTCTCGATGCGGTGCTCATGCAGCAGGCGAATTGCTTCTTCCTTGCTCGCGCCCTCCCTGACGGTGATCAGCTTCTGTTTTGGGGTCATTGCCCGGGAGACGGGTTCGTCCATACGTGTCTCGAAGCGCAAGTCGCGGCTGGTGACGATGCCGACCAAATCGCCTTTGTCGACGACCGGCACGCCGGAAATACCCTTGGCGCGGGTCAGTTCAAGAACGTCGCGAATGGTGGCATCCGGCGAGACGGTGAACGGGTCTTTGATGACGCCGCTCTCGTATTTTTTGACCATACTGACTTCATAAGCCTGCCGCTCGGCATTCATGTTTTTGTGAATGATGCCGATGCCGCCCTCCTGGGCAATAGTGATGGCTAATCGACCTTCCGTCACCGTATCCATGGCGGCGGATAATAGGGGGATGTTCAGGCTGATCTGGCGGGTGAGCTGAGTCCTGAGGCTCACATCTCGGGGCAGGACGTTGGAGTGAGCCGGAATGAGAAGAACGTCGTCAAACGTGAGTGCTTCTTGGATAACTCTCATGGGCTCATCCTGTCGGTCGGAAAACTAGGGGAATATAGGGGATTACCTACCATGGGGCAAGGTTTTAGCCAAGTGGTATCAGGTAAAGGGAGGCTGTAAAAAATATTCGTTCCGGCCTCGACAGGCTCCGCAAGAACGAATAATGGATTGTTTTATATGAAGCCTCGTTCGCGTTGAACCCTTAGGTGGCGCTCAGAGGCTTGTCGAAGCGTGATCTTTTGGAGCTCCCGCAAAGGCGTTTATTCAAGGTAGTGTCCGGATTTTTGCTCGATTTGCTGGAAGGCGGTTGAGTGCTGTCTGAGCGCATCGCTGACGGGCTGTCCGGCCTCCTTTTCCGCCAGCGGAAAGAAAAACGCCATCATTGCGGCCTCGGCAATCGCATCGAAGAACGCCGCCTTTATGGCCCATGCGAATACGCCGGCAAAAACCTGCGGCCAAAAACTGAAGTTGATCGGGATGTCCTCGATCAGCAGATGGATACCGCCGAGCAACAGCGGATAGGCCAGCGCGAATCCCACCCAGGAAAAGACGGTAACGACCAGCCGGTTTTTGGTCATGCCGCCAAAGTGGCGTTCGTGCACAGCCAGTCCGTCGGCAGCCGTCAGCCAGGGATTATCCGATCCTTTGTAAAAATGCCAGGCCAGCAGGGTCTGGTGGTTCAGGCCGGACAGCCAGCGGACTGTACGAATGGCTGCATTATTCAATGCGGGTTGATCTCTGGGCAGCTTCGGGCAAGGGTGTAGATAGGCCATATCGCGCTGGGTTTCACGGATGGCCTCGTCCAGCTGGAACAATCGAGGCGGACTGGGAAAGCATTCGGCCTGTCGCCGTTTGGCGAAATCGATCAGCGCCTTGCCAGTGGGCAATGGAACTCGCTTGATCTGGTCAGCCAGTAATGCCAGTTGAGGGACATTGACCGCGCTGAGCCAAGTCGGGCGCATCTTGAACATGAGGTAGGCGAACAAGCCAAAACCGACTAGGGCGCCTAAAGGGCCCAGTGCGAGCGCGTTTTTGGCCAGCGACCCGAAGCCCACCAGCGTTCCGGCACCCGCCAGAGTGGCCAGGAGATAGCCGAGTGCTGCGCCGAAGCAGATCATCAGTCGGTACATTACATAGGCCATGGATTTTTCGATGGCCCTGACGGCCGCCAGCAAATCAACTTCCCACATCGTCTTCTCCTCGGTTTGGTGTGATGCGCCGCAACGCCGAGCGCCGAAAGCTCGCAAGCCTCTGGCGCAGTTTTAAGTTGAACCTGATTTTACAAGACCCGCCCAGTAGACAGTTCGATTCCGCTCAAGGTCGGTGGGGCTTTCTCTTATCGCTCGATCGGGCCCGGGGCGGAAGCCCGGTGTGTTGCGTCTGAAACGGTTTGGTCTTGCGGCCGGTCCGCTGGCCCCCGGCAGCCAGGCCGGTGCCCGCGGGCTGCCAGCTGGGGACCAGATGGTGCTTGCCGTTGCCGATCAGGTCGGCGCGACCCATCTGCTTCAACGCCTCGCGCAGCATGGGCCAGTTCTCTGCATCGTGATAGCGCAGAAAAGCCTTGTGCAGCCGGCGCTGTTTCATCCGTTTGGGGATGAAGACTTCCTCGCTGTCGCGGCCGATCCGGTGCAGCGGATTCTTGCCGGTGTGGTACATCGTTGTTGCATTGGCCATCGGGGAGGGTAAAAACGCCTGCACCTGATCGGCGCGGAAACCATTCCGTTTAAGCCATAGCGCCAGATTGAGCATATCCTCGTCAGTGGTGCCCGGATGCGCGGCGATGAAGTAGGGAATCAGATACTGCTCTTTGCCCGCCTCTTTCGAATATTTGTCAAACAGCGTCTTGAATTGATCGTAGGTGCCGATGCCGGGCTTCATCATTTTTGATAGCGGGCCCGCCTCGGTATGCTCCGGCGCGATCTTCAGGTAGCCGCCGACATGATGGGTGACCAACTCCTTGACGTATTCCGGCGACTTCACCGCTAGGTCGTAACGCAGACCCGAACCGATGGTGATCTTCTTGATGCCAGGCAGGGCGCGGGCGCGGCGGTAGAGCTTGATCAGCGGGCCATGGTCCGTATTCAGGTTCTTGCAGATGCTCGGGAAGACGCAGGACAAACGCCGGCAGGACGCCTCGGTCTTCTCGTCATTGCACGCCAAACGATACATATTGGCGGTTGGCCCGCCGAGGTCCGAAATGTGCCCGGTGAAGCTCGGCGAGGTGTCGCGGATGGCCTCCAGTTCGCGGATGATCGAATCTTCCGAACGATTCTGGATGATACGGCCTTCGTGCTCGGTGATGGAGCAAAAGCTGCAGCCGCCAAAACAGCCACGCATGATGGTCACCGAGTGCTGGATCATCTCAAAAGCGGGGATCTTCCGGTCGCCATACTCGCGGTGCGGGTGGCGGGAATAAGGCAGATCGTAAACCGCGTCCATCTCCTTGGTCGTCAATGGAATCGGTGGAGGATTGATCCACACTTCTCGCTCGCCATGTCGTTGAATCAGGGCGCGGGCATTGCCGGGGTTGGTTTCCTGATGCAGCACCCGCGAGGCATGGGCATATAGCACGGCATCGTCCAGTACCTGCTCATAAGCGGGCAGGCGAATGACGGTGCGGGTGGGGTCTGTTCGGCGACGCTCAAAGCGGACCACATTCTTATCGGCGGAAGACGTGGCGCAATCCTTCGCATCAGGCTCCATTTGGTAGGGGTCCACCGCCGGACCGATGGGACCAGGTCGGTCGATCTCAGTCGAGTCGAGCGTATGCCAGTCGTCCGGGGGTGATTTTCGAAGCAGTGCGGTACCGCGAATATCGGTCAGCGCGCTGATTGGTTCGCCAGCGGCTAGCCGATGAGCGATCTCCACTACCTGCCGCTCGCCATTGCCGTAGACCAGCAGATCGGCCTTGGCATCCATCAGGACCGAGCGCCGCACCTTGTCCGACCAGTAATCGTAGTGGGCGATCCGACGCAGGCTGGCCTCAATGCCGCCTAGTACGATGGGCACCTCCTTGTAGGCTTCCCGGCAGCGTTGGGCATAGACAGTCACGCAACGGTCGGGCCGCTTGTGCGGTTCGCCGCCCGGCGTGTAGGCATCATTGGAGCGGATTTTTTTGTCCGAGGTGTAGCGGTTGACCATGGAATCCATGTTGCCGCCAGTCACCCCGAAAAACAGGTTGGGTTTGCCCAGTCGCTTGAAGCCACCGGCCGAGAGCCAGTCCGGCTGGGCCAGAATGCCGACGCGGAAGCCTTGCGCCTCCAGCAGTCGCCCGATGATCGCCATGCCAAAGCTCGGGTGATCCACATAGGCATCTCCCGTCACAATGACGATATCGCAGGAATCCCAGCCCAGTGCCCCCATTTCCTCGCGATTCGTCGGCAATTGCGGCGCCGTGCCGAACCGTTTGGCCCAGTAGGGGCGGTAGGAAAAAAGATCAGGGGCAGAGATCATGAGGTGGGGTTTTGAGATGAGCAGAAATCAACGGTTGGGAGCGGTTATTCTACCGTGAATGTCTGGTGACCTCTCTCGTGCCGCATAGTGCTTGAAGCGGATCAAATGAAAACCCCCGCCGATGTGGATCGGCGGGGGTGAGTCTCAGTCCGGGGTATAGCAGTCAGACTCCAAGGATCAGTCGATATCGGGGCACAGGTCCTTGCCGATGACGTTGCCGAAGCTAGCGAAGACTTGCAGGAGTACGCCGGCAATCGCCAGTGCCAACCAGCCGAAGAAGACGAAGCCGTAGTGCAGCGGCGCTACGAACAGCTC
>JBILGM010000079.1:0-7501 GCA_044351045.1 Methylococcaceae bacterium | reverse complement strand
GTCGCCCAACAAGATAGGTTGGTCGCAGAAAACCCTACCTTGGCCGCTTCGCTCGAACGACGGGACGCCTACTTGGGCCCACTGAATTACCTGCAGGTACGTCTCATCCGGCAGGTCAGGCAGACCGAAGAGCCAACAGCCAGTCCTTGGATGAAACCGCTGTTACGTAGCATCAACGCAATTGCGGCGGGCATGCGCAACACCGGCTGAAGCCATCCCGGCACCCTTGATCCTATGACGTATCTGCCGAAATCCGACCCAATCAACATGGATGACCGTCATGCGCGTCACGCCAGGGAGAATCTCAGCCGGCTGATTAGCCTGGAACGCCTGGATTTATGGGCTCTTGTCGCATTCTCTCTGGGTGCCGGCTTGATGGCCCTGGCAACACCGGTCGCAGTCCAGACCTTGGTCAACACCATTGCCTTCGGCATGTTGTTGCAACCACTCGTCGTGCTGGTGCTAGTGCTGCTGGGTTGTCTCGCGATGAACAATATCCTCATCGCCTTTCAAATCTACGTGGTGGAAATGCTCCAGCGCCGCATTTTTGTGCGTCTGCTGGGTGATATCGCCGGTCGGTTGCAACGAGTTCGGCTGGAAGCTTTCGATGGTCGCAACGGGCCGGAACTGGTCAACCGGTTCTTTGACTTGATGACGGTCCAGAAAGCCGCCTCCGTGCTGCTGCTCGATGGCTTGGCCTACGCCCTGCAAACGCTGATTGGCATGCTACTACTGGCGTTTTATCACCCGATCCTCCTGACTTTCGATCTGCTACTGGTCATCGCAGTCCTTTTCATTTTCTTCGTCATGGGACGCCATGCCATTCCTACCGCCGTTGAGGAATCGCGCACGAAGTACGCCGTAGCTGCATGGCTGGAGGAACTCGCCCGCAATGTCAGCCTGGTGAAATGGGCAGGCGGCGCCGACTTTGTGTCTGCCACTACCGATCGCCTGGCTCGGGAATATCTGGGCGCTGCTGGCAAACATTTCAGGATCGTAATGCGGCAACAGGTCGGCATCCTGGCTCTGCAGACCCTCGCCAGCACCCTGCTGCTGGGCCTGGGCGGATGGCTGGTCATCGAGCGGCAATTGACGCTTGGCCAGCTGATTGCGGCTGAGCTCGTTGTAAGCGCCATGCTGGGCGGTATTTCACGTCTGGGCAAGTCACTGACGAGCTATTACGAATTGATGTCAGGCATGAATAAACTGAGCATTCTTCTCGACCTTCCACTGGAATCTGAGCAGGGCGAGAAGCTATCCAAGCGAATGGGTCCGATGGCGGTAATCCTTCAGGATCTAGGCTATGCATACCCGGGCGATCGCCACAGTGATTCGGGGTTAGTTCATGTCAACGCCCGAATTGCACCGGGCGAGCGGATTGCCTTGGTCGGTAGCAGCGGATCCGGTCGGGGTACACTGCTGGAGCTCATGATGGGCCTGCGGGTCCCGGGTTCCGGAGCGCTGTTGCTGGATGGGCACGATTTGCGTGACCTGAATGTCAGCGATCTGCGCGAACGACTGGCGCTGATCAAGGATGAGGGCATCCTGGAAGCCTCTGTCCTGGACAATCTCCGAATGGGTCGGGAAGACGTCCATTGGGACGCCTTGCAGGATACTCTGCGGGGCGTTGCTCTGGACACCGCTATTCACGCCCTGCCGGATGGGCTGAATACCCGGCTGAACTTTCTGGGCATGCCCTTGCCTCCCGAGCAGGTTCGGCGACTCCTGCTAGCCCGCGCCCTGGTGGGCAGACCGCGCCTCCTGCTCATCTATGACGCACTCGATACGATCGACCCTCGCGTGAGTGAGGAAGTCATTGCCTGGGTTCTGCGTAGCGACGCCCCTTGGACAGTCGTGGTAGCCACCCGCAATCCGTCTGTGATTCGGCGCTGTGATCATGTCTGGCGAATCAATCAGGGGGGGGTGAGGGAAATACCTTCAGAGGAGTTGCTGGATGAACTCGACAACCCCGCGTCCCTGACGTCAGCAACATGAAGTCCAACCGTCTCCCTGCACATCAGGCGGATGCCGAGATCAACGAGAATGACGGGATTCCCGTTCTCCCCGCGCTCGGGTTGACCATGACCACGGGACCGGCCCGCTGGCTGGCCCGCTCGCTGTTGAGCCTGCTCGTGCTGATCCTCATTGGACTATCCCTGACCCCATGGCAGCAGAACGTGGCGGGTTATGGCCGTGTGGTTGCCTTTGCGCCCATTGAACGGCAACAGACCTTGCAGGCCCCGGTGGAGGGCCGGGTTCTTCACTGGTGGGTCAAAGAGGGATCCATTGTGAATGCGGGTGACCGGATTGCCGACATCACCGACTATGATCCCGAGCTGATGAGACGATTGGAGGCAGAGCAGAAAACCCTGGCCGGTCGCATCGTCACCATTCAGACCCGCATCGCGGAATTACAGAATCAATCAGCCATGGCCGTGAACTCACGCGCGATGGCCCTCTCTGGAGCCGACTCACGCATCCGTATGGCCGAGCAACGTCTGAAAGCCGCCCGTCACGCGCTAGAGGCAGCCGACGCCGCACTCACCACCTCTGAACTGAACTTCAAGCGGCAGGAGACCTTGCAAGGCAAGGGACTGTCATCCACCCGCAGTTACGAACTGGCGCTTTTGGAAGTGACTCAGCGCCGTACGGAAACCGACCGGGCCCGAGCCACGCTCGAGGCCGCGACCAGCGAAGTGGAAGCCATTCGGGCCGACCGTCAAAAATCCAATGCGGACACGCAATCCACGATGGCCAAGGCCAATGCCGAGCTTGCCAAAAGCCAGGAGGAACTGGCCTATGCCCAGGCCGAGAAGCTAAAACTCGACACTCGCCAGGCTCGACAGAAAACGCAGACAGTCAAAGCGCCGCGTCCCGGAACCATCCTGCGTCTGGCGGTCAGTTCACAAGCGGAAGTAGTCAAACCCGGTGATCCGCTGGCCGTGTTGATTCCATCCACTCAGGAACGGGCCGTAGAATTATGGATGGATGGCAATGACATTCCGCTGATCACTCCAGGTCGCAAGGTACGACTCCAGTTCGAAGGCTACCCGGCCCTGCAGTTTTCCGGTTGGCCGGAAGTGGCGGTGGGCACATTTGGGGGTGAAGTGTCGTTGATCGATGCCACCGATAACGGCAAGGGCGACTTTCGCATTTTGGTACTGCCAGACCCCAATGACCTGCCCTGGCCCAGTGACCGCTTTATCCGTCAGGGGGTCAGGGTAAACGGCTGGGTTCTGCTGAATCAGGTAAGGCTCGGTTATGAGTTGTGGCGAATTTTCAATGGATTCCCACCCGTTTACCTCCCCAGTCATCCTGAACTGAAGAAATCTGATCCGGCGTTCGATAAATCCAAACTCGTCAACGGTGAAAAAGACGCCAAATGACAATGTGGCGTCTCACATACTGGCTGAGCGGATGCATCAGCATCGTCATGGTCATGACGGAGGCCGGGGCCAGCGGTCATCACCCGGGAGGGACGCGAGCGAAGCATCGAAAGGCGCTGGAACTCGGTGAGATCTCACTGCCGACCAAGCCCGGAACGTTGTTGCTGGAAACCGTGATCCAATCAGCTCTGGAAAGCTTCCCTTCGCTGATCGCGGCCACGAAACGCAAGGACATGGCAGCGGGGGACAAACTGGCCGCGGAAGGGGGTTTCGACACCAGTCTCAAACTCCTCAGCCGCTCCTCGGTGGCCGGCATTTACGAAAACGAGATGGTCGACATCGGTTTCGAACAACCAACCCCTTATTGGGGCGCCACCTTCTTCGGTGGCTACCGTTTGGGTTCAGGCAACTTCCCAGTTTACGAGGGCAAAAGCCAGACAGCGGACTCTGGCGAATTTCGGGCCGGCGTCAGCATTCCACTCTGGCGTAACCGAACGATTGATCGACGTCGCGCCAGCCTGGCACAGGCCGAATTGTCGCAACTGATCGCGCATCATGACTACGATGCCCAATTGCTTGAGCTGCAGCGAGTGGCCACTCAACGCTATTGGGACTGGGTGCTTGCCGGCCGCCGGCTAGCCGCAGCGCGTGACCTGCTGACCGTCGCCGAAACCCGCGACGCCGGATTGCGAGCGCGCATTGCCGGCGGCGATTTGCCATCCATCGACGCCACCGACAATCAACGCGCCATCCTCGAACGGCGCGAGCGGGTGGTAGCAGCGGAGCGTTTGCTGGAGCAGTCCGCGATTCAGCTATCGTTGTATTTGCGGACCCCCGACGGTCAACCACAACTGCCACAGCCCGAAAACCTGCCCGAGGGTTTTCCAGAGCCCAGAATGCCGCAACGAATGGAATGGCATACGGTAGTCGATGAAGCCTTGAGTCGACGACCCGAATTGAAACGGTTGGAGCAACAACGCAAGAATGCCGAAATCGATCGTGACCTCGCTCGCAATCAACGTCAACCGGGTGTCGATCTCTCCCTAAGCGGGGCCCAGGATTTGGGTGTCAACCCTCAAACCCAGTATTACCAGATCAATCGCTCGGAAATGTACCTCGGCGTTTCCATTGACCTGCCAGTCCAGCAGCGTGTAGCCAGCGGCAGGATTGCCAGCGCCGAGGCCAATCTCGAGCGGATTGAAGCCGACTCACAGCTGCTCGGCGATCGCATCGCAGCTGAAGTCAAGGATGCCTTGTCAGCGATCAAGGCCGCACTCAAGCGACTGGAAATTGCCCAAAAACACCGGGAAACCGCTCTGCAAATGGAGGAAGGCGAACGCTCTCGCTATGAACTGGGAGACAGCAACCTGATGTTCGTCAACCAGCGAGAGCTGGCCAGCGGCGATGCGGCCATCCTGGTCGCCGACGCCTACAGCAGCTTCCACAAATCCGTGTCTGACTACCGCTATGCTTTGGGTGATTTGCAGGCCCCTGAAACAAAACCTGGCAAAGCGCAGTTGAAATGGACCTCGCGCGCACCGGCAAAGGACTGAAAAACCAGATCCCTTAGTGACAACCCTGTGAACGGTATCCGCGAGGAGAAAAGTCGAAGCGGACAGCCCGGACCACTTAACCGCAGCAAAATCCTGCTGCAGTCGCTGTCATGATGTCAGGGCAAATCGTTGAACAGAGATTGGGTACTGACCAAACCCGGCGGCCGACTCGAGAGCCTATCACCGGGTTTTCCCTCCACTCAAAGTCGATGTGGCGTCCGCTATTTTGAGATCTGGTTGAGCGCCGCATCACCCCGGAACTCTCGGCGGCTCCGAGCAACTCCGTCAGCCCTTTCGCCCTCGTCTGAGTTCAAGTCAGGTGCATTAAACCAAGCTCTGCCACCTCTCCTATTGGATCATGTATTGAGCGTAATCAATGACTGCTGATTTTTCGCCTGAATCACAATCCGCCACCCATGGTGACGTTCCACATGCCATTCATCTGCAATGTTGCCGTCGCTTGCGTTTGCCCGGCATAGGTGATCAGCGCCGCGTTCGATATGGTCTGGGTATCCAGCACATCCCCAGTTTGGCAATTCCCAGCAAATAGGTAGATCCTGTTGGATGAAACGGGGAACCGGTAGGCCATATTGGGTTGGGCCTGTGCAACGTAAACAGGTGATCCAGACAAGCCAACGCCCACAGCAAACTGACCCGGATTTATATTGCCGCCGTCGGTAATGGTCAGATTGTTGGGGGCTGAGGGAGTCTGGTTGAAAAACTGTCCATATCCCCCTGAACCTACGTTGAATGTAATTTGGTCACCGATGTTAGCAGGCGTCACCTGGCTTGGATTGAATGTGATGCCGGGCATCAGCCACCCCGTCTCTGCCCACACAAATGAATAATCATTGTTGCTCCAGGCAAAGTTTCTCCGCATACCCGGATACATGGGGGCAGAAAGCCAAACCACAGGGAAAAGCCCTGGCAGTTGATTTTGCGGTTGCTGGAACAAACAGGCGCTTATCATTGAACTGGAATTATTGATGACGTTGAGGCTCAGTTGAGCACCTTGGACGGCTGCAGGTAGCGTTGGAATGTTTGCAGTAGCCAGCGAAAGCATCGGACCACCTCCGCTCGGTTTGGCGTTCAAGGAAACGTCGAGGCTGCTTCCGGAAGACGCAAGAATGTGCTCTCTAGTAAACAGCCTCCTGCCAGCCTTGGTGGTATTTAGGGGCACCGTCTTAACTTTGCCATGGGGTATGTTGTACAGCCCTTTTCCGAGGATGGCTGGAGTCCAACTCCTGGCAGTTCCCCCTTCAGTCCATCGAGGCGAGACACTCACCGTTCCCTTACAAGCCTTTCGTGTGCGATTGATGCACTGAAGCGTTGCTTCCAGTTGGCCATTTTTGGCGTAGACCACGTCCCTTCGACTGGCTTGCAGTTGTTGCCAATCAATCGAATAGCTGGGTGCTGTTGCATGTGTAGTTTTCAAGCCCACATCCACCATGGAGAATCCTCCCGGCCCTTGGTTATCTATGTCCAGGATGTTGTTCTTCCCGAGCGTAAATGTGACGCTGGAGATTCGTTGGGGATTACCGACCCCTTCCGTATCAACAGAAGCTTCTTCGAAGAAACGCAATGTAAATCGGGCCTTGCCATCTCCAGCGCACTCGCTGTCACCGGATGCTGGGCTGACGATGGCTGTGGCCTTTGCTTTCGCTCCAAGAACTCTTGGCGCCTCTAGCGTACCGAATTGAGACAAGAGGGCCGCAGGGTCAGCGATGCACTGCGAGCTCTCGACGTACATGAGAAGAGGCCCGAAGTTAAATTTGTCTGCGTTCTCGAAAGTGAACGTCTTGCTTGTATCGCAGTAGGCCGACGTAGAGCCAAATATGGCGGCAACAAGCAGAACCAAAGACATGACCCGTGGTGTTGTATTCATTAGCGCTACTCTCCAATACTGCCGATCAAATCGTGGGTGGGGGTTGCCCGTTTTCACGGGTATGCAAGCTGGGAACATTTGGGGGGATTCCATTCAGCGAACATCGCAACCGCCGTGGGTCGGAATTGTGAACCAATTCAAGGGAGAGTCAATCGGGAATTAGATTGGAGGTAGAGGAACGACAAACCTCACATAGCAGCCCTCATCTATATCCAGTTCATCATTTACTTGACACTGGTACAGTGGCGCAGTCGATGCCACGCTGGTTGCAGGGGGTACGGGTGTGATGGCCAAAATTTTCTGTGTTCTGCCACTGTTGTTGATGATGTGAACTTCGTTGTTGGCGTAGACAATATCTGTCACGCCGCCGCCAGATTGAGACAAGTAGGCAATCACACCGTTTGCGCCCACGTCGCTAACTACACTCACTCCCGCCAGACCGACGAACAGGGCAAGTCCGCCGGCCACAAATGAGTTCAAGTGGCTTCCACCTGGACCTTTCTTCGTCATTTTGAACGCGATGAAAGCGAGCGAAATAACCATGGCGATTCGTAGACTTCCCTAAAACGGCTACAAGTTGAAAATAGAGACCTCTGAGCATTTGGAGGTTTGGAATGAGGAAGTCGAGATTCACGGATAGTCAGATCGTGGCGATCCTGAACGAAGGCGAGTCAGGT
>JBILGM010000078.1:0-7552 GCA_044351045.1 Methylococcaceae bacterium | reverse complement strand
GTGACAATGGCCCAGAATACGTAAGTGCGTCCGTCCAGAATTGGGCTAATGAGAATGAAATCAAGATCCAGTTTATTCAGCCGGGGAAGCCGCAGCAGAATGCGTTTGTTGAGCGATTTAATCGAACGGTCCGATATGAATGGCTCTCACAACACGACTGGGCTGATCTTGAGCAGGTGAGGATTTTCGCGACCCAGTGGATCTACCGATATCACCACGAACGTCCACACATGGCCTTGGGCGGAATGACACCCATGCAGCGGTTGGCCATGACCGCATGACCTCTACTTTTGGCTCAGACCAAAAATGGGGGGATTACCCCCTGCCTTCGGTCTTTACCGCGCTTCAGATAAGCCATAGGGTGACCGAAATGATGGGGCTTTGAAATAAGGGCCTATCAGGGGGCGTTGTGAAAGATAACCCCAGCGTGCCCGACCGTTTTGCCAACTGTTACGGGGTTATCAATCAGCGGCGTTGCCATGTTTACCCACTGGCGGTGGTTTTTTTGCGTTTGCCTAAGGATCAAATGATTGCTGTCTGGATTGGGTGGCCTTGGAGGCGCAGTCTCACCCTGAAGGTGACGGTTCCGTCGCTTGTTTTACGCTTACCAATGACGGCCATTTATGCCCTTAAGTGCTCAGTTTTATCCCTAATTGTTGTGGTGGATTGGACCTTGTAGGCAATAGGTACCAAATAAGATCTTAGGCGTTACTCTTAAGTCCTTGTTTTTATGGTGCCTCGGGCCGGGGTCGAACCGGCACGACCGTAAGGTCGAGAGATTTTAAGTCTCTTGCGTCTACCAATTTCGCCACCGAGGCATGATTTGATCGATTGCTGCAAACCCGGGGGTGGCCGATGGGTTTGCCGGTACTTGATGGGTTGCGGTGAGTGCTGTGTGGCTGTGTGGCTGTGTGATCACCCGGTTCACGACGGGTCGTTGGCCATGCAGACGTTAAATACGCCCACTCAATTCGGGCGCTAGTTTCCCATTTTCTCGATAGTTAACGCAATCGCTTTCCGGCTGCCCTGTGTGCAAAAGCCATTTAAGCGCCACCGGATCATTGCTTTTGAGTTGTCTGGGTGCGGCTGGCCATGGTGTGATCGGGGCAGCTGGACTGTCCGACCCTATGATTTCGGTTTGTCTGCCCGCACTCATGCGGGTCAGTATCGACTTCATGGCCCGTCCTGCTATTCTGCCTTATATGAGCATCCAATGGAGATAAAAATCATGCCGTCCCAAACCGCTCTGCAGCCCATTTACCGCAACTGGCCAAAGTTGGCGGGTATTTGGCTGATCTTGATGGTGATGGGCGGCTGTTCCACCCAGCCACCCAAAGGGATCACGGCCGTCACCCCGTTCGATGTCACCCGTTATCAGGGTACATGGTACGAAATAGCTCGACTGGATCACTCCTTCGAGCGTGGGCTGACCGATATCAATGCCAGTTATCGCGGGCAGCCGGATGGCAGCATCGAGGTCATCAACCGCGGCTTCAACCCGAAATCAGACGAATGGGAACAGGCGACCGGTCGAGCGCTGTTGACCCATGGCAAGGACCGGGGGTCGCTCAAGGTCAGCTTTTTCGGGCCTTTCTATGGCGGCTACCACGTCGTGGCTCTAGATGAAAAAGACTATCGCTGGTCGCTGGTGATGGGGCCGAGCCGGGACTACTTCTGGATATTGTCCCGAGATAAACAGCTGCCGGATGAATTGCGCCATCAGCTGGTGGATCAGGCGCGACGCTTTGGCATCCAGACCGATCAGCTGATATGGGTCAGCCATCAGCGTCATGATGGCTGACTATCAGCGGCCTTGGGGGAGAACTCGATGATGACAGCCAGCCATACCCGGGAATGGGTTCGATTGCTTTGGTCAACCTCGTCATGACGACCATGCCGTTGTTCAGACGTTATATCGGTATCGATTATTCCGGCGCGGAAACGCCCTGTTCTGGCCTGAAAGGACTCCGGGTCTATGCGGCAAACCAGCAGGAAGATCCCGTCGAGGTCCTGTCGCCACCCGGGCCCCCAAAGTATTGGTCCCGCGCTGCCCTGGCCGAATGGCTGGCCAGTACCCTGGCAGAGGGCGAGCCGGCGCTGGTGGGTATCGATCACGGGTTTTCGTTCCCGCTACGCTACTTCGAAGTGCATCATCTGCTGCCCGATTGGCCGTCTTTTCTGGATGATTTTCAGGCGCACTGGCCGACGGATGGACGCCACCGCTATGTCGATTTTGTTCGCAACGGCTCGGCCGGGGATGCCGCGAGTCGTTCCGGGCTTTCTCGATGGCGCCGCCTGACCGAGGAGCGCTGTGGAGCCAAGTCGGTCTTTCATTTTGACGTCCCCGGTTCAGTCGCTAAATCCACTCATGCCGGGCTGCCATGGTTGCGTTATCTGCGACAACAGCTCGGCGATCGGTTGCATTGCTGGCCCTTCGATGGCTGGGACGTTTCGGCCGGCAAATCGGTGCTGGCCGAGGCCTATCCTTCACTTTGGAAAGGCCGCTTTCCGGCCCAGCAAAGAACGCCAGACCAGCAGGATGCGTATACCATCGCCGCCATGCTGCAGCAGGCCGATCACAACGGGCAGTTGATCGAATGGCTGCAACCAGAGCTTCCCCCAAACATGGCTGCAGTGGCGCGTGTCGAGGGCTGGATATTGGGCGTCCCGCCGCCGGATTGAATCGGGTGATCTCCTCGGACGCTAAAACCTGAATCCCGGGAACTCCAGTTCATCCATCGGACGGGCTCGCGGGATCTTGTAGTTCTTGACCCATTGCTTCATAGCATCAAAATCCGCAAGGATCTTGAGGTCATGATCTATGGATTGAGCGATCTGTTTCAGGCTGGCGATGTCACCATTGAGCCGATTGATGACATCCCTGGGCGTCAGCGGGAGGTAATAGGGCAACTGGAATTGGCTTCTTAACTGATTCTGGATCAGGGAAAGTTCATGCTGTAGTTCGGCAGACTGTTCCCGCAGCACCTTGTTGTAGTGCTTTATGCGATCTTCGGTAATCGACCCGATGTGTTCCGGGGAAATTTGTTCGAGGGTGATCTGGAGTTCCAGTAATTGCAGCAAGTCGCGCTTTTCATAGGCCACATTGACGGCCTGCATCAGTTCCGTCTTGCGAGCGCGCTCATCGGGATCGGTTTCGCGGTCCGGATGCAGTTCCGTCACCAGTTTGCGGTAAAGCGCCTGTATGGACTTCCTGATGTTCTGGGCTTCTGCCTCTTGCTTAGCCTCTTTCTCCAACTGCTTCGCCGATTTCTTTCTGGGTTTCCGGTTGGCTTTTTGGGTCTCCTCGAAAGCGGATCTCGTCGCCTGCTCCTCGCGAATCTTTTCCTTCAGCGCCTCCGCCATGGACTCCGGGTCAGTCAGGTCGACGTCATCACCGAATTCGACACCCAGGCTGTCCATCATGGCGCGCAGAAACTCAGCTTCGGCGTCATCGATCTCTCGCTGCTCGGTCGCGAAGTCGACATCATTGTATTTGTCATACAAAGCCCTGACGTCCTCACGGTCATGCTCTTCGAGTACGCTGGTAGCTAGCGCGACAATCAGATGAGAGAGTTTTTCCCGATCGCGTTTCTTGAATCGGGCATCATCGTAAGCCCGATCGAACAATTGGGCGAGTTCCGCTTTCAGGTTGGCGACACGGTTGTGCTGTGGCACATAATCGGCGGCGACCTTGTTGCGATACATCGATTCGGTGGCGATCCAATCCGCTAACTGCTTTTTCTGCTTGTCGATTTTCTTGATGAGAGTGTTGAACTGGCTATGTGCCCGGCTGGCCGGTGATTGTTCTTGTGTCTTGATGACGTGGACAAGATTGGGCGTAGGCTTGCTCATGAGAGAATGATGGAGGATGGATGTTGCTTAGTGTTGATTTTGCTGGATGATCTGTCACCAGCGTTTGGCCTGCTGATGTAATTTTGCCTGATGATTACCATGAATATGCTGGATCACCCGTCGTTTGCCAGCGACAACTGGTCCGGGTTATGCCCGGAAGCGCTGGATTATCTAGGTCGAGCCAATACCGGCAGCGTGCCGGCTTACGGGTTTGACGACTGGACCGCTCGCGCGGCCGATGCCATTCGCTCGTTGTTCGATCATGATGCCGAAGTGTTTTTCGTGTTCAATGGCACGGCGGCGAACAGTCTGGCACTGGCTCATCTGTGTCAGCCTTACCAGTCGGTGATCTGCCACGCCTGGTCGCATATTGAAACCGACGAATGTGGCGCGCCGGGGTTCTTTTCTCATGGAGCACGCTTGCTGCTTGGAGAGGGTGACCAGGGCAAGCTCAGTCTAGAGTCGGCCGAGGCGCTGATGCCGGGTGGCCATGATTTACGCTTTCCTCGTCCCGCCGTGCTCAGCCTGACACAATCCACTGAAGTCGGGACCGTTTATTCCGTCGATGAGTTGCGGCGATTGAGCCACTGGGCCAGACAGCAGGAAATGCGAGTCCATGTCGATGGGGCACGCTTCATGAACGCCCTGGTGTCGCAGGACGTTTCGCCCGCAGAATTGAGCTGGAAATCCGGAGTGGATGTGCTGAGCCTTGGGGCTTCAAAAATCGGCGGCGGCATTGGCGACACGGTCATTTTCTTTGACCGCGAGCTGGCCAAAGGCTTCGACTACCGCTGCAAGCAGGGTGGCCAACTCGCTTCCAAAATGCGGCTGATGACCGCACCCCTTTTGGGTCTCCTGGAGACCGGTGCCTGGCAGCGCAACGCTCGGCACGCAAATGCGACTGCCGAATATCTGGAGACCTGCCTGGCCGATATCGGCATCATTCCGGCATTTACTCGACAGGCCAATGGGGTCTTCATCCGTCTGTCCCAACTAGAAGCCGATGCCTTGCGTCGCCTGGGCTGGTCCTTTTACATCAGCGACTGCCATGGGGCTGCCCGCTTCATGTGTGGCTGGGATAGCCGGCGGGAGTGGATCGACCGGTTGGTGGAGGATATCAAGATGGTGGCTAGTGGCTATCAGGCAGGGTGTTTTTATAAATAACACCATCCTTCATGATCATGAGAAGGTTTTTGTCGGTGTCATAGAACATATCAAGGGATTGAAACGGGTTGCCTTCCACCACTAGAAGGTCAGCAATCGCGCCTTCCCGGATAACCCCGATATTGCCTTCCTGAAGATAATGCCCATCAGCTCCCAGATAAGGGGTTCTGGGGCCGGACAAGGTCAGCACCTGACCGTTATTGGCCGTGATCATCCTCAGGATGTCAAAGTTGGAATAGGCGTAGTTCACCTTCTTGCCTTTATCGTTTTTCCAGTGCTTCAGCGGCGCCAGATCGTCGGGCAGATGGGCAATCACCTTCGGGGTGTTGGTGCCACCGGTCATCTGGAACATGACATCGGAACCCCACCCGACATGTTTTAGCTTGTATTTCTTGACAAGCGCATACGCTTTGAGTGCGCCCTCCTGAACTTGTTTTTGCTTGTCGATTCTAGGGCCTTCCTGTTGATCGGCATATTCGTTGTCAAAAAATGCCGAAATCCCGAGCCAGGGGCCAATATTCTGTCAGTCCGCGTCTTTTCTGGATTCCTTGCGCTTAACCATCCGCGCGGCGGCATCCGTCAACAAATCCGCATGCTCGATCATTCGGACCCCTCTTGCGACGTCACGGATGATCGTGTGCCCGTTGTAGGCATGGGTGGTCACATAGGTGTTGAAACCTTGCGCGACCTGAACGGCCGAACTGACCTCGTCCCCATTAAACGTGGTCGCGTCAATAGGATCATGTGGCGACAATATCCCACCCCCGGTGCTGATCTTGATCAGATCAACGCCCTTGACGAATTTATCTCGCACTGCCTTTTGTACCTCAGGCACGCCATCGGCGGTTCTGAGCCCAAATTGGTCCATCTCGAACACCAGTTCCTCACGCTCAGCAACCGTCATGGCATCAGGATCGCGGAATAAATGGAAGCGGGAAGCCAGTGCACTCCGCCATCCGCATGCCCGGATGTCGAGGAGATGACAGCCCCTGCCGCCCAGATCCGTGGCCCCGGCTCAGACAGGGCAAGCTGTTTGGGCCCCTTTTTGTTGGTCGGGTCAATCAGCACTTCATGCGGATTAAGCTCTCGCCTCACCTTCTACGCGATGCCGCCCACCTCTCTGACGGAGGTGAAACCTCGCATCATCAGATTAGCCGCCGCCTCCTGTTTGGTGACATAAACGGCATTCGGAACAAATGAGGGATCTGCGGGACCCCGCGTATCTTCCACCCACCAGTCGCGGTACGTCAGGCCGGAGTCCGGTTCATTCAGCTTGGTCACAAAGTTGATCATGTGGGTGAGGTTAGCCCAGCTAAGATGGACATGGGTATCGATCAGTCCAGGCATTAACACCTTGTTCTGGCCGTCTATGATTCGTACCTTGCTCGCATCGTAGGGTGTCTTGAGCGGTTTGCCATCGGCGACTTCCCGGATGAAATAACCGACGTCGTAGCCCAAAATGGTTGCTCCAGTCGCAGATTGGGTATCCGGCATCCTGATGTAGTCGATCAATACCGTTGCATTCTCGATTAAGCGAGTATGGATGCCGTCGAAGACTCGGACATTCCTTATGACAACCGGGCCCTGATTGTGAATCTGGCCCGGCACGGGTGGGGCCCACTGGCCATGTCCGAGCGGGCTAGCCAGCATCAACGACAGCAGGCTGCCTAGATGTTGCGTCCCGAGAGATCATATTCCGCTGAGAAGCTATGCTTTGTTCGAGGCGCGGAGTATTCTCCGGGCCGTTTTTGACGCACGAGCAACGGAGTCCGACACATGAACATCCGCCTTCATCAGCAAGCTCGTACCACCCCGGCGGTTCGTCGAGAGATTCAGTCCTCGTCGCTCAGTGAACGCGCCTTGGCCCGCCTGTACAACACCACCCGCTCGACCATTCGTAAATGGAAACAGCGCGATACCACCGAGGACGCCTCGCATCGCCCGCATCAATTGCAGACGACTCTGTCAGCTGCCCAAGAGAGTATCGTGGTGTATCTGAGGACGGCCCTGCATTTACCGTTGGATGATCTGCTGGTGGTCACGCGGGAATTCATTCATCCAGCGGTGTCCCGCTCCGGTTTGGACCGGTGCTTGCGGCGTCATGGCGTATCCAACCTCAAAGCCCTGGAGCCTAAGACGCCAAAGCCGTCCGTGAAAGCCTTCAAGGCCTACGAGCCGGGCTTCGTGCACATCGATGTTAAATACCTGCCGGCCATCGACGGCGAACCGAGGCGTTATCTGTTCGTAGCGATTGATCGGGCGACGCGCTGGGTCTTCATCGAACTGAAGAAAGACCGTACCGCGCAGTCAGCCAAAGCCTTCCTGAAAGCCCTGATTCAGGCGGCGCCCTTCCGTATTCAGAAATGCCTGACTGACAACGGTTCTGAATTCACGGATCGCTGTCTGCGTCGCGAGCAGCGGCCCTCCGGGGATCATGTGTTCGATCGCACTTGTGTTGAACAGGGCATCGAGCATCGCCTGATTCCGCCACGCCATCCGCAAACCAATGGCATGGTCGAACGCTTCAATGGCCGGA